>JAHFSY010000024.1:19660-62112 GCA_023269615.1 Verrucomicrobiota bacterium
GATTGCCGTCCACCGCAGCCTCCACGAGTTGAGGCATTTCAAACTCAAGCTTTCCCTTCGGCCCCTCGACATGCACGCGGCGTCCGCTGATGGTCACCTTGACCTTCGGGGGAATCTCAACCGGCTTTTTTCCAATGCGCGACATGGTTTTTGAGTTTTAAATTTTATCTGGAATCACCAAACGTGACAGAGCACTTCACCACCCACATTTTTCTTCTTCGCCTCCTGGCCTGTCACGATGCCGCCGGAGGTGGAAATAATGCAGATTCCCATTCCGCCAAGCACTCGCGGAATGTCGCGTGCGCCCACGTATCTGCGGCGGCCAGGGGTGCTGATGCGTCGGAGACCTGAAAGGGCCTGCCCGGCACTGTTGCCCTTGAGCGTGATCTGCAGGTTTGATTTCTTGCCCTCCTTGCTCACCTTGAAATCCTCGATGTAACCCTCCCGCTTGAGCACGCGGGCAATATCGCTTTTCAAACGGGAGTGAGGGATGTGCACCTGGAGCACGCCGGCGAGACCGGAGTTGCGCAAGCGCGTGAGCATGTCGGCGATGGGATCGGAGATATTCATGGTTACCAGCTTGCCTTGGTGACGCCCGGAAGTTTGCCGTTCAGGGCCAGTTCGCGGAAACAGAGGCGGCACATGTCAAAACGGCGGATGAAAGCGCGCGCCCTTCCGCACACCTTGCAGCGCGTGTAGCGACGCGACTTGAACTTCGGCACCCGCAACTGCTTGTTCATCAAACAAAGTTTAGCCATAGATTCCTGGGTTTCTAATTTTTGCGCTCGGCAGCAAACGGCATCCCCAAGAGCTTCAAGAGCTCCTTTGCCTGCTCGGGGTTGCGGGCGGTTGTCACGAACGTGATGTCCATCCCCAGGCGGCGCTTGATCTTGTCGAGCTCGATCTCGGGGAAAATTGTCTGGTCATCCACGCCGAACGTGTACGACCCGCGTCCATCAAATGAACGGTTCGAAGCCCCCCGGAAATCACGCACACGGGGAAGCGCTGCGTTGAAAAAGCGCTCCATGAATTCGTACATCTGCTTTCCACGCAACGTCACCTTGCAACCAATCTCCTGATCCTTGCGCAACTTGAAATTCGAAATGCTCTTCTTCGCGCGCGTGATGATCGGCTTCTGCCCGGAAACAATCGTCATCTCGCGAACCGCATCCTCCACCGCCTGCTTGTCGCCAGATGAACCAACGCCCGTGTTCAATACAATCTTCAGCATGCGTGGCACCTGCATGGGGTTCTTGTATCTCCCGTTTGCCAGGAGCTCTGGAACCAGCTTCGACCGATAATGTTTCAATAATTCACTCATGACGCACGCCCCTGGCTTTTCCCGTTTTTGTTGGCAGGACCCGATCCCCGCTTGTCGTAACGCTCGGCCAGCATGACCGAGGACGCATGATAGGAGCGATCCAGTTCCACGAAACCGCCCTGCGGACGGTCCTGGGTCTTGCGGATGGACTTTCGGATGATGCGGATGTTCTCATTTTTCTTCTCATCGGCTTCGCGTCCCGCCGGCCGCACCACCACGCGACACTTCGCGGCATTCACCGAGATCACGGTGCCGCGAATGCCGCGGTTGTTGCCGCTGAGCACCACCACCACATCGTTCTTTTTAACGTGCACGCTCATGTTCAGATGACCTCCGGCGCGAGTGAAATGATCTTCATGAAATTCTTCTCGCGCAGCTCCCTCGCCACAGGTCCGAAAATGCGCGTGCCGACAGGATTCATTTGCTTGTCGATGATCACCACCGCGTTGCGATCAAAGCGAAGCACTGAGCCATCCTTGCGGCGGATTGCCTGGCGCGTGCGCACCACCACCGCGTCCACCACCGCGCCCTTCTTCACCGTCCCATCGGGATCGGCTTCCTTCACGTTCGCCTTCACCACGTCCCCGATCCGGGCAAACAGCGTCGGACGGCCGATCACCCCAATCACCGAAGCCCGCCGGGCTCCCGTGTTGTCGGCCACATCAATAATGGAACGTACTTGCAACATAAAATTCGGACTGCTTGATCAGGCTTTTGCGGTTTCGGCGCTCAGGGCTGTTTGCTCGGCACCTTTCTCCACCACTTCGGCCAGCCTCCAGCGCTTGAGGCGGCTCAGCGGGCGGGTCTCTATGATTCGAACGCGGTCCCCCACCTTCGCCTCGTTCTTCTCGTCGTGGGCGTAAAAGCGGCTGGCGAGCGTCATCACTTTTTCAAATTTGGCGTGACGAACACGACGATCCACACGGACGACGATCGTCTTGTCCATCTTATCGGAAACCACGTAACCCACGCGTTCTTTGCGCGCCCCGCGGGATGTTTCAGGTGAATCGCTCATGATTTTTTATTCACTTCTATTTTGGAGTTCAGCTTCCTGCGGAACTGGGTCAGCAGCGTTTCCACGCGCGCAATGTCCTTGCGCAAATCGCGCAGGCGGCTGGGCTTGTCGAGCTGTCCCGTGGACTGCCTCAAGCGCAAGTTGAACATCTCCTGGCGGAAATCACGGCCCTTCGCCTCCAGTTCCGGCGCCGTCAATGCGATGAGTTCCTTGATTTTCATGGTGGTCAGGCAATGGCGTTGTGACGCCCGATAAAGCGGGTGCGGATGGGAAATTTGGCTGCGGCAAGGGCAAATGATTCGCGCGCGACATTCTCGGGAACGCCATCCATCTCGATCAAAACGTTGCCGGGACGGACCACGGCGACCCACATGTCGGGCGCGCCCTTGCCCTTGCCCATGCGAGTCTCAAGGGGCTTGTGGGAAACCGACTGCTGGGGGAAAATGCGGATCCAAACCTTGCCCTTGCGCTTCATGTTTCGCGTGAGCGCGACGCGCGCGGCTTCGATTTGAATGTTGGTGATCCACGCCCGGCTCAGCGCCTGTAATCCAAACGTTCCAAATTCAATGGTCGCGCCACGCGTCGGAAAACCGGCGCGGCTGCCGCGGTGCATGCGGCGATACTTCACTCTGGCGGGCATCATGGCCATGGTTTTAGTTCAAAGTTGGAGATTAAAAATTGGAAATTCGCGGGGTGCGGCGGGCGGGATGTGATTGGGCTCCCATTCCGCTTCAGGCAGCCTTCTTGATGATCTCGAACGTTTTTTGCCCCTTGTAAATCCAGACCTTGACACCGATCTTGCCATAGACAGTGGAAGCTTCTGCGAAACCGTAATCAATGTCCGCGCGAAGCGTTTGCAGCGGGACCTTGCCCTCGTGGTAGCGCTCCATGCGGGCAAGTTCCGCCCCGCCGAGCCGCCCCGAGCAGCGGATCTTGACTCCCTCGGCTCCGAAATTCATCGTTGTCTGCACAGCCTTCTTCATGGCGCGGCGGAATGAAATGCGCCGCTCCATCTGCAGGGCCACGTTCTCAGCCACGAGCTGGGCATTGATCTCGGGCTGTTTCACTTCCTGGATTTCCACGTAGATTTCCTTCACCGTGGTAAACTTGCCGATCTCCTCCTTGAGTTTCTCGATCTCCGTGCCTTTTCGGCCGATCACGATGCCGGGGCGTGCGGTGTAAATCGTCACGCGCAACCGCTGCGCCGCGCGCTCGATGTCAATGCGCGGCACCGCCGCCTGCTCAAGCTTCTTCTTGAGGAAATCGCGGATCTTCAGGTCCTCGTGCAGGAACTGGCGGTATTCCCGGTTCGGGGCATACCACTTCGACCGCCAGTCCTTCGTGACGGCGAGTCTCAACCCGATTGGATTACATTTTTGGCCCATGGTATGCTTGGAAAAAAGGAGCGGGAGTTTAGCGGCATGTCACTCGTCGCTCAAGATAATTTTTATATGGCTTGTACGCTTGCGGATCAGGCTGGAACTTCCGCGCGCGCGCGAACCCATGCGCTTGAGCGTGGGGCCTGTGCCCACGACGGCTTCTTTCACCTTCAGGTTCTCGCGGGACAAGCTGGCATTATTCTCAGCGTTGGCGATGGCAGACTTCAGCGTGCGCAAAACCAGGCGCGCGGCCTTGAGAGGCATGACCTGGACGAGATCCAGGGCTCGCCCGGCGGGCAGGCCCTGAATTTCACGCGTCACGTCCATCACCTTGCGCGGTGAAATCCGTACATACCGTGTAATGGCTTGAATTTTCATAAAATTTTTTTGCTAAAGTTTTCTCAGCACCGCCATGTCGCCTTCCTCAATCGGCTTGTCTGGATCCATCTGGTCAATGATCGCCATGGATGCGTTCTCCCTCACTTCCGCCAGCGTGATCACCGCCATCACACTCTTGCCTCGCATCACAAGGAAGGGCATTCCCACCCGCGCCCCCTTCTTTTTCCCAACCGCCAACGCCGTCACTCCCAGATCCAGCCGCACCCCGATCACCTTTGCCGTGGGCGGCGTCCCCGTTTCACTCGCCGTGGTGAATGGCTGTGCCTTCCCATCATCCTTCCCCGCCAGCATTTTCTCACTCTGCCGCAACTCCCCCTCCACCTGTGCCCGTCTGGCACCATCCACCTTCGCGGCGGACTTGAGGGCCTCGCGCGATGCATAGGTCAGGAGCCGCAGCCGCTTCTGCAGCGACCGCACCTCCTGATCAGATTCACCGAGGAGCTTCAAAGCATTCTGCAACATCGCCCGCCATTCCGCCGCCGTGCGTGCATCCTCGTCATCCGCCACCCTGTCCGCGCGGTTTTCAACCCGTGCAAGTCGGTTGGTCGCCAAGCCCAGCTCCTTCTGTCGCGCCGAAATCTGTTTTCGCAGCTCGGAATTCTCCCTTTGAAGTTCCTCCACCACGCCCTTCAATTCCTGCACCTCCATGTTGTCCGCGCCCTGCGCGAACCCTGCCAAAGAACAAAAAATACAAATCCCCAGTCCAACCCGACAGCCGAGCCAAACACTCCCCCTGGATCGCGGAGAAGGCCAGCTCATTGCCATCCGGCGGCCCTTACTTCGCCGCCGCCTTCTCGGTATGCGCACCGTGCTTCTTGAACGTGCGTGTCGGCGAAAATTCACCCAGCCGATGTCCCACCATGTTCTCCGTCACGAATACCGTGTTGAAAATCTTTCCGTTGTGCACCAGGAACGTGTGCCCCACAAATTCAGGAATCACCATCGAACGACGCGACCACGTCTTGATCGGCTTCTTGGCGCCGGAACTTGTGGACTTGATCACCTTCTCCATCAGGTGATCGTCCACAAAGGGTCCTTTTTTAATTGATCGTCCCATATTCTTTCAATGCTGTTTATTTCTTGCGGCGCTCGAGGATGAATTTATCCGTGGGCTTGTGCTTCTGTCGCGTCTTCAATCCCTTCGCCAATTGCCCCCATGGCGAAGTGGGATGATGCCATCCGCCGCCCCCCTTGCTCTTTCCCTGTCCGCCACCATTGGGATGGTCCACCGGATTCATGGCCACGCCACGGACATGTGATCTCCAGCCGAGGTGACGGCTTTTGCCGGCCTTCCCATATGAAATCTTCTCGTGATCGAGATTGCCCACCTGCCCAAGCGTGGCGTAGCAATCCAGGTGAATCATGCGAATCTCCCCCGAAGGCAGCTTCACATTTCCATAATCCCCCTCTTTTGCCATCAGAGTGGCGGTCATGCCGGCGCTTCTCACAAGCTGTCCGCCCTTGCCCTTCACGAGCTCGATGTTGTGCATGGACATGCCCATCGGGATGTTTCTCAACGGAAGCATGTTGCCCACTTCCACCGCTGCCGCGGGACCGGACTCCACCTGGCGACCCACTTCCAGGCCAAGCGGCGCAAGAATGTAGCTCTTCTCGCCATCCGTGTAGGTGATCAGTGCGATGCGTGCTGAACGCACGGGATCATATTCAATCGCCTCCACCCTGGCCTTCACGCCGTGCTTGCGGCGTCGAAAATCCACCAGACGATAACGCTGCTTGTGGCCGCCTCCGCGATGACGCATCGTCAGTCGCCCGTGGGCATTGCGACCACCATGACGATGCAATGATTCCGTCAGGCCCTTCTCCGGCGTACCCTTCGTCAGCTCATCGAAGGTGGACGACGCCTTGTGGCGGATGCTCGACGTGTACGGACGGTATGTGCGAATGCCCATGGCTAAAAATTCAGTTTAAGGTATGGCTCAGACTCCCAGGTCAATCTTGTCGCCTTTTTTGAGGGTCACAATCGCTTTTTTCCAATCGGATGTGCGGCCGCGCTGGCGGGTCTGTTTGCGGCGCAATTTGCCCCGGCAGTTCAATGTATTGACGCGCACCACCTTGACATTAAACAGCTTCTCGACCGCCTGGCGGATGGTGATCTTGTTGGCATCCGGCTTCACGGAGAAGACATAGCTGTTGTGCTTTTCCTGGAGGGCGGAACCCTTTTCCGTGAGGCGCACGCGTTGCACGATGGAAAACGGGTCGTTCATTTCGAAACCTCCCGGGTGATCCTGCGCGACGCCAGTTTCTCGAGCGCGGCGCGCGTCAGCACGATCTTGCTACAATTCAAAAGCTGGTAGGTGTTCACCGACTCGGCGGGCGTGGTGTTCAGCCATTCCACATTGCGGGACGCGAGACGGAGGTTGTGCGAAGGCGCCTCGTGAATCAGCAGCGTCCTGCCCTCCACTTTCAATCCCTTGAGAATGCCCACAAAATCCTTCGTCTTGGGTGACTTGACGTCCAATGAATCCACCACCATCACATCGCCGTCCTGGATTCGCGTCGAAAGCGCCTGCTCAAACGCCAGCTGGCGGACAGCCTTGGGAACATTCTTCGAGTAGTCGCGGGGCTTGGGTCCGAAGACCACGCCTCCTTTTCGCCAGATTGGTGAGCGAGCTTGGCCGGCGCGTGCCCGGCCTGTCCCCTTCTGACGCCATGGTTTCTTTCCCGAGCCGGACACTTCGGCAACCGTCTTGGTGTTGGCCGTGCCCGAACGCTGCGCGGCACGATACGCCGTCACCACGTCGTGAATCACCTGCGGGCTGACTTCCTTGAAATCATCGCGCAGCCTGATTTCCTGCTCACCCTTTGATTTACCGTCCTGACTGTAAATTTTGATCTTCATGGCGTCACGCCTTGCCTTTCACAATCGTCTTCTTGATGGCCGGCCGCACCACGAGGTACGAACCATTGGAGCCGGGAACCGAACCCCGCAAAATCAAAAGATTCTCGCCATCGCGGATTTGGAACACCTGAAGATTCTGCGTGGTAATGCGAACGTCGCCCATGTGGCCGGGACCGCGGGCATTTTTCCAGATTCGACCCGGCCATGCGCGCATGCCGATCGCTCCTGGACGGCGATGAGATTTGGAACCGTGCGCCGCACCACCGCCTGCAAAACGCCACCGACGAACAACGCCCTGAAACCCCTTGCCCTTCGAAACTCCGATCACATCCACGAACTGACCGGGAGCAAAGAGCTTCACCGTGATCGCGTCGCCTACATTGAAAGTCTCCCCTTCGTCGGCGAGAAATTCACGGATGAAACCTTTCGGGGCACTCTTCGCCTTCTTGAAATGGCCCTTCATCCCGGAAGAGATGTTCTTCTCCTTGCGATCATCAAACCCGATCTGGTAGGCAGCGTACTTCTCCTTCTCCACGGTCTTCTTCTGGAGAACGGTGCACGGGCCCGCAGCGATGACAGTCACAGGCTGCAAATTGCCCTTGTCATCGTAAATCTGGGTCATGCCCAGCTTTTTTCCTAAAATTCCAACACTCATGTTTAAATCTTGATTTGAATATCCACACCAGCCGGCAGGTTGAGCTTCTTGAGCTCATCCACCGTTTTCGCGGTCGGGTCGATGATATCGAGAAGGCGCTTGTGAGTACGAATCTCAAACTGCTCCATCGACTTTTTGTCCGCGTGCGGTGAACGGTTCACTGTGAAACGTTCCACGCGGGTTGGCAACGGAATCGGCCCTGCAACCTTGGCCCCACTTCGCTTTGCCGTGTCCACGATTTCCGCAACCGAGGTGTCGAGGATGCGGTAATCGAAGCCCTTGAGACGGATTCTTATACGTTGATGTTCCATGGAGGGCGAGTGTTATTTTTTGTTGGCGTCCACAATTTTTGCAAGAATCTGTTCGGGGACGCGCTCGAAGTGCGAGGGCTCCATTGAGTACGCGGCACGCCCCTTGCTGAGGGACCGGATGTCGGTTGCATAACCAAACATTTCCTCCAGTGGAACATTCGCATGAACAATGCACACGCCATCGGTGTTTTCAATGTTCTGAATCTTGCCTCGGCGACGGTTGAGATCGCCGATCAGGTCGCCCTGATACTCCTCGGGAGTGATCAACTCCACTTTCATGATCGGTTCCAGGATGATGCAGCCAGCCTTCTTCATCGCGTCCTTGAAAGCGAAAATACCGGCCATTTTGAACGCCAACTCGCTGGAATCCACGTCGTGATACGTTCCCTCCAGAATCTGCACCTTGACGTCCACAACCGGATAGCCAGCCACGACTCCAGCAAGAATCGCCTCCTCAACACCTTCGATGGACGGCTTGATAAATTCCTTGGGAATGCTGCCGCCAACAACCTTGTCCTCGATCACGGCGCCGGAGCCGCGTTCACCCGGCTCGACGGAAAGAATCACATGCCCATACTGGCCCTTGCCGCCGGACTGGCGGATGAATTTTCCCTCGCCATCAGCCGGTTTGGTCAGCGTCTCACGATAGGCAATCTGCGGCTTGCCCGCGTTGGCCTCCACCTTGAATTCCCGGAACATGCGATCACGGATGATTTCCAAGTGCAGTTCCCCCATCCCATGAATGATCATCTGCCCGGTCTCCTCATCCGTTTTCATGCGGAAAGTCGGATCCTCTTCCGCCAGGCGCTGAAGGGCCTCGCCCATGCGTTCACGATCCGCCTTCGTCTTGGGCTCCACCGCCATCGAAATCACAGGCTCGGGGAATGAGGGCGGTTCCAGCATGATCGAAAAATCCTCATCACACAAAGTGTCACCGGTGGTGATGTTCTTGACACCCACCAGGGCGGCGATGTCGCCAGAGTACACCACATCCACTTCCTCGCGCTTGTCGGCCTGGATCATCATTACCCGGCTCACGCGCTCACGCTTGTTGGTGCGCGGATTGTAAATCGTGTCGCCTTTGGCCAGCTTGCCGGAATAGACGCGGAAAAACACCAGCTTTCCCACATAGGGGTCGGTCCAAAGCTTGAAGGCCAGAGAGCAGAACTTGGCGGCATCATCCGGCTCGGCAGTCACCTTCTCCTCGCGGGCATCAGGATCAATACCAACCGCAGGGGGAATATCGAGCGGTGAGGGAAGATAATCCACGACGGCATCCACCATGTTCTGCACGGCACGTTTTTTGAAGGCGGAACCGCACAGGACGGGGACGATCTGGATCTTGCACGTGAGACGACGCAATCCCTGCTTGAGAGCCTCGTTTGAAATTGGTTTTTCCTCGAGAAAAAGATTGCCAACTTCCTCGTCCTTGTCAGCCACAGCCTCGACGAGGTCCTGGCGCGCCTTCTTCGCCTTCTCCACCATGTCGGCAGGCACATCGGTGATCTGAAAGACCATGCCGTTGTTCTTCTCGTTTTCCTCTTCCTCAGGCCAGATGTACGCCTTCTGGTTGACCACATCCACGATGCCGCGGAAATGCTCCGCCTGTCCAACCGGGAGCATGATGGGCCATGCGTTGGCGCGCAACTTGGTTCGCAAATCATTCAACGCCTTGTCAAAATTTGCGCCCATGCGATCCATTTTATTGATGAACGCGATGCGCGGCACATTGTACTTGGTGGCCTGGCGCCAGACGGTTTCTGATTGCGGCTGCACACCCGCCACGGCGCAAAATACGGCGACGGCACCATCCAGCACACGGAGCGATCGTTCCACTTCCGCCGTAAAATCCACATGGCCTGGCGTATCGATGATGTTGACGCGGTGCTTGATGCCGGAAAAAAGCTTCGCCACACCCTCCTCCGGTTTCTGCGTCCAAAAACAGGTGGTCGCCGCCGAGGTGATGGTGATCCCCCGTTCGCGCTCCTGCTCCATCCAGTCGGTCACCGTGTTGCCGTCATCCACGTCACCGATCTTGTGAATCAGGCCGGTATAAAAAAGAATGCGCTCCGTCGTGGTCGTCTTGCCGGCGTCAATGTGCGCCGCAATGCCAATGTTGCGCGTCCGCTCAAGCGTGTAGGGGCGCTTCGGATCATTCGGGTTGCTCGCCTTGGCGGGCATGGGAGATGTGGCTGTTGCAGGCATGGTCACCACCTCAAATGCGCGAACGCCTTGTTGGCCTGCGCCATCTTGTGAACATCCTCGCGTTTTTTTACAGCGGCACCCTGTCCGTTGAACGCGTCAAAAATCTCATCCGACAGCGCCTTGGGCATGGACACACCCTTGCGCCCGTCGGCCAGGCGGACAAGCCATCGCATGGCGAGCGCAAGCTGGCGATCGCCGGAAACTTCCACGGGAACCTGGTACGTGGCGCCGCCCACACGCCGGGACTTCACCTCCACGCGCGGCTTCACATTGTCGAGCGCCTTGGTCAACACATCCATCGGATCGCCCTTGTTGGCCTTCTCGCTGAGAAGATCGAACGCAGAATAAACGATGCGCTGGGCTGTGGACTTTTTGCCACGCCACATGATGGTGTTGATGAGACGGCTGACCACCGGGCTGTTATACCGGCTGTCGGGCTGGGTCTTGCGGCGGTCTGCTTGGCGGCGACGGGACATGGTTCAATTTCAAGGTTTAAATTTTTGGTGGAGCACTTCCGCTTATGCCTTCTTTGCAGCCTCGGCAGTGGGGGCAGCAGCAGGAGCCGCTTTCGCGCCGCCCGCCTTGGGCCTCTTGGCACCATATTTGGACCGGCTGCGACGACGGCCATCCACGCCCAGGGTGTCAAGCGTTCCGCGCACGATATGGTAACGCACGCCGGGCAAATCCTTTACGCGCCCGCCACGCACCATCACGATCGAGTGTTCCTGCAGGTTGTGACCCACGCCGCCGATGTATCCCCACACCTCCGAACCATTTGTAAGCCTGACTCGCGCCACCTTGCGGAGTGCGGAGTTGGGTTTCTTGGGCGTCATCGTCTTCACCTGCAAACACACGCCCCGCCGCTGCGGGCAGTTGGAGAGCGCCGGCGATTTCGACTTGTACCGCACCTTCTGGCGGCCAAATCGAACGAGTTGATTGATGGTTGGCATGTTGTTTTTTGGAAAAGAGCGGGGAGCTTAGCCATCCTGTGAATGAGGCGCAAGCGTAATTCTCTAAAACTGCCTGCGCGCAAACAGGTTATGCGATCACACAGCCTCTTCCACCGCCTCCTCGGCTTTTTCATCGGGCTTCGCGTCCGCCATGACCTTGAGCTTGATGGCCCGGTACGCAGGAAATCCAGTTCCCGCCGGGATCAGCTGCCCCATGATCACGTTCTCCTTGAATCCACGCATGTAGTCCACGCGCCCAAGCGTGGCTGCTTCCGTCAACACACGGGTCGTGTCCTGGAATGAGGCCGCCGAAATGAAACTTTCCGTCTCGAGTGATGCCCTGGTCACCCCCAATAGCACAGGCTGCGCCTCGGCTGGCTTGCCTCCGGCCTCGGAAACACGCTCGTTCTCGTCGAGAAATTTCACTCGATCCACATGGTCGCCCCACAGCATCTCGGTGTCGCCCGGGTCGCTGATGCGCACCTTGCGCATCATCTGGCGAAGGATCACCTCAATGTGCTTGTCATTGATCTCCACGCCTTGCAGGCGATACACCTCCTGCACTTCGTTGAGGAGATACTGCTGCAATTCAGCCGGGCCTTTCACGTCGAGAAGCTCGTGCGGGTCCACCGGCCCTTCCGTCAACTGCTGGCCCTGGCGCACCAGGTCACCCTTGAAGACAATGACCTGCTTGTTCATCGGGATGAGATGTTCCTCTTCCGTGGCCGTAGTCTGATCTTTGAGCACGAGACGGCGCTTGCCGCGAACGTTCGCGGCAAATTCCACCACGCCGTCAATCCGGGCGATGTCGCAGGCGTCCTTCGGGCGGCGGGCCTCGAAAAGTTCGGCCACGCGGGGAAGACCACCCGTGATGTCCTTGGTCTTCGACATCTTTCGCGGTGTCTTCGCCAGCGTGGAGCCGGCCTGCACCTTGTCCTTCGCTTCCACCATCACATGCGCTCCCGAGGGAATGCTGTAACTGGCAAGCACATGCTTGGCCGAATCCAGGATGACGATCTGTGGATGCAAGTCCTCCTTGTGCTCGATGATCACGGTGCCAATCCGGCTGGTTGTTTCATCCAACTCGCGGCGCATCGTCACGCCCTCGATGATGTCATGAAACTCGATCACTCCCGCCTTCTCGGTGAGAATCGGCACGTTGTACGGATCCCACTTCACAAAGCTGACCCCCTTCTTCACATGACCGGCATCCTCGACGGAAATCGTGGAACCAATCACCAGGTTGTAGCGTTCCAGCTCGCGGCCATCCTTGGTCTGCACGACAACGGAACCGGTTTTGTTCAGCACAATGAAACCGCCCTCGGTGGATTGCACCACACGCAGGTCCATGTAACGCACAATCCCGTCGTTCTTGGCGCGGATCTGCGGTTGTTTGAAAACCTGGCTCGCCGTGCCGCCGATGTGAAATGTGCGCATCGTCAGCTGCGTGCCGGGTTCTCCAATGGACTGCGCGGCCATGATTCCCACCGCCGTACCCAGCTCCACGGCGCGGCTGGTCGAAAGATCACGCCCATAGCACGAGCCGCATACGCCGCGTTTGGTTTCGCATGTGAGCACGGAACGGATCTTGAGCCTCTCCACGCCCAGTTTTTCCAGCGCATCTGCCATCGCCTCCGTGACTGTTTCACCGGCCTTGACGATCTTCTTACGGCTGACGGGATCCACCACGTCGTCGCACGAAATGCGACCGATGACGCGATCCTGCAAGCGCACGATTTCGTCGTCGCCCTCGTAAATCGCGGCAACCCAGATTCCATTTGCCGTCCCGCAATCAGCCTCGTTCACGATTACATCGTGCGATACATCGCAGAGTTTACGCGTAAGATAACCGGAGTCAGCCGTCTTGAGCGCCGTGTCAGCCAGTCCCTTGCGTGCGCCGTGCGTGGAGATGAAGTATTCAAGCACCGACAATCCTTCACGGAAGTTGGAGAGAATGGGCCGCTCGATGATTTCGCCCGATGGCTTGGCCATGAGCCCGCGGATGCCGGCAAGCTGGCGCACCTGCTGGCGATTGCCGCGCGCACCCGAGTCCACCATCAGGTAAACAGGATTGTATTCCGCCTTGCCCTTGTTGTGCTGGAGGGTGCGGAACATCACGTTGGAGATGCTGTCGGTGGCGTGCGTCCACGCGTCCACGATCTTGTTGTAACGCTCTCCGTTGGTGATCACACCGTTCCGGTACTGCTTTTCCACCTCGGCGATTCCCTTGCGAGCCTCGGTGATCTCCGCCTCTTTTTCCTGGGGGATGATCATGTCGTCAATGCCAATGGAAACACCGGCGCGCGTGGCTTCGGTAAAGCCAAGCTCCTTGAGCCGGTCCAGCATCTCCACGGTGCGCTCCTGCCCCACAGTCTGATAGCAGCGCCAGATGAGTTCGCCGAGCTGCTTCTTGTTGACGGGGCTGTTGTAAAAACCGAGCTCCGGCGGCCAGATGCTGTTGAAGACCACGCGGCCCACCGTGGTTTCGAGCGTGCGCGCGTCCTTCTTGCCGAAGAATGTATCGCGGCCGAGATCCGGATTACGGAGGATGATCTTCTCGTGCGTGCCCGCGCCCCGCGCGTCACGCGCATAATACACCTCGTCCACGTCGGAAAACATCTTGAGGTGCTTCTTCGACTTTTTTGAATCGTCGCCCGCATTGTGATCACGAGGATGCTGGGTGATATAGTAGCACCCCAGAGTGATGTCTTGGGATGGCGTGGTGATTGGCTTGCCACTGGATGGCGCGAAGATGTTGTTCGTCGCCAGCATGAACAGCCGCGCTTCGAGCTGCGCCTCGGTGGAAAGCGGCACATGCACCGCCATCTGGTCGCCGTCGAAATCCGCGTTGTAAGCGGTGCAAACCAACGGATGAATGCGGATGGCCTCACCCTCGATCAGCACCGGCTCGAATGCCTGGATGGAAAGACGGTGCAGCGTCGGCGCACGGTTCAGCAACACAGGATGCCCGCGGGTCACTTCCTCGAGAATGTCCCACACCTCGGATGCCTGACGTTCGATCATTTTCTTGGCGCTGCGAATCGTGTGAACCAGCCCCAGTTCCTTGAGCCGTCGGATGATGAAAGGCTCGAACAGAACAAGCGCCATCTTCTTCGGCAACCCGCACTGGTTAAGCTTCAACTCGGGACCGATCACAATCACCGAGCGGCCAGAGTAATCCACGCGCTTGCCCAGCAGATTCTGGCGGAAACGCCCACCTTTGCCCTTGAGCATGTCGGAAAGCGACTTCAGCGGACGGTTGCCCGCACCCGTGACGGGACGGCCATGCCGGCCATTGTCAAAGAGAGCGTCCACCGCCTCCTGCAACATGCGCTTTTCATTCCGAATGATCACCTCGGGCGTCTTGAGGCTGAGAAGGCTCTTCAAACGGTTGTTGCGGTTGATGACGCGACGGTAGAGATCGTTCAGGTCCGATGTGGCGAAGCGGCCTCCTTCGAGAGGCACCAGCGGCCGCAGGTCGGGAGGAATCACCGGCAACACCGTGAAGATCAGCCATT
Organism: Verrucomicrobiota bacterium; assembly: GCA_023269615.1. Classification (GTDB taxonomy): domain Bacteria; phylum Verrucomicrobiota; class Verrucomicrobiia; order JABWAM01; family JABWAM01; genus JAHFSY01. The sequence continues at coordinate 34,274 of JAHFSY010000024.1, forward strand.
CGGGACGCGATCCCGAGCCAATGAAACCTTGAACCAGCTTGTTGCGCATCGCCAACTTCTTGCGAATCTGCTTGCTCTTGGTGGCGCCGGAAGCCTTCTCGATGCTCTTGAGAACCTCAGGCATGTCCATCTGGGCGAGCAACTGCTGCACAGCCTCGGCACCAATCCCCGCCTTGAAATCCTCACCATATTGTTCGCGCGCCTCGCGGTATTCGATCTCGTTGAGGAGTTGCTTTTGCGTGAGCGGCGTCTTGCCTGGATCGATCACGAGGTGGTCCTCGTAGTAAATCACGCGCTCGAGCTGCCGCCCCGTCATGTCGAGCATCAGCGCCAGGCGGCTCGGCATGCATTTGAAGAACCAGATATGGGAAACCGGCACGGCCAGTTCGATGTGCCCCATGCGTTCGCGTCGAACGCGGGAAAGCGTCACCTCCACGCCACAGCGGTCACAAATAACGCCTTTGTGCTTGATGCGCTTGTATTTGCCGCAATTGCATTCCCAGTCGCGAATGGGGCCGAAGATGCGCTCGCAGAAAAGGCCGCCCTTTTCCGGCTTGAACGTGCGGTAGTTGATGGTCTCGGGATTCTTGATCTCCCCACGGCTCCATGAGCGGATGGCCTCTGGAGAAGCGACCCTTATGCTCATCGTCGGGGCACCCATTGCCTTGTCCAGGCCAAGGACCTGGCGCACGCCTTCTGTGGGAATAAAGGGACTGTCGGTTTCGTTATTCATCGGAACTCACTCCATTGTTTTGCACCTGGACGTCTAGCCCAAGGCACTGCATTTCTTTCATCAACACGTTGAAGGATTCAGGAATCCCCGCCTGCAGGGAATTATCCCCCTTGACGATGGACTCGTAGGTGCGCGTGCGGCCCGCCACGTCGTCACTCTTGACGGTGAGCAGTTCCTGCAACGCGTTCGCGCATCCGTAAGCTTCCATGGCCCACACTTCCATTTCTCCGAAGCGCTGTCCGCCGTACTGCGCCTTGCCGCCCAACGGCTGCTGGGTGACGAGCGAGTAAGGCCCGACCGCGCGCGCGTGAATCTTGTCCGCCACCAAATGGCCGAGCTTCATCATGTAGATGTAGCCGACCACGATTTCCTGGTCGAATGGCTCGCCCGTGCGGCCGTCATGCAAACCCACCTTCCCATGTTCCGGCAGGCCCGCTTCTTTCATGTATTTGCGAATCTGCTCTTCCTTGATGCCATCAAAGACCGGCGTGGCCACGCGAAATCCTAGAATCCGTGCAGCCCAACCCAAATGCGTCTCGAGCACCTGCCCCACGTTCATGCGCGAAGGCACGCCGAGCGGATTGAGCACGATTTCCACGGGTGTTCCATCAGCAAGGAACGGCATGTCATTCTCGGGCACAATCTTTGCAATCACGCCCTTGTTGCCATGGCGACCCGCCATCTTGTCGCCCACGCTCAGCTTGCGCTTGCTGGCGACATAAACCTTCACCTGCTTGATGATGCCGGGATCCACTTCATCACCGCTCTCAAGACGATCGATGTTCTGCTGGTGCTCCATCTCAAGGTCGAGAAATTTCTTCTCGAACGCACTGATGATCTCACGGATCTTGATGCGGATCGGGCTCGGGTCAATTTCAATGTGATCATACACGCTCGCCAGCTTGCGCAGCAGTGTTTTCGTGATCTTGCGGTTGGCCGGAATGATGATCTCGCCCGTCTCGGCGTTCACCACGTCCAGCGGAATTTTTTCACCGAGCAGGATGTTGCTCAACGCCTCCGTCAACTCCTCGCGCAACTCCGTCGTGCGTTTCACGTAATCATCCTTCAACGCCTTCAGCTGACGACGACTCTCGGTCGGCGTGAGCTTCGAGCGGTTGACCTCTTTCTTTCCAGAAACCTTCACATCCATCACGATGCCGTATGTTCCACTGGGCACCGTGAGCGAAGTATCCTTCACGTCGGCCGCCTTTTCGCCAAAGATCGCGCGCAACAGGCGCTCTTCGGGCGCCAGTTCCGTCTCGCTCTTGGGTGTGATTTTTCCAACGAGAATGTCGCCAGGTTTGACTTCCGCCCCAATTCTCACCACGCCGTCCACACCGAGATTCTTCAACGCTTCCTCGCCCACGTTCGGTATGTCCCGCGTGATTTCCTCGGGCCCAAGTTTCGTGTCGCGGGCGCCGATTTCGAATTCGTCAATGTGAATGCTGGTATAAACATCCTCCTTCACGATTTTTTCACTGATCATGATGGCATCCTCGAAGTTATAGCCATTCCAGGGCATGAACGCCACGAGCACGTTGCGACCCAGGGCCAGTTCTCCGCCATCAGTGCACGGTCCGTCTGCGAGGACCTGCCCCTTCTTCACCGTATCGCCACGCTTTACAATCGGGCGCTGGTTCACGCATGTGCCCGCGTTGGAACGCATGAATTTGCGCAGTTCGTACACGTAAATCTCCTCGTCGGGATCGGTCTTGAGCTTCTTTTTCGTCTCGGGAATCTTGCCATCCTTCGTCACCACGATCTGCTGGGCCGTAACCGAGGCCACCTTGCCGCCATGTTCCGACAGAATCAGGATCTTGGAATCACGCGCGACGCGGCCCTCCAGCCCGGTGCCCACCACGGGCGCCTCAGGCTGCAATAATGGTACGCCCTGTCGTTGCATGTTCGAGCCCATCAATGCGCGGTTCGCGTCGTCATGTTCAAGGAATGGAATCAGCCCGGCGGCCACCGAAACGAGCTGCTTCGGCGACACGTCCATGTAATCCACCTTGGACGGCTCCACTTCAAGGAAGTCCCCTTTGAAGCGCACGCTGACTTTCGGCCCGACAAGTTTGGAATGGGAATCCACCACGGCATTTGCCTGCGCCACCACATACTTCTCCTCCTGGTCGGCTGTGAGATAATCCACCTTTTCCAGGACACGACCGTTCTCCACCTTGCGATACGGTGTCTCGATGAAACCAAATTCGTTGATTCGCGCAAACGTGCTCAACGAGGAAATGAGGCCGATGTTCGGGCCTTCGGGTGTCTCGATCGGGCAGATGCGCCCGTAATGGCTCGGATGCACGTCTCGAACCTCAAAGCCGGCGCGGTCACGGCTCAAGCCGCCGGGCCCAAGCGCGCTCAGGCGGCGCTTGTGCGTCAGCTCCGAGAGCGGATTCGTCTGGTCCATGAACTGCGAGAGCTGGCTCCGTCCAAAGAAATCACGCACCACCGCGGAAAGGGCCTTCGGGTTCACCAGCTTCTGCGGCGTCATGGACTCGATGTTCGTGTCGAACAACGTCATGCGCTCCTTCACCAGCCGCTCCGTGCGGTCCAGGCCCACGCGACACTGGTTGGCAAGCAACTCGCCCACGGTCCGCACGCGGCGGCTGCCGAGATGGTCGATGTCATCCACCGACCCCTCGCCCTTGCGCAGCGTGATGAGATACTTCATCGAGGCGATCAGGTCGTCGTTGGTGATCACCCGAAGGTTCGGGTCATCGGTGCCATGATCGGATTTGCGTCCGGGGAAAAGTTTCTGGTTGATCTTGTACCGGCCCACGCGACCGAGATCGTAACGCTTCGGATCAAAGAACGTTCGCTTGATCAATGCCCGCGCGTTGGCCACCGTGGGTGGATCGCCGGGACGCAGGCGACGGTAGATATCCTTGAGTGCTTCCTCCTCATTGCGGGCGGGATCCTTCTTCAGCGACTTGATGATCACGCCATCGTCCACTGAAGTGTCCACCACCTTCACCTTGTCAATCTTGAGATCAAGCATCTGCCGCACGATGATCTTCGAAAGCGGCTCGAAGGCGCGCACCACGACAAGGCTTTTCTCCGTGTCGAGCACATCCTCGATCAAAACCTTGTTGGCCAGCGTCTCCTCATCCATGTCCTTGCGCAGCTTGAGCTCCGAAATGGTGTAGAACAGCTTGATGATGTCCAGTTCCTTCTCGTAACCAATGGTGCGCAGGAAGGTGGTCGCCAGGAACTTGCGGCGGCGGCGGCGGCGGTCGAGATAAATGTAAAGCAGGTCGTTGGTGTCGAACTGCACCTCGAGCCACGATCCGCGGTCGGGGATGATCCGGAACGAATACAACGTCTTGCCATTGGGATGGATCGTCTCCTCAAAGCAGATGCCGGGCGAGCGATGCAGCTGGCTCACGATCACGCGCTCCGCCCCGTTGATCACGAATGTGCCTTGCTCGGTCATCAGCGGCACTTCGCCCATGTAAACTTTCTCCTCCTTCGACTGCTTGTGCCCTTCGTGATCCTCGGTAAGGCGGAAAGTCACATGCAAAGGTGCAGCGTAGGTGATGCCCTCGCGGATGCAATCGAGCCATGACTGCTTGGTGTCGCCCATTTCATAACGGACAAAATTAAGGACCGTCTTCCCATCGTAGCTCTCGATCGGAAACACCTCGCTGAACACCGCCTGGAGCCCCACGTTCTTCCTCTTGTCCACGGGGATGTTTGACTGCAGAAATTCCGTGTAGGAATGATTCTGCATCTCGATGAGGTTCGGCGGGTCAATGACCTCCACCACTTTCCCGAAATGAGTGCGTTCCATGTCGTGTTCCGTTTGGTTGCTGTCTTGTCTGAGGGGTTAACTGGCTCTGTCATCCGATGCAATTCACCACGTTCATCACTGGCTCTTCTGCCGTCTGGGAAATCCCCCGCGCGCGGATCGTGGCGCGGGGGATCCCAAACCTTGAACGGCCTTCCGTTACTTGATCTCGACCTTGGCGCCTGCGCCTTCGAGCTTCTTCTTGATCTCTTCGGCTTCTTCCTTGGTCGCGCCTTCTTTCACGGTCTTCGGGGCGCCTTCCACCATGTCCTTGGCCTCCTTCAAGCCGAGCGTCGTGACGCTACGGACTTCCTTGATCACCGCGATCTTGTTGGGGCCGGCTTCCTTGAGAACCACGTCGAATGCCGTCTTGGCCTCGGCTGCGGGAGCCGCAGCGCCGCCACCACCAGCAGCCGCAACAGCCGCGGGAGCGGCCGCGCTGACACCCCAGCTTGCCTCGAGTTCCTTCACAAGCCCGGCCATCTGTAAAACGGTGAGCGAGCCGAGTTGATCTATCAATGCTTTGTTGTCTGACATATATGTTTCCTTGGTTTCATCGGAATCCGCGGCCGCGGAATCATTTCACCCCAAAAGCCATCGGGGACGATGAGTTGCCGGTTGAGTTTATTCTGTTTCGATCCGCCATCATTGGCGAAATTGGTTTGAAAAATTCAGGCTGCCTTTTCTGATTTTGCCTTCAGCACCTGCACCAGTTGCGATGCGGGCGTGTTCATCAGGCGCACGAACTGCGAGGCCGGCGCCGAGAGCACGCCGAGCAGCTGCGCCATGAGAACCTCGCGCGAGGGCAGGTCGGCAATCATTTCGATCTCGACCTGGCTCAACACCGCGTTGTCCAGGATGCCCCCCTTGATCTTCGGTTTTTTGAATTCCTTGTTGAATGTTTTTAAAACGCTTGCAGCCGCAGCCACATCCTTGTCTCCATACACGATCGCCGTCGGCCCCAGCAGGGCGCCGTTGAGGTCGGGAAGCTTCAACTCCTTCAGGGTGATGCGCAAAAGGCTGTTCTTCACCACCATCGCCCGGGCGTTGGCCTTCGCCAGACGACCCCGCAACTCGGAGAAGCCACTCACGGTCAGTCCCGTGAAATCCGTGAGGATCACATAGGGCGACTTCTCGATCCGTCCCTTGATTTCATTTGCAATGGATGTTTTTTCGCTACGCATAAAAATAAATGAAGAATGAATGAATGAGGAATCCTGGTTTATTTCGGACGTCTGTTTGAAATTCTTAATTCTTCATTTTCAATTTTTAATTTGTTCAGGCCGCCATGAATTCCCTGATGTCCACCTTCACCCCGGGACTCATGGTTGTCGAAAGAGTGCAGCTCTCCAGATACATCCCCTTCGCGCTGGAAGGACGCGCTTTCACCACCGCTTCGATCACCGCACGGGCGTTGTCCAGGATCTGGATCTCCTCAAACGAAGCTTTCGCCACCGAAATGTGCAGGTTCGCGCTTTTGTCCAATTTGAACTCCACCCGCCCCGCTTTCAATTCCTTCACCGCCTTTGCAAGATCATCGGAAACCGTGCCGGTTTTCGGGTTGGGCATCAGCCCCTTTGGCCCCAGCTCCTTGCCCAGCTTGCGCACTTCCTGCATCGTGTCGGGCGTCGCAATGGCAACGTCAAAATCAAACCAGCCGCCCTTGATCTTCGTGATCATGTCCTTGTACCCCACATGCTCGGCGCCTGCGGTCTTTGCCGCAGTTGCCTGCGTTCCCTCAGCAAACGCAAGAATGCGCACCTTCTTGCCGGAACCATGAGGCAAAGGCACCGTGCCGCGCACCATCTGGTCCGATTGCTTCGGATCCACGCTGAGCTTGATCGCGAGGTCCACCGACTCGTCAAACTTTACGCGGGGAAATTTCTTCAGCACAACCACAGCCTCCTTCAAGGCATAGAGCTTGCCGGATTCCACCACCTTCAGCGCTTCTTTGATTCGTTTGCTGGGCATAATGCGAATGATCTAAAATTTCAGTCCACCACGTCGATCCCCATTGAGCGCGCGGTCCCGGCGATCGTGCGATAGGCAGCTTCCTCGCTGCCGCAATTCATGTCCTTGGATTTCTTGGCCACGATTTCCATGATCTGCTTGCGCGTCACCTTCCCCACCTTGTTGCGGTTGGGCTGGCCGCTCGCCGTGGCAATGTTTGCAGCCTTCTTCAGGAGGATGGGCGCCGGAGGCGACTTGGTGATGAACGTGAATGTCTTGTCCTTGTATACCGTGATCACCACCGGCAGCACTTCGCCCGCCTGCTTTTGGGTCGCGGCATTGAACTCCTTGCAAAATCCCATGATGTTCACGCCGTGCTGCCCCAACGATGGCCCCACGGGAGGCGCCGGGTTGGCCTGCCCCGCCGGGATCTGTAACCGAATTGTTCCTGTAACTTCCTTTGCCATAAAAATTTTATTGTCGTTCTGTGTTCACTTCATTCTGTTATTCCGAAATCCGAAATCGTCAGGCTTTCTCCACCTGCCAGAATTCCAGTTCCACCGGCGTCGAGCGTCCAAAAATGGAAACCGACACTTTCAGCTTGCCCTTCTCCTGGTCCACTTCCTCCACCACGCCCGTCATCCCCTTGAACGGACCATCATTCACGTTCAGCGTCTCCCCACGCTCAAAGTTCACCTTCGGCACCACCTTGTCCTCGCGGTCGTGAATCTGTGCCAGGATGCTGTCCACCTCCTCCTTGCGCAACGGGATCGGCCGGTCGCCACCCACGAACTTCAAGATCCCCGGCGTCTCCCGGATAAAATACCACGAGCGCTCGTTCAACTGGTTCTTCTCATCCACCAGGTCCATGTTGATCAAAATGTATCCCGGAAAAAATTTTCGCGTCGTCGTCGCCCGCTTGCCGCGCTTCACCTCCTCCACCCTCTCCGTCGGAATCAACACCTGGTGGATCAAATCCCCCATCTCCTCGCGCGCCTTGCGCTTCTCAATGCTGTCCTGAACCTTCTGCTCCTGCCCCGGCAGACAGTGAAGCACATACCATTGCGATGTCGTCGTTGCTGCCATGGCTTCCTCGCTCAAACAAACACCTGCGTCACCTTGCTGATCACGTAATCCGTGGCAAAAATAAACACTCCCAGGATCGCCATGGTGGCCACCACCACCACGGTGGACTCACGCAACTCTTCCCACGAAGGACGCGTGCACTTGGCGATCTCCTCCTTTACCTCCCGGAAAAACCCCTTCACCTTTACGATTGCATTGTTCATCGAACGGCTTCCTGTTATTTTGCGTCAAATCCCCTGAAGTGGCACGGCAGGAGGGACTCGAACCCCCAACCGACGGTTTTGGAGACCGTAACTCTACCAATTGAGCTACTGCCGTGTTGCTCTCTGTTTATTTTTTCTCCCGATGCACGATGTGCTTGCCACACCACTTGCAGAACTTCTTGAGTTCCACCCGCTCGCTCCCCTGTTCCTTCTTGTTGCGAGTGGAAGTGTAGTTCAGCCTCTTGCACTCGGTGCACGCTAGCTGGATGAATTCGCGGGCCATAAGTCACATCAGGCAATGATATCGCCCACGCGTCCCGCGCCGACGGTTTTGCCGCCTTCGCGAATGGCAAAACGAATCGTCTTCTCCATCGCAATCGGGGTGATCAGTTCCACCTCGACTGTCACATTATCCCCGGGCATCACCATCTCCACGCCCGCGGCCAGCTTGACAACACCCGTCACGTCTGTCGTACGGAAATAAAACTGGGGTCGGTAGCCATTGAAGAAAGGCGTATGTCGGCCACCTTCCTCCTTGCTCAGAACGTATACCTCCGCCTTGAACTTGGTATGCGGAGTGATCGAACCCGGCTTCGCCAGCACCTGTCCGCGCTCCACTTCCTCCTTCTTCGTCCCACGCAGCAACGCGCCAATGTTGTCGCCCGCAATGCCCTCGTCAAGCTCCTTGCGGAACATTTCAACGCCAGTCACCACCGTCTTGGCTGTCGGACGGATCCCAACAATCTCAATTTCCTCGCCCACCTTGATCCGGCCGCGCTCCACTCGCCCGGTCACCACGGTTCCACGGCCTTCAATCGAGAACACATCTTCAACAGGCATTAAAAATGGAAGATCCATTGCGCGCTCGGGCGTCGGAATGTACGAATCCACCGCGGTCATCAAATCCAGAATGCATTTCGCATCGGCATGGCCGGGATCACCCGCCGCCAACGCCTTGGTTGCGCTGCCTTTTACAATGGGAATCTTGTCGCCGGGGAATTCGTACTCCGTGAGCAACTCGCGAACTTCCATCTCCACGAGGTCAAGCAGCTCCTTGTCGTCCACCATGTCGCACTTGTTCATGAACACCACCAGCGACGGCACACCCACCTGGCGTGCAAGCAGGATGTGCTCGCGGGTCTGCGGCATGGGACCGTCCGCCGCGCTCACCACAAGAATCGCGCCGTCCATCTGGGCCGCGCCCGTGATCATGTTCTTCACATAATCGGCATGGCCAGGGCAGTCCACGTGCGCGTAATGACGCTTATCAGTCTGGTACTCCACGTGCGAAGTGTTGATCGTGATTCCGCGCTCCTTTTCCTCGGGCGCGTTGTCAATCTGATCGTAGGCCTTCGCCTCGGCGAAACCCTTCTTTGACAGAATGGTCGTGATCGCAGCGGTCAGTGTGGTCTTGCCATGGTCCACGTGGCCAATGGTTCCCACATTCACGTGCGGTTTGTTGCGAACGAACTTGTCTTTGCCAGCCATACGTTTTCTCGGTTTTTAGTGGTTGATGCCAGCCCGCCTCGCGAAACACCCGCAAAGCCTGCTCGGCGCTATAATAAATTTATTGATCCAACGATCCATCCCTTCGCCCCTTTCCACATCCCTCCACATTTCCCAAGGTGGAGCCCACGACCAGGTTCGAACTGGTGACCTCGTCCTTACCAAGGACGTGCTCTACCAACTGAGCTACGTGGGCTAATTTCCACGTCTCCGTACCCTGCCAGTTTATACCCGGTTCAATCCTACTCCTCACCTCAATCCAATGCAAAAAATGACAAAAAACACCAAGCCCGTTTCGCTCTCCAAAACTCCACGCAAAACGGGCGGCGCTTTCCACCACTTGAAGATTTGATACATAGTAGGGTCACCACATATCCCCGTCAACACCCTTTTCGCACTTTTTTTACAATTTTAACGGAGGGACACGCTGCCTCCTACGCCGAAGCAGCATTGGCTACGAAGGCCGAGCCGTCGTGTCCGCCTCTTATTTCCCGGCGCGCGCACCAGCCCGTCGTTGTCCAGAGCCGTGTACGTATCCTGCGGAACAAGACCAAGCCACGGATCCGATGACGGCGTCAGGAAAAGTTCTGCATACACTTTCTCGTTCAACGCATCCACCTCCATGGCTGCAAAACTTCCAGCAAGCCATTCATGAATCCTCGAATGCAGCAGATACTCGTTCCGCACCGTGTCCTCCGCAATGGAACGTTGGAAATTATTCACGACCCGAACGAGCGGATTCTCCACCCGAGACTTCGTCAACGCCAACTTCGCCGCCTCCGCAGCCGGCGGATTCTTGGAGCGGATCAACGCCACGCTGGACGCATCCAGCACCGCATCCTCCGCATGAAGCGCCGCCATCGCTGCCCATGACCGGTCATCCATGGACTGCCCCCAGGTGTTCCGATGTGTTTCCATTGCCCCGATCATCACTTTTTCAAACGCGCCCTTGCCCACCGCAACCACCGCTGCCTGCCGCGCCGTGGGCGTGTTGGAAACGAGCTGTAAGCCGGCAGAAGGCTGGCTCAACCCATGGCCACCAATCTTTTCCACGTCATGCGACCACGCAGCAGCAATGACATCATTCTGACGCCCATGATAAGACTTCAACAAAGCCAGACGGCTCGCGTCATCCTTGCCCTGACACTCTTTGCAAATCGCCTCCGCCTCGGTCAGCTGCCGGAGAAATGCCTTCGGCCCATACAACCCCGGCAACACGTCGAGCACCCTGCCCTGCGCATCCAGAAGGTAATGCGCGCTGTTTCCCGTGACCGTCCGCTCGATCCGCCGACCATCCCCAAAATCCACCGTGATCTTCGGAACAGGCCTCACCGACTTCCAGTGCAGGATGAAATGCTCCCGCAGGTATTTCGAAATCTCGGCGTTGGAATAAAGGGTCGTGCGGAAAAACCGGCTGTTCGCGCAACTGCAATCCTCATCCAGCTTCCCCAGCATCCGCAACGAAAGAATCGGCTTGCCCCCAGCCTTCGCCGCAGCCGACTTCGCCTCCTCCATGTCCGTGTGCCAATATAAATGCGAGACATGACAATCATGTTGCTGCCCAACCGCATCCAACGCCGCCCGCACCCGCTTCCACGACGGATCACCGTCCATGTCCGGATTAGAAGCCCACGACTTCAACGCAGCATCATTGACCCGTATGAGCGCCTCCAATCCCTCCGGCCCCTTCGCCCGCAACGCTGCAATGGCAGAAGCCGACGCCTCGGGATCAACTGAGACCGCCTGACACGCCAACGTTTCAAGATCAGTTCCCCCCGCATGGAGATTCCAGCAGGCCGCGAGTCCAACAACAACCGAAAGCATGAATGTTTTCATGCCTCCAACATGGATCAAGTCGTCCGCAGAGTTGTCAGAAGGGCGTCAAACATTTGTAAAAAAGTTGTCATGCAGCAAACGGAGGGATGCGCTCCGTCGCGTCCATTGTATCAGCTTCCCTAGAAATCTTTCGATTTGCGGGAACGAATGAGGAGAGAGGGTTTCGCAGGCTCCATCCGGGATTGGCCGCACTGGATGTCATGCGGAAATGGCGTGCCATCCTCGTTGACCACCTCGATGAGTTTCAAACCTCCCGCTGTGAGAATGTATTTCTGGACGACCTTCGTCTTCGCGAACGCAGAGGACTTGATCTGTATCCCGGTCGGCTGGGGTGCCGCCTTGGTCTGGACGACTTCAGCCCCGTCAAAATTGCTTCGGTAACCCGCGCAAAAATAGTCACAGCCGACAATCTCCCCCGCATCGTCAAACCAATACGCGCTGGCGCGGCTCTCACCCGGATAGCACTCGATCTGATGCCGGATCAGGATGAAGAAACGCTTGTGACCCTCTTCATCCACAACATCATGGGCGATCACAGCGTCCGGTTTTCCAGCACGCAGGGTGGGAAACATCGAGCCCGATAGCGACTTCTGACGAACCCTCCATGCCTTTTCAAAGTTTCCCTTGGAACTCAACAGGCCAAAAAATGCATCACGCCACTTCTCGTCATCCAGTTTCGACGTCGCGAGAATCCGCAACAACTCATCTTTCGGTCGAGCATCATCTCTCCACCACGATGGCGCCAATCTCAGCTCGGATTCCCCCTTGTCGAGGGACCACTGAAATCCAAGGCTGGAGCAGACGGTGTTCAGCAAATGCTTCACCGTTGCAGTCTCTCCTTGCGGGTTCAGACGTATCCCCGTTACGCCATAAAACGGCCCCTTTACAAATTCGCCCATGTAGGAGGGAAGCACCACCTTCAGGCCGGTCCGTTTTCGGATCTCCTCAAACGCATCCGGGATGTCCTTCCATTCAACCCGCTGGGTCGTTTCTCCGTCAAGGATGGACCCCGGTGCGGCGAGCGCGGATTTCGGATCGGCACCGGCGCTCAGCAACATTTGCGCCGTCTCCTTGTGACCATTCGAAGTGGCAAGGCTCAGTGCGGTCAACCCCTGCGCGTTTTTTGCATCCACATCCGCGCCCCCGGTAAGAAGCGCCTTTACCATCCCGTCCGCGCCTGTTCGCGAAGCAGCCATCAGCGGCGTGTTCCCGCCATCATTGGATGCATTGACGTCCGCTCCGCCCTCAATGAGCATCTCCAGCATCCCGAGGTAGGACTCGCGGATCGGAATGAAAATGGCAGTGACCCCCTTCTTGTCGTGGACATCCAAGTCTGCGTGGGCAGCGATCAATGCCTTCGCCATGCCGCGGGAGTTGGAAATGGCCGCGCACATGAGAGCGGTAGTGCCATTCTCGTTTTGAACATCCACCCGTGCTCCATGTTCGATGAGCAGGCGGATCACGTCGGCATTATCACGATCCAGGGCGCCACGCCAATTGGCGCGCATCAGAGACGTGTCGCCCCGCTTGTCGTGCGCGTTGACATCGGCGCCGGCTTGAATCAAGAACCGGATCACGTCAACGGATCCACGCTCTGAGGCGCCTATGAGAGCGGTGCGTCCATTCTCTGCATTTCTTGCGTCAACCTTCTCACCATGGGCGATCAAGACCTTGACTTGGGCAAGATTTCCACCAGCCCCCATCAACAGAGTGTCCCCATCCTCGTCTGTCATCTCGGGGTTGGCTCCGTGCGACAACAAGATCTCGAGCATTGCTGGATCCGTCCAGCACAAGGCTTGAAAGGCGACTGACGAGGCATCCTTTTTCCGCTTCGCATCGGGGTTCGCGCCCTTGTTCAAAATGGCCTTCACCGTGGCCACGTCGCCCTTGTCCACCGCCTCGACCAGTTCGTCATCCAACGCCGTGTTGGAGGATTTCTTTTCTGTGCTGTCGGACGCGGCGCCATCCTCCGCCATGACACAGCCAAACAATCCAAGAGCAAGCCCGAGAGACATGCCAAACAAGATTCGCCTCCTCATAAGCAAACAGGCTATCCCCCCATTCCAACCCGGTCAAGACACGGCCCAAAAATCTACTCACCCGCCCGCCTCGCGCAGCAACTTCGCGGCAGCCGCCACGGAACTCATCTTCAAATACGCTTCGTCCAGTGAAATCGGATTGTCATGCGCCGGCGCGAATCCGCAATCGGGATTCAGCATCAGCCTCTCTCGATCCACATGTTTCATCATCGCTTTCACACGGCCCACCAGCACCTCGGGCGGATCCACTTCGCGACGCAACACGTCAATCACCCCCATCCCCAACACCTTGTCCTCGGGAAAATTCTTCAGCGCGTCGGCCGTCCCCGCATCGTCCGCCGCCAGCTCCAGCGCCAGCACGTCCACATTCGTCCGATACAGATACGGAACGATCGGCTCGAATCCGCCATGCGCCGCATGCATCCGCGCGCGATGACCCCGACACACATGCAACGCCGTCGTGACACCATCCAGACCTTTCAGCGTCCGATTCATCCCCGCGACCGCCATCTCCAATTCGCGATCAAGGTCCGCCATCGTGATCTTCACCTTCGGATTCGTCCCCGTCGGATTGTATTCCGTCCCCACAAACCGCCCAATCATCGCGTCGTCAAACTGGATCGTGTCCACCCCAAGATCGCGCAACAGCAGAGCCTCCTTGTGAAGCACATCCGCGGCGTCCTGGATCAAATCTTCGCGAGTCGGATAAGCGTCACGGCTCGCATCGGGATCATAAAACCAGCGCGTGATCATGTAGGGGCTGGGAAGCGTGATCTTCACTTTGCGTTTCGTGTGCTTCTTCACAAAACGCGCTTCGTCCACCGCGATGGGACGCACATGCTTGAGTTTCGAAACCACCGCCGCCCATTTTGCCTTCGCCCCCGTGAGCGTCGTGACCTCGATCACGTCCTTCTTGAACCCCGACACTGCACGTGAAAAGCCGGTGAAATACGTCCGGCGTCTCCACTCACCATCCGTGATGACATCAATCCCCGCCTTCTCCTGCATGGCGATGGCAAAAAGCACCGCCGAATCAAGCGCCCGCTCAAATTCCTTTTCGCCAATGGCTCCGGCTTCGAGTTCATTCACAAGATCAATCACCCATTGCGGACGCGGCAGCGACCCGATGACGGTAGTCGGAAACAAGAGAGGCATCTTCATCCTCAAAACGTGCATCTACGAAGCAGACGGTGTCAAGCCGGCAACAGACAGACCAGGACGCATCTCCGAGTTGTCGTTGACGCCACAGCATCTTCTCTCGCGTCGAGGGTTTGACGACCTTTGGTCGCATATGAGCAAAAAGGTCGTCAGGCTCCAGTTGTTCATTCCGAGCGCGGCAACCTCCGTCACCACCACCTTTTTGCTCATATGCGACCAAAGTCCGTGAGCCTGCCGACCACTTGGAGACTCAGCGATGGAACATGGAGATCAGTTTTCGGAATCAGAATCGGAGAGCTGAACGATGACCACCGATTGGTTCACCCGCCATCTTTCTTATTGAAAAGTGCTGGCAATTGAAACGCCGATTGCGTCTCCTGTGGGCATGCTTTCACGACGGTTCCTTGGTTCATGTTTTGTCTGGATTGCCTGCTCCGCAATTCTGGGCGCAGCGCCCATCCTCAAGGTCGAACCTGCCGCCGATGGAAAAAATGCGAAAATCCAGGTCTTCCCTTCCAAGACCGATGTCCCCTGCCTGCTTGACCTTGTGGACGCAAAAACAGGCGTCTGCATCGCCACGCTGCATGCGGGGACGGCTACCAGTGGACAAACTTTCTCGCTCGGAAAAATCCCCTTCCTCAAGCCGGGTGGATACACGGTCCGATTCCGCGAGGGCATCTCGATCACTCCCGATCTGGACGTCAAGCTCCAGAAAAAGGAGAAATGGATCAATCCGCGCGACATCGTCATCAACTCCAAGGGCGTTTATGTCTATGACAGCGGCTTCGCCACCATCCAGCCCGAGAAGAAGGAGGATGGCACCGTGCCCGAGCCCATTCCCGGCAAGGGCTCCAACTACGTGTATCGATTCACGCGCGATGGACAGCCGGACGCGAAGTTCGCCGACCGCGGGCGCGCCACACTCTGGGAGGAGCCGCGGGCTGTGAACTCATTCGACGTGGATGATGAGGGGATCATCTACGTGACCACGCTGGGGCATGAGGCGACGGCATTCGACTCCAGTGGAAACGCGATGAACATGACTTTTGGGGGATGGGACAACGACCCGAATGGACCCAAGGGGACGGGATGGGTCAATTGCGTGGCCGTGGGACACCAGCACCGCCTCTACATTTACACCGGTTACAGCAACATGAAGGTCTATGACCGCACCAAGAACGCTTTTGAGGGCATCATGTACATGTATGCCGGCATGGGATCCTACAAGAATGGCGGACGTCCCATCACCGCGGATCGCAAAGGCGCGATTTACCACATCACCCCCGATGATCGGGTGCAACGTTTTGACGACACTGGCACGGAGATCAAACCTTCGTATGAATCGGGCTCCGAGGCCAAGATGTGCACCCCGATGGGACTCAACGCCTCGGCGGGACTCATCTGGGTGGTGGACCATGGCCCCAGCGTCGGTCCGTTCTGGGACACCGGTGGGGATACGGGCGTCATGCTTTTCTGGGACAGCGGCGCGGGCATCCATTTCGTGGATCGTTACGGCGCACCAGGCAAGGCGGCGGACAAGCTGGAATTCATACATCCAAGCGCCGTGGCGCAATCGCCTGAGCACACGGAAATCTGGGTGGTTGAGGACGGCATGCCCTGCAAGCTGGAGGACAGCCCTCCCGGTAACGCACGCGTAAGGCGTTTCAAAATCACGGCCACTCAGACCGATGAACTCCCCCTGGAGCTGAAGTAATTTCCCGGCTTACCACTCATCCACACGCGTCAGAAACGTGGAAACAAGGTGCTCCACGTGGCGCAGGTCCTTGCGTCGCCCCTTGTGCGGCTTGAAGGTCAGAGCCTTGACCACTGCCAGCATCTTCTCGATGTCGTGCAATGCGGATGGCTTCACCGTGGGAGTCTCACCTTTTTTTCGGGTGGGAGTTTTTGGCGGATCCTGGAGCGCTTCCACCAGGCGCTCGATCCCACCCTCCACCTGACGTCCATACGTTGCGTGGGCTTCACGAAAATCCTGGCGCAAATGGCGCAGCTCGCCAATCAAGCGCGCCGGGGGATTCTCCGCTTTCTGTCGCGCGCGTGCCATAACGTCATTTCATCCCGAGCAACTCGCTCACCTTTTTTCGCAGCTCGGTGTGAATGGCCCAGACGGAGCGGTTGCCGTTGACGATCTGGAATCCGAACTGTTTCTGCATCCGTCGGAACTCCTTCTGCACCGTCCGCTGGTAACGGATGAAGCTATCAAACATATTATTGGAAAGCCCGATGTCCATGCCGCTCTCCCAGTAATCCAGCGTCGCATTTTTCTGGAAGTTGCGCTCGACGAGAAGTCGGGGCGACACCTCCAGGTAAAACACGGCGTCGGGCACCAGCGCCATGCTGTACAGCGCCTCCACCCACTGGCGATCCGCGCCCCGCGCGATGTCCCGCGCCATCAACGTGTAAATGTAACGGTCCGCCAGCACGATGAACCCCGCGCGCAACGCGGGAATCACGTTGTTCTCCAACTGGTCGGCGAAATCCGTCGCGTAAAACAAACTCATGGTCGTCTTGCCCAGAATATTCCCCTGCTTTGCCTTCTCCAGGTCCTCGCTCACCAATGTCGAGCGCTTCAGCCCAACCGACGCCACCGCATACCCCTTGCTCTCGAGCCATGACGTGAGCTTGACGATCTGGGTCGAGCGCCCCGAACCATCCGTCCCTTCCACGACGATGAGGCGCCCATGAAGCTGGTCAAGCTTCACTCCGGGCAAACCGGCCCCAAAAAATCGTTTCGCGGTCATTTGTCGGGAAAGCGAAGTTGATATTTTGCGAGGTCAATGCGCGTGGCGATGATCTTGCGCATCTTCTCCTGCTGCTTCTCAATCGGCTCCGTGGCGTCCATCACCACGAACTTGAACTCATTTTCCATCACGCAATACTCATCGTTGATCCGCCCCTGGAAAATACGGAAGCTCTCGTATGGGTCAGGCGAAAGATTCAGGTCCATGCCCGCCTCATGATACTTCAGGGCGGGACGCCCATCGAGAATCCGCCCCAGGGCCACTTCGAGCGGCAGCTTGAAGAAGAAGGTGATGTCCGGCAGGCACGCCACGCTGTACGCGTTGCGCAGCCATTGCGGATCGCAGCCGCGCACGCCGTCACGGGCGAAAGCCGTGAACATGTATCGGTCGCACAACACCAGGTACCCCGCGCGCAGCAGCGGAAAAATCTGGCGCTCCCACCGATCCACGAAATCCGTGCAATGAATGAGGCTGAAGGTCGTCGGCGTGAGAAGGTTCGCCTTCTTGCCCTTCTTCGTGGCGTTGCGGACAAGCTGGGAGGAATTCCACTCCGAGAAAAACACCTTCAACTGCTGCAGCTCCAGCCAGCGCTTCGCCAGGTAAATCTGCGTGGACTTGCCCGACCCATCGAGCCCCTCGACGGCGATGAGCCTCCCCGGATAAGAATGATGTTTGAGCGTGGTTGACATGGCCGAAAGCAGGGATAGTGCGGCGAGCCGCAAAAACGGTCAAGTTACATTCTGGAGACAGAACCGCCGGGGGCTTCTTTCCCTGCTCGTGGTAGGGCGTGCTCGCCGAGCGCGCCGTCGTTCTCATTCGAAACAGGCGTGGACTCGCCACGAACCATCGCTACGGCGCGCTCGGCGATCGCGCCCTACCTTCCGCACATGTCCTAAAACCGGGTCGCCCGAAATGGATGCAGATCGAAAAGCGGGTCCTTCCCGCAAATGATGTCCGCCACGAGCCGCCCCGTCCCAGGAGCCGTCAACAAACCGATCATTTGATGACCGGTTGCAACGACCAGGTTGCTGAGGTTCGATGGACGGCCAATGATTGGAACGCCATCCGGCGTGCACGGCCGCAGGCCACACCACACTTCAATGACCTTCGGTTCGAGCGGCACATGGAGCATCGCGCGCGCGCCGGAAATGATGGCGTCCACACGACGGGCCGTGATGGATTCGTCAATGCCAACCAGCTCCAGCGTGCCGGACAGGCGGACGCTGTGGCCGCGCGGCGTGATCGCAATTTTCTTTTCAATCAGCATGATCGGGATGGTCGGAGCCGGCTCAAATGGCTCCACAACGACGGCATAGCCCTTGCCGGCCAACACAGGCAAACGAAGGTCCAGGGAGCGGGCCTGGTTCGGAGACCATGAACCCGTTGCGAGAACAATCTCGTCAGCCGTCATGCTTCCGTGCGTCGTTCGAACGGATTCGATCCGCTGGTCCCGGCAAATGAAATCAAACACCTCGGTCCGGGGAAGGATGGTGGCCCCGTGTTTGACAGCTCCTTCGATGAGCGCATTGACAGCCGCGAGCGGTTCGGCATGCGCCTCTTCTGGAAAATACACGCCCCCGAGGATTGTTTCCCGGATGATGGCGGGCTCCATCTCGCCCACCTGCCCCGCATCCAACCCTCTCCCTGGAATGCCGTGCCTCGCCATCAACTCCACGCTTTGCCTGCACGAATCGAGGCCATCCTGCGTGGCCGTTACCATGAGCAATCCTTTTTGAGTAAAACCAAAGGACCCGGGCCGCCCGGCATCCATCCGTCGGTAGGCTTCCAGGCTGTATTTCGCAAGCCCGGCCAAGGCCGTGATGGATTGGTTCATGGCCTGGCGATTCATCGAAAAAAGAAAGCGCGTGAGCCAGCAAATCAATCCCCAACTCGGCCTGGGCTGGATGTAGAGCGGACTTGCCGGGTCCAACAACCAGCCGATTGATTTCAACAACATGCCAGGCATCGGCAACGGCATGGCAAAACAGGGCGTCACCCAGCCGGCATTTCCGTATGAACACCCATGCCCGATCTCACCCCGGTCAATCAGCACCACCGATTTCCCCCGCTCCGCCAATTCATGCGCGCAAGCCGCTCCAATGATGCCTCCGCCAATGACCAGGACATCCGAATGACTTTTCATGCTCCCAACGAATCACAGCGAATTCGTAAATGAAACAACTTTACATGGCATCAGAACTTATAAAAATTGACAACTCCAGGTGGCTCATCCCGATCAAACCGATTATCATGGAACTTTTTCCCAATTTGGGGTTTAAATCATTTAAATCAAACACGCATACCTATGAAAATTTATCACTCCCTTATCGTCATCGCCGGCCTCACCCTGGCATTGCAGATTCCAGCCGTCGCATGCAACGAGGCCGAGATGCTCAAAAAGTTCGACACGAATGGCGACGGCAAACTCGATGACACTGAGAAGGCGGCTGCGAAAGCCGAGATGAAAGCCAAATGGGAAGCCCGCAAGGCGGAGATGCTCAAGAAATACGACGCCAATGGCGACGGCAAACTCGACGACACCGAAAAGGCAGCGGCAAAAGCGGATTGGAAAGCCAGCCATCCCGAGGGCTGCAAGGGGCATCATGAAGGATCCGACAAGTCCAAGCCCGACAAGGACTCTGGAAAACCGGATTCAACTCAAACCCCGCCGGTGCTGTAATCCACCAGTTGCTGTTGGCAGCCTTGTGCCTTTTGCGCCTCTTCGCGGCCAATCTCTGCGTTCGGTGCTTGGGAATATGGCCGCGAAGAGGCACAAGAAGCGCAAGAATGATGAGCCGTTCTGCATTGCCTAACCCAAACGCGTAAGCCCTGCCCTCATCTTGTCTCTTTCAAGACCTGGATCTGCGAGGGACGATCCACGACCATCTGCAGCGCCCCCTTGAAATCACTCACTTTTCCCTCCGCACGCACCCGCTGGCCGACATAGGCGTTGAGCTTTGCATCGGAAAAATCCTCCTTGTTCTGAACAACAAAAAACACCAGCGCGATCGCAGCACGCGGTTTCCTGTCAAAGTTCAGATACCGGACGGTCTTCGAATCGCTTTGCCCGACTGCCTCTACCCTCCCTTCCACCACCACCTTCTGGTTCAGGTGTGCACGCAGCGCACCGAGATCGGTCGGCAGGAACACGCCATCGGCCTTTGCCACGGGCGATCCGGCTTCAGTGTGCGACTCCGCCACGGGAACCGATGGAGCGTTGGTTTGCGGAACGGCTGCAACTGTCGAACCCGCCGCAGGCGCCGGGGCGGCTGCCTTCGCATGGCGATAGAGCAGGACGGCCACAGCCCCGAGAAGAAGCGCAATCACCAGGGCGGTCCACAGGAACCCCCTCGAAACCTGCCTCGCCTCGCTCGCATCCATCCTCGACGGCGGAGAAACGGATGAAGGGGACATCAAACCTCGCAGCTCCTGCAATGCAACCCTCGCCGACTTGGGGCGATCATCGGACGAGGGCATGATGAGACGCATGACCCACTCGCAAACCGGCGGCGGCAGATCCGGGCGGTGTGTCCCCAGGGGAATGACATGGTGCTCAAGGTGGCTCACGATCATCTCCGGGATGGTCTCCCCCGTGAAGGGATACTTTCCCGTCAGCGCATAATAATAGACGCACCCCATCGCATAAAGATCGGTGCGGGAATCCACCAGCCCGCGGTTGATCTGCTCGGGGGCGATCGTGTCCACCGAGCCCATGATGGTATCCTCCATGACCATCGTCTGGCTACTGGGCTTGGGCTGAAATTTAGCCAGCCCGAAATCCAGCACCTTGAATTGAACCGCCTCGCTGGGCAATTGAAGCACCATGATGTTGGCCGGCTTCAGGTCCCGATGGATCAGGTCGATGTGATGGGCGGCCGTCAGGGCCTCGAGTGTCTGCTGTGCCAGCGGAAACCACGCCTCCAACGTGATCGATTGCCCTTGCGTCCACTGCTCCAGCGTCCGGCCTTCCAGAAATTCTGTCACAACAAACAAGCCCTCCTGATCCTCACCGAAATCATACACCGTGAGGATATTGGGATGCTGAAGCGCGGCAAGCTTGCGACTCTCATCCACAAGGGACCCGGTGGTGTTGGCCGTCTTGTCAAGGCCCCGTCGCATGCGCTTGATTGCCACCCAGCGCCCCATGTGGGAATCCCATGCGCGGAAAATCTCGCCAAGACCCCCCTCCCCAATGCGTTCATACGAGCAATAACGGCTCTGCCCCTCCTCCGCGGGAACCTCTGTTTCCATTCTTCCAAGTAATCACGGAAAATCATCCGCCGCAAGTGACATCTCTGCTTCATCCGTGCCCATCCGTAGCCATGACCCTGTCAGTCGGCACCATTTTCAACTCGCATCCCCTCCCCCGAATTTTCTATACATCCCATTCCCCATGAAATTTTCGCTCAACTGGCTCAAGGAATTCGTCCCACTCAACCAGACTGTCGACGAACTTGCCGAAAGCCTCACCATGGCCGGCGTGGAAGTCGAGGACATCGAAGCCCAGGGAGCGGGCTTTCACAAAGTCGTCGTCGCCCGGATTCTCAAATCGGACCCGCACCCCAACGCAGACCGCCTCTCCGTCTGCGAAGTGGAGGATGGCTCAGGCAGGAAACAGATTGTCTGCGGCGCGAAAAATTACAAAATCGGCGACAAGGTCCCCCTCGCGCTGCCGGGCGCAAAACTCCCCAACGGCATGGAAATCAAGCGGTCCAAGCTCCGTGGCGTGGAATCCGACGGCATGATGTGTTCTCCCAAGGAGCTCGGTCTCACCGATGATGCAGAGGGGCTCCTGATCCTTGCGCCGGATTTGAACGTCGGCACTCCCCTCACCGAAGCCCTCGGGCTCAACGACACCATCTTCGATCTCGAAATCACGCCGAACCGCCCCGACCTCCTCAGCCACTGGGGACTCGCCCGCGAAATCGCCGCGCTCGCCAGTCTCCCCGCGCCCGATCCCCACAAACTTCTCGTGGAATCGGATGAATCCCAGCTCGACGCCATCCCGTCATCCCAACCTCCATTTCCCGTCCGCGTGGAAGATCCCGCTCTCTGCCCGCGTTACACGGCGCGCATCATCCGCGGGGTGAAAGTCGGCCCAAGTCCCGCGTGGCTCCGCCGCCGCCTCGAAGCCCTCGGGCAACGCTCGATCTCCAACGTGGTGGACATCACCAATTTCATCCTCCTCGAAATCGGCCAGCCCCTCCACGCTTTCGATCTCAAGCTGCTCGAAGGCCCGGAAATCATCGTTCGCTGCGCCCGCGCCGGCGAGAAACTGTTGCGACTGGATGACGAAACGAGCGAGCTGAAGGATTCCATGCTCGTGATCGCCGACGCGCGTCGCGCCGTCGCACTCGCCGGCGTGATCGGCGGCAGGGAGACGGCTGTCTCCGGATCCACCACCGACCTCCTCCTCGAATCCGCCACGTTCCAGCCTTCCAGCATTCGCAAGACTTCCAAGACGCTCAGCGTCTCCACCGACTCATCCTACCGCTTCGAGCGTGGCGTGGATGTCGAGCTTGCCGCGTGGGCCAGCAAGCGCGCCACCGCGCTCATTCTTCAAATCTGCGGTGGAACCGTCGAGGGCACTCTCGTCGATGCCCGCGCACAGCCTCGCAAGCCATCCCGTATTTCCTGCCGATACACCCGCGCCAATTCCATTCTCGGGGTGACCCTCGCGCCCGGCGAAACCCAATCCATCCTGCAGCGGCTCGGTTGCCGCGTCACCACTTCCGCCGATTCCTGCGACGTGGAAACACCCTCGTGGCGCCCCGACCTCGAGCGTGAAATTGACTTGATCGAGGAACTCGCGCGCGTTCATGGCATCGCCCATATTCCGGGCGCGGTGCAGCCCTTCAAGCTTTCCACCACGCGCGACAGTGCCTCGTTTCTCTTCGCGCGCAAACTCCGGACCCTCGCCGCCGCACAGGGACTCGACGAGGCGCAGGACAACACCATCACCTCTTCCGTCCATCCCACTCCCGCCGGGCCGCTCATCCTCGCCAATCCACTCAACTCGGAGATGGACACGCTCCGCCCCCACCTGCTGACCGGCCTGCTGGAAGCCGCCGCGCGCAACCTCACGCGTGGCAACGAAAGCGTGGCGCTTTTCGAGATCGGGACCATTTTCAATGCCGACGAAGGCAGGGTGGGCGAAAGCACATCGCTCGGAATCATCCTCGCAGGCGCCCGACGCGGGGGCGCTTCGTGGGAACAGGGCATGAAACCAAAGCCGTACGACTTCCATGACCTCGTCGGCATCGTGGATGGACTCGCATCGAATCTGGGTCTGTCGAAAATCACCCGCCGCGATTTCACCCCGCAGGATCCGGACGGTTTTGAGCGCGGAATCGGTTTCGCGCTGGCGGACGTCAAAAACAGGACCGTGGGACGCGCCGGAAAAATCAGCAGGGCACTCGCGCGTCGCGTAAAACTTTCCGCAGACGCCTACTACGCCGAGCTCGACGCCGGCTGGCTGCTCGCGTCGCAAAACACCGAAAGCCGTTACAAGCCCTGGACAGTCTATCCGCCGATCCGCCGCGACATTGCGTTGACTGTGGATCGGAGCCTTTTCCGGGTGACGAACCATCAACATATCTCAGAAACGCTCCAGGCGATAGCAAAAAAAATTGCCGGCCCAAAAGGAATTCTTTTGCAGGAGCTGCAGCTTTTCGACATATTTGAATCCGAGAAGATCGGAGCGGATAAAAAATCACTGGCCTACGCGTTGATCTACCAAAGCCCGCAAAAGACACTGACCGACGCCGAGGTCAATGAAGTGCACGAAGCGATCAAGAAAAATTTGAAAGACGAAATCGCCTGCGAATTGCGCGGGTGATTTCCAGGTGTTCTTTGAATCCAATTTTGACGCGGCGCCCGTTTGGGTGCCGCGAACAAATTTACCCTGCGCTGTTCGCGAATCGGACGACTATTCTTTGAGCCGATATTTAAACCATCAAGGGAACCAAGTTTCGACCCCCAACGACACGCCTTTTCAGGAAGTCGGAAGTGGCCGAGCCGTTACCCGCCCTGCTAAACCCAGGGTTCAAAGTAATCGTCCTCCTACGGCAGCTGCGGGGTATTTTTTTTTGACGGACCCCTTGTTCCCGGGGAAGTTCTCCGCAGATTAACGCAGATGGACGCAATTTCTGAACGGCAATCACCCTCGCCATTTTGATTGAAAGCCAGGCTTTCAATCAAAATGGCGAGGGTGGGATCAAGGGCTTCCGCTTTGCGACTTTGCGACTTTGCGCGAAACTTTCCGAAAATCTGCGTCATTCTGCGTTAATCTGCGGAGAAATACGGGACCAAGGGCTCAGAATCCAAAATCAATCTTCCCATTCGAAACCATCGCCTTGAACGCGTGCGGCGCGTCGCCCAGTGGTTCCAGACGGATCATGCCGCCCGCTTCCTCGGCGATCACGATCCCGGCCGCAATGTCCCACAGGCGCACGCTGAATTCCATGTATGCCTCGATCCGCCCCGCTGCCACGTAGGCGATGTCGAGCGCCGCCGCGCCCATCATCCGGGTCTTGCGCACCTTGCGGATCATCTTTTGCAGGTGTTCCATGCCGCGTCGGATCGTCTCCTCCGATTTCGAAAATCCCACCGTCACAATCGCCTCCTCCATCCGCGCGCGCGCGCTCACCCGGATGGGGCGTCCATTCATGAACGCCCCCTTCCCGCGTTCCGCCGCAAATAATTCGTCCCGCATCGGATCGTAAATCACACCCACCACCGACTCATATCCCCCCAGCTCCCTCGCCAGGGGCGAGGATGGATTGCGGCGCTGCAATGCGATGGAGACGCAAAAATGCGGGATTCCGTAGCTGTAATTCACCGTGCCATCCAGCGGATCCACCACCCAGCGAAACTTCGCGTTTGGATCGCCATGGCTCTCCTCCTCGCCAATGATGGAATGCGATGGATACGCTGCGCGAAGCCGCCCCTCGATCAGACGCTGACAGTCCACATCCATCTGCAGCTTGATGTCATGGAGCTCCGCCTGGTTGACCTTCTGGCTCTGGCCAAATCCGCCGCGAAGAAGTTTTCCCGCCTCCCGCGCAATGCTGGAAACTGTTTCAATCATGCCCGTCACGCTGCCACGCGGCCCGAATGAAAGCAAGAGAGCCTCACGCGGTTGGCGAACGCCGATTCAGTCTTGCCCCTCCCTTATTGGAATCGTAGATTGCCCCAGCCTTGGCTCCAGCTTCCGCCGGGCACAAACCACCTGTTTGCAATGATGAAAACGACCATGATCGCTGCAGTGCTGATTGTTGGACAGATCACACTTTGCGGCCAAGTTACGAATTTTGTTACGAACACGGTCCCCAGGCCACCCGATCTTCAAAAAGCATACCAGAAGCTCAACGAGATCCCACCACGCTACCAATGGGAACATAACGGGGGGTATTGCGGTGAAGTCTCCCTGATCAGCGCCGGGTTGTATTACGGACAGTATTTATCGCAGTACGATGTGCGGGCCATCGCCTCGCCGGGCATGGCGCAAAACGCGCAGGAAAAGGGCACTTACACCGCACAGCTCATGCTGGGGTCCAACGATAAAAGCGCGGCCAATGCCCTGCGATTAACGCACGAAAGGTTCGACACGGATGACAGCAAGGACCTTTTAATCTGGATAAAATCCCATGTGGTGAAGGGGCACCCGGTCTTCATGGGTGTCTTCAATAACGAATACAAACTTTACAACAATAAAAAGCCAGGTGCCGGCGATCCAGAATACGATCATATCGTTCCTGTCGTAGGCTGGGGTTCAGATTACCCGCTGGATGATGGCAGGCTCCACGATGATGATGTCATCCTGATCAGCGACAATGGACTTTCCACACCGTACAACACCATTACCCCCCCGATTCCACCCAAGGGCAAGGTGCCCTACTACTTTTACTACAAATTAGATCACTTTCTGAAAGATCGCGCGGAAGCCAATCTGCCCAATGGGAGCATGTACTCACTGCTCCATTTGCCGAAGTACCAGGCGGGCGAGGACGAGAAAATGCGCAAGGACAAGCAAAACTATGGCCTTGCAATCACCGGGGTTGAGGATGAGTGGCACGAAACCCTGCCGATGAGAGTAAGCACCAGCGCCAATTATGAAGCTCCCATCATCGGGTCGGACTCCGATGCGCGCCCGGCATCGATGCCCATCAGCCTTGCAGTCCAGGTGTCCGGGCTTGATGCGTCAAAGCGTTATCATGTCTACCATTATGCCGATGAAAACGATGTGCCCAGGAAACATTTCAATTCCAAGCAGAAGCCATGGACGGTCATCCGCGGTACCAGTGGCGTCTGGACCACCAACGTGACCATTCACTCCAAACAAAAGGCGTTTTTCAGGGCGGTTGAAGCTCCGGATGGAGACAACGAACAGTCTGAAATACCAGCCGAAACGCCCGGTCAAGGGGACAAGGGGCCATCGGACGCCAGCTCGCTCTTTTGACATCTTTGTTTGCCTTAGAGTGTGTCCGGAAAGTAAGTTGCTTGCTCATGGTAGGGCGCGACCGCCGGGCGCGCCGCTGCGTAGCGGACGGCCCGGCGGTCCGTCCCTACCTCGAATGCTGAATTTCCGGACACGCTCTGAAGGCGGAATCGCCATTTCCGGACGCCGGAGACGAATGAATTTTCGCGCTTGGCGCAGGGTTCCATGGAAATTCGTCCTTTAATTTTCCCCCGCAGCCCCCCATACTTTGCCCATGCCTGAGTTGAAACGCATCGGGATCGTTGGGTGTGGTTCCATCGGGGGGCAACTTGCCCGGTCCATTTCCTCGTACTTCAAGGATCGCACCCGCCTCATGGTGATCTGCGACCAGGACAACCAGAAGGCGATGGCTCTTTCCAACGAGCTCAACCCACACCCGGATGTCCTCCCCCTCGACTCCATCCCGCTGCATTGCGACCTCGTGATCGAGGCGGCGAGCCCGGAAACATGCCGCGAACTCGTCCCAAAAGCGCTCAACATGGGGCGCGACATCATGGTGCTCAGCGCATCCGGATTGGTGGATATCTATGACAAGGCTTTCAACCTGGCAAAGGCCAAGCAAGCGCGCTTGTACGTGCCGTCAGGGCCTATCACGGGAATTGACGGGTTGGAAGCGGCGATGACTGGCGGGGTCAGGTCGGTGCGCCTCACGATGCGGAAGCCGTCCGCGGTGCTTGGCGACGCCCCGCATGTCCAGTCGAAGAAATTGCAACTCTCCTCCCTGACGGCAGAGACCGTGATCTTTGAAGGCAGCGCGAGAGAAGCGATCAAGGGATTTCCGCATCACATCCACGCCGCCGCCACGCTGAGTTTTGCCGGGCTGGGGCTGGACCAGACCCAGGTGCGTATCCTGACGGGGCCCGAGATCGCGATGCACATTTACGATGTGGAGATTGAAGGGGCATTCGGCCGCCTGGCCGTGCGATCTGAAAACGTCCCCTCCCCTCAAAATCCGAACCACAGTTATCTCTCGCTTCTATCCGCCTGCGCGCTGCTGAATGAAATCCTCAGCCCCGTGCAATTGGGAACGTGATCCGGAAGTCTCTCGCAAAGACGCGAAGCCGCAAAGTTTACCTACCTCGGCGGTTCTGCCCTTTTTTCCTCAAACGACTCGATTCACGCCACGCGATGCGTGGCGTGAGTGGGGCTCAGGGTTGCTTTGCGACTTGGCGTCTTCCATGAGAAGGCTGGTCAAGTACTATTGTCCGCCGTGGCGGACACTGGGCTGAGATGGGGAGGTGGACGTTTGGCTTCCATTCGCACTTTGGCTGAAGAGT
>JAHFSY010000086.1 GCA_023269615.1 Verrucomicrobiota bacterium
AAAACTCAAACTCATTGACGTATCGCACCATTCAATCTTTGCGTCTCTTCCGCCCTCCAACGCTCTCGCGCGCAGGGCTTCAGATTTCGATTTCAGAGAACAATTTCCCCGCGATTTTTTCCGTAAAAATCGGCCTGAGAACCCAGAAGAACGACGCCGACAATGGCGGTCCTTCAAATTAAGGGAGGCGAAATATAGTGCGGCTTCCTGGAAGCGTCAAGCACTCAAATCACTTTTTTTGAGATTTTTTCAGGTGGAAAAAATGACTGCTGGCGCATCATTCATGCGAAGCAGCCCGACATCGTTTCTCCACTTGAAAAACCGGCCCCATGGCCTCGATCGCCTGATCCTGCAAATTTTTGGGCGTAATTCCGCACATGGCAACCATGAAAAATGCTTTCAGAATCCTGACGATCCCAGCCTTTTACCTGCTGTGGTTGTCGGTTGCGTGGGTCATGGCGCTTCCGTGGTTGTCATTTGAGGAAAACTCGATGGAGGGGGTTGTGTCCACCACCTTCGTCATTTCATGCCTTGCGTTTCACTCAATCCTCGGTCTGCTGCCCTTGCTCTCTCCCAATGGGCGGGTGGCACCGTCCTGCCGGGCGGCTTTGGTTGGAATGCTGTGGGGTGCCGTGGCGATGGTCGTCGTGGGGCTGGCCCTTGCGATTCTGGTTGTCGCCCTGCTCATCGGGTTCAGTGTAGCGGCCGGTGGCATCATCACTCTCGGGATCGGCGCGGCCATCGTCCTCTTCAGCATTGCCCCGACGGGTTTCGGTATCGCCTGGGTGGTGCTCGCCTGGCGCAGGCCCACGCCCGGCGCTGAACCCCAAATCCGTTCTCCCGACGCGCTGGAACGCGTTGTCGCGGCCTTGATCCTGCTTGGGATACTTTGGATTTCCAAGGGCGTATGGCGGGAACAAACGGCCATCCATCAGCGGCAGGCTGAAATCGGGGCGGCCAACCGCCGGGAGTTTGAGAAAGCCATTCAAGCGCTCAATGCCCCCGGGAAACCTCTCCATGCCAGTAAAACAGACACCACCCGGGGAGGCATGAGCGTCGTCCCGGCAAACACGAACACTGTCCATTCCAAGGCAGTAACCGCATCTGCAGCGAAGCCGCCTGGCGAGTTCGACAAGCGGCTCATCGAAGCGGTGGAGAATGGCCGCATCGACGACGTCAAACAATTGCTGGAACAACATCCCGATCCTGATGCTCATGAGGCCGGGCGGGAATCGCTTCTCATGCTTGCGGTTCGGAAAAGGAACCTGGAAATGGTCGCGCTCCTGATCCGCTCGGGCGCTGATGTCAATCTGCAGTCGCCCAGCGGGCTTTCACCCCTGCATCTGGCAGTCTCCTCCATTCCAGCCTCGGAACTGGAGGAAACTCACCGAAGACGAAAGGCGATTCTGGAGGCGTTGCTCGCGGCAAAGGCCGATCCCCATCGGAAGGGCTACAACGATCAAACACCGCTGGAATGGGCCGACCAATGCGGGGATCGTGAGGGCGCTGATCTGCTCCGAAAATTTGACGGGAAGAAATGACCGGGTGTTCCCGGCTCATTTTGGATCGCAAAACCGGTTTCGCAGAGCCAAGATGCCGCCCATCTCCAAGGAGCCCCATGCCTTCCGCCTTGACGCGATCCTTCATTGTCTTCCCCCTCCTCCTGCTTTTTGCGGGTTGCGGAAAGAAGGAGGTTTCATCACCGCCTTCGGAAATCCCGGCCACCGGGAAATCGTCTTCCTCTTCGAAGCCTGCAACCCCTCCGACCCAATCCGCAGCCGAAATCGAGGACCCCAACGAAACCAAGGCGTTTGAACTCCACGAAAAATACAAGGGAATCTTTGAATACAATGTCACCGCCGCCGAGGACAAAGCCGGAGGTGGACGTGGCGAGCTCAGCGGGCTGAGCGGTGAACGCGCAGGCGAAGTCGTCGAAGGAATCATGTCGAAATACGAGAAGGTGATGGCGGAGGTCAAGGCGCAGCCCAAGGAGGTTCAGGAAATCTTCTTCGCCCTCATGTCGGGACGCGGCATGAAGCACCCCCTCATTTCCGCTGACGGCTCGCACGTCGCGTTCGAATACGACGGCACGCTGTATGACCCCACCGACACCGACAGCCTCCCCGACGTTTACCTCTGGAACCTGACCGATGGCTCGGTGCGTTGCGTAAGCCAAGGCGGCATGGCGAACGGGAAATGGGCCTGCAACTCCCCCGCCCTCTCAAAAGACGGCTCGATTCTGGCGTTCTGCAGCGAGGGAAACGGCCTGTCCGCCACCACGATGCCTCCCGCGGAATGCAACATCTACCTGCGCGATCTTGGCACCGGAGGCGACCCGGTTCCCGTGGCGGACAATCCGGACTGGACGCCCGAGGGCGATTTCAAACTGCCCACCGGCATGGGACGGTACTTGCATCGCCCCACGCTTTCCCACGACGGCAACAAACTGGCCTTCATCGCGAGCGTCGCCAGCACCCGGGCCACAGAGGACGTCATCGGCGAAACCTACGAGGCGCTTGTGCTCCTCGACCGAACGACAAAAAAATACCGGGCACTCTCAAAAAAAGTCAGCCGCCTCTCCATTCCTGTGATTTCAGGAGACGGTTCAACCGTGGCAATGTTCGGCCCGCCTGCGGCGTTTCTCCCTGACACCAAGGATGAGACCCAATGCTTCCTCTGGCTGATTCCAACGGATGGATCCACCCCGACCCAGGTGGTCGCCCCCGAAGGCGTCAAAATCTACAACGGCCATGCAGTTCCTCCCTCGATCAGCGCAGATGGATCAAAGATCGCCATCGGGACGGAGGCAGGTGACCAGCCGCAGGTGTACCTGTACGACCGCGCGGCCAGCCAGTGGACACTCGTCAGCGCGAACCCGTCTGGAAAACCGGGCGACGCAAAAAGCGTGGAACCATCCATCGCAGCAGACGGAAGCGCCGTGGCATTTGTCTCGTACGCAAGCGACCTTCTCCCCGGCGGCAAAACCCTCGGCGCCCAAACCTACCGCTACGACATCACAACAAAGCAGTTGTCCGTGATGACCGTGAATGGTGAAGGAAAGCCATGCCAGGGCGTGTCAGCCTCGCCCTCCTTGAACGCGGATGGCTCACGCGCAGCCGTGCTTCTGGACGCCCGAGACCTGCCCGGTGTGCGTCTTCCAAAGCGTCAAAGTTCCGGTGTCCTGATGCGGCTCTACGTGGTGGATCCGAAGGAGAAACGGTATGTGACGCTGGGGAAAGCGTTGAATTGAACCCCGGCTCTATACTTCCCTGTTGTACTCGATGTCGATGGTGAATTTCCCATAAGCCTGAGTCAGCTTGATCAGGGACGGCATGGGGTCCTACAAAACGCAGAACGGTGCAGAGGAAACTTGCTTCGTATTGGCTTGTCATGCCCGCAATCCGCAAGGGGCAGCGGCCGGGCAGGCGACGGAGAAGCCCCTGCTACGAACCAGATTTCATTCCGAGGGAACAGGGTGGAGTAGCATCAGGCTTGTCCGTCGCCTTTTCAGATGTTCAAGGACCTTCGCCGGCCGACCCGAACCATTTGGCGTTCAGTTTAATGAGAAATCCTTCCTCCTGCAATTCCAGCAGGAGACGGTTGATCTTCTCTCGATGAGGGCTGTTGTTGCGCAACCCGAACCCGTATCCCTGCCGCTCAAATAACGGCCCTACAAGGTGGTCATGCCCCGGTTGCAAACGGTTGATGTAATAAAGCAGCATCGGTGCATCGTACACCACCGCATCCACCTCGCCGCTGTTGAGACCTGCGATCGCCTCATCCAGCTTTGGATACTCCCGCACCAGCGCGCCCGAATGAATCAAATACTGCACGGAAGTCGTGCCTGCCAGCGCGCCCACACGATGGTTGGTTAAATCGTCAGGCCCCTTGATGCCGCTCTCCAGACGGCTCACCGTCATGGAGGAGGTAAGCGTCGCCGTCACATACGCCACGAGGAGGATTCCGCCGAGCATCCAGGCAATGGCCACGAGGCGCCCCAGCGGCCCGATCGGCGCCTTGTTTTCACAGCCGCCCGAGATCAGGGTGGTTACGCTCCACCAGAGCGCCTCGACCACTCCCGCGAAATATTCCTTCGGGAATGAGTCGGGATTGCGGCGGCGCTCGAAGAACCAAAGCAGGTGCGCCGTCAGCAGGATGAGGAACACCAGAACGCCTGTCGCCTTGAAGATCGTGGCCGAGAGAACATGCCTCACCAGCGCCAGTGCCGACACCTTGTCGGACTCGCCCACGAGAATCTGCAGGCCCGACCGGTAGAACGGATGACTGAAATCAATGATTTTTTCCCTCTCCGACGTGATGCTCAGTGCGGCCACGCCCACGTCCGCCCTGCCCTTTTCCAGGGCATCGAGCACCTGGGGCACGCTCTCCAGCTCAAGAAATTCATACCGTATGTTCCCGCGGCGGGCGATCTCCTCCCACAACTCCACGCTGAACCCCGTCAGGCGACCGTTCTTTTTGAACGCAAATGGCTCGACGGGCTTGGTGGCGATCACCAAAGGCAGGTCGGGCGACGGAGCGGGCGTCGCCGCGAGAACAACCGCCGGCCCCAGGAACAGCAGACCGAGAAATATGGATCGAAACGGAATCATTTTCACACCTTTTGAACTGAAATCTTATTTCTCCATGAAACTGTCCATGGAAGAGCCCATGGGGAAGGCTTCCTCCTTGCCGTTACAGCTGACGACGATCTGTTCGCTTTCGATACGGACCACCCTGTACTGGACGGTGTTGGCCCCGTCCTTGTAGTCGTAGGTTTTTCCTTCCTCGATTGATTCGCCGTTTACCACGGCGGATGGAGGGGTGGACTGGGTGTTGGTGGATGTGACCTTGAGAACCAGTTTGACGGGAGCGACAGGAGGCGGCGTGGAAATCTTGGGGGTGCTGGTCGCCGTGGATGACTTGGCTGGCCTGGAGGACGGGACGGGTGCAGCAACCGATTTTGGTGCCGGAGCGGGTGTGGATGCGGTGGAGGGAGTTGTCCCCGGAGCGCCCTTCGCCCCGAATTTGAGGAGAAGGTCCTTCATCCCCTTCTCGTGTGCCAGTTGAAGCGGCACACCACCGTCGGCTGAGCTTTGGCTGTCGGGGCGCATCATGGACCATGATCGATGGGATTGCACATTCGCCTTGGAGTTGAGCGGCTGGTTGGGATCAGCTCCTTTCTCGAGCAGCAATTGCGCCATGGGGACGGTCCCCGGGGTGGAGTCGTTAATGACAACCCAGTGCAACGGGGTGGCATCAAATTCATCCTTCGCGTTGACGTCCGCACCCTTGGAAATCAGAAACTCGACGATGGACTTGTTCCCGCTGGTGACCGCCTTGTGCAGTGGCGTGGCACCGGATTTGTCCCTCGCGTTGACTTCCGCCCCCCGGGAGAGAAGCAATTCTGCGACAGGCGTGAGGGCGGCGCCGGCCGCCTGGTGGAGCGGCGTGGCGAGATTGCTTTGGGCGGTCGCGCTCACATCCGCCCCCTTGTCCACCAGGATTTTTGCGCACTCAAGGTAATCCTTGCCCCTGTCCTTTTCGAGCGGAACGACGTTGCCCTGGACCACGAGCACGTTCTCAAATTTTTGGGGTGTCCCCGAGGCGGCGGCGTGCAAGGGCGTCCACCCATTGTTTCCGCCCCGGACATCCGCGCCATGGGCGACAAGAATTTCGAGCATCCCGCGGTCTCCCTTCGAGGCTGCAATCGTCAAGGGAGGATTGCTGCCCTGGTTGGGATCGGCTCCCTTGGCGAGCAGGGCTTGAACCACTTTCTGGTGTCCGCATCGCACCGCCGTCACGAGCAGGCTGTCGGCCGCGTCGCCGCGATGCGGAAGCGTTGCGCCGCGGGCCATGAGAAGTTCGACGGTTTCGACGTTCCCCTGGGACACCGCTGCATACAGCGGATTGTTCGACTCGTACTCCTTCGAACCCAGGTCCACACCTTTTTCGAGGAGGACTTTCACGACATCGGCGTGTCCCCGTTGCGCAGCCGTGTAAAGAGGTGGAATGCAACGGCCGTTCTGGTCGGGCTTGCCGTTGGGATCGAGCCCCTTGGACACCAGCAATTGCGCGACCTCGGCGGTTGACGCGACATTCAGGGCTGTGAGGCCGTTCGCCTCCACAAACGGGTCCGCTCCAAGCGAAATCAGGTATTCCACCACGTCGGCATTGCCCCGCTCCGCAGCCTTGTGGAGCGGGGTTCCTTGATAGCTTTTTGCATTGATGTCGAGACCGGCGGCCACAAGCAGCTCGGCCACCGGACGCGAACCCGCGTAATGCAGCATTGTGGTGTTATGACTGGTGTTGATGGCCTTGAGATTGGCTCCCTTGGCAATCAGGAGTTCCACGATATCCTTCTGCCCCTTCAACGCCGCGAGCTGCAGCATGGTATCGCCATTTTCCATGGCATTCACCTCGGCGCCCTTGGCGATCAACTTCTCAGCCGCCGCCTTGTCTCCTTTTTCGATGGCAAGCTGGAGAGGGGTTTTTCCATCCGCGGTTCGTTCATTGGCCGCCTTCGAATCGGCAGCCTTCTTGTCTGCCTTGCTGCTGCAAGCCGTGAATGAAAGCAGCAGCGCAAGGGCGATGATCCCGGCGAGCGTGGCTTTCATGGGGAGAAACATGGCATGGAACGCGGGAAATTTCAGCCTGAATCTCTTGGGTCGTGTCACTTCGCATTCCAGAGCTTGATCGAATCATCCGCGCTGCAGGAAGCCAGCACATTTCCATCGGGGGAAAAGGCCACTCCGTGCACGACGCGCCAATGGCCATTCATCACCGCCACAGCCTTTTGCCCGTCAACATCCCACAAGCGAACACTGCAATCCGAACCGCCCGACGCGAGACGCTTCCCATCCGGCGAAAAACAGAGCGAGCGCACCACGCTCCAATGCCCGCGCAGCGAGGCGGTTTCTTTCAGGCTATCCACGTCCCACAATTTGATGACGCGGTCGGCGCCGCCGGACGCGAGAACCGTGCCGTCCGGGGACGCGGCCACGCACATCACGAAACCCTGGTGACCGGAAAGCGTCGCCAGCTCCTTACCCGAATCTGCGTCCCACAATTTCACGGCCTGGTCATATCCCGACGAGGCGAGCCGTTTTCCATCCTTCAAAAAACAGAGCGACGCCACATCTCCATCGTGGGCCTTCCACGAACGGATCTCCTTTCCCGTGACGACATCCCAAAGCTTGATCATTTTGTCGGTGCCGCCCGATGCGAGAATTTTTCCATCAGGCGAAAACGCGACGGCGCGGATGAAACCATCGTGTCCCTTCATCACCGCTTTCTCCGTCCTGCCATCGGTTTGCGTGAGGCGGATCGTGCGATCCATTCCGGCGGAGGCGACGAGTGATCCATCCGGGGAAAATACGGCGCATCGCACCATGGCCGTGTGCTTGTGCGCGTCACCGGTTTCCTTGCGGGAAGCTGCGTCCCAAAACCGGAGTTTCGAGCTTCCACCGCCCGTGACGAGGGTTTTTCCATCGGGGGAAAATGCGACCGTCATGATCCCGCTGTCGCTGGCCTTCATCGTTGCGAGTTCGCGATACGCCGCGAGGTCGTGGATGCGCACGGCTCCTTCCAGGCTGCCCGAGGCGACGTAACGGCCATCGGGAGAAAATGCGACACCCATCACTTCGCTCGAATGGCCGGGGAGCTCGAACATGGGCGACTTTGTGACAAGGTCGTAGAGGATGAGTTTGCCACCAGCCACCACAGCCACGCCAGAATTTGGGGAACAGGCAACCGACCGCGCCGGGCCTCCGGGATTTCCGATGCGTTTGCGACCTTCAAAATCCCACCAGACAAGGTTTCCGAGATGACCACACGAAACCAGCGTTTTGCCGTCATGTGAAAACGCGAGGTGATCCGTCTTGTTCCCCGTCATCGTGCCCACAATTTCCCGGGTTGCGAGGTCCCATGTGTGGATCGCTCCGCCCCCGGTGTGGCCCCAATCTGAATCCTCCGCCGTGACCAGAAACTTTCCGTCGGGGGAAAATGCGAGCGCATTGACCGGGGCCTTGTGTTTTTCGGGAAGCATCTCGCCCGTGTTTGCAGCCACATCCCAGAGCCAGACGTTGCGATAGCTGTCGCTGGACGCAAGGGTTTTTCCGTCGGGAGAAAAACGCACGCACATCATCGCGGAACCACGCCCCTTGAGCGTGGCCACCTCCTCCCGCTTTTCCACGTCCCAGAGCTTGATCATGTTGTCCGAACTGGCGGAAGCGAGCAGCCTGCCGTCAGGCGAAAAGTCGAGCGAACGGATCCCGTCCTGACCCGCGAGCATCACAATCTCCTTGCGAGTCGCCAGGTCCCAAAGCTTGACGAATTTTTCGTTGCCGCCCGAGGCAAGTATTTTCCCATCGGGAGAAAACGCCACCGCATACACCTGGTTGGAATGGCCCGGCAGCGTCCACGTGGCTTCCTCCTGGGCCGGGAGTGATGAGGCACAAAGAAGGCATGCCGCCATGAGCATCGTAGCCGAACGCGCAAGCGTTTGGACGGGATCCAGGGACTGGCTGACATCACCGTGTGGCTTGAACAAAGGCCAAATTCTTGCGAATTCGGCTACGCACTTTTTCATCGGTTTGTCTCCTGCACCACCGCCTCGGTGATTTTGCAATTTCCGTCGTACGAGTAGCTGAGGCTGATGCGCGCCTTATCCGTCACATTCCAGCGCCACGCCAGCCATGGATCGCCGACGGTCTCCCCCTGGATTTCCCATGCGAGCGCGGCGGGATCGCCGATTTTCACGCCGTACACCGCGTCGCCGTACGGGGCGGTGAGGTGAATGTGCTGGCACGGTCCGTCGCCAAACACGTCGGTGGACAAATTCACGCCCTGCGCCTTGTCCTCCAGCATCCAGGTGTGCGAGCGGCCGCCATTGATGCTCACCAGCTCAATCCCGCCCTCGATGTGGCGCGCTTTTGGAAACTTCGACTGGAGCGGGCCTTTCGTGAGGCCAAGCCACTCGTGAACGCGCGGCTTGGACATCAAATCCGCCCTCAATTTCTCGAGACCTTTCTTTGCTTCATCCGTCCGCTTCGCATCCGCAATCTTTTCCGCAAGTTTCAGGGCGGTGCGAAAACGCCGCGCCTTCATCAACTGGTCGCATGCCTGCTCCACCTGGGTGTTTGACTCGGGCGCAATGAGTGGGACGAGGCGGAGCGCCCTTTGGGTCAGAAGCGGATCCGGATCGGAAATGGCTTTCAGGATGAGCCCAACGTCCGCGGCTTCGGCCGTTTCGACGAGCGCCTCCACCGCCTGCTGGCGCAGCCATCTGTCATCACTCGCAAGAGCTTCCGCGAGGGCGGAGCGGCCTTGGGCATGACGCGAGCGCATGAGCCCCGGCAATAATTTCCGTCGCAGCCACGCCCGTCGCGACGGATCTTTTTCCTGCTCCACTTTTGACTGCATGGCTGCGATGGACTCCTCGGTGCCGATTTTGCCCAGGGCTTCCGAAACCGTTTCCCACAAATAACCGCCCAGCTTGCCGCCCTCGCTGACATGGTAGCGGTTGAAATGGAGGACAAGAACATCCACCGCCCGCGGATCGCGAATTCCGCCAAGCGCCTCGATGACCGCCTTGAGCCGGGGGATGAAGCTGGAATTGCCGCCGGCAATCCGATCAGCCTTCAGGCAGTCCTCTTCCGTGGCGGGAATGACAGAAAGCAGGGTGGGCACGCATTCCGGGGTGCCGATTTTTTCAAGGGCATGGGAAACCGGCTCAAAACAATCCCTTTCGTTCGAGTGAGCCAGCATTTCCGCCAGCGCGGGCGCGCACGACTTCATGTCCCAGTCCGCGAGCGTCTGGCAGATCACCTTGATCTCGGTGGAAAACGACGAGGGCAGCAGAAGCACAAACGCGTCGGCGATTTTTTCATGATGGTCCGGCCATTTGGAAAGAGCCTTCACCAGGTCCAGGCGTTTGTTTGGATCAAACGGGACTTCAAGTATCACGAGCATGAGGTCCAGCGCCTCGTCACTGTGTGAGCCGGCGAGTGTTTCAGCCGCCGACCATGGGTGGCCTTCGGCGATCTGCTGGCGGGCCTGTTCTTCCGGAGAGCCCACCTTGGCTGTGGATTGGGGAGCTGTTGGCGAAGGCGGCGCCGATCCGGCATAGGGGTCATCCTCGCCTTGAAATTTCCGGAAGCACTTGCGGGCGCTGAAACCGATGATT
Organism: Verrucomicrobiota bacterium; assembly: GCA_023269615.1. Classification (GTDB taxonomy): domain Bacteria; phylum Verrucomicrobiota; class Verrucomicrobiia; order JABWAM01; family JABWAM01; genus JAHFSY01. Next base: position 10,184 of record JAHFSY010000086.1, read on the forward strand.
GCGAGCATGGCCACAACACATGCAACGACCAGCAGACTTCGCAACGTGGAAGCGCCCCTCATGCGTTTCAAGATAATTGTTGTGGATCGCTGATTCAAGAGTCCTTTTTCCCAGTCTAAATGTGGCTGGAGGACGAAAACAAAAAAGCCGCGCCCGGCTTTCACCGGACGCGGCTTTCGTTAGGGTTTCGGGGGAGATTAATCCTCGAAATCGGTCTTGAAGCGGGCGATCACGGGCAGGTGATTGGACACGTGCTCCATGTAATCATCCACGTCTTCGAATTGCTTGTCCACGGGGAGGACCTTTGAGCTGCCGGCCACATAATGGCGGGTGGCACCCTTGCTGAGCGCGAACCCGTCCACGAGGCGGTCGTCGTTCTCCCAGTCTCCGATGTAGGTCTTGATGGAAGGATCCTTCTTCCATGCCGCGTACATCGTGAACTTGAGAAGGCCGTTGCCTTCGAGGATGGAGTAGGAGGGATTGTCAATCACATCGTCATCCAGGAAAGCGCTGGCGCGCTCGCCGGGGAATCCGAAGTTGAAGCTGCCGGCAACCACGAAGTCATTCTCCGTGCCGCTCAGCGCCTTTTTCTTGCCGCTCACCCAGGCATGAAGCACGGCCGCCTGCTTGAGCTTCACATCCTGGCTCTGCCACGCGTCAATGAGATTGACGTTGATGAGGAAGAAGTCGAACGAGCCCTTCTGGAAATATCCGATCTGGGCCGGGGCGGCAGTGCTGTCGCCCGCCTGGATGTCGGTTTCCTCGTAAATGCCATTGTTCGGCACCTTCGATGTCTTGAGGCTGACGGTCTTCGTGTTCCAGAAGATCGCGAGCTGCTTGGTGTTCTTCGCGCTGGTGGACACGCGATAAGCCCAGTTCCCGCCGAGCTGTTCGGAGAGGTCATTGGCGATGTAATAGGGCGTTGCGTTGACGTTTTGCAGGGCGAGGATGTCGGCCTTCTGTTCCTTGGCCACCTTGGCGATGAAATCCGCCTTCGAATGCGGGGTGGCGTCTTCAATGTTCCAGCTGATGATGCGCAGGTCGGATGCCTGAACATTCAGAGCGAATGCAAGCACCGCCAGCGTCGAAATGAACCATTTCATAGTATTTCCTGTTTTGACGTGTTTTTTTGTTAATTTTAGTCCTGTGACGTTTGGGGCGGACAGGCATAGATGGAGAGCCCGAAGTTGTCAATCCCGAGTTGAAGGACGGATCCGGCGGCCAAACTCTTGCGAGTTCGGCTACATTTTTTAATACCCGGAGCGCATTTTCGCATCGACGGCTGCAAGTTCCTCCTTCTGCTTCACCTGGGGGTGATCGGGGGTTTTGGCCTTTCGACGGCGATACCCTTCCTCCATCATTTTTTGCTCGTCGCAGCGCACCTTGTACGGGCCATTCATCGCAAGGCTGCGCTCCCAAGGGCTGAGGTCATGGTCGGCACTGATCTCCTTGAGCCATTCCTTGCGCAGGACCTGGCAATGCAGGCTGATTCGCGGCATGGCCGTGGTGCACACGTTGCCCTCGTGCGCCACGAGATGATGGAAGAACAAGGCGTCACCCGCCCCGGCCACGAACTCGTATGGCTCGCTGTTGGTGATTCCTCCCCAATTTGCGGGATAACGCCAATTCGGGTCGTCCATGATGTGCTTCTGCACGACCTTGTGCGTGCCCGGCCAGATGGTGATGTTGCCGCCAAACGGCTGCTTGTTCACCAGCGAAAACTGGATCATGAAGCCGTTTCCAAACACAGGAATCGGCACGTCCACGAAGTCAATGTGGCCACCCTTCAAGAGTTCGGGCTTCGCCTGCGGATCGCGCGGCTTGAAGAAAAGCTGGAAGGCACGCTCATCCAGGAAGCAATGGGGCGAGCCAAACATCTCGTCGATCGCCGCGCGCACCTTCGGCTGGTCGTACACCTTGCGAAACACCTCGTTGTGAGCCTGGGTTCCCAGCTTGGGCGTGTTGTCCTTCGTCCACTGGTCCATCGGCAGGTCGCTCTTCACGAGCTTTTTCACTTCGTTCAATGCCTCCTCGATATAGGCGGGCTCAAGGATGTTCTTCACGACCGCGAAGCCATGCTTCGCGTAGTGGTCGGTCCAGTGCAGGCGGGTGTCAATGGTGGGTTTCATGGTGATGTTTTTTGGTTCGGCGGTGGGTGGGGTTTGGGTTGCGGAAAGTTTGTTGGAATGGTGCCCGGAACAACGCCCTTTGCGTTCCTGCGTCGCGCCATTGCGGCACGTTCCATTCATCGGACAATCATTGTTTTCACACATAAATTTCGGGTCCTGCCCTGGGTGGGACGAAATTTGCGCACGTCCCCTGGTCCACGAACACCGGCGGCACCAGCGTGCGCGTGGGCGTCTCCAGCGCGGGATTTGCCGCAAGCCGGACCATCAATTCCATTCCAGCGCGCCCCACATTTTCATACGATGGATCCACATGGGACACCCGCGGCACATAGACGCCCGGACGCCCGAACATCAGCACGCTGAGATCTCGCGGCGCTTCCAGTCCCGCGCGTGCCATGGCGCGAAATGCATTCTGCGCCTGAAATTCCCCCACGCAAACCAGTGCCGTGGGATGATCGGCGGCGGTGAGGCGGTCCCTCAACTGCTCGATGCTGCAATTGGCCAGCAGGCTTCCGCGACTGCCATCCCCTCCCCTCTCCTCCAGGGCGCCGCAAAATTCCCGCAGAAATTTCAATTCATACCAGACCTCGCGTTCCGCCGTCACAAGCTGGATGCGGCGATGACCGAGCCCCCACAGCATCTCCACCGCCATGCGCGCGGCTGCCGCCACATCCGTGTTCACATTCCATACAGGACGCTCGCAACGATGATCGCCCAGCACCACCAAGGGCGCGTGCTCGGATTCGAAAAGGTGTACGACCTCATCCCCGATTCTTCCAACAAAAAGCCGTCCATCCATTCCAAACGTGGACGAAAGCATGTGGTCCGCCTCATGCCCCTCGATGTGCGACTGGTACACCAGCATCTTGCGCTGCGCATAACAAACTTTCACCGCGCCATTCATGAAAAGCGAATACACCGAAGGATCATCGTTCTCTGCAAGTGACGGCGTAAACGCATAAAGCCCCGTGAGCACACGTCCCTTCGAACGATGACGCAGCTTCGGAAGGAACTGCGCCGTTGGGTGCGGTCGATAATGAAGCGTCTGACAAGCCGAAAGCACCCGGTCTCGTGTCTCCTTGCTGATCCGCCCCATCCCATTGATCGCCTGGGAAATCGTGCTCACCGAGAGCCCCGTGAAGCGAGCGACATCGAGCATGCTCGCCTTCCCAGCAAACGAACTCCCCCCATCCACCATCTCTGTTTTCAATGAAACCATGGCTAATTGATAAATGTTATATCACAACAGATATCATAAACTCAAAATCTGTCAAATAAAAAATTGGGCGATCCGAAATGCAGCCGAACTCGCCAGAGTTTGGCCTTGCGGATGTACGAGCCGATGCCATCGGCGACCGGGGGTGAGCCACAGATGGACACGGATGGAACACGGATGCCCTGGGTCTCATTTTCTCCGCAGATGGACGTAGATTTCCTGAATCGCGCAGCGCCGAGCGCTGCACGATGAACCACGGCTTCTGTAAATCTGAAAATTTCGGAATGCAGCTCAGGACGTAGCCGAACTCGCCAGAGTTTGGCGGGATTCAGGGCTCCCCATATCCGCGACCATCCGTGAAATCCGTGGTCAACTCTCCCCGACGGAAAACAAACCACGGATTTCACGGATGGACACGGATGCAGACTCAGAAAGGAGAAATCAGCTATACGGCCCCCAGTAGGAATCGTTGACCACATCCTTGACTGCCTCTTTCGTCAGTGGATTCACACGCAACCTGTCGTGGATCGGGCCGATCAGCATCGGATTTCCGAGGCTGTCTCTCCCGCCGTCCAGCGCCAGCCTGCTGCCTGCCTTCAAATAGGGAGTCAGGTCCGACCAATTCGGCGTGATGTTGTTGGTGATGTTGTTTTCCAAGGCATATTGATCCTTCGCCGCATCCACCTGCCGATACTGGCTGAGGCCAATCATGCAGTGTTTCGAAAATTTAATAAAATTTGAAACGGCAACCAGACTGAGCACAAAGGCGAGATAAACCAGCAGCACACCAACAAGCGCATCAATACGATTGGCGAGGGTGCCACCGCTCCAACGGATTTTGAACCAAGCCACATGCGTCAGGATGAAAAATGGGAGCAGAGGCAAGATGACTCCTGGATGAAAAACAAATGACCATCCTTTCCACCACCACGGGTTGCTGGAGGCGGATACAAGCAGCATGGGTGTCAACGGAGGCACGAGCAACGACACGATCCCGCACATCAGAGCGATCCTTCCCCACTTCGGCTTCTGGATGGACGGTTTTACGTCGTCCACTGGCTTGTCTGGAATTGGATCGCTCATTCCACGCCTCAGCTGTACGGCCCCCAGAAAGTGTCTCCCCCGGTGGCATCTTCCAAAAGTTTCTTTGTACGGGGATGAACTCGAACACGCTCGTGAATTCCTCCGATGATGATCGGATTGCCGTGCTTGTCGTTCCCACCTTCCATCGCCAGCCTGCTTCCCGCTTTCAGATAAGGCGTCAAGTCCTCCCATCTGGGTGTGATGTTGTTCGTGATGTTGTTTTCCAGCGCATACTGATCCTTTGCAGCATCCACCTGACGATATTGACCCGGGCTGCACGACGCACGTTTTGAAGCCCGGATAAAACTGGGAACGGCAATCGCCACGAGTAATCCAAAAACCAGGACGCCCATACCCAGCGACATGATCCAATCATCCGCGAGCGGCGCCGTGAGCCACGACCCCGCAGGTCTTCGCCCAAACAGTGTCCAAATGACGACACCCAACAAAGCGGGCAACAGCGGCAAAAAAAACAAATAGCCGTAATATTTTATTGGAATCATCCACACCCATTTGTGACCGATGACACCCATCAGCAGGAGAAGCAGAATCACCCCTCCCGCGCC
>JAHFSY010000025.1 GCA_023269615.1 Verrucomicrobiota bacterium
CCCATGATGGCAAGGAGCAGGTTGTTGAAGTCGTGCGCCACTCCGCCGGCGAGCTTGCCCAGCGCCTCCATTTTTTGCGACTGGCGTAGGTTCTCCTCCAGTTTCTTGTTTCCCGTGACGTCGCGGAGGATGCAGCGCGCGAAGACAGCCTTGCCATCCACGAATTTCGTGGTGATGTTTCCTTCAAGCGAGATGGGACGCTTGTCTTTCGTCAGGAAGACGGTTGAGACCTGGCTGATCAGCTCTCCCTGCATCGCGCGGCGAAACATTTCCTGGCAATGGGCGATGGAGTCCGGGTGGACCACATCGAAGAGCGAGAGCGAGTCGAGGTCCGCTTCGCAGTAGCCCAGGGTTTCCATCCACGCGCGGTTGGCGTAAAGCACGCGCCCGTCCGGCGATACACTCTGGATGAGGTCGTGCGCATTTTCGAAAATTTCGCGATAACGCTCCTCGCTCTCCTTCAGGGATTCCTCGGCCTTGTGGCGTTCCGAGACGTCGCGGAAGCTCCAGACACGGCCCACGCTCTGCCCGGCGATGAATTGTGGCTGGGAATAGCGCTCGAAGATCTGTCCATTCTTGAAATGAAGGACGTCGAAACTCTCCGCTTCGGGCTTGGAGTACAACTCCCTCACTTTTTTCAGAAAGGCCTGCGGCTCGCAAAGCTGCTCGAGCACGAAACTCAGGGCGCGATCGTCGTCGCGCGACATGATGATGGATTCCGGTATGCCCCACATTTCGACAAACTTCCGATTGAAGCTCAGAATGTGCCCTTTCATGTCCACCACAAGGATGCCATCGGTCGTGGACTCCAGGGTGGCGCGCAGCAGGGAAAGCGATTTCTCAAGTTCGATCTCCGCGTGCCTCTGCTCCGTGACATCCAGCGCAAGGCCACCAAGGAATTCTTTCCCGTCCTGCTCCTGAATGGGAAATTTCAAGACCATCCATTGTCGCATGCTGCCATCCGCCAGCGGGGCGCTTTCAATCGTCTTATGCGACTTGCCGGTGGACCACACCACGGCGTCGGACTCGCGGCATGCGCGCGCGGCGGCCTCGGGAAACGCTGCGAAATCCGTCTTGCCGATGAACTGCTTGTATCCGCCCTTGAAAAGGCGCAGATACTGCTCGTTCATGTACACGTATCGGCCCTCCTTGTCCTTGATGAACGACAGCATCGGGCTGTTGTCCATGAAAGCCTTGAAGTGAGTCTCGAAATCGGACACCTTGGGCTGCAGTTGCTTCCGCAGTGTGGACGGCCCCGGGGCCCGTGACATTTTGCTGTTTTGCTTCCTCTTCGCTTTCCCTTTTTTTCTCATTTGGATGAACAGTGTCAATCTACATCTCGTACAGTAAATCGCCCTGTGAAACAATCCCTGTTTAATTCCCTCTTTCTCAAGGCATGCCGCGGAGAACGCGTCCCGCGCCCGCCTGTGTGGCTCATGCGCCAGGCGGGACGATATCTTCCCCAATATCGCGCCATCCGTGCCGGCGTGGATTTTCTCACGCTCTGCAAAACCCCGGAGCTCGCCTCGCGCGTCTCCCTCCAGCCCGTGGACATCCTCGGCGTGGACGCCGCCGTGATTTTTTCCGACATCCTCGTCCTGCTCGAAGCCATGGGGTTGCACATTCATTTTGCAAAAGACCACGGCCCGCGCATCGAACATCCACTCCGCTCTGTTTCCGACATCCGACGCCTTCATCCACCCGACATCGCGAAAGACCTCCGCTATGTCGGCGAGGCGATCCGCCTGACCTCTGACACGCTTCGTCCTCGAAACATCCCCGTGATCGGATTTGCGGGCGCGCCCTTCACGCTCGCCTGCTACGCCATCGAGGGTGAAACAAGCCGCGAGTTCAACAAGACGAAGCGTTTCATGAACGAAGACCCAAAAAACTTCGCGTTGCTGCTGGCGAAGCTGGCCGATGGCATTGCGCTCCACCTGCAAGGACAGATCGAGGCGGGCGCGTCAGCCGTCCAGATCTTCGACACCTGGGGTGGAATTCTCAGCCGCGAGGATTACCTGCTCTTCGCGTTGCCCGCGCTTCAACGCGCGATTGACGGCGTGAGGAGACTCGGCGCGCCCGTCATCCTGTATGTGAACGGCAGCACGCCCCACCTGGAAGCGATGGCGGAGACCGGCGCCGACGTGCTCTCCGTGGACTGGCGTCTCCCCCTCTCCGAAGTGCGCCGTCGCGTGGGCCGCAAAGTGGCCCTGCAAGGCAACCTCGATCCCACCGTTTTATATTCCAATCCGCGCGTCATCCGCCAGCGAACGCGCGCCATGTTCGCCGATCACCCCGGCCCGGGCCTCATCGCCAACCTCGGCCACGGAATCCTTCCCGACATCCCCGTCGCACACGCGAAAGCATTCGTGAAAGCAGTCCAGACGGTTCAAATGTAGCTCGATTTTTGCGGATTTATAGGGCATGGTGTTTGCATGCAAACGGCCCAACCGGATCAGTCATGACGCTCCAACGGTTTATTCCGCTGGCGCTTTTCGCGCTGCTGGCTTGCGACCTGGCCGCCGAAGAGACCAGGAAGGATCCAGCGTCCGACGTGCGGTTTGTCTTCGAACTTTCGGATGGTTCCAGCGTGATTGGAACCCCCCTCTTTCAAGTTTTTCCCCTTGAATCCTCGCTGGGCAAGGTGGATGTGACGATCTCGAGAATCCAGGCGATGGAATTTCTCGATGACCACGCATCCATCACGGTCCATCTGTCGAACGGCGACAAGTTGACAGGCAGGAGCGGCCTGAAGAAATTTGAGTTCCAGGCGATTTTTGGCAAGGTGGGTTTGGAGATCGCCCAGCTCAAAAAAACCAAGAGGTACGGCAGCGTCGACCTGAAGCTCAAGCAACTCATCGATAGCGGACAGTCTCCCGACCAGATATCCCTTAATAACATTCGCCAGATCGGCCTCGCATGCAAACAATACGCCGTGGATAACAACGACAAATTCCCGGACGAGCCCAGCCAGTTAATCCCTGGAAACTATCTGTCCAGCGACTCGCCGGTATGGCATTCCCCCTATGATCCAGCGGACGACAAGAAGCCCAGCTATCGGATCATTCCCCACCTCACCGAAGCGGGTGATTCTGAAACCATTTTGATTGAAGAAACGGTTGTTCATGATGGGAAAAGGGCCGTTTTTTTCATTGGTGGATCCGCGAATATGATGCCCGCAAAAGAGTGAAAAAAGGGCAAGGTGTTCCCATCCGCGTTCTTCATCTTCATAAGGGCAATGAGTTCGTTCTGAACGTGCGTGACGAAAGAAATGGATTCTCATGATTCGAGGCCTGATTATTTCTCTTTGTTTGACGGGAACCATCCAGCTGGTTGGGGATGAACCACCCAACCTGGTGTGCAAAACACTTTCCTCCTTCGATCCTTCCGATTGGAAATCCGTGGAGGCTGCATTCAAGGACGCAACGCCTGTTGCCATGTGGCAGGCATGGCACAATACGCCGGATCCAACATTCAAACCCGCCACCATCCGCACGGGCCGACGCGGAAACTCGCTCTGGATTTATGCCCAGGTGGAGGATGTTTCGATCAATGACCGCGCCACCCGTCTGAACGAAATGCGCGATATCCCGCCCGATCTGAAACCAGGCCAGTCGTTTGATTTTCTCTCGACCACGTGCGGCGATGTGTTTGAAATCTTCCTCCGCAGATCCTCGCAGAAGGACTACTTCGAACTTCATGTCACGCCCCAGAACCAGGCGCTTCAGCTCCATTGGGCCGGCGCCCAGGATTACATTGACTCCGATGTCGAGGATGTGAGGGAATCGAAACGGCAGATCGCAAAACGGGTGATCCCCCCGCCCAAGGCTTTTACCAGCCACACCCGGGTGGATGAGAAAAATCAAACATGGCATGTGCTCGCCGAAGTACCCGCGGGTCTGCTGGACGAATCCGTCGGAATCACCAACGGCGAAGTCTGGCGTTTTTCCTTCTCCCGATATGATTTCACCAAGGGGAATGACGTCCCCATCGTTTCCTCCACCTCTCTTCACAAGTCATGCAATTTCCATTGCCAGGAGGAATGGGGACAGCTCCATTTCAGCAAAACTGACAAGCCAAAGTAACTCCGGGATGGATCAAGCTTCGACGACAACTGCACTCAAACGGCCGGCCTGATGCCGGCGGCATCCAAACGGCGTTTTGCCTCGGCGTAAACTTCCGCTGGCAGCGGTCCCTTCATGGCGGCCTGAATGTTCTCCCGCATGTGCTCAGGTTGAAGTGTCCCGACGATCGTGGTGTGGACGTCCGGATGGCTCAGCGTGAAGCGCAGGAGAAAGGCGGTGCGGCTTTCGCCATCGGCCCGCAGGTCGTCGAGCCTGGCTTCGGCAAACTTTTTCCATCCGTCGGCCGCCCCCAAACCATGGCCCGGTTCGCCTCGCGCCACGCCTCCACGAATGATGGTCCCGATCCCCGCCTTCGCGGCCTTGGATATCCATTCCTCATGGTCCCTCTGCAGGGCGGAGTAAGGAATCTGGAACACATCGAAGACACCCCAGCGGATATATTCGGGAAGATGGGGAAGCGTCGTGGAAATTCCGATCCACCGGACCTTCCCCTCCTTGCGCATGTCCTGCAACGCCTTGACGAGATCTTCCCGCTTGCATTCCTCCACCGACGGGTTGTGAAGCTGCATCACATCCAGATAGTCGGTCTTCATCCGCTGCAGGCTTTCGTGAAGGCCGCGAAAAACATTGTCCCGTGTCCATGTGTGAGGGGTGTCGTCGGTATGCTCGTCCTTGTGCACAACGGTGCATCCGCACTTGGTCGCGAGGAAAAAATCCGGGCGCCGCTTTGAGAGATATTTTCCGATGAATTCCTCGCTGCGTCCGTAGTCGTTGGACGTGTCAATGAAGTTGATCCCATCGTCCAGTGTCTCATTGAGAATTTTTTCTGCCTGACCTTCGGTAACTGGGCGTCCACCCCAGATGCGGGGGCCACGGATCTCCATGGCCCCATGGCCGAGACGCGAGACGCGGAGCCCCGTGCGGCCCAGCACCGCGGTTGGAAGTGAATTCTTCATCGCAGGCCCGATTAGTCCGTGTTTCGGGATTGGTTGCGAGTCAAAACTGGTGACCAACCGCCAACCACCGCCACAACTTACCCCCGCCGTTACCAGCATCAGTCAAATGGAGGAAGCTTGAGTCATCGATACGATAATAATTGGACGCCTTTATACGATGCCCTATTGCCATTGTATCGAGTGAATTTACATGCCTGGGAAGCCAGATGCTTTTCCATCCATCGAAACCCGAATCCACATATCGCTTGGAAGGTGGTCACTGTTGGGATTGACCCACTGAGCCAACCAAACGGGTTCTGATTTCTCGGGATGTTCAATCCTGATCTCCGCCAGATAGTAGGCGGATACGTCAATTCCCTTGTCACGAATATATGTTTCGGCAGCCTGCAATGCCTCCTGAAGCGAAATCTGCGGGAAGCCCTTCTTGGCTTTCTGGATTGGCGGCGCCTTCTTGCCGGCTCCTGGGTTCGTCGCGGTGGTTGCAGGCTGCTGCGCAAATGACGACAAACATGTAGCGCCTACGAATATCAAAATGATCAGCAGAGGTTTATTGTGCATGACGGTTGGAGTTGATGCCGGTGATGGTTCTTGAGAATTCACTGAGCTACGCAGGGCAGGGTGAGTTTGCGGATCCACATAGATGAGGGCTTTGGATTTTAGTTTTTCCGTTGAGAGGAAGACTTCGGTTGATTGCGGGGACGCGAACCGAGGAGCCAGGGAGTGAAACCCAGGTCTGCGAGTTGTTTGATTTGTTCGGGCAAAAGTGTCTTGAGTCGCTTTCGCTCCAGCAGGCTGCAGCGCCAGTTTTGCAAGACAGCTGGAGCATTGCTTGATGCCGTGACACGACAATGTCCGTGCTCTTTCTTAAAAGCACCCAGCTCCTTGATCCGCTGCTCCCAGCGTGATGCGCGCGGATTCCAAACGAAACCCGCATGGTTGAGGCTTTGAATCTGACTATCGGGCAGACGCCCGGCCGCGCGCAGTTGACGCGCGCGGATTGCCCAAAGAGCCAGGGGGCGGAACTCCCCCGTGCGACTGGGCACGCGGCAGTGCCCATGGCGGCGCTTGAATTCGATGAATCGCTTGAGCATGGGCTCGAAGTTGGGAAGCCCGCGCTTCGACAAAGCCCTTTGAGGACGTTTCCAAACATCCAGTTTCTCCAGGAGACATTTCCGCGCCGGAGACAGTCGCTCGAATAATCTCCTGTTACGCCCAACCCACGAGTACAGTCGTTGGTGTTCCCTTGAAGTACGGGGCACGAAGCAATGGCCGTGTTCCTGGTGAAATGCGGCCATTTGGCGGTACATCGAATTCCACGAAATGGAAGGGTTGAAATCGAAACCCAGATCGGAAAGCTGCCCGACCTGCGCCGGCGTAAGACGTCCTTTGCGGCGACGTTCGCGAAGATGCTGGCACCAACTTTCCAGTTTGGCTCCGGATTTCCCGGAGCATCCCACCCGACAGTGACCATGCCGCTGTTTGAAGGCGGCCAGTTCACTGAGTCTCTCATCCCAATTTGACGCGGCCGGATGCCAGGTGAAGCCGACGCCATCCAGGCGATGAATCCTTTCCCGGGACAAACGTCCCAGCCTATAAATTTTTCGGATCCGATCCACCCAGCGGGCCAGGCTTTTGCAATGATACGAGTGAGAGGGAACGGAACAGTGTCCATGAAGTTTTTTGAATTCCAGCAAACGGTTGAACATCGCGTCAAAGCGCTGATCGAACGCATTCCTGCCAAAGCCCAGCTTTTCGAGGAGGAGCCGTTGGGACCGGGGGAGGCGCTCGAACCCCTGTCTGTTCCTCTTCACCCATCCGCCCAGCTGGCGATGCTCTCGGGATGGGGTGGGCACACTACAGTGGCCATGCGCCCTGTGGAACTCGATCAGCTTCTGGTACATGTAATTCCAAAACGACTTCGATGGGGACCAGTCGAACCCCACCCGGTTCAGACGCTCTACGCGATCCTCGGGAAGACGGCCCTTTTTATGAGTGTACCTCTGAAGCACGACCCAGTGGGACAATTCCTGGTCGCCGGGCCCGTTGTACGGCACACGACAGTGCCCGTTCGCCCTTTTGAATTCAAGGAGCGCCTTGAAGTGCTTCTCCCAGAGCTCACGGATCGGGTCCCATGAAAAGCCGAGCCCGTCGAGGCGTCTTTTTTGATCCGGCGGGATCTGGCTATACGTCCTCGGACGGCGCTGGTGAAAACGTTTCCTCTGCTTATGCACCCAGGTTGAAAGCTGGACATGACCGGGAGCGTAATGGGGCACATCGCAGTGTCCATACCTGCGCCGATAACGAACGAGTTCGAAATACATCTCCAGCCAGTGGTTCTGACGGACTCCAAAATCAAATCCAAGACCGCACAAGGTCTCCAATTGATCGTCGGATAAGCGCCCGGGCATGTTGCGTTGGATGACGGCCCAGCGGGCGAGGTCGGGGTTTTCCCTCCAGTTTCGCGGCACGTCGCAATGCCCCCGCTTCTTCTGGAAGGCTTTCAATTCCAGGAATCGCAGCCGCCAGTCCCGGCATGTCGCGCTCAATTTCGTCCTCTTCATGGGGCTCAAGCAAACCACAAATCGGCATATTTTTCAAAACTTCATCGTGCGTAGGACGTCCAATGGACACATTCACATTTCCCCAAGCCTCCGCAGGATGGCGTCTTTCCTTATATGTGCGCGGTAAACCACGCCTTTGCCAGATGCAGGAAGAGCGGGGTGTAACCATGAGCCTGGCCGGCGATTTCAGTGTAACTGCGCGTTCGAGGAAGCTTTTCGAACAGGCTGATGATTGAAAAGATGGGCGTGTTTCCGTCCAGTTCTGCGCCAGTCAGCAATGTGGGCATCGTCAGGCGGTGGGCATGGCTCAACGTATCGATGAAACCAAGCGCGCGCCAGGCATCCGGGAGGCGTTTCGGGCACTCCTCCTGGACTTTCGCGAGGGCGAAGTGGGCATAGCTCTGGGCATTCCCCTTCGCGTAGACCGGTGGAATTTTCGTCCGGATGGTGGGATCGTGGGTATAGCCCTTCTCCTCCGCTTTCGCGTGGATGAGCGGAAAGTTCGTGAGGGCCGTGACGTCAGCGGCCACGGCTTTGATGCCGTGATCCTTCAGCAGGCTGGCGGCAAGCAATGCGGTTCCCCCTCCCTGGCTGGAACCGAAAACTCCAACACGCCTGGCTTGCACGCACGGCAACGATGTCGCCCAGCGGAATGCGATCAGTACATGCCTCAGAAAATCACGATAACCGTGCTCGCCGAACGTCTCGGCGGAAGCCGGCAACACCGGCCAGAATCCCTGTGGACACTTCGACTGGTCGAGGCCGTCCGGCGTGTTATAGCCCAACGGATTGACATGCAGAACATTGTATCCCGCGACCACCAACTCCGGATGCGCGCTCATCTCCGCGCCGTAGCCCGGCAGGTGCAGAAGCAAAGGCGCCGGCCCCCCGCTTAAAGCCGGTTGCCAGAAGCCATAAAAGGACTCTCCGCCACCGGTCGTAAAATGGACAAAACGATTTCCCTCATGATGGCGCGGCTCCGGCGAGAACACCCACGGGGCGGCGTCGGCGGCAACCTTCGCGGAAAACGGTGTCTTCTCGGATTCATGGACCAGATCAAGACACCACCGATCGATTTCTTCCGATGAAGGGTAGTATGGGTGACGCATAATGAATATCCGCTAACGTGGACCGTAATGACCGTTTTAGCTACGGAAGCAGAAACGGCCGCCGCGATCAAGAGCGACCATTGTCACCGCCACCACCTGCTCCACTCCGACTGCTGCCAGTCCCTGCGCCCCGCCCAAGATGCAGTGTCCATCGCCGAGCGGCTTCCACCGAGTCGGATCTTTTCCGAAGATTGCCACCACGCGACAGCCGGATGCGGCGGCCAGGTGCATCGGGCCGCTGTCGTTGCCGATGAAAAGTTCCGCTTGCTTCGCCAGGGCCATGAGTTCGCCCAGCGATGGGTTTGGAACAAACAGACCGCGACCCGACGGCAACGATGAGGCAAGCGTCGCGACCCACGGTTCCTCGCCCGGGCCGCAGGTGAGGACGAGCGCGTGGGACGTTTTCTCGCCGAGTTTCCGGATCAATTCTTCAAAGCGTTCCACCGGCCAACGCTTGCTGCCAAGACGTCCGCCCGGATGGATCAGCAGGAATTTGCCGGGAATGGAATCCAGGAGCAGGTCCACGTTCTCCGCCTCGTCCTCTGATGGAACGACTTTTGGTAACTCCTCCCGCACTTCGAATCCCATGAGCCGCATCGGTTCGAAATAAAAATCGGCCATGTGACGGTCATCCTGCGAGCGCTCGGGCGCGACCACTGTGTGTGTGCACAGGAGCGAGAGCAGGCGCGGGCGTCCATATTCCTCGATGCCGATCCGCACCGGCGCGCCGCTCAGGCGCGTCCAGATGATGCTCGACCGGTCCCAGGTGAGATTGATCACGAGATCGAACGCGCGGGAGCGCAGCACGCGGGCCACCCTTGTGAATTCTCCGACGGCCTGCACCCCGTGCATTTTGGATGACGAGAAGGGAATCACCTCGTCTACCACGGAGTGATGCTCGATCAGATCTCTCCATTCCTCGCGCAGGAGCCACGCGATGTGTGCGTCGGGACGTGCCTTTCGGATCGCCTGGGCCACGGGCAGGCACAGCAGGATGTCGCCAAGAAAAAACGGGCGAATGATCAGGATTCGCCGGGGCAATTGATCTGGCCCGGGAAGCGATACCTTCCCAAACACGACGTCATGCATCGAGCGCGCGGAGCGGACGATGGCGCGACCGATGGCGCGGCGTTGTTCTCGGAGCAGGGACATGTTCGATGCTGGATTCTGGATGATCGTTTTGGAATACTGGGCGCCCACTATTTCGCATTCCGCATCCAACATCCAGAATGAACCGCCTCAAGGAGCTTCGCCATTTTTCAGATTTCGTGAAGCTCTCGCACTCGGTCTTCGCGATGCCATTCGCTCTTGCTTCGCTCGTGATGGCTCTACGCGGATGTCCTGGATGGAGAATCCTTGGCCTGGTGATGGTGGCCGTGGTAGCTGCCCGCACGGCGGCCATGGGCTTCAACCGGATCGCTGACATGCGATTCGATGCAGCCAATCCCCGCACGGCGGAGCGTCATCTTCCATCGGGAAAGATGTCCATGCCCGTTGCATGGGGGATTGTCCTCGTGTCGTCGATTGCGTTTGTCTTCATTTCCGCGGCGATCAATCCACTGGCGCTGAGGCTTTCGCCCGTGGCGCTGGCGGTGGTGCTGGGTTATTCCCTGACGAAGCGCTTTACGCGTTTTAGTCATTTTTTTTTGGGCGCGGCGCTGGGGCTTGCCCCGCTGGGAGCGTGGGTGGCGGCGCGCGGCGAAGTGGCGGATCCCGCACCATGGCTTCTTGCGCTGGCGGTGATGTTCTGGGTGGCGGGATTCGACATGATTTACGCGCTGCAGGATGCGGAGTTTGACCGCGCGCACGGGCTTCACTCGATGATTGTTTCGCTGGGGGCGTCCCGCAGCTTACAGCTCGTGCGACTGCTTCACGGCGCGATGCTTCTCATCCTGGTGGCAGTGGGTTTTCTTTTACAGATGCGCTGGCCCTATTTTGCCGGGCTTGTGATCGTTCTGGCAAGCCTCGTATGGGAACAGGTATTGATCCGCAAGCTGAATCAGGGCAACCTTCAGCTCGCCTTCCTGCAGGCCAATGCCGCCGCCAGTTTCGGATATCTCGCAGCGGTGATGATGGGTGTGTTTGCAGGATAGCCCATCCCCATGCTGACTCGCATTCAACAAAAACTCCTCGCGGACCATCGTCTGCAAGAGATCCATGCGAAGGTGGAGTCGGAGTCGCGTCTCACGGAAGAGGATGCCATGCGCCTATACGAAGTACGCGATCTCAATGCGCTCGCGTTTCTCGCCAGCATCCCGCGCGAGCGCAAGAACGGCAACAAGGCGTACTACATCCTCAACCGCCACATCAATTATTCGAACCTCTGCATCCTCTCCTGCCAGTTCTGTTCCTTTGCAAAAAAGAAGCGTGATGCCGAGGCATACGAATTTACCATCGAGGAAATGGTGGGGAAGGCAACGAGCGCCCTCGGCATGGGGATCACGGAAATTCACATGGTCGGGGGCCTGCACCCGTCGTGGAAGTTCGACCACTATGAGGCGCTCTTGCGCGCCCTGAAAAAAATCGATCCGCGTCTTCACCTCAAGACATTCACCGCCATCGAGATCCTGCACCTGGCATGGATGGGCAAGCTCAACGTGGCGGAAACGCTGGAACAGCTGCATGCGGCAGGGCTCGACTCCCTGACGGGCGGGGGCGCTGAAATTTTTTCCCAGCGCGTGCGCGACCAGATTTGCCGTGGCAAGGAGACGGCGGAGGAATGGCTCGACGTCCACCGCACGTGGCATCGCATGGGAGGCCGCAGCACCTGCACGATGCTTTATGGGCACGTGGAAACCATCGCCGAGCGCGTGGATCATCTCAAGCGGTTGCGCGCGCTGCAGGATGAAACACGCGGGTTCACGGCATTCATTCCATTGCCCTTCCATGCGGAGAACAACAAGCTCTCGCATATTCCGGAGCCGACCGGCTTCGAAAATCTGCGCAACCTCGCCATCGCGCGCCTCTATCTCGACAACTTCGACCACATCAAATGCTACTGGATCAACCACAGCCTCAAGCTCGCGCAGATTTCGTTGAGCCACGGCGTCGATGATCTCGACGGCACGGTCCTTGAGGAAAAGATTTATCACATGGCCGGGGCAAAAACGCCGCAGGAACAAACCGCCTCCGAACTCGTGAAGGCAATTCGCGAAGCCGGGCGCATCCCCGTGCAGCGCGATTCCCTCTACAATGAGATCGCGCGTCCGAAGGATGAGAAGCCTGCCGCCGCCCCCGACGAAACGACCCTGTCGCCCGGCCATAATCCAGCCACCGAATCCAATCTCGCCACAGCCTAAGTGAGGATTTTTGACAGGATTTTAATTCATGTGGCAGTTGAACTGGATCACGCAGCGCGGCGCGCTGCGTGATCCAATTCTGTTAATCCTCCAAATCCCGTCAATCCTGTCAAAATTCAGGATCGGGTTTCCCCGTCGCCCTGACAACTTTTTTACAAATCTTTGACTTCTCGCTGACAACCCGATGGCTGCGTTGTGCGATCTTTCAGGAAAAGGAGATCCCATGCAACCGACCGACATTCTCAACAAGATCCAGATCGCTTCACCCTGTCCCGCCCAGTGGGAGTTGATGGACGGCAATGGCCGCGTCCGCTTCTGCGCCCAGTGCAGCAAAAACGTGTACAACCTCTCGGAGATGTCCGCCGAGGAAGCCACCAGCCTGCTCCAGAAAACCGAGGGACGCCTCTGTGTCCGCCTCTACCGCCGCGAGGATGGAACGGTGCTTACGCAAAACTGTCCTGTCGGCGCGAAGCTCGCCTGGGCAAAACTCAAGTCGGTCACCGCGGCGGTCGTCGTTGCGCTCGCCGGTGTCGCCAGTGTGATCGGGCTTGGGCAGCTGACGCTTCGTGCGCGCGAAAAATTTTCCACGCCCGTTACCACGCGAATGCCGCCGCCCGCAATGGGCACGCCCGTGGCCATCATGGGCGACGTGGCGTATCCTCCCCAGACAGCCATTATGGGAAAAATCGGCCCAGCGCCGGCCTCGACCAATGCCCCCGCCGTCGTGATGGGGGAAGCCGTGGCAACCGGCACAACAGAAAACCCACCCAAGGGCACGGAAGAATGAAATCAGCAAATCCGGATGCCTCGCGCAACCCGCGCTACGCCGTAAGCTTCGGCGAGGCGAGAGGCGCCAAGACGCAAAGGCGGAAAAGATCCGAATCACGCAGCGCAACGCGCTGCGTGATTCAATCCTGTAAATCCCCGCAATCCTGTAATCCTGTCAAAAAATCCGTGATTCGGAAATCCCTCGCATCCACCCATCTCTTTCTCTAAATTCATCTCCGTCCAGCCTCTCCGCGAAAGGTCTCCCATGAAAACCATTTCCGCATTCGGTTTATTCATCATCCTCTCCCTCCTTCCGCTCTCCGCGCTGGAAGCAGATTATTCGAATCTTAAAACGGAGGCGGAAAAGTTCTTTTCCGATGGCTCCTATGCGAAGGCTCATGAGATTTACAAGAAAGCGGCGGCCCTGGAGCTTTCCAAGGATGACAAGCGCTGGGTGGATTTCCGCCTCGCCGACACGCTCTGGCGTTCGCAGGCGGGTACGCAGACCGCCGATTCCACGAAATTCGACCAGGCGCAGCATCAGCTCGAAGTCCTCGTGCGCGATGTCCAGCGCGTCGAGGACCATGACCGCATCTGGGTTGAGGTGCAGGAATCTCTTGGCGATTTCTGGTGGACGCGCAACAACAGCCGTAATTGGGGGCAGGCATGGCCATTCTACCAGCAGGCTCTCGACTGGTGGGCGGGCCAGCGGGTTTCCGACCTCGCGCGTGACCGCTACCTCCACCTTGTCTGGACCGTCGCCCGCCCGCCGGGCGTCGAGACGTATTATTACTACGGATATTACGGCAATACGCTGCCCCCCGACGTCCTCGAAAACGTCCTCAAGATTGCGAAGAATCCGAATGATCTTGCCCACGCGCATTATTTGCTGGCCGTAACACTCCAGCGTTACGGCGGCGACATCGAGCAGCGCAAACGCATCACCGACGAATTTGAAGCCGCGCTCAAGTCCGGCAAATCCAACGACTGGTATGACGACGCGCTCTTCAATTACGCCCAGTATCTCGAGAGCAGCGGGCGCGTCATCACAGACGAAAATGGAAATGTGCGCTTTGAGCCTGATTATGTCCGCACGCTCGAGCTCTACCGCCAGTTCGTGAAGGAACACAAGAAGGGCGAATCGCGCTATTACGACCAGGCGAAGCAGCAGATCGAAAACATCACGAAGCCCACCCTTGGCGTCAGCGTCTCCAGCATTTTCCTGCCGGACTCCGAAATCCAGTACAACCTCAACTGGCGCAACGTGAAGAAGATCGAGCTCGCGCTCTACAAGGTGGATCTCACGCGCGATGTCCTGTTTTCGAAAAAGGACGAAAGCTGCGGCCAATGGCTCCAGGCGATCAACCTCACGGAGCGCGAAAAGGTGAAATCATGGACGAAGGACACGAAGGACAAGGGTGATTACATGCCGGGCTCAGAGACGCTTCGCCTTGATGGAAAACTGCCCGCTGGCGCGTACGTTCTCGAAACGAAGGCGGATGGCATCTCCGCTCGTGACCTCGTGCTTGTCACGGACGCCTCGCTTGTGGTCAAGACCTCGGGCAGGCAGGCGCTCGCCTATTTCTGCAACGTGCTCAACGGCTCGCCCATCGCCAAGGCGCCGGTCAAGCTGTGGGAACGCAGTTACAACGGAAGTCAATGGGTCTGGCGGCAGATGTCGAAGGAAACCAATGCCGACGGCATCGTGGTGTTCGATCTCACGACCACGCAAAACAACCTGGAATTTTTCACGAGCGCTTCGCTTAATGGCCGCCAGGCCTTCAGCGTGGGTTCGAGTTACTACTACGGACGCAATGAGCAGCCGTGGAAAATCTACGCCTTCACCGACCGCCCCGCCTACCGCCCTAAGGAAACCGTCCAGTGGAAATTCATCGCGCGCCAGTACAACAACTCGGTCTATTCCACGCCCGCCAACCAGGTGATCGAATACGAAATCTTTGACCCGCGTGGAACGAAGCTCAAGGAGGACAAGGTCACGCTCAACGCCTTTGGCAGCGCATGGGGCTCGTTCGATCTCACCGAGACGATGCCGCTCGGCGAATATCGTGTGAATTTTTACGATTCAGGACGTCACACCAGCATCGGTGGCGCCACGCTTTTCCGTCTCGAGGAATACAAGCTCCCCGAGTTCAAGGTCAGCGTCAAAACCCCGGAGGAAGACGGCAAACGAAAACTCTTCCGTCTCGGTGACAGGGTCACGGTCAACGTCCAGGCCGATTATTATTTTGGCGGCGGAGTCGCCAACGCGAATGTCGAGGTGCTCGTGTACCAGAACCCCTTTTATCGCTACTGGTTCCAACCGCATCCGTACCCGTGGTTCTACGAGGACATGTCGCCCAGCCGCAACTACTATGGCGGACAGGGCGCGATTGTGAAACGCGAGACGCTCAAGACGGACGCGACGGGCAAGGCCTCGCTTACGTTCGACACGCCGCGCGGCGCGGGACAGGATTTCGAGTACCGCGTCGAGGCGCGCGTCACGGACGCCTCGCGCCGTGAAATCATCGCCAGCGACAATGTACGCGTCACGCGACAGCGTTACTCGGTGAATCTCCAGCCAGAACACAACATTTACCATCCGCAGGACAAGGTGACCGTGAAAATCAAGGCGCAGGACGCCAACAACCAGGGCGTGGCCGTCGAGGGAAAATTGAAGGTGACTCGCGATTACTGGTACGAAATCTGGATCAATCCCGCGGGCAAGGAAGTGAAGTGGGACGAGGTGAAGGCGATGCGCTCGCGCATTGGAATCTTCCCGCCGCGCCCGGCGACACCCGATGAACCGGGCTGGCGTCTCAAGTTCCGTGGCTATCAGCACGATGAAATTCTTACGCGGACGGCAAAGACAAATGCCGAGGGCGAAGCCGAATTCAAATTCACGCCGGAAAACGACGGCTATTATCGCGTGGCGTGGTCGAGCGAGGACAAGCCCGGCCCGCAGGTGCAGGCCGAAACCACCGTATGGGTCGCCACCAATGCCACGAGTGACATCGGCTACATGAACGGCGGACTGGAGATCATTCTCGACAAGGACACATTCCGCGTCGGGCAGAAAGCGCCCGTGATGCTCTGCACGCCCGCAAACGACCGTTACGTGCTCTTCAGCATCGAGGGCGATGATCTTTACAGCTGCCAGCTTGTCCACATCACCGGCAACGTGAAGCTCGTTGAAATCCCGATCGAGGAGAAACACGTCCCGAACATCTTCCTCAGCGCCGCAATGGTCAGCGACCGCCAGTTTTTTTCGGACACCAAACAAGTCATCGTGCCGCCCGTGGAAAATTTCCTCAAGGTGGACGTGAAACCCGACCGCGAACAATACCAGCCGCGTGAGGAGGGAACCTTCACGATCACCACGCGCAACGCCGATGACAAACCCGTCTCGGCGGAGATCGCACTCTCCCTCGTGGACGAATCCGTCTTCTACATCCAGCAGGACCTGGCCGGCGATCCGCGTCAGTTTTTCTTTGGCACAAAACGACAGGACTACATCCAGACGCAGAGCACGTTTCAGTTCCGTCAATATGCGAAACTGGTTGAGGGTGAGGACAAGGTGCTGATGGATGAACGTCAGCGCGATCAAGTCGCTTTCCGGCAAAACTGGCGAGGGGATTACCTCAAAAAAAGCGAGGAATCAGAGGCGTATGACGACAAGGACTTCGGTCGAGGATTTTCCGGGAGGAAGGGTGCGAGAGCACATGGTATGGTGGCCCAGGACGCTGTCGATTTACCTGCGTCCAGCGAAGTGTCTGCGCTCGGAGGTGCGATGAGAGAAACCATGTCACGCTCGGAAGGGATGAAACAGAAGGCTGCCAAAGCTCCTTCCGAATCCACCACCGAGCCCGCCGTCCAGGTCCGCAGTGATTTCCGCTCAACCGTTCTCTGGAAACCCGACCTCGTCACGGACAAGGATGGCAAGGCGACGGTGAAGGTGAAATATCCGGATTCGCTCACGGGCTGGAAGGCCACCGCCCGCGTTGAATCCGCCGCCAACCAATTCGGCATCGCCGACGCCACCACGCGCACGAAGCAGCCGCTCATCTGCCGCCTCGAAGCGCCGCGCTTCTTTGTCGTGGGCGACAAGGTCACGATCTCTGCGGTGGTCAACAACAACACGGACAAGGATCTGAATGTTGTGGCCAATCTGAATCCGGACTGGCCGCGTTCCGAATGGTCGGTGATTGAGCCGATGGGAGCTTGGAAAGGCGGTCTTTCCACCAAGGAAATCAAGGTCAAGGCCAACAGCGAAGCCCGCTGGGATTGGCAGGTGTTGGCGAAGCAACCCGGAAACGTGCGGTTGAAAGTCGTCGCACACGGCGACAAATATTCCGATGCGATGGAAAAGGATTACGTCGTCCACGAACACGGCATCGAAAAGTTCATTTCCAAGTCCGGCAAGGTGCGCGGCAATGCCATCACCGTGAAACTCGACATCCCCAAGGAACGCAAGCCAGCTTCCACCACGCTCAACGTTCAGGTCTCACCCTCGATGGCGGTTACGATGCTTGATGCACTCCCGTATCTGATCCATTACCCGTACGGTTGCACGGAGCAGACGATGAGCCGTTTCCTTCCCGCCGTCATCACTGCGAAAACACTGCGCGATCTTGGACTCAAACCGGAGGAGGTGATGGGGCGCGTATTCGGCGGCATCGAGTTCAAAAAAGCACCTCTTGAGAAAAAACAGGACTTGAAGAAGCTCGATGACATGGTGGAGAAGGGGCTCGCCCGGCTCTACGACTTTCAGCATGGCGATGGCGGGTGGGGCTGGTGGAAGGAGGGATCGAGCGATCATTACATGACGGCCTATGTCGTGTGGGGCCTTACCCTTGCGCGTGACGCAGGCGTGGAGTTGCGGGGAGGAGTGCTCGAAAATGGCGTGAACTACCTGAACAAGGAGATTGTCGAGGAGGAGGAAAACTTTGATCAGCAGGCGTGGATGCTTTACGCGCTGTCATCGTACCATGCTTCGACCAAGGCCGGGGCCGTTGGTAAATTCCAGGCCAAGGCGTTCGACAATCTCTGGAAGAATCGTGACAGGCTCAACGCCTACACACGCGCGCTGCTCGCGTTGAGCGCGCATCAGTATGGTTACACCGACAAGGCGAAGACGCTCATCGAGAACCTGGAGAACGGCGTCAAGGAGGACAAGACGCCCGACACGTCGGTCGTGATGGAAGGCGAACAGGAATCGCACGCGGGCGTGATCGGCACCGCGCATTGGGGCGAGGATGGCATCTACTGGCGCTGGTCGGAGGGCGGCATCGAGGCGACTGCGTTCGCGCTGCGCGCCATGCTGGCCATCGACCCGCAAAATAAACTGATCGAGCCCGTCACCAACTGGCTCATTAAAAACCGTCGCGGCGCGCAATGGAGCAACACGCGCGACACCGCGTTCACCGTGCTCACGCTCAACGAATACCTGCGCAAGAGCGGCGAGCTGAAGCCTGACTTTGTCTACGAACTGCTTGTGAACGGTCATTTAATCACAAGACTCAAGATCACTGCTGAGAATGTCTTCCAAGCGCCGAGCACGTTTGCGATCGATCCGAAGTTCATCGAGGACGGCGCAAATGAGATCCAGATCAAGCGCAAGGAAGGTAAAGGGTCGATCTACTTTGCGGCGCAAGCGGTGTACTTCAGCCTGGAAGAACCAATCCCGACCACCGGAAACGAAATCTTCGTGCGCCGCCAGTACTACAAACTGTCAGGCCATCCCACCCTGTTGAAAGGATTCACCTACGACCGCGAACCGCTCAATGACAACGAAACCGTTGCCAGCGGCGATCGCGTGGAGGTGGTGATCACGATCGAGGCAAAAAATAATTACGAGTACCTGCTCTTCGAGGATTTGAAGCCCGCCGGCCTGGAGGCTGTGGAAATCAAAAGCGGAGAAAACCTGTACGCGAACGAACTCAAGACCGCGGCGGTCGAACGCGGAGCGCGAAACGCGGAACGCGGAGCAGGGAAAAATGCGGCTGCGCTGTCAAAAAAGAGCAGTGAGGAAACGAAAGTCGCAAGAAAAGCCTCTTCTACTTCTAAAAATTCCGCGTTCCGCGCTTCGCGTTCCGCGTTGGGGAGTTCGGCTGCGGACTTCACCGGCCGTACCGCGTGGGTCTATCAGGAGCTGCGCGACCGGAAAGTGGCGATGTTCATAGATAAGCTTCCCGAAGGAGTCTGGGAAATCCATTACGACCTGCGCGCCGAAGTCCCGGGAACCTTTCACGCATTGCCCGTGCTGGGGCATGCGATGTATGTTCCGGAGATCCGCTGCAATGGGAGCGAGGTGAGGATCACGGTGGTGGACGCGGAGCGTTGAACATTTGGCATGGAGCATTTAACATGGAACATGGAGCAAGAAGGCTGATTCAAAACTTGTGGGAGGCGACGCTGTCGGCGACCAACCGAATGAACTTCCAAGATCGAATATTGAATCCTCCTTCATCACCCGCGCTACACCGGAGGCTTCGGCGGACAAGCATTGAACGTCCAGCGAGACTCATGGCTCTCGTGGTGAGTTTGTTTCTCTTTGAGTCACAAGCCGTTACGGAACCTTCAGTGAAGTGAACCCATTCGCGTCAGTCCGTTATCGTGCCGGTAAATCATGGTTGAGCATTGGAACTGGCACAGTCTGCGGGCGGCATGCGGACTTTCATCGCATATGCGATAAAAGATCGTATTCATTTAACGAGTGTTGATCGCCATGCGACCATCTCTTGCCCTCTGTGCTGAACCGTGTCGTTGCTCCCATGCGCATGGACGCTGTGCAACCTTTTATCGCATATGCGGCAAAAGGTTGCATAAGCGGCTGACATCACCGGAGGGACGGACGCGACGGAGCGCATCCCTCCGTTTCTGACAGCCCTTTCTCCCACGGGGTCAGCGACCCCGTCTACAGCGGCGGGTCTCAGTGAAGATCGAGATCTTGCGGGCTCGCATAAACAATCTCAAACCCATTTACCCTTCGCGTGTAGCTTCGCTCAATGTTGGGGGCGATGACGAAATTCTTTCCTTTCGGATGGAGGTCGCGGAAGGCTTTCAGGCTTTTGGTTTCGAAACGGTCGGGGTTCCATTTGCATTCGATCGCGTGGCAGACATCGCGGCTTTGCGGGATCACGTAATCAACTTCCCTCTGCTGTTTATCGCGCCAGAAGAAAATCTTTGGGGACGAGGGCAGCGACATCAGGTGTTCCAGCACGATGTTCTCCCACAGCAAACCGCAATCCTCGGTTCGGAGTTCGCCCCAACCCTTTGCGTGCGACACGAAGCCGGTGTCGAATCCATAGACCCGCTGCTGTCGGACGAGCTCCTGTTTTCCGCCGCCATGATACGGACGAAGCAGGCAGATCACGTGTGTGAGTTCCAGGACCTCAAGGTAGTTCATGATCGTGGGTCGGCTCAGGCTGCACATGTCGGCAAGATTATTCACGTCCACCATGCCCGCGTTTTGGCGGAGGAGCGTTTCCACGAGGAGCAGGAAGTTTTTGCGTTTCTCGATCCGGAACAACTCCTGAACATCGCGGGCGTAGTAGGAGTCGAGCCATTCGGAATAGAACCCTTCATCTTTTTCCTCCGCCAGCAGGGCAGGGGGCAGGCCGCCGTGAAACAGCCGCTTGCGCAGGTCGCGAATCCCGAATGCGTGAAGCTCGGACAGCAATACGGGGAGCAGGTGGATGGCTCGTTTGCGTCCCGTGAGGCTGTCCTTGAATTTGTGCGTCGCGGCCAGCGTGGATGAACCCGTGGCCAGGATGCGGAGTTTTGGAAAATGATCGGCTGCGATTTTCAAGACCTGGCTTGGGTCCTCCAGTTGATGCACTTCGTCCAACACCACGACGCGATGGGAAACAGATTTGAAAAAAGCTTCCGGATCGCGAAGCTGCGTGCGGACGCTTGGCAGATCGCAATTCATATGCAGGGCGTCGCGGAGTGAATGCGCGAGCGTAGTCTTGCCGACGCGCCGCACCCCGGACAGCCAGACGATGGGCGCCTTCTTCCACGTTTCCTCAATCCGATGCAGCCATAGGGGTCTTTCGATCATGAAAATACTATATGCATGTAGTTTAACCAAATGTAAAGTCTGTTTTCACGATGATTTTTCAATTTGTAGGAGCCGCTGTCAGCGGCGATCCCCGGATTGCCACCCCTTCCCGGTCGCCGTTGGCAACCCCTCGACGCTGCTCGGGATTGTCCTGAGCTTGCCGAAGGGCAACGGCTCCTACAACGGAGTGAGAGATTACTTTGACTCGGCGGCGTACACGCCGTTCCAGTCTTTTGGTGGTGGATTCTTTTGCGATTCCTTGCAGCGCTCTGAGAGCAGGTGGCTCGGCTTGTCCTGCGGTTGTTTTTCCAGAATGGAAATTGCCTTCGCGAAATCCCGTTTCTGATACGCGGCGAAGGCTTCTTCATATCGCATTACGGTGGGAAGCATGGCTTCGGCCTTTCCTTTTTCGCCCAGCAATTCGTACACGTGGATGCCCTGGCTCTTGCCTTTCACGGCCACGCAGTCGAGCAGACGGAATTCGAATGCATCTCTGGCGTCATCGTAAATGCTTTGGCTCGCCAGGATGGTGGTGCCGTATTGTTTGTTGAGGCTTTCGAGGCGCGCGGCGAGGTTCACGCCGTCGCCGATCGCGGTGTAGTTCATCCGGCTCGGGGCTCCGAAATGACCGACCATCACACGGTCCTTGTGCAGTCCGAAGCGCGTGTGAAACTCGGGCAGGTTGTTCCATGATGGCGATGCGAAGAGTTCCTGCGACGCTTTGAGGCAACGAAGTGCGGCGCGGCAGGAACGTTGCGCGTGGTCACGCACGGGCGTGGGGGCGTTCCAGATCGTCATGATGGCGTCACCGATGTATTTATCGATCGTGCCGCCGGTCTCGTGCTGGATGACGTGCGCCATCACCTCGAGATATTTTCCGAGCGCCTCGGCCAGCGCGTTGGGCGTCATCTGCTCGGAGAATGTGGTGAAGCCCCTGATGTCGGTGAACATCATGGAGACCTCGACGAGTTCGCCGCCGAGAGCTGGTTCACTTTTCTTTTCGTAGAGCTGTCGCACGAGGTCAATCGGCACGTATTTGCCCATGGCGCGCATGGCGGTCTTGGCCTGTTCGAGGCTTTCGAGCACGTCGCGCACATCGGAGAAGGGGGCGTGGGGCAGGGAGGGTGAAAATTCAAAGCGTTTCATCTTGGAGGTTTCACGCACGATGCTGGACTGGGCGCGTTTCACGCTGCGTAAAATCAACCAGCCGCACAGGCTGATGACGGCCATCACGATCAGCGAGGTGACGAGCAGGCGTTTCTGCGTCGTCACGAGCGCCCCGAGGTAATAATCCTCGGGCACCACGATGCCCACGATCCAGTCCTGGGTCTCATCCGGCTTTTCGCCGAGGGCGCGAAAGGTCGCCAGATAATTGCGGCCATTCACTTCGAGACGGCAATAACGCACGCGGGCATCCTTCGGTTCGAAGGCGATCTCTTTGAGGGAGGGGTCTTTCAATGCGGCGGCAATCTCTGGCGGCGGCTGGACGGGGATCACCCGGATCTCATCGCCCGCCTCGCGGACGGGATCCATCGGGTCGTTGCGCGTGATGAGCCGCCCCTGGCGGTCGCACACGAAGATCTTGTGCGGGTCGCTTTGATCGGCGGTGTTCAATTTCAACTGCGTGACGCGGTCAATCTGGTCGCGCAATAACCCGACGCGCAGGACTCCCACGAAATGGCCATGGGCGTCGGTGATGGCTTTCTGAACGCTGACTTCAACCCGGCGCTTGTCCTCGGGCAATGCGGCATCGAGCTGTGACCAATGCAGGTCGCTCCAAAGCAGCTGGCCGAAATAATCGCGGCTGGCCGGGGTGCTGAACGTGAGGTGGCGGGTCGGGTCCGGCGGAGATTCGCCATCACGCACAAGGGGAACCGCCTGGAAGCCTCCGTTGAGAGGACGATTGCGCAATTCGACGACAAAGGCTTTTCCATTGGATGACACGCGACGTGTGACAAGGCGTGTCTGGGCGTGCGTTTCACCGGCGATTATGCCGCGAAAGACGCTGACCTGGCCGCGTCCCATTGGCGCAAGCTGGATGTCGCCTGACGCATCATACCCTGTCATTTCGGCCTGGGTGAGCGTTACCTCGGAAATATTCTCATCCGAGAGCAGGATGGAAAAGAGCGCCGACTCGATCGCGATCGGATTGCGAGGATCAATCGCCTCGTGCTGCACCTGGTTCTCGACTTGCGCGAGGGCCTTTTCGGCCTTGCCGAGATAATCACGTACTCGTTGAGCGATCTCCCGACTGGCCTCCATTTGCGACCGGCGGGAGCTTTGGAGAATGGATTGCTGGGTCCCATTCAAGACGAGGGAAAAAAGCAGCGCGAGCAGGAGCATCAACCCGAGGAGACTCAATGCAAAGACCTGGCCGAGGGTGATTTTCATGGCGGCCGGCGAACTGTTTTCAAAAAATCCGCATCACGCGCTTTTCCGGTGCATGTGGGAATATTTGCGGGCGACTGCGCGGATGTCCCATGTGAACTCGTCCAATTCTTTTTTCCAATGCGCGATCTCCTTCGGGGTGTAGTGGTAGAAACCGTGGCGTGTGCCTAGTTTGCCGCGTCCCGCTTTCATCATGTTCAGCAGGGTAAGCGGGACTTTTTTGGAGTTGGACAGCGTGGGGATCAGGTCCTTGAAAACGCGTTCGGCGAGATCAATTCCAGTGAGATCCAGGTTTCGGAAGGGGCCGGTCATGAGGGACCACCAGCCGAACGTGGTGCGGAACGAGCGGTCAATCGTCTCGGCGTCGGCGATGCCCTGTTCGAGGACGTAGAACGCCTCGCGGACGAGCGCGGCGTAAAGGCGGTTGGCGATGAAGCCCCGGATGTCCTTGTTCACGAGCGTCGGCTCCTTGTCGAGTGAGCGGGCGAAGCGGATGACGGTGGTGTGGGCGGCGCGGCCGGTTTTTCTGCCGCGGATGATTTCCATGAATTCGCTGATGTGCGCGGGCTCAAGCCAGTGCATGCCCACGAAGCGGGCTGGATATTTCACGCTGCCCTGGATCAGGGTAATGGGAATGGCCGACGTGTTGCTGACGATTGGGGTGTGGGACGGGAGCACCGATTCCAGCTGACGGTAGACTTGCCGCTTGGAAGCCATGTCCTCCGTGATGCTTTCAATCACCAGATCGCATCCGCCCATGTCGAGGGGCCCCGAGACTTCGGTGAGGCGTTTTTTCCAGGAGCGGACCACGGCGGGGCGGAAGCCGGGACGTTTTGCCATGTCCGCCAGAAAGGAGGTGATCTCGCGGCGCGCGGCCACGCGGACGCGCGGGCTGATGTCGAACACGCGGACATGGTAGCCGTGTCCGAGCAGGGAGGCGACGATGCCGCGCCCGAGGAGCCCGAGCCCGACAACCCCAATGAGTCCGGGCTTGGGATTGGAGGAGTGGGGGAAGGGGATGGGATTCATGGAAAGAAGACGTGATTACATTCGAGGGAGAATCTGGCTGACTGCTGAAAGCCGATCGCTGACAGCTTCTTCTTCAGAGATGCACCCAGCCCTTGTCGGCCATGATGTTCTGGCCCGTGATGGCGTTGCTGGCGTTGCTGGCCAGGAAGAGTGCGACGCGCGCGATCTCGACCGGCTCCAGTCTCTCGTGAAGACACTGGATGCCCTGCACCCACTTGATCAGCTTGGGTGTGGCATACATGCGCAACTGGCGCTCGGTCATCACCCAGCCCGGGGAGATTGTGTTCACGCGGATGCCTTTCGGTCCGAGCTCGCGCGCAAGGCTGCGGGTCAATCCCACCACGCCGCCCTTGGTTGCGACGTACGCCGTCAGGGGGGTTGCGCCGATGTTGAACGTCACCGAGCCCAGGTTGATGATTGCGCCGCCGCGTTTCATTTTGCCGGCCGTCTCGCGGACGGTGAGGAAATAGGCGCGGAGGTTCAGGGCGAAAAGATCATCCCAGGCCTTGGTGGAGCATTTCAGAAGAGGAATGCGCGGGTCCCATGCGGCGTTGTTGATGAGGACTCGCGGCGCCCCATGCTTGCGGATGCTGCCGCGGACCCAGGCGAGGACTTCGGGTTCACGGACGAGGTTCACCCGCGTAAAACTTGCGCGGTCGCCAAGCTCCTTCGCGAGCGCGCGTCCCGCCTTCGCATCGCGGTCGCAAAAGCAGACGTGTGCACCCTGGGCGTGGAAAGAGCGGACGATGGCTTCGCCGATGCCGTTGCCTCCCCCCGTGATGAGAGTCAACTGGTTGCGAAGATCGTCGTACTGCGAGGAACCGTGTTTCATGGGACGGACTATGGCAGAAATCGGGAAAGTGTGAAAGTCCCGACAATATTTAAATTGCAGGGGACGGGCTCTCTGATATAAGTTTGAGGCTCTGAAAAATTAACAGGAGATTTCTATGGCTGCCATTGCGAACAAACACAAAGAAAGCATCGCGGGAAAATATTACGTGGATGACCAGTGCATTGACTGCGATCTTTGCCGCGAAACCGCTCCCAGTAATTTTACGCGCAGCGATGAGGGAGGTTATTCCTACGTGTACAAGCAGGCTTCCAGTCCCGAGGAAGAAGCCCAGTGCAAGGAAGCCATGGAAGGCTGCCCTGTGGAAGCCATCGGAAACGACGGCCAGTAATCCACGCCTCGTTCACCAGAGGCCGCGATGGACCCCAAGTTGCGGCGGCGCGTGTTGACGGAATGGAGCGGCGGCCTGGTTCCATTTGAGTTTCCCGCCCCGGCCAACCTGGCGGCGGTGTTGCAAAAGGCATTTGCCCGCATCGGCATAGCCGACCGTCTTCGTGAAACATCACTCACGGAGAGCTGGCACGAAGTCGTCGGGCCGACGCTCGCCGCCCATTGCCGTCCCGGCGCAATCCGTCGCGGCGTGCTGACCGTGCGGGTGGACCATCCGGCCTGGCTGCACCAGATCACGGTCGCGCACAAGAAGGACATTCTCCTTGGCGCGCAGGCGCGGTTTCCCCACTTGAAAATCAAGGAGTTGCTGCTGCGCATTGGCTGACTTGACGCCGCGGGCAATTCCGCATCAAATCGAATTCATGGGACGCTTTTCCGACATCATGAAGAATGCCTTGATTATTGCATGTGGGATGCTTGTTTTCTTCGTGTCCGACGTGTGTCGGGCCGGGGACCCGGTCGAGGAGATGAAAACCTTTTCTGTCTTTGAGGCGGTGGACCTCGCGAAACTTTCCGAGGGCGAGGTGATGGGCGAGCGGGGCAGCCTGATGAATTTCCCCCGGGGTATTTCCGTTCAAACCTGCTATGTGGTGAGGGCGCCCGCCGAGTCAACGGTGCAGCAGCTTGTGCATTGGAATGCGACGGTCCATCCCGAGCTCAAGGTGCGCGTGCACGGTCTTATTTCCACGCCGCCTTCCGAGGATGATTTCAAGACGCTCGATCTCAGGGGCGATGCAGCGCCCATCCAGTGGCTTGTCGAAAAAACCATGGCCACCACGGCTGGAAAATCAGACTTGCAGATCAGCAGCGCCGAGGCTGCGGAGATCGCGCGCGAAATGCATCGCACGAGGGCTGTCAGCGCCCCGACATGGGCCTATGCCACCCTCTGCTGGAGAAAGCTGCTGAAGGCCCGCGCCGAAAAGTTTCAAAAAGATGGATTGTCCGGGGTGGCGCCTTACGAAGCGGATGGCAGTTCCATCAACCCGTCATCGGAAATTCAAGATCTGCTGAAGGAGAATTCGCGTGTCGCCTTGCGCTTCGCCGCACTGCTTGCCGAAACTCCGCTCGTTGCCAAACCGCCGCTGGCCGCATCCGCGTCCACGGTCACGAATGCGCCTGTCGCCACGCCACGTGTGACGGTGACACCCTATTGGGAACTCTTTGATGTGACGTCCCATGGGACGCTGAACATGGGGTTTACGTATATGAAGGGCTTGGACGGGAGTTGCCAGGTCGTGTGCTGCGAGCCATTCTCGAGTGGCGGTTATCATGCGTCGCTGGCTTTTTATGAATTCTGGCCGATCCAGGTGGCCGGGCGCCCGGCGACTCTCGTCTGGCGCGAGGACATGGTTTCAGCCCCGGCCCTTGCGGTCACGCACGGCATCGAGCGCATGGCCTCGGGGGCGATCATGCTGCAGGAGATCAAGAAATCCATCCGTCTCTTCCAGGAAGATGCGGCACAGAAGCCGTGAAAGTGGATGTCGGGCGCTCTGACCTGTAGCCGCGCTCGCCAGAGCGTGGTGTCCGCTCCCGATGGGTAAGGGAACCGCGTTCTGGCGAACGCGGCTACTTTAGATCCTGGGCCGCAACTTTCATTGCGATTTAATTGGGAATCAGGTAGGGGTTTGAGTTTCCAATTTGCCCGATTAACCTCCGATGAGATTGCATCACACATTGCTGGGTCTGTGCCTGCTCGCGGGCGTCATTCCGTGCGTCTCGAAGGCCTCCAATCTCGCCGGCTCCATGAAGGCGGAACCGAACCTGCGTCCCCTTACGGTCTCGCATGAGGTGACCGCCGATTCCAGCTACGTCAGCGGGGTTAAAGTGCGCATGGGCAATAACCCCTTCGGGCGGATTACGGAGCAGGCTGACAGCCTGAAGTATGTGGCCTCGCTCCAGCTCAACCCGGGCATGCTCCTGAGGCTGGGTGGGGATTGGCAGAGATTTTCCTTCGGGGTGCCCCCGGGCGCACCGATTCCAAACACGCTTCAATCCGTCGCCATGGTTGTGGGTGCGGATCTCGATCTATCCGATGGATGGCTCCTGCGCATCGAGACCGAGCCTGGTTTTTACAGCGATTTTCGCGACATCTCGTTCAGCGATTTCAACAGCCCGATCATTGTCGGATTTTCCTATCTTCAGGATGAAAACGTTCAATGGTTCTTCGGCCTCAGCGTCAATGTCCGTCGCAGCATCCCGGTCTTTCCCGCTATGGGTGTACGGTGGAAATTCGCCGACCAGTGGACCCTCATGTGCGTGCTTCCGAAACCGCGCCTCGAGTTCCAGGCGCTGGACAACCTCACCTGGTACGTCGGCGGCGAGCTCAAGGGCGACACCTACACGACCGGTCGCGATTTCGGAAACCAGTTTGGCATCCAGCGCTTGAACAACACCTCCGTGGATTACACCGAGATCCGGATCGGTTCCGGGATTTCGTGGCGTGTTCACCAAGGCGTTTCGCTCGACCTCGAGGGCGGCTGCATGGTGGACCGCGAATTTGATTATCATCGTCCCGACATCCGCATCGCCAGCAACGGCGTGGCCCCCTACGTCCAGCTCGCCTTGCATGCGGGATTCTGAAGGGGCTCACGCAATGAAAGCCCATTCCATCGATTGTGCAAAGAACACGGTTCTTCCCCTCGCCATTGCGGTGATTCTGCTGGGCGTCATGGGTTGCGGAAAAACGAGCGAAGGCCAGGCGTCCGCTCCAAAGACTCCCGTTGCGAAGCCGAAGGATGATGATTTTTTAAAGGACAACGAGAGCGCCACGCCCGAGGAAAAGCGATTTCTCCAGGCGGGAAAACCCTTCGCCGTCGCGCTGGCGGGACGGAAATACGATGGATTGTACAAGCAGTTTTCCAGTCATGCCCGGGCACACATGTCCATGAACCAGTTTGATCCGGCGAAGGACGACGGGGCGTTCGAGCAGAATGAAAAAAATCCGATGACGGATGTGACGGCTGAAAAATTCGCCGAGCTCATGAAGAAGGTCGAGGAGCTGCATGGGATGCCACGCGGGGTCAGGATGCTTTCGGTGTATTCGACCGACCACGGGGTGCTGACGCGCACCAGCAAGGAGCAGACCGCCGCGCTGGATTCCATGTTCGCGATCGGCGCCATGCCGGAATCCACCCCCATGGACATCCGTCGCGCCAGCCTGCGCGGACAGATCAAGACCGAGCTCACGCCCGAGGAACTCGAGAAAGCGGCCAAGGATGCCGGCGTGACGGTGGAGGATTTGAAGAAGAACCCCGATTTCGAGCCCTATTTTAATTTCAAGATCGTCCTTGTCGAGGAGGGTGGACAGTTGAAAGTCGGTTATTTCGAGTTTCTGCCGCCCTCCATGATGGATTGACTTTGGTTTGTAGGAGCCGATGCCATCGGCGACCGGGGATGGGCACGCGCGGAGATCGCCGATGGCATCGGCTCCTACAGTCCAGAAAGCAAATCCGTACGCCCCGCATAAATATCAAACTCCCATTTGACAGCCCGAAGTCTTGTGTTAACTTGCGGTATCCTGAGTGTTTCACTCGATGAAGTGCGAGGGGCAAGGCCAGGTGGGCGGTTGGTGGGGACGTCCCGCTGACAGGGAATATTCAACCAAGGAAATTCATGAAAGCTGCTCAGAAAGACACGTCCGGTATTTTTGATTCCATTCTGGTCCATTTCAACGATGACAAGGCCCGTTTTGATTCCACACACCTCAAAGTGGATCGCTCCATCATCACGGTGCCAACCGCCTGGCAGCTCAAGCCGATGACGGAAGTCAGCCTGAAATTGCAGCCTCCCGCCAAACAGCGAAAAAAGGGCCGTCCCATCGAATGTCATGGCATCATCGTCGCCTGCCGTCCCCAGAAAAAGAAGGGCCACTTCCACGTGGACCTGCTTGTCACCGACCTCCCCACGCGTCACGCATCCACGCTCAAGAAACTGGCCGCGTCGCCGGCGATCTAACGGATGGCATGAGTGAAATGGGTGGATGATCCGTCTTCGACTCGGGTCAGGTTGCAACGCATGGTTTGAATCCCCCGCAATGAAACTATTGCGGTTCGCCGATTGGGCCGGGATCCCAGGAGTAAAACCAGATGCTGACGCCGGTCTGGGATTTTGGTTTGACGCCGCTGATGTGACCATCAAGGTAACACATGTTTGCGCGCTTGCCTGGATGACGAAAGCTATGTCCGGAGCTGGGGCATGTCGGGGCCTCGAGCAAGGGGACATCGTCAAGGTCATATAGGAATTGTGGTATGTCATAACCTGCATTGTTGATGTCGGTGATAAAGGGCGTCAACGAGCGGCTGCCGGGGGAGGTTCCGTTGGGCCCCAGGGTTGGATCCTGGGACCACTTTCGGGTCGTGGCCGGGGGTGAATAGTTGTACCTGTTGAAATCCCAGTTGATGGCGTAGCTCTTGAAAGTGGTCGGGTTTTCATAGAAGGTCGACGGGTAAGATATGACGCTAAACGGGTCGGCGATGCGTTTTTCAGACGGGCATTTCAGCACCTTGTAACGCATGATTGTTGCGCCGCTGTAGTCCCGGTCGGCCACCAGACCGCCAAGATACTTTCCTGATCCCAGTGGGGCGACCCAATACGTGTTTGGAATCCGATCGTCGTTGTTTTCGGCATAGAGGGCAAACGCAAGGTAGATCTGCCGCAGGTTGCTGATGCACGCCGCAGAATTTGCAACTGCCTTGGCGCTTTTCAGCGATGGCAGCAAGAGTGCCGACAGGATCGAGATGATCGCCAGGACCACCAGCAATTCCACCAGCGTGAACGCGTTTTTGTTCTGGAAACTTCGTTTTGTTTTCATGGTTGCATCCTCCGCGCGCTCCGGTTGCGCGCTGCCATGACGAAAGCAAAACTCATGCCAATATACTGAATGCCTCCGTGGCGAATTCAGGAGAACTTGCCCATGCTCTGAATCAACGATTGCGGGTGATGCATCTTTCGGGTTTGGACTTTTATGTTTGACATCATCAAGATTGACGTCATTTAATGTTGTTTGATGTCATGAAAGAGAAATCTGATTTGCATTCGGTGATTGATGCAATCTTGCGCGGTGATCTTGCAGCGGTGCAGAAAATTGTCCGCGACATTCCGTCCGAAGATCCTCGGCACAACCATTTCTCCGCCCTGCTCCTGTTCAAGCGGCAAACCCGTTCGACGGTGGAAGACGACGTGAAGGCGTCTCAGACCTTGTCGGCCGCCATGGCCGTGCCCCCCGACGACCAGGAGTTGCTGTCAGCACTCCTGTTTGCAGCCTTGAAATTTGCCATCAGCACGAACCAGCGGGACGAAATGAGGCGGGTTTTCTCCCGTCTGGAGGGGCTCAGTGATCAATCTCCCACGCTTCGTTGCCGCCTGTTGACCAGGCTGGCTGAGTGGAGCATGGCGCAACTGGAAGGAAATCACGATCGCCAGTTTGCGGCACTGACTGCGGCCATTGATTTGTTGCGAAAAAACAAAGGGCCGATATGGGCGGCATTGATGGAGTTGCGGACCGTTGATGTGATCATGAATGATGATTTCGCACGTGCCGAGCAGGACATCAAGGAGCTCGAACCGCACCATGACACCGCATTCTTGAAGTCCTCCTTGTATTATTTCACGGGAAGGATTCAAGAGGGGCTTGAGGTGCTCAAAACCGTCCAGGATGAAAAGACCGTGCTCCTCCAGGGGGCAGTCCTTATGCTCAAGGCCAGGCGTTTTTCGGAGGCAAACGACTGCATGGATCGTCTCCGGGCGCTGCATCTGCCGGTTGACTGTTTTGAAAGCGTGCTTGCCATCGAAAGCCTGGCCAAACACGATATTGGGAAGGCGCGGGTTCATAACCAGCGCGCGATCGTTGCAGCCGAAGCATTTCGCCCGGAAGCAAGGCGTTCACATCTCTACATGCTTGCATGGGTCGAACTTGCGGCGGCGGATGCGGTTTTGGCGCGAACCATTTTAACCCAGATCGATCCCACGGGAGCGGCATCCTATCTGCATGCCGAGTGGGCCCGTCTTCACCTGCTGGAAGGGGACGATGTGCGGGCTGCAGCGCACTTCAGGATGTTGCTCGACAAAGGCATTCCAGAGCTCGTGGAGGACAAGTTGCGATTCGCCTACGAAATTTCGGCCCAGCGGCTGAGTCGCCTGTGGATGCTGGCCCAGAAAGCAGGGCCCATTCCTTCTCCGAAACCCACATCACCCCGCACGCCATCCTTGACGAGGACTTCCGATGAAGCGCGCGAGCGTGTCCGTCTGATCGGGGATTCAACCGCCATGAGGGATCTCACCGCAATGATCACCCGGATTGCGCCCTTGGAAACCACGGTGCTCATCACGGGGGAAACCGGCACAGGCAAGGAAGTGGTCGCCCGCCTGCTCCACGAGTTGAGCCCACGCGCAGGGAATCCATTCATCGCAGTGAACTGCGGGTCCCTCTCCGAGCAGCTCATCGAGTCCGATCTGTTTGGACACAAGAAGGGCTCCTTCACGGGCGCGAACGAGGATCGCCAGGGTTTGTTTCAAGCGGCGGGAATGGGGACCATCTTTCTGGACGAGATCAATGTCATGTCAACCCGTCTCCAGGCAGCCTTGTTGCGCGTGATCGAGTACGGCGAAATTCGCCCGCTCGGGAGCGACCGGCTTGTCCGGAATCGCGCCCGCATCCTGGCTGCCAGCAACGAATCTCTGGACGCGAGGATCAAGGACCACTCATTCAGATCCGACCTCTATTTTCGACTGACGAAGCTGCACCTGATGATTCCCCCGCTCAGGGAGAGAAAGGAGGACATCCCCGTGCTGTGTCGTCATTTCCTGCGAGAGCTGCTCGGCGGTGCGCCGTTCGTCCTGTGCCATGATTTTCTGGAGGAATTGAAGGCGCATGCGTGGCCGGGAAATGTGCGCGAATTAAAAAACAAGCTTGAGACCATGATCCTGTTTGCCGGGGAGCATCTTACATTTGATGGAAGGTTGTTCACCCGGATCAGGGGGCAGGTCGCTTCGGACAAGGCGGAGGAGCCCATTGCCAGGGAAATTGCCTCGGTGGGGAGGGGTGCGTCCGAAACGATGGTGAGAATTTTGGACAAGCGTCAACACCTTCGTGAACTCTTTCAAAAACACCAACGGCTCACACAAATGGAGGTGGTTCAAAGGCTTGGATGCGCCCCGAACACAGCCAAAAAATATCTGAAGGAGCTCATGGGGGAAGGAGTCATCCGCCGGGTCAGCACTTCCGGCAATTTATGCACATCGTTCTTTGTGCACCAGGATGCGGAAAGGCGGTTGCCCATGCCTTGAGTGGTTTCCAACCTTGCTGCCAGAGGTCCTGTCGGGGATAAATGTGACATGCAGGTGCCGAAAGGTATTGGTTTTGGAGTGGAACCCATTGATAACCTGAAAGTGCGAATTCAATAAGAAATTTTTTCGATCAACAACCCGCCACAGCCACGTCTCATGAAACCCCCCGAGCCTTCCTCCCCGTCTTCCCCGGTCCCGTGGATTTTCATCATCGCCCTGGCATTGGCCGGCAGCTTCGTCATCATGGAAGGCCGCGCCAGCCATCCCCCGAATGCATACCCATCCGGATCGTGGTGGGAACCGGTTTCGACCAATGGAATGAACCGCGTCGCGCTTCGTTCGGTGCTGGGCGCCTCGGCCGATGAATGGAAGATGACGGGCAAGTACACGGTCACCGGGGATGGCTCGTTTGGAAGGGACGCGATCACGGCAGGGGAAGGCAATCTCGTCATGGATCGCGCCTCACCCGTGAGTGGCGACCGCGAAATTCGCGCGCGCGTGCGCCTGCGCAGCAATCTTTCGCCCTCGGTGTTCGCCACTTTTTCTGTGGCAAAAAAAAATGCGGACGATCCGGGCCTGCAACTCACAGTTTCGAGTGGAAAGGATGCGAATTACGTCCACTGCGCCCCGACGCTGGCCGGCAAACCGCTTCATAACATCGAGGCGCTGACCTCCAATCTCAACTGGAACGTCCCGTTCTCAAACGCGTTCTACTATTATCTCAAGGCCTATCCCCAGGCATTGCCGGGATGGGAACAGCGTTATCGCGAGCAGATCGAGGAGGCGATGTCGCGCCTGCCCGACGAGGAACACAAATGGGTGGACCTCCGAGCCGAGCTGCGCAAGGGCTCCGTGGCCGTCTGGATGGAGGACCGCCTCGTCGTGTGGAAGGAGGACCCGGCGTTTGATCCCGCAGGCATGATGCGCATCGACCTCACCGCGGGCGTCCAGCTCGACTCGTTTTCCGCGACTCCGCTCACGCCCGCGTCCAAGGGATTTTTACCCGTGCCGCTGGGGGGCTATTACAACTCGCCAACGATGATGGACGATTCCCCGGTGAGTTCCGAGTCGCTGCCGCCTCCGGACCAGGTTGTGAAGGTGAAGGACGTTCCGTTTATTTTTTCGGGAGTCAACAACGAGGGCAACAATAACATCGATGTCGGGCAAAGTCTGTTCCGCGAGGCCAACACGGCAGGCTATATCAAGGCCGGGCCGCAAACCGGCAGGTGGTGTGGTTCCACGCGGCGCGATCCCGCGCGCATCCAGCTCCGGCTCCGCAATGGACAGTATGATGCCCTCTACGTCGTTGCCGCCTCGGATGGAAGGCGGAACACCGTCCCGCTTCTCTCCGCCATGTTCTACCGTCCCGACGCCGGTTTCAGTGAAACGTACGAGACACGCGTGCCACTCGCCACAGCTGACAGCTCGGAGGCCACACCCCTTCCCGTTGCGCTCAGCAATGGGCGGAAGATCAATTTGTGGCTCGTCAAAATTCCGCTCGATCCCGGCGCCCTTTCATCCTTCGCCGATCTTGATATCATCGAGGTCGAGCTGACGAAAAAAGTCTATCAATATCGCAACTATCCCGACCCGATCACCTATGGCTGGCACCAGGGTGGCCTGCCTTCCTCGGTTCACGTGTTCGCGCTCACGCTGGGCGAAGTGCCTGTCGGATTTTCATGGGAGCCGGACAAGTTCGGCCATGTGTGGGTGACGCCCGAGGTTCCTTCCTACACGGCGACGCTCACGAACCGCACCGATGTGGCGCAGAGCGGCAAGCTCACCGTGACGTGGAAGAGTTACGACGGCACCGACACCGCGACGCAGGAGGTTCCTGTGAACGTGCCGGCGGGACAATCCGCGCCGGCGAAGGTTTCCATTCCCGTGAAGCTGAATGGCTATTACGATGTGAGCGCGGCGCTGGATATCGCCGGGCAGAAATGGACAGAGAAGCGCTCGCTCACACGGCTCGCGCCCGACACGCGCTCGGTGAAATGGACGGAGGGCAAGGGTGCGATGTTCGGGTATTGGAGCTACGGCGGTGGGCATCACACACCCAAGGCGGAGTACCATTATGATCTCATGACGCTGGCCGGTGCCCGGGCGGGGATGACTCCGTACTGCCCGCCGCTTACCGAACTGGTGAAGAAGCACTGGGGGAAGGTGCAGAGCTCGCCCTACATCGTGGCGCCCCAGGAGTGGGCGGGGGAGGAGAAGCTTGACCCTGAGAAGGTTGAAAAGTTCAAGCAGGAGATCATCAAGAACGTGAATACGTGGGAAAAGGATGTGCCCGTGGAGATGAGAACCGACCACATTGATTACTATGCGGAAGCGCAGATCAGCCCGCGTCTTTCGGCCGGCAACTTCCCCGAATACTGGAACGGCGAGCCGTTCGTTTATACAGCCGAGGAAAAGCAGAGGTTGAAGATGTTCATGGAAACATCGCGCATCGCCTCGGAGACGATTCGCGCGGCTTTTCCCGGGCGGAAATGCATCATCGAATACGGCGATCCGCTCTTCCCCATTCCGCTGCTTCGCGCCGGGTTTCCGAAGGAACTCATTGATGGCTCCGGCCTGGACGTGCCCAGCTTCGAGCGGTTGCCCGAGATGCAACTCAAGGACAATGCGATTCATCGCCTCTACCAGTTGAAGAAGGAATACGAGAAGGTGGGAATCCTCAAGCCCCAGCTCAACGCCGTTGAGGGGACCTTCGTTCCCACGGAACCCGGCTCATGCACCTGGCGTGAGCAGATGGATTACTACACGCGCTGGAACCTGATTGACATGGCGTATGGCGTGGATCGTTTCTACGCGGGCTGGTTCGCGTTTGATTGCGGCAACTATTATGGCGCGGAACATTACGGCGGTTGCGGCATCCAGCGGCGCATCCCGTATTGCGATCCCAAGCCGGCCTATGCCGCGTTTGCCACGATGACCGACAAGCTCAACGAGGCCAACTTCGATGGATGGCTGAAGACGGGCTCGCTCTCCACCTACTGCCTGCGTTTCAAGCATGCGACGCGCGGGAATATCTACGCGCTCTGGACGCTCCGCGGCAAACGTCCCGTGACGATCACGCTCACTGCGGACGCCACGGTGGGCGTCACCGATTGCATGAACAATACGAAGGAAGTCGCCAGCAAGGACAAGAAGGTCACCGTGATGACCGATCCCTCCGTGATTTACATCACGAACGGCGACATCGCATCCGTCTCGGTCGGCGAACAGGACAACTCGGATTCCACGCTCACGCCCGGCGCTGTCGAGGTGGCCGACCTGGGCGATGGCTCGTGGCATTATACGCCACGCCACGATGAGGTTTATGAAAACAACCACTGGGGCTTTTATCCGGCCGCCGGCAAATTCAGTGCGACGGTCGGGGAGGATCCGGTGAAGGGACGCGTGCTGTTCTCAAAACTGGAGAAGCAGGACAAGGTGCGCGAGCTGATGCCATGGTACAGCGTGCTCAAGCCTTCGCACCCGATCCGCTTGAAAGGCGCGCCGTCGCACATCGGCATATGGGCCCGCGGCGCGAGCGACTGGGGACGTGTGATCTACATCATGCGCGACGACAAGGGCGAGCGCTGGATCAGCATCGGGACGAAAGATGATTACAACTGCGACGACACCCATTCGTGGAGCGCGTTCAATTATGACGGCTGGCGCTACCTGCGCTTCGAGCTGCCGGGGCACGTCGGCTACGACAGCTTCCGCAAGCTGGGCACAACATGGTGGGGCTCCAGCGCCACCGCCGCCTGCTCTCCTTCCGGTAAACCCGAGGGCGACAACATTGTGGACCTGCCGCTAACCCTTGAGGAAATCATCGTTGAGCAACGCAGTCACATTCTGCACGTGAACGACGTCCAGCCCGTGCCGTCGGACACCATCGCCCTTGGCAAACTGTACGTCGAATACGAGAAGCCGGAAGATGCGACGAATGATGCCGTGGAGCTGAGCCGCATGCGCATGCCGAAACCGGAACATGTTCCCGACTTGCAGAACCCCATTGCGCAAATGCAAAAAGAAGGCGTGGGCGCGCCAACGAAATTGATCCGCCTGGCCGCCCCCGAGCACTATTACGACGGCACGCGCATGCACGTCCATTTCGAGAAAGTCCCGGGCGCAAAGACCTATCACCTCTGGGTGGGTGGTTATGAGGATGGACGCGGCGCCGTGGACATGGTCCCCGCGGATCTCAAAACCGGCGACCTCGTGACCGGCCTCCGTCCCGGCGTGAAGCTCTACTACTGGATCACCTACACGGACGCGAACGACAAGATGTCGAAGCCGTCACCCGTCCACATGGAAATTACCGTGGATAATTTCAAGGAGAAGTGAGCGGGGAGACCCTTGGTCCCGGAAGTCAGGAGCCAGGAGTCACTCGCCTCGCCAGAGCCTCCGGCGTAGCGCGGGGAATCCAGAAGGAATGCGCAGGCCTTGCGGCGAAGAGCTGTCGCGCTTTATGACTCAGATGCCCAACCGAACGGCCAACTCATGGATGACCTGATTCATTTCCGTCTCGTTCAGGACACCAAGTCTTCTCTCCAATTTGACGGTGGACACTGTCTGGATTTGTTGCAGGTGAAACGCGCCGGGTTTAAGAAATGGCTTTGGAACGGAAATCTCCCAACGATTGTCACGCAGGGAGGTGGTGTGGAGGATGACCGTGACAAGATCGAGCTCGTCGTCAGCAGGATTGTCAGTGAGGAGCAACGCAGGTCGAACTTTTGCTGCAAGCCCGAAGTCGGTCATCCAGACTTCACCCCTTGCGACTGCGGGCATCTTCCTCCTCCATGCGGTCAAGCATCATGGCGCCTTCGAGCGCCGACTGGTTGCAAAGCCTGACGTCGTCGTTCCGGGCATCAAGTTCAAGGAGCTTCTGCCGTACCGTGCGCCTTTCAGCTTCGGACAGTTTCGGTAACTCATTGATAATTTCCGTTGCACTCATGATGCAAACATAACCGACTGTGTGAAGATTGTCAGGTCGAATATTCGCCGAAGAAATTCCGAAAACGTATATTTTATTTATCGGCGGATGAGTGTTTTTGCTGCAGGGGCGGACGCAACGGAGCGCATCTCTCCGTCTTAATGTGGGTTGTTGTGGGTGGGGAATCGTGCGATATTTTGTGAATTGTGAAGCGTCGCATCTCTCTTGTGGGGTTGCTTCTTGCAGCGGGCATCCTGCTTTTTGGAATGCTTGCCTCGCGGCAGATCGTGCGCGACACTCATTCCATTGTGAGCGCATCACCCACTCATCACGGCAAGCCAAACCGCCTTGCGGGGGAGAAGAGTCCTTATCTTCTCCAGCATGCGTACAATCCCGTGGATTGGTATCCGTGGGGCGCGGAGGCATTTGAAAAGGCGCGGCGCGAGGACAAGCCGATCTTTCTTTCGATCGGATATTCCACCTGCCATTGGTGCCACGTGATGGAACGCGAGTCATTCGAGAATCCGGAGATTGCGAAGGTGAT
Organism: Verrucomicrobiota bacterium; assembly: GCA_023269615.1. GTDB lineage: Bacteria > Verrucomicrobiota > Verrucomicrobiia > JABWAM01 > JABWAM01 > JAHFSY01. The sequence goes on from JAHFSY010000025.1 coordinate 38,250, forward strand.
GAACGATTATTTTGTGTGCATCAAGGTGGACCGCGAGGAGCGGCCGGACCTCGACCAGATTTACATGACGGCCACCCAGGCGATGACCGGCTCGGGCGGATGGCCCATGAGCGTGTGGCTGAACCACAAGCTCCAGCCGTTTTACACAGGTACCTATTTTCCGCCGGAAAACCGTTACGGCCGTCCCGGTTTTCCAGAAATTCTCAAGCGCATCCACGAAGTGTGGACGGAGAACCGGGACAAGATCAATGCGCAGGGCGCAAGCCTGCAGGATGCGTTGAAGCAGCATGCCGAGGCGAAGGGCGATGGCGCAGCCGTTCCCGCGAGTGTGATCGCCGAGGCTTATTCGTATTTTCAAAAAACCTTTGACGCGACGACGGGCGGTTTTGGCGGCGCGCCCAAGTTTCCGCGCGCCGTGCAGTTCCCGTTTTTGTTCCGTCATTACGCCGCAACGGGGGAACGTCACTCCCTCGACATGGCGCTCTTTACCATGCAGCACATGGCACGGGGTGGGATGTACGACCAGCTGGGCGGCGGCTTTGCGCGTTACAGCGTGGATGCCGAATGGCGCGTGCCGCATTTCGAGAAAATGCTCTACGATAACGCGCAGCTTCTCTCCGCATACACCGAGGCGTGGCAGATCACGCAGGAGGATTTTTACCGGGACGTGGCGCGCGACATCGTCCGCTATGTCGCGCGGGACATGACGGCGCCCGGCGGCGCATTTTTTTCCGCAGAAGACGCCGACAGCGAGGGCGAGGAGGGGACATTCTATGTGTGGACCGAGGAGGAGACGCGGGCATTGCTGGGCGAAGACGTGGCGAAGGTGGTGATGAGGCGTTACGATTTTCATCCCGGCGGAAATTTCGAGCATGGCAAGAACGTGCTGCATGCCGTGGTTTCCATGGCGGAGACGGCGAAGCGGACCGGCAAGACTGTCGAGCAGGTGAGTTCGATCCTTGAGGCCGCGAAACAAAAAATGTTCGACGTCCGGTGCAAACGTCCACGACCACATCTCGACGACAAGATTTTGACGGGTTGGAACGGGTTGATGATTTCGGGACTGGCGCAGGCGGGGCGGGCGTTTGGTGAAAAGGAATTCACGGTGCGAGCGGAGAAAGCGGCGGATTTTATTTTGAAGACGATGCGCGACCCGAAGACCGGGCGTCTGCTGCGGCGTTATCGTGACGGCGAGGCGAAGGGTGAGGCGTTTCTTGACGACTACACATTTTTCACCGCCGGGCTGCTCGATCTGTTTGCCGCCACGCAGGATCCGCGCTGGCTGGGCGAGGCGATCCGGATCACCGACGAACAGGTCTCGCGTCTGTGGGATGCAAAGCATGGCGGGTTTTATTTCGCGGGGGCGGAGGACGAGTCGCTGCTGGTGCGACCGAAGAGCGATTACGAGGGGGCGGAGCCGGCGGGCAATTCCGTGGCGGCGTTGAACCTGCTCCGGCTCGCACAGCTCACCGACAAGGCGGAGTATCGCGACAGGGCGGAGAAGACGATTCGGGCATTTTCCGGCAATCTGCGGCAGCATGCAGCCTCGATGCCCCTGCTGCTTTGCGCGCTTCTGGACAGCCGGGGCAAGGGGCGTCAGATTGTGATCGCGGGTGAGGACGGCAGGGCGGACACCGAGGCGATGTGGTGCGAGGCCTCGCGGCATTATCTTCCCAACACCATTTTGCTGCTGGCCGACGGCGGGAAGCGCCAGGCGGAAACCGCGAAGCTGGTTTCATTTCTGGCCGCGATGAAGCAGGTGAATGGAAAGGCGACGGCGTACGTGTGCGAGGACTTTGCATGCAAGGCGCCGACGACCGAGCTGGAGGCCTTTCGGAAATCACTTGGGAAATGATGGAATAAAAATACGATGAAATACCTCCCAACATGGATGAGACCTGTTTTGGCCTGCATTGCCTTGCTGCTCGTGAGCGTTCCCGCCGTGGTGGGTTTTCCGGGAAAACCGCACACGGAGGTGTCACTTCTTTCCGAGCGAACGACGATTGTTCCCGGGGAGGAGTTTGATGTCGGCATTCTGCTGAAAATGGATAAGGGCTGGCACACTTACTACAAGATTCCTGGCGATGCAGGGACGGCGACTTCAGTCGAGTGGAAACTGCCGAAGGGTTTTGAGGCGGGGCCAATCCGCTGGCCAAAGCCCAAGGTGATGAAGGACGCTGGCATCACGACCTATGAATACAGCGGCGAAGTGATGCTGCTGGTTCGCATACGGGCTCCGTCTCAAGGTCTAAAGAAGGGAGAGACCATGCGCCTGGAGGCCAACGTGGACTGGCTCGAATGTGAAAAGCTCTGCGTTCCTGGCAAGGCGACGGTTTCGTACGACCTGCGCGTTGGGAAGGCTGCAGCATTCGCATCCTCCCAAACGGTGGCCCTCTTCGAAAAATACCGCAGCTTGATTGTGCCGGACGATTATAAACCGGCGGAGGAAACGGTTGTGACCCGCGGCGTTCAGCAATCGCCGGTGGACGATCAGGCATCACTTTTCGCCATGTTGGGCGCGGCGTTTCTTGGGGGGATGATTTTGAACCTCATGCCTTGTGTGCTGCCGGTGCTCGCGATCAAGGTTCTTGGTTTTGTCAGGCAGACAGGGAAGGAGGCGCGCCACGGGCGGCGGATGGGCCTGATCTTTGCCCTGGGGGTGATGGTTTCATTCTGGATCCTTGCCGTTGCGGTGATCGGCCTGCGCGGGGTGGGGACGCAGGTGGGATGGGGGTTTCAGTTTCAGCATCCGGCTTTTGTGATGTTCATGGCGCTGGTGGTCACGACCGTCGCCCTGAATTTGTTTGGCGTATTTGAGTTCGAGCTTTCATCCAGGCTGACGAATGTCGCAGGGGATCTGGCCACGCGCGACGGAAACGCGGGCGCGTTCTGGAATGGTGTTCTCGCAACCACGCTCGCCACGCCTTGCAGCGCGCCGTTTCTTGCGCCTGCGCTCGGATACGCTCTCAGCCAGCCTTCATCCGTCATCGTCAGCACATTCAGCGCGGTGGGCGCCGGGCTCGCGATGCCCTACATTGTCCTCGCGTGGAATCCTGTGCTGCTCAAATGGCTTCCAAAACCGGGCGCGTGGATGATGCGTTTCAAGCAGGCGATGGGATTCCCGATGGTGGCGACGGCGCTCTGGCTTGTTTCCGTGCTGTCCAAGGAGCGTGGCGGAGGAGCGTTCCTGCTTGTGTCCGTCTGGCTTCTTTTTGCTTCATTTCTCATCTGGATGGCATCAAGTCGCCCACGTTGGATGGCGATGGCTCTCATCGTCACGGGACTCGTGGGCTACTGGACCATCCTTCCGGCTCTGACGGCGAAAGAGCTGATTGCCTGGCAGCCCTATTCCGCCTCCGCGTTGGAGACGGCTTTGCACGGCGAGCTCGGTTCACCTGAGGAGACTTCGCCGCCGACTCCCGTCTTTGTGGATTTCACGGCAGAATGGTGCCTGACCTGCAAGGTGAACAAGAAAACGTCGCTCGAGCGGCCGGATGTCGCGAAACGATTTGCGGAATTGAAGGTGATCCCGATGATCGCCGACTGGACCACGCACAATGACGAAATCACCCAGGCGCTTCAGTCCTTCGGCCGCGGCGGCGTTCCGCTTTACGTGATCTATCCGTCCGACCGGACGAAACCACCGATCGTGCTTCCAGAAATTCTCACACCCCAGATCGTTCTCGACGCGCTGGATCGGGCCGTCGCAAGGTGATCCCCCATGAATCCGCTTGAGCATCGGACGAAGGATCCGGATTACATCACCCGTCCCTACGAAAAAAAAGATCGCGACCGCATCCGTCAGATTTGTTGTGAGACGGGGTTTCTTGGGGAGCCGATTGACGCGGTGTTTGGTGACCGCGATCTTTTTTGCGATTATCTCACACGGTACTACACCGACATGGAGCCCGAGTCGTGCTGGGTGGGGGAGAAAAACGGCGAAGTGGTGGGTTACCTGATCGCGTGCGGGAGGTGGCGTCTCAATCACTGGTGGGGCATGTGGAACAACGTGCGCATGGCGTTCAAGGTGTCATGGAGATTTCTCACCGGGCAATACGACGCGAAGACGCGAAAATTTCTGTGGTGGAGCATGACACGCGGGTGGCGCGAGACACCGCCGGCGCCGGCGAACTCGGGCCATTTTCATTTCAACTCGCTGAAGGGGCATCGCAAGATGGGCATCGCGCGGGATCTCATGGTGAACATGCTCGGGGAATTCAGGAAACGAGGCGTTCCGCGCGTTTATGGACAGATGGTGACGTATGACCGGCGCCGCACCCAGCGCGTCTTCGAATACATCGGACTCAAGGTGACGTCCCAGAAGCGCATCACCAAGTATCAAGACACGGTGGACAAGGAGATGTACCTGACGACGGTGGTGAAAGAATTGAACGACACGGAGCAAGAGATGAAGGTTGAAAGTTGAGGGGAAGCGAGTTTAAGTTTGCGTGTTCACACTCAATCTTCCCATGTCCCTTCTCACCTCTGATCTCCTGGATTTGAACCAGACCGAACACGGGTTGTTGTTTCGCGACTGCAAGTATCCGTGGGAGGCGTTGATGCATATTGATCGTTACCTGGAGCATCACTTGAAGCCGGAAATCCGGGGGTTGGTTGCGCCTGGTGCGGTCATTGAGGGGAGTGTCTTTATTGGTGAGGGCACGGTGGTGGAACCTCATGCGTACATCAAGGGCCCGGCATGGATCGGGCAGGGATGCCAGGTGCGGCATGGGGCGTACCTTCGCGGGAACGTGATCGCGGGGAACAACTGCGTGCTGGGCAACAGTTGTGAGTTTAAAAACAGCGTGCTCTTCAACGAGGCGCAGGTGCCGCATTTCGATTACGTGGGGGATTCCATCCTCGGGCATCACGCGCATCTTGCATCGGGCGTCACGCTTTCCAATCTCAAGATCACGAAGGGGAATGTGGAAATGATGGTGGACGGAAGCAAGGTGGACACGGGGTTGCGCAAGTTCGGAGCGATTGTGGGTGACCATGTGGATGTGGGCTGCCATTGCGTCCTCAACCCCGGCTCGATCCTTGGACGCCACTCCATGCTCTACCCCAATATTTCATGGCGCGGAATCTGTCCTCCCAACACGATCGTGAAGCTCGATCAACAGCAGCACCGCGTGATTCGAACGCAGTAAATTTCATGGGCGCCAGCTACATCCTTTCCGCGCGTCGTTCGGCCATCGGGCGTTTTGGGGGAATGCTTCGGGATATGCCGCTGCGCACGTGGGGCGCCCGCGTGGTCGCCGACGCCGTGGGCAACGCCGGGCTTGAGCCGAAGGACGTGGACGAGGTGCTGCTCGGCCACGTGTTGCAGGCCGGGTTCGGCCCCACCATCGCGCGACAGATCGCGGTGGATGCCGGAATCCCGGTGTCGTCCCCCGCGGCGGTGATCAACCAGGTGTGCGCCTCCGGCATGGTGGCTGTCCACCATGCTGATCGCATGATCCGTTGTGGCGACGTGCGGATTATGGTCGCTGGCGGTGTGGAACAGATGTCGGCTGCGCCCTACGTTTCACATGGCACACGATGGGGCGCCCGTTACGGGCACATGGAGTTTCGTGACGAGCTCAAGCACGGGCTTACATGCAATCTGACCGGACTCGAGATGGGGAACACCGCCGAGAACGTCGCGCGCAAGTTCAACATCTCCCGGGCCGAGCAGGACGATTTTGCCCTTCGCAGCCAGGAGCGCGCCTCGGCCGCGATCAAATCCAAAACATTCGCCGAAGAGATTGTTCCCATTTCCGTGCCGCAGGGAAGGAAGGGCGAGGTGATGTTTGACACCGACGAGCATCCGCGCCCGACGACGATGGAAGGGCTTGCCGCATTGAAGCCTTCCTTTGAAAAAAACGGGACGGTCACGGCCGGGAATTCATCCGGCATCAATGACGCGGTCGCGGCGCTTGTGATGGTTTCAGAGGAGGTGGTGCGCGAGCGCGGTCTCAAGCCGATGGCGCGCGTGGTGGCGGCTGCCACGGCCGGCGTGGAGCCCGAGGTGATGGGGCTTGGCCCGATTTTAGCCACCCATCGTGTCCTGCAGAAGGCCGGGTTGAAATTGGATGACATCGGACTTTTTGAATTCAACGAGGCGTTTGCCGCGCAGGTGCTTGGCGTGCTGCGGGAGATTCCGGTTCCGCCCGAGAAATTGAATGTGAACGGCGGCGCGATTGCGCTGGGTCATCCCGTGGGCTGCAGCGGCGCGCGCATCCTCGTCACGCTGATCCATGAGATGAAGCGCCGCGGCGTCCGTTACGGCCTCGCGAACATGTGCGTGGGCGGAGGCATGGGCGCGGCGACCATCGTGGAGCTGGTTTCCTGACATGAAAACCCCTGCAAATGTCCTGACGAGCATTCCGATGTTCAACGGCTTGAGGAAGGAGGTGCTGGTGCGCCTGGTCGAGGCATGCGTCGGGCGGAAATGCTTTACGGGCGATGTGATTGTGAAGGAGGGAACGCTGGGGCGGGAGCTGTATGCGATTGCGAGTGGCAAGGTGGAAGTGGTGATGCATGCCGGCTCGGGCAGGGAAATCGTGCTGGCGACGCTGGGCCGGGGGGATTTTTTTGGCGAGATGAGCGTGGTGGAGTGCCGCGCGCGCGTGGCGACCGTGCGGGTTGCGGAGCCATCGGTGCTTTATTCGCTGAACCGCGCCGATCTCCTGAAGCTTTTTGAAAAGTCTCCGGATCAATTTGCGATCCTGATGCTCAACATGGCGCGGGGGCTGTGCGGGCACCTGCGTTCGATTGACCATGTCTTCGCGGCGAGGGCGTACTGATTCGCATTCCATCTCCATCGTCACTGCGCGGCGGATTATTTGATGGGCGTGGCCGGGAAAAGTTTGTCGCGCAGATCCTTCACGTTGGCGCCTGTCTGTTCCACGGCGGAGAGATTTTTGGACAGCAACTCCGGCTTGAGGCTGTATTCGCGCGTCAGGACGGCGAGGGCGAGGGCGCGTCGGGCGATCTCCGAGTTGTTGGTCTCCCGCGCGTTCATCAATTTCGTGAGATAAAATTCCCCGAGCGCGTACACGGCCGATGGAGGCAGATCCGCCCATGTGCAGGCAGCATCAACCGATTGCCCTTCGACCTCCACTTTGAAATAGAGCTGCTCATCCTTGACCCGGTAGAGTTTGCCGGACATCAGGCGGTTCTTGCGGGTGACGATTTTCTGCTGGTCGTACGGTTGGGCCGTGATGTCCTTGATGAGGGTCTCCTTGAAATCGGCGAGGCACTGGGACACGGCGATGTGGTACTGGAGAATCTTGTAATTGTCCTCGGTCTTGATATCCGTTTCGTGCGCCTTCCACCCATCGAGCAATTGGTCGAAGCGGTAGGAAGCCAGTACTTGCTTCTTCTTGTCGCGCATGGCGTCGAGCGCTTTGTTTTCATTCTCCAGCTGCGCCTTGTCCTTCTCGGCTTGTGCGGCCTTGTCCTTGTCGGACTGTTTCGCGGCGGCATCGCGGTTGGCGTCGCTGAGTTTTGTGATCAACGACTGGATGGTGCTGGTGTGCCATTTGGGGGAGTTATCGGTAAGGAGCTTCGTGATCTCGGAAAATTTTCCCGCTTCCTGCAACGTGGCAATCTGCTTTTCCACAACCTTGAAATCCTCATACTCCCGGGCAAAATCACCCGCCATGGGCTGGTACACGACGGCCCATGTTTCCACCTTTACCTTGGCCTGGTCCATCTGTGCGTAGCTCTGCCAAAGCCGCGCCGCTTCCGGGATCTGGTTCTGGCGGAGCGCCGCGAGGCCCCCGTCAAACTTTGCAATGGCCTGCATCCAGTCCGGCAGGCCGGTGATGGTTTTGTCCAGGGTGCCGCCGGAGATTTTTCCGAGCAGGATCAGCTCAAGCACCTGGGGATACTGGTTTGTGGAAATGGCCGGGCCGAGCGACTCCGCCGTGGTGGAGCCGGCCAGCGCGTTGAGGTCTGTGATCGCCTCTGTTTCCTTGCTCGCCATCCATTTCGCCCGTGCCGAATGAAGTTTGACCCACGGGATGCGCTCATCGTTGGGTGGGAGTTTGCCCAGGATGCCGTCGAACAGGTCCGCCGCGGTGTCGGGACTGCCTTGGGCGGCCTTGCCGTGCGCCTGCTCGATCTCGTCATCGTAATCCAGGGCGGGGGGAGGCGGCTTGGGAGGATCGACCGGTGTCACGGGATTCACCACGATCGGTTTCGAAATCGTATTGGTGCTGGCGATCACCACAACCGGTTGCGGCTTGGACGGCTTGCCGAAGTACGCATCGCGATGGAACCAGAGCCAGATCGCCACGGCGAGGCAGGTCACGATCATGACCAACGTGCCCACCAACATGCCCATCGAGTATTCACTTTCCTGCTCGATACGCTCAGGTGGTTTTTTTTCGAGGGCGAAGCGCTTGGCGTAAGCAAGGTCGTTCAGTAATTCGTCGTAACTTTGCGGGCGTTCGGCCGGGTCGCGCTTGAGCATCCGCCCGATCACCTCGGCGGACTGCGGCGTGGTGTCCGGCGCGAAGGCGCGAAGGGAAACAGCCGGCGCGCTCAGGTGCTTGAGCACCACCTCGGTCGAGGTGCCGGCCTCGAACGGGGCGCGTCCCGCCAGTGCGTGGAAGAGCGTGCCGCCAAGACTGTAGATGTCACTGCGGAAATCCTCCTTGTTATCCGAAACCTTCTCGGGCGCGATGTAGTATGGAGTGCCCCAGATGCCTTCCTCCTGCTGGCTGCTGGCGGTTTTGCTCTCGAAGCGCGCCAGACCAAAGTCCACCACCTTCGACGAGTTGTCCTGGGCGAAAAGGATGTTGCCAGGCTTGATGTCACGATGGATGAGGCCGCGCTCGTATGCGGCGCGCAGGCCGCTGGCAACCTGGATGCCGACATCCAGCACGTCGAGCTCCGGCAGACGGTGCTCCTTCTCGATGCGGTCGTCGAGACTGCCGTTGGGCAGGAGTTCCATCACCAGGTAGTACCGCGAGTTCTGTTCACCGAAGGAATAAATCTGCGCCACGTTGGGATGGTTCAACGACGCGGCCGCGCGGGCCTCGCGCAGGAAGCTTTCGACGAACTGCGGGTTGCGCGCGAATTCCTCGCGCATCACCTTCACCGCGACCTGGCGTTCAAGCGAGGTGTCCAGCCCGCGGTACACCGCGCCCATGCCGCCGGTGCCGATGATCTGGTTGAGCTTGAAGTGCCCGATCTGGCCCGGGAGCACGTAACCACAGTGGGGGCACGACTTGCGCTGGCTTGTCGGGTCAATGCGAAACTTCACCCCCGTCCCGCATTGCGGGCACGGCTTGACGCTTTGAGTCTCGGAATCCTGGGCGGGGGGCTGCATGCTGGATCATTTGTAGCAGATTGCAGGCCAAAAGACCATGACATTAGGGGGCTCAATCAGGGCTTACGCACTTGAAATTTTCGACACCGATCCCATGGAAAAAGACAGGGGAAGCCACAGATGAAACACGGATTGGCACGGATACGCTGGTTTGGCACAGCCAAACCAGCGGGATAAACCCTCCAAGATTGCCGATTCTGCCGGTGCTTGGCGTGCCAAGCACCGGCTTATCCGTGTTCATCCGTGGCTTCCTGTTCTTAAATGCGTAAGCCGTGTGTCAGAGGGCTTGCAGGTTGACAATCGTGGGGTAGAATACAACCCATGTTGAAAGCATGCATGGTTGGCGTGATGGCTGTGCTTCTCGTTTCATGCTCATCCCAGCCGGGTCCGCGCCCGCACGTGGAAAGTGGGATGGCGGCGCCCAGCCGGGTGGACCTGGGCCAGATCCCCGGCTGGTCTTCCGACGACCTGGATTTTTTTCAGCGCGGATCCATGAGCGGCGAATTCATTCCTGAAAAGACGTTTCGCGCGCTTGTCCGCGCCAACCCCGATCTCTTCCCGAATGGCATGGCCAGCTTTGGATTCGTCACCGATCCGGGCGAGGATCTTCCCGTTGGCATGAGCCGCCGCGAAGTTCCCCATCTTGGTGATCAAGTTTCCATCGGGCTCAATTGCGCGGCATGTCATGTCGGTGAAGTGAAATTTGACAACCACCCGCCGATGCGTGTGATGGGGATGACCTCGTCCTTCGATCCCGAGGCGTTCTACAATGCCACCGTGATCGCGATGCTGCGGGCGTCGCAACCTGCCGGCATGAAGAAGTACCTCGGCGAATACGTCCGGGAGTATGATCACCGCACGGATCTGTCTGGCATCGCGAAGGAGCATCTCAACCTGTTCCACAACATCGGCGTGGCGCTCCACCTTCCTGCGGAACCTCCAAAAAACCTTCCTCCTCCCTCGGGACCCGGCCGCAACACCGCCTTTGGCCTGCTCTCCGCCGTCCTGTTCAACGAGCCCACGCCCTACGCTCCCACGAAGTTCAGCCCCGTTTGGAACGCCGACCAACGCACATGGGTCCACTGGGACGGCAACACCAGCAGCCCCATCAACCGCAACATCCTCGCCTCGCTCGGACTCGGCGCTCCGCTCGAGGGGCGTCACGCGATCATGGACTTCAGCCTGGTGGACCGCCAGACGCAGCTCTCGGAGGCGATCCGGCCCCCGCGATATCCGCTTCCCGTGAATGAGGCATCTGCGTCACGCGGCGCGAGCATCTATGCGCAGTATTGCGCGAAGTGTCACGACGTGCCGGCCGGTTACGAGGACAAGCGGCTGCATTCCGTGACGGAAGTGGGAACCGATCCTGCGCGTGTAAAACTTTTTACCGCAAAGCAGGCGGCGCTCTACAATGATTTCTTTGCAAAGCTCCAGCTTGATGGCTACACGCCTTCCGCCGAACCGACGGTGCGCAGCACGGGGAAATACGTGGCGTCCGATCTCGCCGGCGTGTGGGCACGTTCCCCGTATCTGCACAACGGCTCGATGCGGACCATGCGGGACTTGCTCACGCCGCCCGCGGAACGCCCCAAAACCTTTCGTCGTGGCGACACGGAATATGACACCGCGAACATGGGCTACAAGAACAAGGGATCCTACGTGTTCGACACATCAACCCCGGGCAATTTTAATTCGGGGCACGATTATGGCACGAGTCTTTCCCAGGGGCAGAAGAAGGACCTGATCGAATTTCTCAAGACGAAGTGAACAACTTCAACCTCCGATGAATCATCATATCTGGAAACTCTTCAGTCTCAAAGGGCGCGTGGCGCTCGTGACGGGCGGCGCCCGGACTCTTGGCCATGACATGGCGGAGGCGCTGGCCGAGGCCGGCGCGGATGTGGTCATCACCTCGCGCCACCTGGAGCATGCGCAACGATCGGCGAAGCGCCTCGCCCGGCGCACCGGGCGGAAAGTCTTCCCGCTGGAAATGGACCTGGCTTCGGAAGAGAGCATCCGCCGTGCGGTGAGCGCGGCCATTGCATGGCGGAAGCGCCTCGACATCCTCGTCAACAACGGGGGTGGCCGCAACGCTGACTCGAAGCAGACCGCAAAATATTTCGACAACGGCCTCGAGCGCATGCCCGTTGGGGATTGGGAATCGACCTTTTCCACGTATCTGCGCGGAACCTTTCTCTGCGCCAGGTATGCGCTGCCGCAAATGAAAAAGCAAAAGAGCGGCAGCATCATCAATATTTCGAGCGTCTCGGGCGTGGTGGGGCGTCAGCGCTGGGTTTACAGAGGTTCGCCCAACATGGTGGGCAACACCACGGATTACTCGGCGGCCAAGGCGGGCGTGCTGGGCTTCACCCTCGATCTCGCCGCCCAGGTCGGAGCGTCGGGTGTCCGCGTCAACGCCATTTCCCCAGGCGGATTCGCGCGCGGACAACCCCGGGAATTCATCCGACGTTACAGCCAGATCACCCCGCTTGGACGGATGGGAGCAGATGGAATTGACATGAAAGGCGCCGTTGTCTTTCTCGCGTCGGACGCATCCGCCTACGTGACCGCGCACAACCTCATCGTGGACGGCGGCTTTTCAGCAACGAAGTGATCAATGCGCCTTGGGCAGGCGGATGAGGAATGATGTTCCCTTGGCCGTTTCGGTGGTGAACGAGATTTTCCCCTTGTGGGCGTCCACGATCATCTGGACGATGGACATGCCGAGGCCCGTGCCGTTGGCCTTTCCGTGGGTGACGAAGGGATCAAAGAAGGTTTCACGGATGCTTTCGGGAATGCCGGGGCCGGTGTCGCGCACGCAGATCTCAACATCCCTGCCATTTTCTCGCGCGGAGATTTCGACCTCACCCTTGCCGTTCAGGGCGTCAATGGCGTTCTGCACCAGGTTTTGCAGCACGCGCAGCATGCGGTGCGTGTCGAGCTCCACCTTCGTGGCGATGGGCTGGATCGTGACGCGCACACCGGACTGTTCAAAGAAATCCTGGTTCAGCGTCGCGAATTGCTCGAAGAGCGAGGCGATGGAGAGGGATTCGAGTTTCAGCACGGGATTGCCGCGGGCAAAATCGAGCAGCTCCTGCACCATCAGCACCATCCGCTGTGATTGCTTCACGATGAGGTCGCACCTCTTTTGAGTGGTGGGGTCCTTGTCCTTGTCGCTGACAAGCTCCGCGGCAAGCTGGATGGCGGCGATGGGATTTCGGAAGTCGTGGATGATCGCGCCCGCCATCTCGCCGATGAAATGCATCTTCTCCTTGCGCACAGTCTCGGCGACGTAGCGGTTGTTGGTGGCGCGCAACTGGTCAAGGACACGCTCAAAGAGCTGCAGTGCGGCGCGCGGCGGTTCCATGTGGAGAACCTCCATGAGCGGCGCGCGCGGAATCTTCGATGCCTGGACGCGGGTGACGGCCGTGGCGCGCGCGCTTCGCGCGCTGCCGTCAATCACGCCCAGCTCGCCGAAGTAATCCCCGTCCTGAGCGACGGCGATCCTTACCCATTTGCTGCCGGAACTCTTGGTCAGCTCCACAGAGCCTTCCTCAACGAGGTAAATGCAGTCGGAGGGATGCGATTCCTCGAAGATGATTTCATTCGCCTCGAACGAGGAAGGCGTCGCCCTCTGGGCCAGTGACTGGGCTCCGGTTTCACCGAAGCAGGCGAAAAACTGGTTTTTCAGAAGTTCCATACCGGTGTGGTCTGACAACGGCGAAGTATCGCCCGTGCCGCCGTTTTCGTCAAATCCCAATCATACTACAATTTCGGATTTTGGAATGAGGGAGCGACCTCCATGCACGGATGGCGAGGCGGAGTTTGCGTGGGAAGCTTACGCTTGCGCGCCGGGCATACACATCGTGACCGGCCTGTTCGATCTCATCCAGAATTCCCGCGTAGATCCAGCGCATGGCCCATACGGTGAACTGCGAGCCGTCGTTTGCCAGCATCGGGATTCCCTTCTCGGACTCGGCATAGTGCTCACGGGCCCGGGCCACCTGGAATTTCATCAGCTTGATGAATTGGGGTGTGACGCGATGAAGGCGGATGTCCTCCTCGCTGACACCGAAGCGCGTCACTTCCTCCGCCGGGAGATAAATGCGGTCACGCTCGTAGTCCTCCCGGATGTCGCGCAGGATGTTCGTGAGCTGCATGGCGGTGCCCAGCGCGGAGGCCTGTTTCTCACCGGCGGGATCGCGCAGCCCGAAGATGCGCGACATGATGAGTCCCACCACCGACGCGACGAGATAACAGTAGCGGTCCAGTTCCTCCCACGTCGCGATGCGGATGCGCCCGCGATCCATGCACACGCCCTCGACCAGCTCGTCAAAATATTTTCTCGGGATGGAATGTTCCGTGATCGTGTAATGGAAAGCCCCGGCGAATTCCAGATCCTTGCACTTCCCGTTGTAGAGGAGGTCAAGCGTCTCGTTCAGCTGTCCACGTTGGGGTCCCATCGCGTCCGTGGCGTGGACATCGAGCAGGTCGTCCGCATGGCGGCAGAACGCATAGACCGCATAAGCCGCGTTCTGTTTGTGGCGGGGAAGAAAAAGGGACGAAAAATAAAACGTCCTGGCGTGATGGCGCGTGATGCGTCGCGCGGCCTCAAAACTTTGCTGGAGGGAAGCGTTCATTTCAATATGGACGCCCCATTCCAAAAAATCGGGATCAAGCCTCGGACGTCTCTTCCTCCTCTTCCTCCTCGATGCCGGCGCGGATGCGTTTGGAGATGAAGGGACGGATGAAGCCGTAGACGAGATACATCACGAAAACGAGCGCGAGGGAGTAACGCCATGTCTTGTACAGGATGGCGATGATGACGACGGTGAGGAGGATTTGCGGGATGGAGCGTTTCGCTCTCCAGTCAATGGACTTGAAGCTCGGATAGCTGATGCGGCTGTACATCATGAACGAGAGAAAAATCAGGAGCCCGGGCAGGAGATATTTCCAGTTTCCGATCAGCTCGTCCTTGTTGTTCTGGGTCAGGGTGAGGATCAGGAGCGTGATGGATGCCACGAGGCCCGCTGCGGCGGGAATGGGAAACCCCACAAAATCCTTGTTGCCGTTGGGTTGGGGTTGGGCCGAGACGAGGTTGAAGCGTGCCAATCGCATTGCGCCGGCCAGCAGATAGATAAATGCAACAAGCCCGCCCACCCAGCTGTAGTCCTTCGGGAGGTCGGCCAGGATGATCTTGAACACGAGCAATGCCGGGGCGAGACCGAAGGAGATCACGTCGGCCAGGGAATCGAATTCCCGCCCGAACGCGCTTTCCCTCCCGCCGAGACGGGCGAGACGCCCATCCAGCATGTCGAAAATGCATGCGCCAAGAATGTACTTCAGGCTGCTCTCATACCGCTGGATCCAGTGCTCATCTCCCGCCTGCTGCTCGAGGCTCCCGGTGATGATGAGGCGGATGGCCATGAAACCGCAAAAGAGATTTCCCGCCGTCATCAGGTTTGGCAGCAGATAGACCTTCGGCATCTCGAGCTGCGAAGATGGCGATGGGGGCTCCTGGCTCATGGGATCACTTGGTGATGGAGATCTCAAACGTTGCCGTCTCGGGCTGCGCATTCTCGTCAAAGGGCGTGAAACGCAGGGTGACTTCCCCGCTTCCCATCGCGCGGGCCTGCAGAAGCAGTCCCCAGTTTCCGGATTCAACGCGCGGCGTTTCGCTCAGGAGCAGCAGCACGCGGTTGGAATAGTCTACGAGCGACCACTGCCCCGGCTTGTCGGGGTTGGGGTCCATCTTAAAAAAAATTTTCTGGTCGAGCTTGAGCTGGACGCTTTTTCCAATGTCTTCGCGATGAACATCAAGCACCTCGGAAACGGTGTAGAGGCTTTTGGATGAGCCGCGACTCATTTGAGAGGCACAGCCGGCGAGGAGGACAAGGGCAAGCAGGCCCGCAAGCGTTTTCTTCATGGGGCGAAATATCCCGTTTCGTGAGGCAAGTCTCAAGCTGGAAAAACGGGTGTCGGAGGGAGAGTCTCACGCAAAGACGCAGAGACGCAAAGTTTAACCCGAGTTTCGAGTCCTCAATCCCAGGATCGCATGAAGCAGCAACACGAAGCTGATCCCCAAGCCCAGCCAGGTGTGCAGGTTCTTTGCCTGGGTTTGGATGACCTCCGACCCCGAATAGTAAATCGCCCAGCCGGTCACGGTAAGCGCGAGAAAAACGCCCAGCGTGAGAACGCCTGAAACCACGTTCTTCCCCAGTCGCCATCCGCGCACGATATGGACGCGCCATACAACCCCAAGCGTGATGAGAAAAAGCGGAATGCTCCACCCGTGAAACACACGCCATGGCCGGCACGGCCACATCCAGAGTCCAACGCCCGAAATCGCATTCAGCGCAAAGCTGAAAAGCAGCAACGCAAGAATCGGCCGGGATAATGCGGCGGCGCTGGGTTGAGGTTGCTCGGAAGAAGCCATTTTGAAAATCCCGTAAATCTTGAAAATCCTGTCAAAAAATCCGGTGGGAAAAAGGGTCCTCTCCGCACCCTATCTCATGTCCGCCACGCGAATCGAGCCGGGAGGTTTCAACTTTGGATTAACAAATAGCGCCGTGCTCCAGGCATCCGACTGCGTGCACGTGGGCGAGTGGACGGAAAACGAGCGCACATGCGCCACGGGCCATCCCGTGCGCGGGTTGATGATGTGGGTGTAGCGATGCCCGCGGATCTCAAAAAAATTTTCGTAATCGCCGGAGGTTGAAACCGCCTCGTTCATGATTTCAAACGTGTTCACAGCCCGTCGTGGATCTGATGGATTGGCGATTCCCACCTTCCACGGATGCGGGCCGAATCCACAGAGGTCGCCACCCGCGCGAACCAGTCCGGAGGCCACACCGGCTTCCTTCAACGCCTCGACGGCCTTGTCCACGGCAAACCCCTTGCCGATTCCACCCACGTCCAGCTTCATGCCGATCCTCGGCAACCCGATCCAGCATCTCTCCCTGCCATGCGCTGGATTGTTTCGGAGGATGAGGATGTCCTGAAAATTCACGAGCGGCAGTGCGGCGCGCAACTCACTTTTGTCGGGCAGGCGATATTCCTTCCTGACAAATCCCCAGAGATCGAGCAGAGGCCGGCACGTGATGTCGAACTCTCCGCCGCTCTGCCTGCCCACCTGGATCGCGGCCTCAATGCATTCGCGCGTCCATGGCGAAACCGAGACCATGCACCGGCCCGCCGCGGCATTGATCGCATTGAGCTCGCTGTCGGGGCGATGGCTGGACAGAAGGCGATCCACTTCGTCGACGGCTGCAAAGGCCGCTTCAATGGCGTCATTGGCCGCCGCATCGTCGAGCCCCTCCACCTGGATTTCCACATAGGTGCCGAGCATCGGCCGCATGCGCACATGCGGGGAGCCATGCGAGGAAGTGGGCAGGATGACTGTAAACAGCAGCCAGAATCCGAGATTTGCAAGAATCGGGTATTTTTTGTAGGAGCCGCTGTCAGCGGCGACCGGGATGAGTGTGTTGGTGCGATGCCGTAATGGTGCTGACGGTCGCCGCTGACAGCGGCTCCTACAAGGCGGGAGAAGCCCTACCTGGGAATTCGGATTTTCCGGACACGCTCTCATCGCGCCAGACCCAGTTCATCCGCATAGACGCTCGCGATTGCCAGGAGTTTGCGCACACCGTCGGTGACATGGCGGCTCGAGAGCGTGGCGCCTGAGATATTGACGATGTTTTTTTCGTGTTCGGGCGGCTCCTTCCGCGACTTGCCGGAAAACTGCTTGCGCCAGCTCTCGTCGCGAATCTCGCCGCCGTAACTTTCGCGATAGGCGAGGATCTCCACAAACTGCACCTTTCCCTCGCGGTCGAGCACGACCATGTAATCAATGAATTCATGCTTGCCGATCACCGCGTCGAAAATCACCACGCCTTCGCCACCGGATTTTAGTTTGCCCGTGTACGCGAGCACGCCTTTTTGCTCAACTTTTTCATCGAACTTTTTCTCGATCGCCTTGCGGTGCGCGTCGTCGAACAGGATGCCGTGCCGTGTCGCAGAGGAGGGATTTTCGAAGGCAAGCGCGAGCGCCTGCTCTTGCGTGAGATAGGTGACGGCCTGCGCGGGGCAGATCAGGCCGATGAGTAGAGCCGATGCAGCTGCGTTCGCCAGAACGCGGCCCCGGAGCCAAACTCTGGCGAGTTCGGCTACATATGTGCACCATGACTTCATCCGGGAAAATGCATGCGTGGGACTCTTTCAGAAAAAGAAGCCGGCGGCGAGCTGAAGCTGATGCCGCTCTGGCCCCGTGGGCGGGCCGAAGGTGCGGCTGGTTTGCACGATGCGATAATCCATCTTCAGCACGATCTCGCGCGTCGGGAAAAATGCGAAGCCGAAGGTGTAATAATTGCGATCATTGCCGCCGCTGGACGCCGTCACGTCCGTGCCGCCCGATGCGCCGGCCTGCAGGTCGATGTGCGTGTAACGGGCAAAGGGAACGAAATCCATTCCCTTGCCGCGTCCCGAGTTCCAGGCGTCGGGCCAGAAGTGATACGCCACTTCGCCGTAGGAGCCCCACATGTGCGTGCCGACGTTGTTGGTCGGGTCGCCATCGTTGTTCGCCTGCAGGCTTCCGTTGCGCCCGATCATCACCAGCGCTCCATCGGCGCGAAGTTCCCAGCCCGTTTTCGGAATGCGATAACGCAGTTCCGTGTCCACGATGTCCACGGGAATGTCGCCGCCAATCGCAAAAGTGGATTGCGCGCTCGAAGCTTCCGAGTGGTTCCACGACGTGCTGCCGTCAAGCCCCGGAATCCATGGCGGTTGGTATGCGAGGCGGGTCGTGACGGCGGGAGTTCCGTTGCTCTGGTTGAAGTCCTGGCCCGTCGAGGGGCGTGCCCCGCGCATGCCGGTGTTGCCGTTGATTCCGTTCGCTGCGCTCCGATCCTCAAGCCCGCTCGAAAGCATCACCTGGTACTGGAGGCCGTCCATGACTTTTCCAAAAATGCTGGTGGAACCCTCGGTCCATGTGGAGGGGATCACCTCGCTGTAAAGTTCCGGACGGTCCGTCGAATAAAAAAGAGTGGGCTCGTGGTAGAGGTTGATGCGCCCGATGGGCACGAGATCGAGGCCGAGCGAGCGCCAGTTGAAATGCTCGTTGAAGAGGAAATCGATGTAGGCCTGTTCCAGCTCCACATTGCCGTCATTGGTGAAGTCCACGCCCGCGCCGCCGTGCTCGATTTCGATCTCGCTGTTGAAATTGATCCAGTCATTCACAGCATAAGAAGGCAGGAGAACGAGACGCCGCGGGTCGAACGCGCTGATGGAACCCTGTCGTGCGCGGTAAAGCATTTCGCCATAAGCGCCGAATTTGAGTCCGCCCGCCTTGAGAAATCCGTCACCCCGGTAATTGGCCGAAAAGTCCGCCAGCTCGTTGTGTTCCTTGCGCTTTTCCGGAGGAAGCTCCCCACGATCTGATTTCATCTCGCCCACTTTTTGCTTCAGCGATTGAATCTCCTGCTGCTGCGCCGCGCGCTCGGCGGATTGCTGCTGTTGCATTTCCTTGATCTGCTTTTGCAAGGATTCAAGCGTCGGCGGATCTTCCGCCATCAGTGGCTTGAAGCAGCCGAGACTCAGTGAAGCCAGTACGAGGAATGTGGGGATACGATGATTTTTCATGGGGTTTTGTGTGTGCGTTAAGAAGGCGCGCAAAATGTTGTAATTGAGACTGAGTGTCAATAAGATAATTGAGACTGATTCTCACAGTCTACTTTCAAATGATGGCTTGTGCTGGGGTCATGCGAACGTCGTCCATGATGTGCAAGGGGCGCGCTTGTAAATAGGCGTTGCGGGACAAGCCGGGAGGATGTACCTGAAACGAGCGTGAGTCTTTCAAAACCAATTCACTGTTGTGTTGCCCTTGAGTGGATCCAGCCATGGGAGCAGGACGAGGCCATCCGCCAGGTGAAAGCGCTTGGGTTGGGCAATGCCGTGATGCTGCAAGGAACGTTTCATCTTGGAAACGGGGAGGAAGCCCGCCGTAAATGGAAGGAATGTTTTCCGGAACTTGCCGGGGCAATTGATGCCACGCCACCCTTTCCCGAGCGTCCGCAACATGGGATGTCGGTCTTGTTCCACCTTCCCATCGAATTTCGCCTCAGGCAATTGGAGTTGTGCCGCGAGTTGGGATTGAAGGTCATCTGTGGCCTGCCCTCGCTGGTGCATCAGTCGCCTGGGGACGTGATCCGGATGATGGCCTACAAGGATGTGCTGCTGGACGATTACCTGATGAACGAAAACACCAGCCAGCTTACAACGAAGCGATCACTGGAACTCCTGAAACGGTTTGATGCAAATCCCGTGGCGTCGCATCCCCAGAGTTTTTTCAGCCAGTCGCGTGAAAAAACCACCATTTTTGAAAATCCCGCGGAACTGGATTATCGGGTGATGCACGATTGGTTCGTAAACCTGTTTCAAAGGGCCGCCAGGACAGCCCATGCGAAAGGAATTGAACTCCTGGGCGCGAGCGAGGCAACGGTTCAGATCAGGTTGGCCCTGGAAGCCGGGGTGGATGTGCCCATCATTGAGATTGTTCCACTCGAGCCCCTGGTCGGGCTGGCCGCAGTGCGTGGCGCTGCGAAAGCTTACGGCAAGACGACCTGGGGCGTTCATTGCGCGATGGGCTATTATCGGGCGCCGGAAGACCTTTGGATGCCCGAACGGGCGCGCATCACCTACGATCTGTTTTTTTCTGGAGGCGCAGGTTATTTCAATGAAATCAACATGCCGCTGCAGCATACGGGAAGCTGCAGCGGATTCTTCACGATCCGGGGTTCCCCCCCCTTGCGGCTCGGCGAAAAGGAGCGACGGGAATTTGATGATCCCATCTGCGTGCGGTCCCGTGAAATCATGGCTGAATTTTATCGCTTCACCCAATTTCACCAGAGACCCGGGAATGGTCCACGGGTGGGGATGGGATTTGTTCTGGGGCACCTCGACGGCTGGACCAGCATGCCCCAGGAGAGCATGTGGATGGTTGATCACCCCGCATTTTTTCCGAGGGAAGCCCTTCGCACCTGGCATCATTTTGAACGCACTTTCGACAGCGAGCCATGGTTCATTCCCCCGCGCAAGTACTACTGGGCGGCCGATGCCTCAAAGCGCTTGAGCCATGGAACGCCTCCTTGCGGCCAGGTGGATCTTGTGCCGTTTGAGGCTTCGCGCGAAAGGCTCAGCGAGTATCGCTGCCTGGCTTTCCTGGGCTGGAACACCATGACACCGGAGCATTATGCCAGGCTTGCATCCTTCGTGAAGGAAGGAGGCGTCCTGTTCCTTGGCGTTCCGCATTGCTCCACGCGCACCCGCGCGGACCAGCAGGAAGCATTCATCCATGCCGGGGATCTTCGCGAACTGTGCGGCGTGCGCATCCTTGGCCCCGGCGTACAAATCGAAGAAGTTTACTTTGCTGAACAATCCGGCCTGGCTTCCTGTATCTTCCCCCAAGGCGCCTTGTACCTGGAGGAGACGCGGCTCGCGCAGGTCGAGTTGCATGGAGCAAAAGTCCTGGCCCATCCGCGCGGCAAGCCCGACCAACCCGCTCTGCTTGAGCATCGCATCGGGAAGGGGTGCGTCTACCTGCTGGCGACCTGGGATTATCCCGGCGATCAATTGGACGCATTCATCACGGATATCCTGCGCACATTGGCTGAAACCGGCCAATGCGAGATCTCCCTCGAGGGGCGCGATGTCTACTATTCCATTTATGACGGCAGAATGCCTTCGGGGCAGCCGTTCTCCATGGTGTACCTGGTCAATCATAACATCTATGGACAGCCGTCATCCCCGTGGCTCCATGCGAATGGAATGCGAATTCCCATGCGCGTACCGGGACGCCAGATGCGTATCGCATGGGTCTTCGACAAGATCATGATCGCACCGCATGATCGATTTGTTCAGGTGACGGATGTGAGACGGGAGGGAAGCTGCTGGATTGTCACGCTCGAATCGGTGCCGTCGACGTGCAATGGCCCACCCGATGAAGAGCGGGTCATTCAAATCGAACCTGGATCCGGTTTGATCACGAAGATCACGCTCGATGGCACGGAGCTGGTGCGGGAGAAACAGGCCGATGGCGACATGGCGATCCGTTGCCGCCTTTCCAAAGCCAATATGATGCGGATTGAGATTGGGTCAGCTGCTGCCTGACAGGCGAAAAGACATGTTGTTTCGATGGAAAATTCCGGTTGCATTCCATCGGTGAAGGTTCAAGTTTTGGGAAGCCATGACATCCTCCCCATCCAAGTCCCGTCCGACTCTTTCGCGGAAACCCACTCGTGGGGAATCCAAGGCGTTCAGCACTGCGCATCAAAATGTGTTGCTGGAGAGGATGGAGAGCAGCATCCGGGGGATTGCTGATGGCCACGTCCTTCTTGTTGAAAAATTTGAGGGCATGGAGAAATGGATGGACAGCATGGGCGAGGATCTGAAGGTGATCAAATGGGACATCAAAGAAATGAAGGGAGAGATCAGGGAAGTGAAAGGGGATATTGCCGAGCTTAAACTTGGCCAGGCGCGGTTGGAGGAGATCACCTCTGAAATTCTTCAGCGTTTGAAATCTGTGGAAAACCGGGTCGCCGCGCTCGAAGCCCGTCTTCAGGTTCCTCCCTCCATTCCGGTCACTTCCGACGATGTTGCTGATAGAGTCCGACAGCTTGAGCAGAGAGTGGCTTTTCTCGAATCGCATGTTGCCTGACCTGCGGCCAAACTCTGGCGAGTTCGGCTACGTTCGGAGACGGAATTTTCGACTACTTTATGACGGGGAACATTGTAGGGTGGGGGGATGAGCGGTTTCCGACTTGCATCTTCCTACAAGCCTTGCGGCGACCAGCCTGTTGCCATCGAGCAGATGACGGCTTCGCTTCGCGCTGGAACTTTCTGCCAGACGCTTCTCGGCGTCACGGGCTCGGGCAAGACATTCACGATGGCCAACGTGATCGCGGAACTTCAACGGCCCACGCTTGTCATTACGCACAACAAGACGCTTGCAGCGCAGCTCTTCGCCGAGTTCAAAAGTTTTTTCCCGGAAAGCGCCGTCGAGTATTTCGTGAGCTATTTCGATTATTACCAGCCCGAGGCGTACATTCCCCAGACCGACACGTTCATCGAGAAGGATTCAGCGGTGAACGACGAGATCGAGCGGTTGCGGCTCTCGGCGACGAGTTCCTTGCTGGAGCGTCGCGATGTGATCATTGTGGCGAGCGTCTCCTGCATCTACGGCCTCGGGTCGCCGAGCGATTACGAAAACATGGTGTTGAGGCTCAAGAAAGGCGGAGAGATGGACCGTCAGTACCTGCTTTCGCGGCTGGTGGACATGCAGTATTCGCGCAACGACATTGATTTTTCGCGCGGTCATTTCCGGGTGCGCGGAGACGTGGTCGAGCTCTGCCCGTCGAATTCCGAGCAGGCGATCCGCGTCGAGCTGTTTGGCGACCGCGTGGAGCGGCTCACGTTTTTCGATCCGCTCACAGGCGATACCGACTTGGTGCGTGACGTGATCCCCATCTTTCCTGCGAAACATTTCGTCACGCCCATGGACAAGATCCTGAAGGCTGTCGGGACGATCAAGGTTGAGCTCGAGGACCGGCTGCAAGTGTTCGAAAAGGAAAACAAACTTCTCGAGGCACAGAGGCTCAAAATGCGGACGACCTACGACATCGAGATGATGCAGGAGATGGGTTTCTGCAACGGGATCGAGAATTACTCGCGTCATCTCACGGGACGCGCGCCCGGCGAGGCGCCCTACACGCTGCTGGATTTTTTCCCCGACGATTTCCTGACGATCATTGACGAGTCGCATGCCACCGTGCCCCAGCTCGGAGGGATGTACGCCGGCGACCGCTCGCGCAAAACCGTGCTCGTGAATTTTGGTTTCCGCCTTCCATCCGCGCTCGACAACCGTCCGCTCAACTTCGA
>JAHFSY010000087.1 GCA_023269615.1 Verrucomicrobiota bacterium
CGGGTAACAGCATCACTTGTTGATAATCCGATTCGATGATCTTTCGCATCCCTCATTAATCA
The DNA here is from genome assembly GCA_023269615.1 of Verrucomicrobiota bacterium. Taxonomy (GTDB): domain Bacteria; phylum Verrucomicrobiota; class Verrucomicrobiia; order JABWAM01; family JABWAM01; genus JAHFSY01. The sequence continues at coordinate 63 of JAHFSY010000087.1, forward strand.
TTCCATACCCAATGATGTCCAGTTCTGAGACAGCCTCTCCGTCGTGTCCGCCCACGTCACGAACGGAGCTTCAAGTATTGCATTCAGGTGTTTGCCACGCTAAGATGAGAGTAATGAACAGGGGCATCATTGCGGCCAATGAGTGGCGGCGTCATGCGTTTACCCTGATTGAACTGCTGGTCGTCATCGCCATTATTTCAATCCTCGCCGCGCTGCTGATGCCGGCTTTGAAGAACGCGCGGGAATCGGCAAGAAGAGTCGCGTGCATGACCCATATGAAGCAGGTGGCCGTGGCGGTGCTTCTTATTTCCGACGAGAACGACGATTGGATTCACGGAGGCACGCGCCCCGCCTCGGTGGACGCCGATATTCCCGCGACCACTTTTTGGGTTGATACGGTTCCGAAATATCTGGGAGGTGATGCCTTGATGAAGCAGGGCGGCAACAAGGGATGTCCGAGCCGTGACTCCAGGGATCTCTACTACCAGTATGGCGTCAATACAGCGTTCGCCGGGTGGGGATACTACCCGACGCACCAGCTGAACCAGGTCCGAAACACGGCGCGGATTTTCCTGGTGGCCGACTGCTATGTTTCAAACCCATCGTCCGGCACTCATTTTGATCGCACGATCGTCCCGGTGACCGCAGGGACTTATGTGCGTCACAACACCCCGAGAGGTTTGAACTTCATCTTTGTGGATGGACACGGGGAATTTCTGAAGGGGGTGGGGAGCGTCGAATTACCACAGGATCAGCTCAGTCCCTGGTGGGTTTGGTCTCCGCCCAACTCCGCCGCCGTTGATTGGTTGCCTTACAAATCTTGGCCCGCTTACGGTTCTTTTTGGGGCGAATAATTTGTCTCCGGGCTTCCGGTGATCTGGGTGGCTGGAAAGCATGCGAAGTTCACTCCTGAACAGTCTCGCACATTCCAGCCTTTCAAGCCTCAACTCCCCCTGCTACATCATCTTCATGAAAGTCATTGCCGTTGCGAACCAGAAGGGCGGGGTGGGGAAGACCACCACGACCGTGAACCTTGCCGCCTGCCTGGCAGAGAAGGGGAAAACCGTGCTGCTGGTGGACGTGGATCCGCAGGCCAATGCCACGAGCGGACTGGGCGTGGCCAAGACGCCCGGCTTCAGCGTGTGCGGCGCGCTGCTGGGCAACGAAGGGGCGCTGGACCGCGTGGTGGAAACCGGCTTTGCCAATCTTTTTCTTTTGCCGTCGGAGAACGACCTTGCGCTCGCCGAGATCCAGGTGGCGCGGTTTGATGATTACCTGGGGCGCCTTCGCACGGCCCTCCAGCCGTTGCGCGATTCGCCATCCTTCGATTTTGTGCTGCTGGATTGCCCCCCCTCGATCGGGGTCCTGATGCTCAACGCCCTCGCGGCGGCCGACAGCGTCCTGCTGCCGGTCCAGTGCGAGTATTACGCGATGGAGGGTGTCAGCGTGATCGCAGGCGTGATCGAGCAGGTGCGCCAGACGGGCGGATCGCCGGGGCTTGGCGTGGAGGGTGTGTTGATGACGATGTTTGATTCGCGCACGAATCTTTCCGAGCAGGTGGTGGAAGAGGTCCGCAGGCATTTTGGCGACATGGTCTATCGGACATGCATCCCGCGCACGGTACGCTTGGGAGAAGCGCCGAGCCACGGCAAACCCATCATCGCGTACGACCCGCTGGGTGTGGGCGCGCGAGCATACCGCCAGTTCACGACGGAGTTTTTGAAGCGGCAGGAGTGATGAAACACCAAGGTCGGAGTCGGAGAGGTTCGCGCAAAGACGCAAAGGCGCAAAGTTTTCCTGCATATCGGACGGGACCTTGATCCCAACTGCGCCATCCTGATCGAAAACGAGGTTTTCGATCAGGATGGCGCAGTTTCATGCCTTCAAATCTGCAGAACGATGGACCGAATCGCCTCATACGTTGCGGCGTGCCGCAGCGTGTGAGGCGATTCATTTCGGATCTTCCGACCTTTGCGCCTTTGCGTCTTCTCGCCTCGCCAAAGCCTACGGCGTAGCGCGGGTGCGAGAGCCTCTCCGATTCTTTTTCAGGGCAGCCTTCGTTTCTTTCTCCATCTCCTGGATGGCCTCCTCGATGGGTTTGCGGGCGTCGGGCGTCATGCGGTCAATGAACAGGACGCCGTTGAGGTGATCGAGCTCGTGCTGGACGGCGCGGGCGAGGAGGCCGGTGGCGGTGAACTGGATGGGCTGGCCGTTGAGCAGCATGGCGGAAACGTGGACGGTGTCAACGCGCGGGACATCGGCGGAGATTTTTGGAAAGCTGAGGCAGCCTTCGCCGCCGGCGGTTTCATCGCCTTCCCGTCGGGTGATGGTTGGATTGAGGAGGATGAGCGGCATCATGGAATCGAGCGGGACCTCCTTGACGCCGAGGAAGAGCTGGGAGGGGCGTTCAGAATCGCGCACGTCAATGACGGTGAGGAGGAGCGGTTGGCCGACCTGTTGGGCGGCGAGGCCGATGCCGTGGGCGGCGTACATGGTTTCGAGCATGTCGGCGGAGAGCTGGTGGATGGCTTCGGTGACATCGGATATTTCCGCGCCGCGCTGGCGGAGCACAGGATGGCCGTAGCGAACGATGGGCAGAATCATGCTTCAAAGTTACAAGCAGCAGGCTTGGAGCTGCAAGTCCCAAGCGGAGATCGAGCGTTCGTGCCGGCCTGAGAGGCGGCTGCTCATTGACGGGTCACGGCGATACCTTGGAGAACGTGCCTTCCAGCATGGTGAAAATGCGGCTGCCGTCGTTGGAAGCGGAGGGGGACATCTCGCTGGCGTAAATCCAGAGCATGTCGTCTTTGACCTTGAGGATGTAGTGGCAGCTCCAGGAATCATTTCCCTCGAAGCGTCTGAGATCGAAGTCAACCCGATCCACCGGGTCCTTGAGGGTGGGCAACGTTCCCTCGTAACGCACATTGGGGTTTTTAAGACTTTCGGCAATGGCTTCGAAGATGGGCTGGGTGATCTGGGTGGTGGGTTTGCCTTTGTCATCCAGCAAAGGCATGATCTTGATCCCCACAAAGCTGGAGGAAAACCTGGGGGAGAGGGCGGCAACGTCCATTCCAGAATAATTGGCCAGCACCTGCCAGTCGTTGAATGCCGCGCTTTGGTAGGCCTCGCCATGGATGGAATAGCGGAAGAATTCCGTGGAGCCTTCGCTTGTATTTTCACTCAGTTTTTGAATGGAAACGTCCGAAGCCTGGGTGGAACCGAGGGCCCAGAACGCGAGGGCGAATGACGCGGCGATTGCCGCAGTGAAGTGAGGGGAGGTTGCAGGGTGTTTCATAAGCGTTAGTAGTTGGACCAGCAGGTGGTGGTGTAAACCCGGATGATCGGGGTCAACCGGGGGAGATTGTTGGGATTCAGGAAGTCGGTGTTGAACGCCCAGTCGCGGACCGGGGCACTGAAGACGCCGTAGGTCGTGCCGGCCGAGTAATAGCTGGCGGTGGCCTGCTTGGAGTACCAAAGGGCGACCAGGGAGCCGCTGTACTTGAACGTGCTGCCGTTCCAGTTCTCCTGGAAGTGCGGGAAGTTGTTCAGGCCGCCTGTCGAGCCGTCCACGCTGCTGGAGGAGACGGACTGGCTGCTCGGGTTCACGCCTGCGAGAATGGCCGCATTGATCTCGGTGTCGCCGGCATGCTGGCGCCCGAAATAGGTGCTCGCGCTGCTGGAGGGATCGTCGTCGGTGGCGACCCAGCCTGTGGAGAGGACGTTGACGACGTCGGCGGCGATCATGGCGGGCGGGACGTTTTCCTTGCTGCCACCGGTCTTCTCGGGCCCCGTGGAGGTGTTGCCGTCGGCGTTGAAATTGCCCTGCACATAGACGGGGTTGTCCGACATGATGGTGATGCCGGTATTGGCCGTGCTGCTGTTCCGGTCGTTGTCGTAGATGGTCGCGGCATTCTTGATCCGGACGGCGGGCTTTCGCGTGCTGCTGAAGTCGCTGTCATACACATACACGGTGCCGTCGAAAGGCACCGGGGTGAAGGTGGTGCCGGCTGCGTCCGTGGTGATGGGGTTATGAGAGCCCGTGTTGTCAATAAAAGCGCCCGCGGTGCCGATGGCTCCGGCGGTGGTGCTGGTGCTGCTGTTGCCATAGATGGCGCCCACATTCACTTCCGTCACCGACATCTTATGGCTGCTGTTCTGCAGGTATTCCCGGTTGTCGCGGAAGACGGTGGTGTGGTCGGGGTTATACCCGGCTCCCGATCCCGTGTTGGGAACGATATTGGCGGCATTGTTGAGGTTGTTCACCTGGTGGAAATTGCCATCGGTGCCGCGAAGGCGGAACACGATGTTGCTGGTGTTGCGCTCGATCATGAGGGATGCCTCGTAACCTGCCTTTGCGCCCTTGACGGATGTGGATTCGGTGGAAGTGCCCGCAATGCCACTCACCACAGGATGTTCCACCATGACATGGTAGGGGTTGACCGGGTCGGCCGTGGCGGAGAGCAAGTCGCTGGGGACAGGGGGTGACAGGTTCGAGATGCCTTGGGCGGCGGATTTGACGGCTCCGCCCCATTTGCTCACGGCCCCGCCGCTCCATCCGGACGAGGTGCTGTCGAAATAGGTCGTCGGGCTGGTGGACGTGCGGAAATCCACGAGCGAGCCTGTGGACGCGTTCTTGACGTTAAAACTGGCCGTGCCATATCCCGAGGAGAGGAAGCTGCCGGAGGGAGGGCTATGAACCCAGTTATGAGGGTCACCCGCGTAGAGCGCCTGTCCCGTGGTGACGACTGCGGGACCACCGGCCGCCACGCTCGCCGCGTTATAGGCGGCGGCCATGTCGTTGTACATGGTCTGGACGCCGGCGGCCGCCGAGGAGAGGGCCGTGGGTATCGAGGAATCCCAGACCTTGAGTCCCAGCTCGATATCGCCCGAGGTGGTCAGCCCGGAGGGATTGCCCGCCGACGAGGTGATGGTGAGGGTGGATGCCGGCGCGTAGTAGAGGGTTCCGTTGACATGGACCTTGCCGTTGATGGTGAGGGCGGGGCCGTTGAACACCTCCATGTCCTGGTTGAAGAAGACGGCGTATTGGAAGGCGGGGATGTAATCAATGTTGAAGGACTGGCGGACTTGCGATGGCACGCTGAAGCGCGCGTTTTTGTTGATGGCTTTGGCCGAACACTGGATGGTGGCGCGCTGGGATGTCAGGCCGGCGTAGGCCGTCAGGTTCTCATCCGTGATGGGGATGGCGTACGACGTGTAGCGATTGGAGGCGGTGCCGGTCGTGTAGGCGACCGAGACATTGGAGAAGGTGAAAGCGTTGTTCAGCGCGGACACGGTGGAGGGGGTGGAGAGGGAAGACAACTGTGGGTCGGTGGGCGCGGCCAGGCTTCCGCTCAGGTAGCTGTTGGTGGAGAAGGTTCCGAAGTAGAGGCTGCGCACCTGTGCCATGGATCGGCTGACCGCCGAATCCGCGCCGTAGAGCGAATTGATCTGGCTTGCACGACGGGAGACCAGCACGGTTTCCGCGCCTGCCCAGCTCATGACGCTGGCGAGGGTGAGAGAGATGACGAGAATAAAACCCATCACCATGAGGAGGGTGCTTCCCTTGGGATGGCGGGATGCGTGAAACGTCGGGGTGACCGCATTGGAATGGAGAGGCGCTTGCATTTTCATGATGGACCTTCCTGTTTTGAGATTTGAAAAAATCAGTTTTCCCCGTTGCGGTTGCGGAATGCGACGGCGGAGCGGAGGTAGATGATCTGTTTGCCATCGGCGTCGTTTTCGTCGGCCACGCGGATGTTGATGTTGATGACGCCATTGATCCAGTCGAAGGTGCGGTCCGAGTTGGAGACGCCGCGGATGAGTTCGGTTCGCTGTGCGAGGGCGGGGTAGGTGCCGGAATTGGTGGTGCCGGATTCAAAATACATCAGCGCGCCGTTGGTGAGGCCGTTGGCGTAACCCGCAATGTTGGTCACGTAATAGTGGTGATAGACCGTGGCGCTATTCCATTTGTTGGTGTAGGGGGCTGGAAACGCGTTGGTGGGGAACTGGATCACGATGTAGGCACCGGCATCCGAGTTGGTCACGGTGTCGCCAAACTTGCTGTAGATGGAGCAGCCGATTCCGCGTCGGATGTCCCAGAGGATATAGTCCAGGCCCTGGCGGGCGTACGATTGCACCTTCAGCTGGTTCATGGTGCCGGAAATCATCTTGGTGAAGCTGAGGTAGCAGAGGATGAAGCCGATCATGACCATGGAGGAAACCCCCATCGAGACCATGATCTCGGTGAGCGTGAAGCCTCCGGTTTTTTGATTTGCGCGATTCGGATTCATGGCGCATCCCTCAGCACCTGGTACACGATGGGGGTCATGGTGCGTCCCCGGAACTGCCATGTGTTGCTTACCGTGATGAGCTTGTAGTTGACGTTGGTGGCCGTGGGCTCGATCGCGGTTCGGTCGGCCACATACACCGTGCGCTGCACGACGTAGCTGCCGAGGTCGTCCAGCGGCAACTGAACCTGCGTGGCAAGGTAGGTGATGTTGGTGAGAGTGTAGGGTGCCCCGAGGCGGGTGGTCTGGATGTAGTTGGTCGAGCTGGCTGTGGTATAGAGCACCCCGTTGACGACATAGTCTGGCTTGCTTGCGGTTGGCGCCGTGTTGGCGAAATTGGCGTAGGGAATGTAGAGGCTGTATTCCAATGCCTGCTCGGAATAACTGCAGGCCGTTTCATAGACAGTCTGCCACTTGGCCAGTTCCATCGTGCGGATCACGGCGTACATGACCACGCCGAAGGTCATCACGGAAACCGCAGTTGCCACAAGAACTTCCACCAGGGTAAACCCAGCCGAAAGACGAGTAATACGTTTCTCTAAAAAGCATGATTTTATCATTTTTGATAAAACTACATCCAATTGCAGGCTCACTTTCACGAAAACACATTAAAGCATGAATGATGCCAGTCAAGCAAAAATGTTCGTATATGATATACTGATTTTAACAAAATGAACGTTTATGGATGATATGAAATAAATATAATTCATGGATAATGTGTTTATTATTGAGCATTTCACGCTAAAAAAGCCTTGATTCAACTTTCTAATGAAATGGCATGATCCTTGCATACAGGGTGAAATTTCAAAATAGAAACCGTTCATGAATGACCAGTTAAAGAATACGATTTTGGTGGTGGATGATGATCCGGTCATCACCAGTCTTCTGGTGGAGGATTTGCCGGGGTGCGGTTTTCAGGTGCTGTCCTGCGGCACATGCGAGGAAGCTCGTGGAATGTTGAAGGAAAAACCGGTGGACGCCATTTTGCTCGACCACAATCTGCCGGATGGGAAGGGGTCGGACTTCTTCCGCTCCATGAAGGGCGATCTCATCAATGTCCCGGTGATTTTCATCACCAATTTCCCGGACGTCGAAATGGCGGTTTCATTGATGAAGGAGGGTGCGGCGGATTACATCATCAAGCCCTTTTCAGTGTCGGCGGTTGCCGAGCGCCTCAAGCGGGTGCTGGAGGTTGGGGTTTTGCGTTCCGAAGTGGCGTATTACCGTCGTCGTGCGCTGCCCGTGACCGGCCGGCACGACCTGATCGGCAGTTCCGATGCGATGAGGGCGGTTCGTTCCGCGATTGAGGAAGCGGTGGGGGCGCCCATGACGCCGGTGCTGTTGAGCGGGGAGACTGGAACGGGCAAGGAGGTTGTGGCGCGGCTGATCCACCAGGGATGCCATGGTGCAACCAACCCGTTTGTGGAAGTGGATTGCGCCACGATCCCCAAGAACCTGTTTGAGAGCGAGCTGTTCGGCCATGAGCGCGGGGCATTCACCAGCGCGGACCGCGCGAAGGAGGGAATATTTGAATTTGGAAAATCCGGCACCATTTTCATGGATGAAGTGGGCGAGATCGATCTCGAACTGCAGTCGAGGCTGCTCCGCGTGCTGGAGACCCGGCAATTCCGCCGCGTGGGGGGGACGCGCCCGCTGACCTTTGGGGCGCGGGTGATCGCCGCCACGAACCGCGATTTGCATGCGCTGGTGCGACAGAAGGAATTTCGCGCAGATCTCTACTACCGCGTCGCCGTGTACCAGATCGAGATTCCACCCCTGCGCGAGCGTGCCGGCGACGTGCCGGAACTTGCGGATTATTTTCTGAGGCAGGCGGAAGCGAGGCATCACAAATCCGTCAGCGGATTCACCGCGGAATTTTCACACAAGCTTCAGCTGCACGCTTTTCCCGGCAATGTGCGCGAATTGAGAAACCTGGTGGAGCAGGCGGTGATCCACTCGCGCGGAGGGGAGGCGGAGATCGTGGGTTTTGTTCCGGAAGAAATGCCCTTGCCTGTTCCGGCCCCGTTGACTTCCTCCGCCGATGTGCGGATGTCCGAGGCGGGGGGCACCTTGCGCGAGCACGAGCGGAGCGTCATCGAATCTGCCCTGCGGGATAATCATGGCAACAAGTCCGCAGCGGCCCGCCAGCTCGGGATTTCGCGCCCCGCCTTGTTGCGGCGAATGTCAAAGGTGCAGATGACCTAGGGAAGCGAGGTCGCCAACCGCGTGAGTTTCTTGCAAAATGCCCGGTGAGGAGGTACGTCTCAGTTCCCTGATGCGTGCCGTCTTGATCCGACTCAATCTCTTCCTGTTTCTATCGGGAGCAGCTGGCCTGATTTACGAGGTGATCTGGGCGCGGCTCTTTGCGGACATCCTGGGCTCCACGGCGCTTTCCATGACGCTGGTCTTCTCGGTCTTCCTGCTGTCCATGGCGCTGGGCGCCTGGATTTTCGGGCATGTTCCGATCCGGGGCCGGGCGGCGCTGGCCCTTTACGGAAACCTGGAGATTGGAATAGCAATCTTCGGCCTGTTCTCCAGCGTCGCGCTGATTTACGCCAAATCATGGATTGCCATTCACCTTTCGGTTGCCGGAGTTTCATGGGGTGCACTTGCCTCCAACCTCCTGGTCACCGCGTTATTGATCGGGATGCCCACCCTCCTGATGGGGGGAACCCTTCCGGTCCTGCTGAACGCGGCGCGGAGCTGGGCCGATGCGGAGGATGCCGTGACGCAACTCTACGGTTGGAACACACTGGGCGCGGCGTTCGGAACACTGGCAGCCGGCTTCTTCCTGATCTGGATGCTCGGACTCACTCTCACGCTCGTCGTGGCGATCTCCTTGAATCTGTTGGTGGGCTTTGCCGCCCGGATGTCAGCCCGGAGCGCACCATCGGAAACGGCCGGGGTCCCAGGATCCACCGAACCCTCCGCTTCACCATCTTCCCGCGAAAGCGCCCCCTGGCTGGCAGTCACCTTCCTGAGCGGGTTTTGTGTGCTGGGTTACGAGATGCTCTGGGGGCGGGTCGCCAAATTTCTCCTTGGAGACCGGACCATTGCCATCGCCGCCCTTCTCTTCATTTTCATCACCGCCCTTGGGCTTGCCAGCCTGGCTGTTCCCATTTACATGAAACGATGGGGGGGCATCGCGCCATCCAGGCGCCTCGAACCCGTTGCCTGGGTGTTTCTTCTTGCGGCCATCCTGCATCTCCTCCTGGTTCCGCCCGCGATTGCTTCGATGAAGAACCAGGGACTGGCGATCCTTCAACAAATTCCCAGTGAGTTTGCCCGTCGAATCCTGACGATCTGGCTTCTCATCCTCCCGCCGATCCTCGTGCTTGGACTGGCCTTTCCCCTGATTGCGCGCGGCTCAAAGGGGATCCATGCTTTGCCGGGCTCGACCCTCGGCAGGCTCTATCTCGTCAATACCGTCGGCGCCGCCCTGGGCGCGATCTTTGCGAGTTTTGTGCTCTGCCGATGGGTTGGCACGGCGGTTGGATTTCTCGCGTTCACCGGCATCCTGATCGTCCCGGTGATCATCCATCTCCTCCTCCGATCCGGCAGGCGATGGAGCCAGGCCGCCGCGCTGCTTGCAGCGGGAGGATTTGTTTTTGCCTGCCTCCGCTTCCCGGTCAACATGGTTGTGCTCCGCGACGACGAAAAGCTCGTCATGGCCAACGAGGATGAGTACGGCGTCCAGGTCCTGACTCGGACGAGCCATCACACCATGCGGATCCGGAACAACCGGCTTCAACTGATTTACGACCTGGGTCATCCGCAGACGACGCATGCCCAGCAGATGGCTGCGCATCTCACCATGCTGCTTGCCGGGGAGTGCGGCGATGTCCTCAACATCGGCACCGGATACGGAATCACCGCCGGCACCTTCACGCTTTACCCCGACGTGCGGACGATCGAGACCATCGAAATCCTGCCCTTCATCGCAAACCACCAGGACATGTTTTCCCCGCACCACTTTAATTACCTGGATGACCGCCGCGTGACACTCCGCCAGGGCGATGGCCGCCACCATCTCACGACTTCGCAAAAGTCCTACGACATCATCTCCGTGAATGTGCTCGACCCGTATCTGCCGGGGTCATCCTCGCTCTACACCGTCGAGTTCTGGAAAACCGCGCGGGACCATTTGAAGCCGGGCGGTGTATACACCCAGCTTCTTTGGGGTGCGGATGGTTCGCTCCTCGTGCGGGGATTGCAGACCGTGTTTCCAACCGTGCTCTACTTTCCGGCCTACGGCGACTCGGCGTATAACATTGTCGCTTTCCGGGACAAGGTGACCGAGGTGGATTTGCGGCGGCATGACAGCCGCCGTGGGCCCGGTGCTGTGCGGGAAATTCAAGTCATTGCGCCCGGCGATCCGTCGCGTGTGTTCGAGGATCTTGTGAGCGACGCGTGGCGGAGAGGACCACATTTTGACGAGCTTGCCCGGGGGAGCAAGGGGAGGCTCCACACCGACGACTTGCCGGTTTTGGAATACCGCTGGGCCCATGGCGCGCCCGGTGTCTCGATTCTGGACTCACCCTTGGTGAAGGAATAGAGATGACTATGCGGGAGTCAGGAGTCAGAATTCAGGAGTCAGAATGAAAACACAGCCGACCCATGGAAAAAGGGTGGATGGGTTGGGGATCACAATGAAATGAAAAACAGCAGCCTAGAAGAAGGACGCTTCCGTTTCCGGGCTGTCTTGCTGACGGTTCTTGCATTTCTTTCCGGCGGCTGCGCCCTGGCGTACGAGGTTCTGTATCTGCGGGCGCTCACGACTGTGTTTGGCGACATGTTTTACGTGCATGCCGCCCTGCTGGGCAGTTTTCTGGCGGGCATTGGCATGGGCGCCAAGCTTGCGTCCTCCTGGCGCCGCTGGCTCTTTGCGTTTGAAATCGTGACCGGCCTCCACGCGCTGGCGCTTCCTTTCGCTTTGAAATGGCTTGTGAATCAGCCCGTGATGAATCTGTTCCCGTCGAGCCCGCTGCTCACCATTCTCGCCACCATGGCGTGCCTGGCTGTGCCAAGCCTGATGATTGGCTGCACCATTCCCCTGTTCAGTGCGTGCGTGCGCGTCGAACTCGCGGGGCACCGGTCCTTCACGGGAATCTATCAGGCGTACAACCTCGGGGCGCTGCTGAGCATTCTCCTGGTGGAATTCGTATTTGTGCGTTTCATCGGGATCACCGCCTCTCTTTTTTGCATGGGCGCGATCAACCTGTCCATTGGCGCAATCCTGTTTGTGTGCCGGAGCGCCTCTGCTTGCCCGCCCGTTGCGAACCCGCGCTCCTTTCCGCGCCGCGAGACGCTCGCGCTCGCCCTCGCCAGTTTTGGCAGCGCCCTCTTCCAGATGTTTTTCCTCAAACTTTCCCAGCTTGTTTTCGGCCCGCTGCGGGAAAACTTCGCGATTGGCCTCTCCATCATCCTGCTCGGAATTTTCCTGGGCGCGGGGCTTGCGTCGAAAACCCGCCTCCGTCTCGAAACATTCCTCCTTCTCATCCCCCTGGCCATCGGCCTCATTTACGCCAGCTACCTTCCGCTCCTGCAACTGCACCGGTCCATCCTCTCATGGGCGGGGACATCGGAGCTTCTCGTGATTGTCGGTAAACTGGCGATGGGATGCCTTTTCGCGCTCGGGCCCATGATCCTGTTTGGCGCCCTCATCCCGGCCCTGATGCGCAGTGAGGACGACGTGGCCGGGGAATCCGGCCATCTGCTTTGGATTTCCGGCCTTGCCAACGCCGCCGGCTACCTGGCGTACGTGCTCATCGGCCACCCTTTTCTGAACAGCGGCCTTCTCCTTGCCCTCGTGGGAACGGTGGCATTCCTCGCGAGCCTGCTGGCAGCAGGTTTTCGTTGGAGCCGATTTCAGATGGGTCTTGCCGCGGCCGGCGTCGTGTTCACATTCCTGATGGTCCGCGGCTGGGAGGATCGGAATTTTTACCTCGCGCGATGGGCCCATGAGCTCAAGCCCCGGGATGAAGTGATCGTCTTCAAGAGCGGGGCGGAAAGCGCCACGCTGCTTCGCACCGCGGATTACGAATGGATCTCCTACAACGGCCATTCCAGCATTTACATCCAGCAGCATGGGATCGTCACCCTCGAGGAAATGGTCTGCGGGATCGTCCCCGCCCTTGACGCGCCGCGTCACGAAAAAGCCCTGGTGATCGGCCTCGGCAGCGGCATCACGGCGGGCACCTGCTCCCGGATTTTCAAGGCGGTTGACGTGGTGGAAATCAACGAGGCGTTTTTCCAGATGTTGCCCTCCCTGCGGCACGCGCACATGGACATTGGCCACAATCCCGCCGCCGCGCTGCATCTTGGGGATGGGCGCACATTCCTTCTGGGAAAGGAAGGGGTTTACGATGCCATCATCATCAACCTTCCCGCTCCGACGTATTTTTCCGCCTCCAAGCTCTACACGGTGGAATTTTATGACCGCGTGCTCAAGGCCCTGAAGCCCGATGGCATCTTCTGCACCTGGCTTGCCGTGCCCAACATGTCGGAGAATGGCGTTCGAACGATCCTTTCCACCCTGCAAACCCGTTTCCGGTACTGCGAATTGAGAATTCTTGCCGAACGATACTACATGGTCACCTGTTCCAACCAGCCGATCCACCCCGGGAAATTCAGCGGGCTGCCGGCCCAGCCCATCATGCTGCGGCAGCTCAAGGATGGATTGAAGGGGTTCGATCCGGACGAATATTTTCAGGACATCCGGATGAGCGAAAATCTTTTCGCAACTCTTCCACACAGTTTCACCCGGGAAAACACGGATGACCATCCCGTCCTCGAATTCATGCTGGCGCGAAGCCTCCCGTTGCGCCGCATGGCAAAAGATCCGTTCCTCGAACAGCAGGCCATGTTCAGTATCGATCCGGTTCGCCGCCCGGAGGCGGGCGACCCCGCGCGTTTCGCACGCCGCGCCGCGGCGTACAAGCGCCTGGATCCCGCGCTTTTTGAACAAAACTTTCTTCCCGCACTATGCAAGGACCCCAAAGACTGGGCCGCATGGGAGACGCACAAATGATCAATTGTACGACGGCGACTCGCCCTGGACGACAATGGCGCGGTTTTTACCGGGTGTCGGATCCAGCTTGATGGCTTTTCCGCCCTTGGCTGATTCCACCTCCACGACGCCGGAAGCCACATCCACCTGGGTCGCCGGTTTGCCGCCCTGCTTCAGGGTCTCGACGGAGAACACGGTGCCCCGAACGGCGATCACTCCTGTTTCTGTCACGACATCGAAACGGTTGCCGGGAACCACGCTGAAGTTCACCTTGCCGTGTGTGCCGGGTTTCAACTTGACCACGGTGTACCAGGTGCCGTTGTCGCGCTGGATGGAGAGGAGGGTGCTGACGAGCGGTTTCGAGGAATTGGACGGGGATTGGTCGTCATCCTCCTTCTGTGCAGCGAACGCCATGGCCTGATTTATGTTCGGCGTGGGAGTTCCGTTTCCCATGCTGATGAACGCATCGCTTCCGTCCGGAAACTGGAACGTGCCGCAGTCAAATTCCTCGCCGGGCCTGGCTGGAAGGTTGTCGTGCAAGATGGCGCCTGTGCGCGGGGAGAATGTATTCGCACCCGCGTAGAGCACCGCGCCGCGGGTGCTCTGCTGGTGAAGCGAACATCCCAGCAGGTAGTTGTCGGCCTCTGTCTGGAGGGAGCGTGGTGCGTAGTAATAGCTGTAACTGTCCCCATTGGGATTGGCGTCCTCTGGACAATGAAATACGATGGGGCTCTTCCCCAGCCATGGTTCGAGCAGGTCCTTCAATGTGTGATCTTCGTCAGGATAAGGATAGCTTTGGTAATCCATGCTGTAGAGCGTCATCGCCTGGTGAATCTGTCGCAGATTGGACATGCACTGCACGTTTCTGGATGAAGAACGCGCACGGCCCAATCCCGTCATGGCCGTCCACGCGAGGCACGTCACGATCGCCGTCACGACGAGCAACTCAATCAGGGATATGCCCCTTGTGCCAAAGCGATCAGGTTGTGGTTTCATGGGTCACCTCCGCCGGACTTTTCTGAGGAGGGCGCATGTGAATCTGCCATTCAATGCACACTCCATCGTTCCAGTTCGGCGCGGGAGATATATAACGAACACTACCACCATGTGCGGCAATTGCAAGTCTGCAGAAGGCCATGCCGAGGCCCAGCCCACGACGCCCATCCCTCCGTCCCTTTTGAGTGCCCTGGGAAAATGGAATGATGACCTGTTCCCGCATCGAGGCATCCAGGACGGGGCCATGATTGGAAACGCGGACGAGGAGCGAAGGAGGATCGTCCATTTGGATCTGACTCTCACAGGTGATCGTGGTTTTGGGTGTGGCGAAGGCCATGGCGTTGTCCAGCAGGTTGGCCAGCACGCGCCCCAGGAGGTCGCGGTCGCCATGGATTTCCGCCCGCAAATCCGTTGGAATCCGCTCCAGTTTCAATTCCAACTTTTCGGCCCGCTCCTGGAATCGGCCCAAGGATTCCTCGACCAGCCCGCCCCAGTCAAAACTTGTGCGGCGAAGCTGCATGCGTCCCGCTTCCATGCGCTGGATTTCCAGCAGGGACTGGATCATGGCGTTGAGGCGGTTCCCCTCGGTGATCGCGGTGCCCAGGCGCTGACGGCTTTTGGAGTCTTGCGGCTGCAATGGAATCACGGATTCCACCAGCATCAGGAGTGAGCTGAGGGGCGACCTCAGGTCGTGCACGAGCATGTTGCC
>JAHFSY010000088.1 GCA_023269615.1 Verrucomicrobiota bacterium
GTGTTGAAAAAAGCCGTGGAACCGTTGCTGCCGCGCGAGCTGATCTATCGGAGGAAGGTTGGATTTTGCGGCGGGAGCGGAAACATGCTGACGCCGGGAATTCTGGAATTTGCAGGGAAAACGATTCTCGACAGGTTGCCGTCGCATGGTTGGAATCACGCCCCCCTGGAAACTCTGATCGGGGAACATCGCGACGGCGTTGCCGAGAACAGTTTTCAAATCTGGAACCTCATGAACCTCGGGCTGTGGATGAAGCGATGGTTTTAGTCCGCAGCCTCGTTTGCCCAATCCTCTCATCTTAATCCCGTAAATCTTGTAAATCCTGTCAAAAAATGCATGGTTCTGCTGCATCCTTGTGTAGACCGCCCTCAACCAAAAACAAACATGCCCACCATTGAAGATCGCGGAATCATTTACGACGCATCGCTCCAGCCGAAACCGGGGAGCATCGCCTGTTTCACCAGTCTGTTCCGGGCATCCAGCGGCGATCTCTTTTGTTCCTTCCACGCAGGGAGCGCGAAACATGCGTTGGATTCGAATGTCCGCATTTGCCGCAGTCGTGACGGCGGGAAGACATGGATGGCTTTGCCGTTTCGTTTCGAAAGCGCGTTCGGGGGTGTGCCGGGTTCGATCGCCGCAGGTGAACTGGTGGAGACGGAGCCCGGCAAGCTGCTTCTCATCGCCGCGTGGTTCAACCGCAGTGATCCAAAAAAGCCGCTTTTCGATCCGGTAACGGAAGGCATCCTTCCCACCAAGCAGCTTGCGGCGACGTCGTCGGATTCCGGGGAGACATGGACGCCGTGGAAGGAGGTGCCGACCGAGGGGTTGAATGGATGTTCCACGACGGGGCCGATATTGAAGTGGAAGGATGGCACGATTGCGTACGCGTTCGAGAGTTACAACCTGTGGGATGATCCCGGCCCGAAGGTCCACGCCGCGTGGTTGACTCTTTCCCGCGATGGCGGAAAGACCTTTTCGGGAAGCCATCTCGTTGCGCGACATCCAAAAGATGAGATGTATTATTGGGATCAGCGACTCTGCAAGGGGGCGCGCGACGGCGAATACATCGGGATGTTCTGGGTTCATGACCTGAAGGAAAAGCGCGACCGCCGCGTGCATTTTCTCCGGTCATCACTCGCTGATGCGGGCGAGGCGGCGAAGCGTCCGGTCGAGACGAACATCCCGGGGCAGATCACCTCGCCGTTGCTTCTCGAGGATGGACGCATTCTCGCATTTGTAGTGGACCGCAGCCGCCCCGCAACGATGAAGCTTTGGGTGTCGGGCGATGGCGGGAAGAGTTGGCCGGAGAAGGATGCGATCGTGGTGTACAATCACGAGGAACAGGGCGCGATCACGCAGGGGAAGACGAACATTGATTTCAAGCAGTACTGGGAGGACATGGGGAAGTGGAGCTTCGGCCACCCTGCGATTTGTTCGCTCGGGAATGGGCGGGTGTTGCTGGCGCATTACGCCGGCAATCCCGACTGCATGAGCATCCACTGGGTTCGCGTGCGAGTTTGAAACGGTGGGGCACGCTCCGCGTCTATTCCTCTTTCCCCATGTTCAGGATATGGCGGATGACGCTGTCAATCGTGTCCATCTGGCGCGGCGATGATCTCTCGAGAAGACGGAAAAGCTTCTGCAATTTCTGAACCCGTCGTCGGTTGGCCTCGCTTTGTTTGGCAAGCGCCGGAGTATCCTCTCGCATGCCGGAGCCTGGTCCAGTGACGAGGGATTCGATGTCCACGCCGAGCGCCTCCTGGAGACTGCGAAGACTGTCGAGTGACGGGGTCTGGCGTCCAGCTTCCAGCAGTCCGATGAAATTACGGGAAAGCCCGGCCCGCTCCGCCAAAGCCTCCTGCGTCAACCCCGCCTTGTCCCGCAACCGGGCGAGACGCCGTCCAAATGAATGAGTGGATGCTGCCATGCGCAATCATAAATACGACACGCGGACGAATCGGAACACCCATCATGATGGTCATAATACAGTTGACAATAATGGTCTCAATTTTCATGGTGTTTCACCGTGCGCATGGCGAACCCGAGTCATGCATGAGCAATCGCCATGCCGAGAATCTAAATGAAAGAAGCCGCCGCCCGCATCAAGATCAACAGGCTGCTTGAGACGTCGGGATGGCGGTTCTTCGCTGACGGCAAATCACCTGCCAACATACGGCTGGAACCCAGCGTCACACTCAAGACGCAGGAACTTGATGCGCTGGGGGACAACTTTGAGAAGGTTAAAAAGGGCTTCATTGACTTCCTCCTTCTCAACGAAAAGGGCTTTCCCTTCATAGTCCTCGAAGCCAAGGCCGAAGACAAAAGCCCGCTCGCGGGGAAGGAACAGGCGCGGAAATACGCGCGGTCACTGAACTGCCGCTTCGTCATCCTCTCCAACGGAAATCTGCACTACTTTTGGGATCTCGAGCGTGGCAACCCGTACGTCATTACCTCCTTCCCCACTCCAGGGTCAGTCACGGGCTATCAGAAAACCATCCCTGAGCCCAAACGCCTGATTGAGGAGACCATAGAAAACGACTATATCGTCCTCACCCAGCGCCCCAATTATGCATCCGAGGCCGCATGGAAAAATGAGGCCGAGCGCCTGCGTTTTATCGAAACGAATGGATTACGCTTCCTCCGGCTGTACCAGAGAAAAGCAATCCACACCATCCAGACTGCCATTGCCAAAGGTCACGACCGTTTCCTCTTCGAAATGGCCACGGGGACTGGCAAGACACTCACCGCCGCTGCGGTCATCAAGCTCTTCCTCCGCACGGGCAATGCCCAGCGCGTCCTCTTTCTCGTAGACCGTATCGAACTCGAAGACCAGGCCAAGAAAGCATTCACCAAGGTTCTCGCCAGCGACTACAAGACGGTTATCTACAAAGAGAACCGCGATGACTGGCGCAGGGCCGAGATTGTCGTCACCACGGTCCAGTCGCTGCTCTTCAACAACAAATATCAGCATCTCTTTTCGCCCACGGACTTCGACCTTGTCATCTCCGATGAAGCGCACCGCTCCATTGGCGGCAATGCACGTGCTGTCTTCGACTATTTCATCGGTTACAAACTTGGCCTCACCGCCACTCCCCGTGACTACCTCAAGAAATTTGAGAAATCCAAGCCCACCACCAGGGACCCTCGCGAATTCGAGCGTCGTCTCCTGCTCGACACCTACCGGACCTTTGGTTGCGAGGATGGCCAACCCACCTTTCGCTACTCCCTCCTCGACGGAGTAAAGGACGGATTCCTGGTCAACCCCACCGTCGTTGACGCCCGCACGGAAGTCACCACCGAGCTCCTGTCAGACGAGGGTTTCACCGTCGAGTTCAAGGACGAGGAGGGTGAGGACCAGAAGGAAACCTATAAACAGCGGGAATTTGAGAAACGCTTTTTCGCCGACGCCACCAACCAGCTCTTTTGCAAAACGTTTCTTGAGCACGCGTACCGCGATCCCGTCAGCGGGGAGATTGGCAAGTCCATCATCTTTGCCGTCAGCCAGAACCATGCCGCCAAGCTTGCGCATATTCTGAATCTCATGGCGGACAAAATGTTCCCCGGTAAATACCAGTCCGATTTCGCCGTCCAGGTCACCTCCCAGATTGCCGACGCCTCGCAGTTCACGATCAACTTTGCCAACAACAAGCTGCTCGGCTCGGCCAACTTCATCCCGACCTACAAGACCAGCAAAGCCCGTGTCTGTGTCACCGTCGGCATGATGACCACCGGCTATGACTGCCCCGACATTCTCAATCTCGGACTCTTCCGCCCCATCTTTTCGCCCACCGATTTCATCCAGATCAAAGGCCGCGGCACGCGGAAACACAACTTCCTCGAATTGCTCTTCGATAACGATCTCAAGGATGGCGTCAAACAGCCGCAAAAAACTTCGTACAAGCTTTTCGACTTCTTCGCCAACTGCGAATATTTCGAGGAGAAATTCAACTACGACCAGGTCATCAAGCTGCCCAAACCCGGTGGCCAGCGTGATGGCGACGGGGATGGCCCCACGGTTTACAGCGGCACCTATGAGCACCTCGGCCAGGACATTCTGTCCACGATCAAGGAGGATGTCATCGGCGTCGAGGGCATGAGGATTGATCGCATGTTCTTTGAGAAATTCGAGGACACCGTCCGCGAGAACGACTTTATCGCCGCCAGCGTCGAGGCCGGCCAGTGGGATCGCGTGATTGATTACGTGAACAAGGAAGTCTTCGACAAGCCCAAGGAATTTTACACGCTCGAAAAACTCCGCAAAGCCGCTGCGGTGGATCGCCGTCTCGGTCTTCGTGAAATCCTCGAAAAAATCTTCGGCCTCATACCCCGCTTCAAATCCAAGGACGAATTGCTCGAAGAAGAGTTCTCCAAGTTCGTCGCCGATTACAAGCCGGAGGAGGCCGAAACCATCCCCGCCCTCAAGAATTACTTCAAGGCTTACGCCACCAGTGGACAGATCCGCGAAATCATCGAAACGAAGCAGTTCACGGATCTCGCCACGAATCCCACATTTTCCACCCGGGACCTTAAAGCCGTTCCCACGAAATACCGCACCCTCATTCCCGAATACATCAAGGACTACGTGTCCCTGAACCAATTCGCCGCCTGATTCACCCCCATGCTCGACACCGATACCAAACGCCGCATTGACACCGCCCGCGACATCCTCGTTGGCAAGGTTCCCGACCCCAAATCCCAGGTCGAGCAGATCACCATCGCCCTGATCTACAAATTCATGGACGATATGGACGCCGAGGCGGAGGAGATGGGAGGCAAGCGAAAGTTTTTCACCGGCAAGTTTGACCGCTACGGCTGGGCCAATCTCATGAGTCCCGCGCTCGGCGGCCATGAGATGCTCGGCCTCTACGGAGAGGGCATCTCGAAGATGCCCGAGAACCCCGGCATCCCGCTGCTCTTCCGCGACATCTTCAAAAACGCCTACCTGCCGTATCGCGATCCGGAGACGCTCAAGGCGTTCTTGAAGATCATCAATGAATTCAGTTACGACCACAGCGAACGCCTCGGAGACGCCTTCGAGTATCTCCTGTCCGTGCTCGGCTCCCAGGGCGATGCCGGCCAATTCCGCACCCCACGCCACATCATTGATTTCATGGTGGAGGTCATCGCCCCAAAGAAAGGTGAAACCATTCTCGACCCGGCCTGCGGCACCGCGGGTTTCCTCATCTCCGCCTACAAACATATCCTTCGCACCAACACCAACGCCAAGGGGCAGGTCACCCTCACCCCTGACGAGAATGGCCTCCTTTCCAAAAATATCAAAGGCTACGACATCTCCCCCGACATGGTCCGTCTCTCCCTGGTGAATCTCTACCTCCACGGCTTCACCGATCCCCATATTTACGAATACGACACGCTCACTTCGGAAGACCGCTGGAACGAATTCGCCGACGTCATCCTCGCCAACCCGCCCTTCATGTCTCCGAAAGGTGGTATCAAGCCCCACAAGCATTTCTCCATCCAAGCCAAACGCAGCGAGGTCCTCTTCGTGGATTACATGGCCGAGCATCTCACGCCCACTGGCCGCGCCGGCATCATCGTTCCCGAAGGCATCATTTTCCAGAGTCAGGATGCTTACAGGCTTCTGCGGAAAATGCTCGTGGAAAACTCCCTCGTCGCCGTCGTCTCACTCCCTGCCGGCTGCTTCAATCCCTACTCCGGCGTAAAGACGTCCATCCTCCTCCTCGACAAATCCCTCGCGCGGCAGAGCGACACCATCGGTTTCTTCAAAATCGAGAAGGATGGTTACGGATTGGGTGCGCAGCGCAGGCCGTTGTGCAACGAAAAAGGTGATAAACCTGAACTGTGTCCAAAACATAGCGACCTCCCGCAGGTCAAAACCGAAGTCGCCACCTATCTCAAGGCACTGCGGAGCAGTGTGCCGTGGGATGCTTCAGCGATGCAGGGACTGATCGTGCCAAAAGAAATGATCGCCGCGAATCGCGACTACAACCTCAACGGGGACAGGTATCGTAAGGGGACGGAGCGGAATGATTCCTTCCCGCTGATCTCGCTCGGAGATGAAAGCCTCTTTCGTGTGGAGAGCGGCGGCACGCCCAAGTCGGATGTGGAAGAGTATTGGGGTGGCGGAATTCCTTGGGCGACGCTCGTCGATCTTCCGTCAACCGACTTCATCTCGCAAATCACCACGACGAAGCGGACGATTTCCGAGAAAGGCTTGTGCGAATCTTCCGCGAAGATGATCCCAGCGAACTCGGTCGTCGTTTCGACTCGTGCGACCATTGGACGGATCGCTATCAACCGCGTTCCCATCGCAACGAATCAGGGTTTCAAAAATGTCATCATCGAGGATCCGGTGCGGGCGGTGCCGGAATATGTGGCGCTTGCGCTCACGAAGCTTGTGCCGACGATGGAGGCCTGGGCGACGGGTGGGACGTTCGCGGAGATTTCAAAATCCAAGTTCTGTGAGCTCCAAATCCCCCTGCCGCCGCTGGAGGTGCAGAAGGAGATCGTGGCGGAGATCGAGGGCTACCAGAAAGTCATCGACGGCGCCAGTGCCGTCCTCGACCACTACCGTCCCCACGTTCCCGTCGACCCCGACTGGCCACGGATCGAGATTGGAGCCGTTTGCGACTTGATCAATGGGACGGCGTTTAAGCCATCAGATTGGGAACACGCCAACCAAGGTGGTCTGCCAATTGTCAGAATTCAAAACCTCAACAACAACGACTCGGAGTTCAACTACTACTCCGGCGAGGTTTCTCCCAAGCACATGATCGAGCCAGGGGAGCTATTGTTTTCTTGGTCAGGTTCTCGTGGGACCTCGTTCGGCGCCCACATCTGGACTGGTGGGCGCGCGATCCTCAACCAACACATCTTCAAAGTAAAATTCCGGGAAGAGCAGGCGATGAAGAGTTTTTTACTCCTTGCTCTGAACGGCGCGGTAACCGAGGTCGAAGAGAATCTTCATGGCGGGGTAGGCTTGGTTCACATTACCAAAGGAAATCTTGAAAAGATCAAAATCGCACTCCCTCCCCTTGCCACGCAGAAAGCCATCGTTGCCGAGATCGAAGCCGAGCAGGCACTGGTCGCCGCCAACCGCGAACTGATCACCCGCTTCGAGAAAAAGATCCAAGCTACTCTTGCACGCATCTGGGGCGAGGAGGCACCCGCCACCCCAGAGCCTTGAGCCATGGAAGAAGCCGCCGAACTCGCCAGTTACCTGCCGGTTTCCTTCAAGACACCGAAGGATCAGGAGTACATCGAATTCCTGTGGGACGCTTTCGAGACGAACTACACGCACGGTAAATACCAGTTCGCCTTCCTTGCCTACCACATGCTCACGATGAGCTTCGTCTATTTCAACATTTGGCAAATCAAGCAGACCGAGCCTGATGACTTTGCGAAAGCCATGGTCGGCTTCAACAAGGATGTGGAGAAGGAACTACTCGACGCCACGTCGCCTTTCACTTTCTGGCGTGTGAATGAAAGCAGCGTCATGCGTTTCCTGAAGCTCATTGGCTGCGACAACGGCAAGGTCGGCAGCTACGCCGCGCTGGTGAAGGAGCGAAACGACACTGCCCACACCAACGGCAACATCTTCTTCAGCACGCAGGCCGCCCTCGACACCAAGATTCGGGAAATTCTCCGTGTGGTTGACGAAATCCAGATTCACTCGGTCCCAACCATTCAACGCTGCTACGCCCGCTTTCTGGAAGAGAGCAATGCCTCGGACGACCGGGAATATTCCGAAGCCGCAGATCAAATCCGTGAGGTGCTCATTCACACAAATTATCTTTCCCAGAAGGATATCGAAATTTGCGCCGCCTTTGACATTTTGAAATACGAAATGCACACCAACTTCCCCGGCATCGAGGCTCTGCACCATGCGCTTCGCGCCGGTTACCCCGACTCTGAACCCGCGACCATCGCGTGAAGCCCTCGATGCCATTCGGAAGATCCGGAACAGCGTGATGCATTTTCATCCGGACGGAATCGAGCCGTCGGACCTTGCGGTCCTGGCCAAGACCCGCGAGATGCTCCAACGGCTTTAGGCAAAACGCGGAACGGGGAACGCGGATCCTCCTTCGCCGAGGCTACGGCGGCAACTCCACAATCCGAATTCCGAAAATGCCTTTCCCCTCCGGAACCGATCCCGCCTCTGATTCTGATTCCGAACACCGGTTTCCCGCGGGGATGAAGTTCGGACTTCCATTCGCTTTGCTGTTTTGATTATTGTTCACAGTAGTACATACAAACATATATTATTTTATGAAAACCAAACTCTCCCTCCCCACGGCTAGCAGCACATTTGAACGCATCAAGCGTGTCCAACCATCTGGAGCCGAGTGCTGGTGCGGCCGGGACTTCGCCCGGGTTCTGGGCTACACCGATTACCGTAATTTCGAGACTGTCATTGAAAAAGCCTGTGCCGCTTGTCTCAACAGCGGCCAGCGGGTGGAGGATCATTTCGTTGAAATCACCGAAATGATCGAAATTGGCAAGGGCGGACAACGCGCGGTGAAGACAGTCATCATGTCTCGCTACGCCTGTTATCTTGTCATTCAAAACGCCGATCCAACCAAGCCCCTTGTGGCTCTTGGGCAGACCTATTTCGCTGTGCAAACCCGGCGGCAGGAGCTGGCTGATGACGAGGCGTTGAAAGAGGACAGGATGCGCCTGGTGCTCCGCGCCGAGATGAAGCAGCACAACAAAAAACTGGCAGGTGCGGCCCGACAGGTCGGTGTGATCCAGCCGCTCGATTACGCCATCTTCATGGATCATGGCTATCGTGGGCTCTACGGCGGCCTGGGAATGCGGGATGTCCACCAACGCAAGCGCCTCAAACCCAGGGAGCAGATCCTTGACCACATGGGCAGCGCGGAACTGGCGGCGAATCTTTTTCGCACCACGCAGGCCGAGGAAAAATTGCGTCGTGAAAATGTGGATTCCAAGGATGCCGCCAACCGCATTCATAACGAGGTGGGTCGCAAGGTTCGCAAGACCATCCACGAGCTAGGCGGCACCATGCCGGAAAATCTGCCGGCAGCCGAAAGCATCAGGAAAGTGGAGGGCAGGGAGAAGAAGCGGCTCAATGGCAATCAAAAGAAACTGTCAGGTGACAAATCGGTGTTGGAGTAAGAAGGTAGTCGCACGCTGGTAGATTTATTCACCATTTTTAAAATTATTATCTTCAAAAAGATGTAAAATAGTCATTGAAAAGAATCAAATCGGTGATAAAGTATTGTCATGAGGCTGACTATTGAAATAGATGATGCGACCCTGGAACAGGTGATGGAATTGACGGGCGAGAGGAAAAAGAGTCCGGCCATCAGCAAGGCCGTGGTCGAGTACGTCAAGCGCCGTAAGGCGAAGGAGTTTGGCCGGCTGATTCGGGAGGGGGCTTTCGATTACCCGGGGACCAACGAAGAGATCGAGAGGCAGGACATCTGATGGTGCTCGTGGATTCTTCGATCTGGATCGAGGGCTTTCGTCGTGACGGCGAACTTGCCGTCAAGGTGGCGCTCGATGGATTGCTTGATGCGTATGAAGCGATGTGGTGCGGGCCCGTCAAGCTTGAGGTGCTTGGAGGCGCGCGTCGGGAGGAACGAGGGAAGCTCGAATTCTTTTTCGACTGCATTCCCTATGGCGCGATCACGGATGCTGCTTGGGATGATGCCAAGAAACTCGCCTGGCACATGCGCGACCGCGGTCACACAATCCCGTGGAACGACATCCTGATCGCCAGCCTCGCGCGTTCATGGAACGTGCGCGTGTACGCAAAGGATCAGCATTATGAAATCCTCGGGCGCGAAGCCGGGGTTTTGCTGTACCGGCCCGGGTACGGCGGATCGTATGCAGCGGAGTAATGCAACAACAGGGTTCCATTCGTGACGTAGGTGGACACGACGGAGCGTGTCCCTCCGTTTTTTTATCTGTAGGAAGTCAAGGGGAGCTACTTAGAAACGCCTAAAAGAGTTCTGGACGTTCGCCTTCGCGGACGTAAAATCAGTGCCAATGAAGCTGATGGAAAAGCAATCCTTCATCGCCCGCGCCCCGACGATCACGGTTCACGTCCCTGCGCCGTTGAGAAAATGCTGCTCGGGCGCCTCGAAAATCGCCCTCCCAGTGACGGATCTGCGTGCCATGCTCGAGGAGCTTGAGCGGCGCCATCCAGAATTCCACCGCAGCATCTGTGACGAAACCGGCGCGGTTCGACGGCACATCAACATTTTCGTAAACACCCAACACATGCGTGACTGCAATGGTCTCGACACGTCGCTCGCCGAGGGCGACGAGGTCACGATCATGACCGCGGTCTCAGGAGGTTGAACATGCCGGATCGAATTCTTATCTGCATCGGTACCAAGAAGGGGTTGTTCGTCGCCGAGTCGTCGAAGGCCCGCGGAAAATTCACTCTGCGTGGCCCGTTCGGCCATGGTGGTGTTGCGGTTTATTCCGCGCTGATCGGGACACGCGGAACGCCGCGAATCTACGCGTCGAGCTGCAACCCCTTCTTTGGCATGAAGGTCCTGCGCTCCACCGATCTTGGAAAGACGTTCAAGGAAACGAAATCGGCCCCGGCTTTTCCAAAAGATGACGGGCGTGCTCTTGCCAACATCTGGTCGCTTGAGACGGGTGACACGCCGAAGGATCTCTGGTGCGGCGTCGAGCCGGCAGCTTTGTTCCGGAGTGGTGACGGTGGCGATTCCTGGGAAATGGTTTCGGGCATCAGCAACCACGAGCACGCCCGCAAGTGGCAGCCCGGCAACGGCGGGCTTTGCATGCACACGATCCTGCGTGACGGGAACCGGGTGCATCTCGGCATCTCAACGGGCGGCCACTATCTGAGCGAGGATGGCGGATCGAGCTTCAAGGCCGCCAACAAGGGGGTTGGCGCGGGCTTCACGCCGGATCCCTATCCCGAGTTTGGCCAGTGCGTGCACAAGATCGCGGGCCACAAGGACGCGCCTGGCCGTCTCTACATGCAGAACCACGGCGGCTGGTCCGAGTGGGATGGGCCTGGGGGACGGCGGCCGGACATCGGCGTGCTGCGCAGCGACGACCACGGCAAGACGTGGCGCTCGATTGCAAAGGGGCTGCCTTCCGACTTCGGTTTCCCGATTCTCGTGCATCCGCACAACGCCGACACGGTGTACGTGATGCCGCTCGAGCCGTCGACGCGAACGTGTCCCGGTGGCGCACCAGCCGTCTGGCGCAGTGAAAATGGCGGCAACTCCTGGAAGAAACTCGCGAAGGGACTTCCCAAAAAGAAAAGTTATTTTACCGTGCAGCGGGACGCGATGGACGCGGACGAGCTGAAGTCACCGGCTCTCTACTTCGGAACGACCACAGGACAACTCTGGATCGGCCGCGAAGGGGGCGAGAAGTGGGAGTGTTTGTTCGATGCGCTCCCGCCGATCCACTGCGTGAAAGTCGCCGTTGTGTGAGACACAGACAAACGCAGAGTTTCGCGCAAAGACGCAAAGGCGCAAAGTTTTCGATCTCTGACAGAACCCTGGTTCCAAGCTTGCCATCCCGGCTGAAAGCCCAGCTTTCAGCCGGGATGGCAAGCTCTGATGCCTTTCAGAACTTTGCGTCTTTGCGCGAGGCTCGAGACCATGGGATTCTGAAGTTCCACACTTTTAAGGTTATTGAGGCGGGCGTCGCAGGGGGATGAGCGCGCGCAGCCGTGGGTCGCGCAGAAAAAGGCCTCCCCAGATCAGCACGCCAAAAATGAACTGGGGGAGAAACGGTTCGCCCATGCGCAGGTGGGTGGCGATGGCTCCGCCGAGATAGCCAGTCAGCAGGATTGCGCCCAGAATCGAAGTGCGCGGAATCATGTAGAGGACGGTGCAGGCAAGCTCGAGGATTCCGAGCGGAAGGATGAGCTTTTCGGGATATCCAAGATGGGCGAAGCCCTCGAGGACCGCGGGCGGCTTCATGAGTTTCATGCCCGCGCTGAAGAGAAACAACAGCACGGGCAGGGCGCTCATGATGTATCCGGTCCAAAGTATTTTTTTTGAAACAGGGGCAGGTTGGGTGGACATGGTTGTTTGAATCAAAATTCAGACAAGGAGTCTTATGCTTTGTGCAACGCGGCTTTCAGTGCATTCCACCGAGCAGTGAATCAATTTTCTTTTGGATGCCTTGGTCCATCTTCAACTCCTTCGGCCAGCCCCTCGTATACCCTTCACCGGGGAGTTTGGCGGTGGCGTCGATGGCCATGTGGCTGCCCATGTTGGGCAGGGTGGGGGCGTGATCCAGACTGTCGCTTGGGCCTTTGCTGAATGTTGTGTCGCGCTGCGGGTCCACGTTGGCGCAGAGGTGGAAGAGGACGTCGCTGGTGTTGTGGACATCCACGTCGGCGTCCACCACCACGATGATCTTGGAGAACATCATCTGGCCCATGCCCCACAGTCCGTTCGCAATCTTGAAGGCGTGCCAGGGGTATTGCTTTTTGATGCTGACGAAGACGAGGTTGTGGAAGACGCCCTCGGCGGGGAGAGCCATGTCCACGATCTCGGGGAAATTCATTTTGAAGATGGGCAGGAAGATTCGCACCGACGCCGTGCCGATGTAGAAATCCTCCATCGGCGGTTTGCCCACGATCGTGCACGGATACACGGCGTCCTTGCGGTGTGTGATGCATTCGACGTGAAAAACGGGATACGGGTCCACGGGGGTGTAAAAACCGGTGTGATCGCCGAACGGGCCTTCGCCTCGCGTTTCGCCGGGCTGCACGTAACCTTCGAGGATGAAGTCGGCGTCGGCTGGGACTTCGAGGTCGTTGGTTTCACATTTCACCATCTCGACGGCTTTCTTGCGGAGGAATCCGGAGAGCATCGCTTCATCAAGTCCGTCGGGAAGCGGCGCGGTGGCGGAGAAGGTGTGGATGGGATCGCCCCCGATGGCGACAGCGACCGGCATTTTCTGATTCGTCTCGTAGTAGCGTCGTCCGTGCCGCGCCCCGACCTTGTGCACCTGCCAGTGCATGCCGGTGGTCCAGCCGTCATACACCTGCATGCGGTACATGCCCCAGTTGCGCTCGCCGGTGTCGGGATCGTGCGTGATGACGATGGGGAAGGTGATGAACGGGCCGCCGTCGTCGGGCCAGCATTTGAGGATGGGAAGATTGCGGAGAGAAAACCCCTTGCCGTGGATGTCAGCGGGACGGCGATGAATGACATCTTTGCATGGGCCGGTGGAGACGCGTTTGGGTTTGGCGTGGCGGAGTTCGAGCGCCTGGCGGATGAGCCCGATGGCTTCGCCGAAGGATTGCGGGGGCTTGGCCTTGAGGAGCGAGCCGAGCTGGTCGGCGACTTCGTCCACGTGATTCACGCCGAGCGCCATGGACATGCGGCGGGCGGAGCCGAGGGAGTTGATGAGGACGGGAATTTGAGATTTGAGATTTGAGATTTGAGATCCAGGGACAGTGGGGTTTTCGAAGAGGAGGGCTTTGCCGCCATCTGGGGATTTCATCTGGCGGTTGGCGATCTCGGTGATTTCGAGCTCGGTGGAAACCGGCGCGGAGATGCGTTGCAGTTCGCCGGCTTGTTCGAGGGCCTGGATCCAATCGCGTGTGGAGGCAAAGGGCATGGTGTGGCGAGACTAGCAGGAAATGCAGGGCGCGAAAGGTGAAAAGGAAGGATACAATTTCGGAGGCCTCTCGCAACCCGCGCTACGCCGTAGGCTTCGGCGAGGCGAGAGACGCGAAGACGCAAAGGCCCTTTATCCCATCAGCGGATCTGGCGGTTGATGAGGCTGGCGGCGTAGGCGGCGCCGAAACCGTTGTCAATGTTCACCACGGTGATGCCGGAGCTGCAGCTGTTGAGCATGGCGAGCAGTGCGGCCACGCCCCCGAAGCTCGCGCCGTAACCCACGCTGGTGGGGACGGCGATCACGGGCTTGTCCAGGAGGCCGCCGACCACGCTCGGAAGGGCGCCTTCCATTCCCGCGACCACGATGAGGACGGAGCAGCGTTGAAGATTTTTTTGGATCGAGAGGAGGCGATGAATGCCGGCGACGCCGACATCGTAGAAACGTTCTACGCGGTTGCCCATGATTTGTGCGGTGACCACGGCTTCCTCGGCGACGGGGATGTCGGAAGTGCCGGCCGCGACCACGCCAATGGTTCCGCCATGCTTTGGCAGGGGTTTGCGCTCCACTGTAAGCGCGCGGGCCTCGGCATGGTAATGCGCGCCACGGATGGCATTGCGAAAACGGCGGCCGAGCTGGGGCGAGACGCGCGTGGCGAGCAACTGGCCGGAACACGAGAGGATTTCGCGTGCGATGCTGATCACCTGTTGTGGCGTCTTGCCTTCGCAGTAGATCACTTCGGGAAAGCCGCGACGCGCATGACGGTCATGGTCCACTCGAGCAAAATGACGGGTTGGAGAAATCATGGGAAGCCGTTTGTGATTGATTAGACCTACAAATCCAAGCTATTTGAACGGGATGTCGTTGATCAAAAAGATGCAGGATCGCTTTGGGATTTTTGGGGAGCTTCTGGCTTTTCTTTGGGCAGCCAAGCTCTGGTGGATCATCCCGATGATTTTCGTTCTCGTGATCCTGGGCTTCATCGTGATCTTCGGACATGGCACCGGTCTTGCCCCGTTTGTGTACACGCTCTTTTGATCGGAGAGGAATCCCCCCTCGTCCCGGGTTTCTTGCAAAGACGCCAAGACGCAAAGTTTTCGATCTTCGGCGGAACCCTGGTCCCAAGCGTGCCATTCCGATTGAAAGCAAGGCTTTCAGTCGGAATGGCACGCTTTGCTGCCTTTCAGAACTTTGCGCCTTGGCGTCTTCCATGAGAAGGCTGGTCAAGTACTATTGTCCGCCGTGGCGGACACTGGGCTGAGATGG
>JAHFSY010000118.1 GCA_023269615.1 Verrucomicrobiota bacterium
CCCGACGATTTCCTGACAATCATTGACGAGTCGCATGCCACCGTGCCCCAGCTCGGAGGGATGTACGCCGGCGACCGCTCGCGCAAAACCGTGATCGTGAATTTTGGTTTCCGCCTTCCATCCGCGCTCGACAACCGTCCGCTCGACTTCGAGGAGTTTCTCAAGCGCCAGAAACAAATCGTTTGCGTCTCAGCCACGCCCGGAGATTGGGAGTCGAAGCAGAATCCCAAAGTGATCGAGCAGATCATTCGTCCGACGGGGCTCGTGGACCCGACGGTGACGATCAAGCCGCTGAAAGGCCAGATTGACGACCTTCTCGCGAGATGCCGCGAGCGCGCGGAGAAAAAAGAGCGCGTGCTGGTGACGACATTGACCAAGCGGACGGCGGAGGACCTCACCGATTACCTGCGCGACCTTGGGGTGCGAGTGCGGTATCTGCATTCGGAAATTGACACGATTGAGCGGGTGGAAATTTTGCGCGCGTTGCGCAAGGGGGATTTCGACGTGCTGATTGGGATCAACCTGTTGCGCGAGGGGCTTGACCTGCCCGAGGTGTCACTTGTGGCGATCCTGGATGCGGACAAGCAGGGCTTTCTACGGTCGGAGAGGTCGCTGATTCAAACATCGGGCCGGGCCGCGCGGCATCTGAACGGCGAAGTGATTTTATACGCCGACGAGATGACCCTCGCGATCAAGGGGTTGATCAGGATCACGGAAGAGCGCCGCGCGAAGCAGCTCGAATACAACCGTGCGAACCACATCACGCCGAAGAGCGTGACGCGTGCGATTGAGGAAAGCCTCGCGGTGTACGAGGAGGCCCAGGAGATCGAGGCGAGCGTGATTGCCGAGACCGGTGGTGATTTTGTCGTGAGCGAACTGATCCACGAGCTGGAAGACCAGATGGAGAAAGCCGCAAAAAACCTGGAGTTCGAGCGCGCCGCGTTGTTGCGGGACCAGGTGCAGGAGTTGAAGGAGAGGGGAACGATCAAGCCGGGAAAACCGATTTCCTATGCGCCTGTAAAGAAGAAGGGTGCCGGCAAACGGTGAGCGTCGCCGGGCTTGTCAAATTTCATCCACCGAGATCACGCGCATGACTTCCTCGAGGGTGGTCTGGCCGGTCAGTACCTGGTTGAGGCCGCAGTGCCACAGGGTGCGCAGGCCCTGCTTGACGGCGACCTGGTGAAGCGCGCGCGTGGGCATTTTTTGCAGGATCGCATCGCGGAAAACCTCGTCGGGGATCAGCAGCTCGGTGATGACGGTGCGCCCGATGAAGCCGGTCTGCAGGCATTCGGAACATCCTCTTCCCTTGTGGAAATCGGCGGTGGCGATGAGTTCCTGCGGGACGAGCTTGAGCAGTGAGGGCTCGGGCAGGTAGGGCAGCGAGCAGCTCGGGCAGTTTTTGCGGATGAGCCGGATGGCGAGCACGCCGATGATGCTCGATGAAAGCAGGAAGGGCTCAATGTCCATGTTGATCAGCCGGGTGAACGCGCCCGCTGCGATGCCGGTGTGCGTGGTGCTGATGACAAGGTGGCCCGTCATGCCGGCCTGCACGGCGATGGCGGCGGTCTCGGCGTCGCGAATCTCGCCGACCATGATCACCTGGGGATCCTGGCGCATGAGCGCGCGAAGAGCGGCGGCGTAGGTGAATTTTTTTGTCGGGTTGATTTGCGACTGGCTGATCATCGGCAGGTTGAATTCGACGGGATCTTCCACGGTGCTGATGCTCATGGAGGCGCCGGCGCGGTTCGCGATGTGATGGAGTGCGGCGTAGAGGGCGGTTGTCTTGCCGGAGCCGGTGGGGCCTGTGACGAGCAGCAACCCGCCGGGGCGGGCCAGAAGGGTGGTAAATTCGGCATGGGTTTTCTCATCGAACCCGAGCGTGGCGAGGTCGAACTTGCGATTGCCGGGATCAAAGAGTCGGATCACAATCTTTTCGCCGCGCGCCGTGGGGAAGATGGAGATGCGCAGCTCCACTCCGCCAAGTTCGGGGCCCGCCGAGGCGTGAGCCTCCTGGGGCAGGCTGGACTCGTACGTGACCATGTTGCTCATTGCCTTGAAGCGGCCGGAGATTTTTTCCATCAGGTCCAGCGGCAACTGGATCAGCTCCTTGAGAACTCCGCTGAGCCGCAGGCGCACCATCAACGAGTTCTCCCATGGCTCGATGTGGATGTCGCTGGCCCCGGCCTTGATCGCATCGTAGAGCACGAAGTTGACCAGGTCGGCGATGACCACGCCCCCTTCGGCTTCCGCCGTCTCCATGTATTTTGCGGACTGGCTCATGGACAGGTAGTAGTAGCTTTCACGACTCAAGTCAGCACCATTTTTGAAGGCTTGCTTTTCATCAGGAGACCGGGCGAGCATCACGCCAAACCAAGGACGCATCCATGTGGGGTTCCGAACCGGCAACCGACAAACAAAAAGCCACTCTCGAAAAACTCGGCGTGCCCATCAAGGAAGGGCTCACCAAGTACGAGGCGGCTGTCCTGCTCGATGAGGCGCTGAAGCGAAACCCGGAGTCCGGCGTGCTCAGCGTGGTCGCCAAAAAGGTGGTGGAGAAGGAGGTGGGTAAAGACGGCCAGTCTCCCCCCAAAAAATCAGCCAGGGAGGGTGATCCTCCCGAGGGAAAGCCCCTTGAGCCGGAAGCTCCCGACAAAATCCGGCTCCAGGTTCCCAAGAGCACGACTTCCGTAGAACGCCCGTCAAAATCCTCCTCTCTTCCCCGATGGCTGATCGCCATCGCGGTCATTGCGGTTACGGATGGAGTACTGGTGCACAGGATGCTCGACTCGACTGCGCCCCAAGGCGAAACCGTAACCGAGCCGTCTGAGCCTGCCGTCACCAACCAGGGCTTCATTCCGTTCGAGACCAATACGTCTCCCGTCGCCCCGCTCCCGCCCGCAATGAAGCCCGAGGTGCAGAATTATGCAAACGGAAGGGTGAGGGAACAAGGCTCGCTCAGGCAGCAGGCCGATGGCAGTTGGGTGAAGCATGGCATCTGGACCAACTACTGGGCCAACGGAAACATCAACACCTGGGGCGAATACCAGGATGGCGAAAAGGTTGGCGCCTGGCCGTTCTGGATGGAGGATGGTAAGCAGCTTTCGACCAACAGGTTCCGCGCGAAAAAGCTGTAGCCGCGTTCGCAAGAACGCGGTTCCCCAGGGTGCGGGTGATGGTGCCGGCGTGGAACTGCTGATTCCCCCGAAAAGCATTGCCATTTGCTTTGCAACCAAGTAACCAAGAGTCATGTCTACTCGATTTGCCGCTGCCTTTTTCTTGGGGATGCTTTTCCCGATCGCGGGTATGGCGGACCGTTCCGGAAATTTTGAGATATCAGTCCAGCCGGTCAATATGGAGACGTCGGAAGTCACCGACCGCGGCTCGCACTGGGTTGAAAAGGAGAAATCGCAGACGCTTGTGTACAAGGTGAAGATTGACATGCGGGGCCTTGAGAAGCTGGAAAATCTCGAGGTCCAGTACATCGTCGCGTACAAGATTCCGCGAGGATGGTGGCGCAGCAGTGAGTCGAACGAGAAGATCGCGCGCGGCACCCAGTTCATCCGGGCCAAGAAGGAGGTCAAGCAGCTCGCGCCGCTCGAAAAATTTGAGTTCAACACCGAGGGCATCGAGAACAGCTACCGTGAGGATCAATGGAGCGGTGGCAGAAATCAGTACGGAAAGGCCACCTTGAAAGGGGTCACCATCCGCATCATGCAGGGTGACAAAAAACTCGCCGAGATGTCCAATCCCACCGACATGAAGGATGCATGGGACAACGAGGACGCCGTCGCGAAGAAATCAGGGGATTGACCGCCTCCACTGGGATGTGAACCCCGCCTCATGCTGAACCATTCGTTGACGGCATGAAACAGTACGACCTGATCGTCATCGGTTCCGGTCCCGCCGGTGAAAAAGGAGCGGCCCAGGCCGCTTATTTTGGAAAGAAAGTGGCGCTCGTCGAGAAGGAACCCGTCCTTGGAGGCGCCGCCGCCAACACCGGAACGCTTCCCTCAAAAACCCTCCGCGAAACCGCCCTCTATCTCTCCGGCTTCCGCCAGCGCGGCCTTTACGGAATCTCGCTCTCCATCAAGGACCAGGTCACCACGCGCGATTTCCTGTACCGCGAACGCCTCGTCAAGCAAAGCGAACGCCCG
>JAHFSY010000089.1 GCA_023269615.1 Verrucomicrobiota bacterium
AGGTAATGCATAAAATCAAACGATATCTGATAATCTGATTGATCGTCCAAAACGGTGTTACCTGCCCAGTTCAAGGTGGATAGTCCATGGCTTCCCTCGACTCATGCGATGAACTTTGGGATGAACTATAATGCCGCGATGAGCACCCCCTCTGCGGTGAAGTTCGGGGAGTCCACCGCAAACCTGATCGGTGTGTATTCCTCCGTCTATCAAGTCTTTGATGCAGCCCAGGTCAGTTTAATGATGGACTGCCAGATTTGGGCACAGGGAGGGAGCGCTCTCCGGTTTGGTGATCTTGTTGACAATCCGCTCTATTGGTCTGGATCGCCTGGCTCTTATGGATATCACTACGCTTTTCGGCATCCAGGAGGACGGGCGGATATTCTCCACCTTGACGGCCACGTTGCCTCAATGCGGCCTTCCGCCGGCATGCCGGGCGGGGGCGGTACCAATCTATGGACCTGGAAGTATCCTTGAGTTGTGCAGCCTTGATCGATTACAGCCTGAAATAACCAGGGGCTAATCTTCCAAACGCACGCGAACCATGCGTACGCCGGAAACGGGCAGTGAATTCCAATTTTCGTAGTAGCCCTGCACATCGTAACAGACAAGCATCTCACGCGGTCCGATGGGCACGCAGGCAAGATAGTCGGCGGAATCCCAATATCGAACGCCCTGCTCCGTCGGGCCATGAAGCTGCAACTCGGTTGGCACACCCATGAGCGCCTGCGTGTCGAGTTCCCACGCGTGCAGGTCGAGGCGGCCCTGCCATTGTTTGCCCGTTCCGCTTGGATCGAAGACCATGTGTTTGCCGGGTCGCCCGAAGACGAGAACAAGGGTCCCATCCTCCAAAACCTTGCACACGGGCCACGCCATCCTCGGTTGATAGTCCGAATCGACCAAGCGCAGCACCTCGGGTTGGGTCCAGGTCTTTCCACCATCGGAGGACCAACTGTGGTAGAGGGACTTGCCGGAGCGCAGAACCTGGTAGAGCTGGCCGTTCTTGAGCGCAACGATGGTCGCCTCGTTAAACCCTTCGCCGGTCTCCTTTGTGCCGCGTCCCACCAGCCCCCACTCTTCCCAAGTTCGCCCTCGATCGCTCGATGCGTAGCAGAATGCAGAGTGGGCCCCGGTTGCAGCATCATCCTTGTGCGTGGCATATCCGGCCACCAACAAATGCCCCTCGTGTTCAATTCCGCTCCCAAAATTCGGCCCGCCTATGAGCACCTCATCGCCGCGCAACTCTGCCTTGCGATGCAGGCCATTGTACAATGGCCACCACGGATGGGTCGGATACGCTTGGAGCAACTTGTTCAGCGGCGTCAACGAGGATGATGGATTGCGAACCCGCAGCGTGCCGCGCACCGTCTTCCGTTGAGGCTCGGACGGAAAACTCCAGGCGCCATAATACACGAAAGTATCGGGAGCCTTTGGATCCTGAAACCCATATGCGTCAACCTCAAGTAGTTCCCCGTCGGAAAAACTATGGCACCAGGCTGGGCGCGGTACGTTTTCCTGTTCCTCCAGCCACGTGCGTCCGCCATCGAGCGAGCGCAGACGGTGATGAGGCGCAAAATTGCGATCGTGGCCATGGCCGATGTACATCAGCAAACTGCCATCCGTGTGGCGAAACAGGAATGGAAACCAGCGTTCGCCATGGCGCACGCTGAGAATGGTGACAGGACGGGTGGGAACAAGTTTCATGGGATGATCACGGACGTCATTTCGTTTCGATGCGCAGGATGTCACCCAGCCCGGTGGGATACGTCACGCGAATAGCGCCATCCTTCTCCCGCTGCAACTCCAATTCGCCGCGGTTGGCGCTGATGATTTTCTGGATGCCTTCGACGCCCCGCAGGGTCAGCGTGATGGGCTTGTTCACGTCGGCGGAATAATTGGCCAGCGGGATGGCCCAGCCTTTCGGTGATTGCAGCAGCCGGGCGTCTATCCAGCCGCCTTCGGCTTCGACATGTGGTTTCGCTGCCTTCGCAGGGTGAAGGATAAGCTCGCGCGCATCCGCGTTGAAGTTCACATGCGGGGCGTGGCTCAGCACGCCGCGGGGCGGGACGGGTGGCGGTTGATAATTGCTCCAGAAATAGGTGGGGCCGGGCAGCGCGGCGACGTAGGTGATCCGTCCCTTGCCAAGCTCGCGCTCGATCACCGCCGGGCTGCCGCTTTTGAACCGTGCAAGCACCTTCACGCCGTCGTTCACTTCGATGCGGTCCACCACGCCAAACACGGGCATTTCATTGATGTAATCAAGGGGCGCGAGATGCGGCAGCTCGATCTGCGGGCGGAAAAATGTGGTCTTCTCGTCGAGCTTCCCGGATTTCAATCCTAGAAATGTGAGCCCGGCAGCGAGCGGGCGACGGTACGGGTCGTAGCGGAATGCGCCTGCGGTTGCGAAGAGCCGTCCGCCATTCTTTACCCAATCCTCGATCGCACTCAGCGCTGACGGTTCGATGCAATCGCCGACCCAGTAAGCGACCTTGTAGTTCTTGAGATCGCCGTGCGCGACATCCTCCTCGATCAACAAATCGGGCGGGCGGCTGCCGTGGACAAGTGCATAGTAGATGCCGAGGCGATCCGTATGATAATGAAGGCGCGTTTTTTTGTACTGTTCGCTGAAAACCGCCAGGTTTGCCTTATCCTCGGCGATCCCCGCAAAATCCCACCGCTCCGTGCTGTCGGAAAGAATCAATGCCACCTGCGACGGCACGACGCGCGATGTCGGGAGGATGTCCTCGATCAATGCCATCGCGCGATTGATGTCCCGGATGGCGGCGTAGCGGCCGGGGTCGCGGAAATCGATGTAGTTCTCCGTGAACGAGTAATTCACGCCGATGCCAAAATAATCCAGTCCGCGCGAACCGTGGGCAAGCTGGCTGAACGCAGTGCGGCGAAAGCTCTCGTCGCTATTGCCGGGCGAATGGGGCATCACATACTGCAAGTTCATGGCCTTGGGATTGTCGCGCATGCCGCTGCGGATATGGTCGGCCAGATACGCGTTGGCGAGCGGTCCGGGCTGGCCGATCTGCCAGAAATACTCGCTGTGCCGGCCGAAAGTAGCCGCACCGCCACGGAACCATTTGATGTATTTGGCAATCTCGGGGTAATAAAACGGATGACAGCCGACGTTCGCGCCGTATAGCACCTCGCTGCCAAGCTGCTTCGGAATCTCCTGGGCGAGCTCCGCCACCTTGGCGATGCTCGCGTCCTCGTAAAACTCAAATGAATCCACATAGAGTTGTGGGTTTGATTGAGCGGCCGCCGCGCTCGAATCGGGTGTTTCGAAGCTGACTTTCCCGCGTCTCTTTTGCTGCCAATCGGCAAACCTGGCCTTGATTTCCTCGGGCTTGATCAACAGGAACCACTCTCCAAACCCAATCTCATCGCCGTAATCGAACCGCTGGACGAGATTCATGACGCCCGCTTCCTCGGCGGCTTTCCTCGCCGCGGCGACGTTTTCGGCCGTTGGCATGAAACGATATCCCCCGAGTACGACCGTGCGGCCCGGTGTCAGGTTCCATTGCTTGAATCTCTCGCGGGCCACAGCGAGGGCGGCTGCATCCAGTTTGGGCGGTTGCATAAACCCGGCAAATACGCGCATTCCGATTTCGTGGTACAGCTCGGCGCCGATGTCCGCGACCCGACCGTGGTCCCAGACGGGCAGGCACGAGCCCCAACTCAGCGGCTCCCTCGGCTCGCGCCCGACTTTGCTGGGATTCTTTTTCAAGAAATCCAGAATTTCCCGGTACTGTTCCTCGGCAGTGAGAACGCGTTCGCCCGGGTACTTGTTCGGGTATGGCGGCAGGCTGAAAGAGAGCGAGATGTTCGCGCCGTCGTTCCATTCAATCTTTTTTACCACCTGCGAGCCCTTCGCGTCCGCGGCAATCTCCGCCTGGATTTCAAGGCCCGCTTGTCCCGGTGGGGCTTCGAGACATATCGTGGTGAAATGACAAACGTCCTGTCCCTTCAACGGAATCCATTCGCCCGGCTTGTTCGCCTCGAGCGGAATCGAAACAAACGGCGTGTACCAAGGCGTCCGGTTGAAGATGTAACGCATGTTCACTGAAAGCGATTTCGGAGCTGTCAGCCGCAGATAGTATCGCGGTGGAATGCACTCGAGCGCGGCGTCCAGGATGGGATAAAGTTTGTTGGCGGGAAACCTGTCGCGCCAGGTCTCACTCATATCGCGGGTCAAAAACAAAAAATCCACGTTCCGATTGGCCGCAGGTTCTGGTTGCCCAATGGCGACCAGGGTGATCTCGGCCGGCCCGGCCTGAAGCCCTTTCACATTAAAAAACTGTTCGGCGAGCCCCTCCGATCCCCAGGAAGCGTCGTATTGTCCCTTCGGCGTTTTATCCCCAAACCAGAATTTGGGACCCTCTTTTCCGCCCATGACGGCCGACCCAACCATGTTGCCCCCTTGACGGATTTCGACACGAAACTGCTCCTCGGTGCCCGTGGGGGTTTCGAATCGGGACCAGACACGATACTCACCGGTTTCGGGAATCTGAATGGTTGCAACGGCCTTTACGTCCTTGCTGTGGGCCTCCGCCGAGAGAACCCGTTCGCCCGAGATGTGATTGAACCCGATGATATCCACCATGTAATTCCCATGGCCGTTCATGACGACCTTCCAGCCATCGCCTTGCGGTTTGAAATCCTCCCCTTCGATGACCACGCCGGGCGGCGGTGGTGGTGCGGGTGGCGTCTGGGCCATTGCGGAGCCAAGGCCAATCATGATCCAACCGACACTGAATCGTTTAAATTTCAAAGTGATCAATTTGCCGCAGAATCCATGAAAACCGCGGGGGGTTATCCAAACTCAACGGGGTTTTCATGGACCGCCGTAAACCTTGAAGCCGACTGGACTGCTGCTTTGAGGAAAGAAGCTGATTTCTTGAAGCGCCGGATTGCTCGTATTCCAATTCGCCGTGCTAAAAGTGCAGGACTTGACGCTTCCGTCAACGCAGGCCACGTTCACCCGTGAGTTTCCCGAGTGGCGGGGAGAATAATTTCCCGCGAGGTTGAATCCGGGTGATCCGGTGCAATCGGCAAAAAGAACAATTTGGTCCGGGTTTTTGATATCGCTCCGCGTCAACTTGGGATATCCGGCCCCGATCCAGGTGGGAGCGCCCACGGTATTGACGCAGATCCCGTAATCGGTTTCCACCCCGTACGCGGCGCACCCGCCCTGCCATTCGCTGGAGGTGCCTCGTGTTGAAGGACAGAAAAAAACGTTGCCGAAACATGCCTTGGTTCTTCCGGGAGGGCCATAGGTTTGATCGTACAAACTCCCAATCTGGGAATCGCTGTGACCATTTCGGAATTCCATGCTGATATCGAAATCATGAGTTCCACCTTCCGCCCCGGGGGCCAACGAAAAGCTTTCAACGCTTCCAACCGAAGAGCCCAGATAGTGGCGGAGATACCCAGGCCAGATTACATACCAGGTTTTGGCCAGCGGAACATAGCCGTCGGGAAATTTGTCGCTGTAGTCATTTGCGTAAAGATGCGCCGCCAGCGCGAGTTGTTTCAGATTGTTCATGCACACCACGGATTTTGCAGACTCCTTGGCTCTCTTCAGGGAGGGCAGGAGCAACGCCGCCAGAATGCTGATGATCGCGATCACAACCAACAGCTCAACGAGAGTGAAGGCTGCAAGTCTTCTGGTCTTCATCCTGACGAATCTAGCGCGAAATGCGGAAAAAGACGAAATTTATCCTTTGCCAATTTTTTGCACGATTTTGTCCTGACCGACAGTGCTCGCTTGCCATTTTCATGGCATTTGCAAAGATGGCAGACATCCATGGCAGCGAAAGGACAACGGCCCTACCTCAAGCGCTCCGAGGAGTTTTTCTGGTGGAAAAAGAATGTGAGCACGCGTGGGGGAGGCGTGGAGGTGACAAACTACGCCAGTCCAATCGCCCGCGAACTTTGGTATTACCTGCGCTCGATGGGGCGCGTCAAACACCCGCCGGGATGGAAACACGAACACCATGGCACCGGTGGATTCCTGCTGCACGTCATTCTACGGGGTGAACTACTGCACGAGGTCAAGGGGCGCACCCATATCGCGCGCCGCGGCCAGGCGTGCCTGCTTGATTTAAGCCAGGACGTGAACTACCGGGTCGAGGGTGGTGCCCGGACTGATTTCTTCTGGGTGTTGTTGAACGCAAAGGATATGCCCCGGGTTTTCATGGAATTGCGCGCCGATCTGGACCCTCTGTTTCCGCTCTCCGACCTGAAGCTCGTGGTATCACTTCTTCGCAAACTGCAGGAAATCACGATTCGCGAACCGATCGCGTACGAAGTGCGATCATCGGGACTCCTGACCCTCATCCTCGCCGAATTGTTTGCTGGTCGCCCGGACTTGGCAAGGCTTTACAATCCGGACAAGACGAAGCCCCAGCCTCTTTCGGAACCGATTCGCAAAGGGGTTGATTATATGATCCGGTTCTACGACCTGAACTTCTCCGTAAAGCATCTCGCTGGAGTTGTGGGTTTGAGCCTGCATTATTTCTCGCGACGTTTTCACCAGGAGGTGGGGAAGAGCCCTGTTGCCTATCTTAACCATTATCGAATTGAACAGGCGAAAAAGCTTCTTGCGAAAGGCAACCAGTCCGTGGCGCAGATTGCACGAAGCGTTGGTTTCCACAGCCAGCACTATTTCTCACGGAGTTTCAGGCGGATTGCCGGCGCCAATCCGCTTGCATATCGCAAAAAATCACGTGCGGGAACGAATAAGGTTCAACTTGCGAAACAAGGCCTTCGACACTGAGAGCGTCTGGAAAGATAGCCCGCGAATCACGACTCCCGCTTGAGGATCAGCTGGTAGAGGTCGTCGGAGGTCCTGGCTTGTTCGGCTTGTTCGCGGAAGTCGCGGTCGTTGAGGAATCGTGAGATGCTGGCCAGCGTTTTCAAATGCTGCTGATACTGGCCGGCGGGGACGAGGAAGAGGACGACGAGTTTGACAGGCTGGTTGTCGAGGGAGTCGAAGTTGATTCCGCCGGTTGACCGGGCGAGGACGGCGGTGACCTTGGTGATCGCGTCGGTGGAGGCATGTGGAATGGCAATGCCAAAGCCGATGCCGGTGCTCATGGTTTTTTCGCGGTTCTTGACCGCCTGGATCACCGTGTCGCGCCTCGACTCCTCGATGCATTTTTGCGCCACCAGGATGCCCACCAGTTCCTCGATTGCGGCCCACCGGTCCGAGGCCTTCAAATCGAGCACGATTTGATTGGAACTGATGATTTCGGAAAACTTCATACAGAAAAAATGGGAATCACTACTAGGGGCGCATGGGGATCAACACAAGCCCTTTTTTCCTAAAATCCAATCCGTGAAATTTCACTTCAGCGATGGAGCCACCCGCGGATGACCGTGCAGAAACAGGCATACGAATGGATGACCGAATGCGCGAGATGGTCCGTTCGATTCAAGAATCCGCGCGGGGAGGGAAGCAAAAGGAACAGCAGCAGCAGCAGGAACAGGTTGACGAGAGCGATGAGGACGAACGAGAAAAAATAGCCCTGTGATTCAAAGTCGCTCTGCCGCGTCGTCAACATCCGCGCAGTCATCGTCCAATGATAGCCCAGGCAGATTCCGATCAGGAGCCAGACCGGGAGTTGCCAGCGTTCGAGGGGGACGAAGAGCGCGACGACGCACGCGACGAGGCCGAGCACGACGGCGTAGAACGGAAACAGGTACGGCGCCAGCACGATGAGGAAATTGGTCTTGTCCGACAGCACGAAGCCGCTGTCCTTCTTGACGGAGATCTTTTTTACCTGTCCGCCGCAGAGCAGGACGAAGATGGCGTGGGTCAGCTCATGGGCGAAGACATACATGCGCGTGGGCGGGTGGAAGAGGAGGGCGAAGGCACACCAGAGGACCAGTCCCCCGAGGCAGAGACTGAGTGGATTTTCAGCAAAGAGGGTGCGCTCATTCAACCCGGCTGCATGGTTCCAGAGGGCGGTGAGGAGCGGGGGCAGTACCGGCAGCAGCAGGATGGCCACGAAGAATTTAATTGCTTTGCCAATAAAAATCCGCACGATGGTGTGTTCCGTAGGTTTGCAGGCTGCTGCCGTGAATTGAGATGCAGAAAAATTCCGCGCAGTCGAAGCCCGGCAAACTTCAACATGAACCCTTTCCCCATTTCATAATTCAAGCCGTCGTATGCCGAAAGCAAAATCCGCAGAAAAACAGGCCCGCTCCAGCCAGCGAAAACGCCTCCAGAACCATTCGGTCAAAAGCACCATCCGCAACGGGCTCAGCCGCCTTGCAGTTCTATTGACGAGCGACCCGAAGGCCGCCCGCACGCATGGCTACCACATCGTTTCCCTGCTCGACCGTGCCGCCAAGACCCGTGTGCTGCACGTGAACGCCACCCGCCGTTACAAGGCGCGCGTCATGTCCCGCTTGAACGCCCTTCCCAAATCTTAAACGGCTTTATTCATGAACAATGCTTTTCTATCCGATGCCCAGCGCGTCGTCAAAAATCCCAACATCCTGGTCAACATGGTCTCACAGCGTGTTCGCCAGCTGG
Organism: Verrucomicrobiota bacterium; assembly: GCA_023269615.1. Classification (GTDB taxonomy): domain Bacteria; phylum Verrucomicrobiota; class Verrucomicrobiia; order JABWAM01; family JABWAM01; genus JAHFSY01. The sequence goes on from JAHFSY010000089.1 coordinate 8,552, forward strand.
GGCAGGGGCACAAACCACTCATCGCCGCCGACGTTCGCATGTCCTTCATGGACGTCGCCCTCAAGGAAATCGCCGATGGAAAGCTGCAGTTCGAGATGGGCATTGCCGAAGTCAGGGGTCCATCTCTCAAGCTCCGCCGCAAAAAGGCTGCTTGATACGCAGGCGTGCCGCTCATTTTCCGCGGCCGCGGGTTGTGACGATATGGATTGGGATTGATGGAAAATTCCCAGCGGCTTCATCATGGACACCAAGGAAATTTTGAACCGGCGGGCGCGTTACGACTTCGAGATCATCGAAACGCATGAGGCGGGCATTGTGCTGAAAGGCACGGAGGTGAAGTCCCTGCGGCAGGGCAAGGCGGCTTTGAGCGGGTCCTTCGCTCGCGTGGACAAGGGCGAGGTGTGGCTCATCGGGGCAAACATCCAGGAGTACACACAGGGCAACCGCTTCAATCACGACCCGCTGCGCTTCCGCAAATTGCTTCTGAAACGCTCTGAAATCCACAAGCTCCACCAGCACAGCGCCGTGAAGGGGCTCTCGCTCGTTCCGCTCAAGCTCTATTTTAATGATCGCGGCTTTGCCAAAATCCTCATTGGAGTGGGAAAAAGCAAAGGGGAGGTGGACCGCCGCGAGGACATCAAGAAGCGTGATACTGATCGGCAGATCCGCCAGGCCATGGGCCGTCGGCGTTGAATTCAGCGGCTTTGTAATTTCCGCATCACTTCGCGAACGATGGCATTCGCGTCCATGCCGTTGGAGGAAGGCTCACGGGAGAATGCTGGGGACGCTGTGGTCCGTGAGGGCTTTTCATCGTGCTCACCATTGCAGTGACAGGCGGAAGCGGCTTCGCTGAACCCGCAATCCTTGAGGATGCAGGCGACCTTGGATCGAATGTCTTCCAGGTCCTCCACTTCCCTCGGCGAAATGAGCTGGCGCGTCGTGCCCAGGTTGAAGCCACGCAGCGACATGCCGGCCCGGAATCCCTCGGGAAAATTCGTGCCATAGAGCATGGCGTTGATCAGGTCGAGAAGCTTGAGCTGGATTCGTTTGGCCTCATCCCAGTTTTTCTTTTTGAAGCAGTCGTACAGCTTCATCACCACCTCGGGGACGATGCCCGATGTGGCGATCGTGCCGCCGTCCGCGCCCATCATCAGGGTGGGGAAGAGGATTTCCTCGCATCCGATCAGGCAGCTGAAGTCGGGGCGTTGCGGCTTGATCTCATGGAGTGTGTTGAGAAAGCGCGGCATGTCGCGGCTGCTGTCCTTGATTCCGACGATGCGCGGGCAATCCAGCGCGAGGCGTTTCACCACGGGGAGGCTGATCTCGTTGGAAAACTGCGGGATGTTGTAGAGCAGGATATCAATCGGCGATTGCTTCGCCAGCTCGCGAAAAAAATGTTCGATGCTTTCCTGGCTCACCTTGTAATAGTACGGGCCCGTGACGGAGACCGCGGCGCAACCGAGGTCGGCGTAAGTCCTGCATGCGTCGAGGATCATCATCATGTTGGTCTCCGCCGCGCCTGCGAGGATGGGCACGCGCCCGCGCGTTTCCTCGGCCACGATCCGGATGACGCGCTTGCGTTCCTCAAAGCTGAGTCGGATGAATTCTCCCGTGCTGCCATTGGGATAGAGGCCGTTGACGCCCTTCTCGATGAGCCAGTTGATGAGGCGTCGCAACTCATCCTCGTTGATGCTGCCATCGTCGGAGAAGGGGACCAGATTGGGGGTGTAGATGCCGGAGATCATGGGAGGGGGGGTGAAAAAGTGGAGAGAATGCAGGAAGACAAAAGGCAAAGGGCAAAAGTTGAAGTGTTTTAGAACAGGTCCGGAAACTGAGTATGTTCTGGTAGAAAATGATCCATGTTCCCTGATAAATGTTAAATCACTTCGCCAGCACCACTTCGATGTCATGGGCGCGCAGCGCCTGCACCAAGTCAGCCGGGGCGTCAGCGTCGGTGACGATTGTGTCGATGTTGTCGAGGTCGCAGAGGAAGGCGAAGGATTTGCGGTTGAATTTGGTGTGGTCGAGGCAGAAGATGACCTGGCGTGCTGACTTCATCATCTGGCGCTGCATTTCGATGAGCAGGGCATGGGAGTTGGTGATGCCTTCCAGCGTGATTCCCCCTGCACCCATGATGGCGGCGTCGGCGTTGATTTTTGAAAACGCATCCACGGCCAGCGGACCCATCAGCACTCCGATGCGCGGATAGATCACCCCGCCGGTCAGGACCAGCTCCACCATGTTGGATGAGGCAAAGAGGTTGGCGACGGGGAGTGAGTTCGTGATGATCTGTGGCTTCTTGGGCTCCAGGAGTCGAGCCACATGGAATGCCGTGGTGCCGACGTCAATGATCACGCTTTCATTCGGCAGGATGAGGTCCGCGCAGGCGCGCGCGATGGCTTCCTTCTCAGCCACCTGATGCGAATCGCGCGCACTGAAAGTGTACTCGTCCGTAGGCGGGTTGGAGATGCGGGCACCACCATGTGTGCGTCGAACAATGCCCGTAGCCTCCAGGGCGGTGAGGTCGCGGCGCACGGTCGAAGCCGAAGCATCCACGTGTTGAGCAAGTTCTTCCAACGAGGCAAATTCCACCTTCTGAAGGTACTGACCAATTCGTTGCTGTCGTTCTTCGGTGCTCATATTCGAGCATGAATATGGTAAGTTTTGACTGTATTTGCAAGTTTAATCTTGACCTTTTTCAAAAATTGATCAAAATCAGTCAACATTCTCCCATTTCATGCCAGCTTCTGCCAAACTTCCTCCGCGCGCGGTCATCGAGCATTTGGTGCGTCAGACGGTCTATTCGCGCATGGGGCAACCAGCGCCACGCAGTGTGGGGGCGCCCAACCCGCTTGTGGTGAGTGTGAGCGCTCGTCATGGCCATCTCACGCCCGAGGCAGTCGAGATTTTGTTTGGAAAGGGTCATACGCTGACGCCGATGAAGGAGCTGTATCAGGACGGCTATTATGCGGCGAAGGAGATGGTGACCTTGATCGGGCCGCGCAGCCGCGTGATTTCCAACCTGCGCATCCTCGGCCCCTGCCGCTCCATCAACCAGGTGGAACTGGCCTACACGGATGCGATCTCGTTGGGCTTCGACGTCCCACTTCGCATCTCGGGCAATATCGAAGGCACGCCCGGCTGCATGCTGATGGGGCCCGCCGGGTTCTTCGAGATGCCCCAGGGCGTGATTCGCGCGATGAGGCACGTGCACATGCCCGCCGAGGATGCCGCATATTATGGTGTCAAGGCAGGCGATTCGATGAAGCTCAAGATCGGCGGCGATTGCGGACTGCACCTCGACAAGCTGCTTGTGCGCGTGGACCCGTCTTTCAAGCTCGAGGTGCACATTGACACCGACGAGGGCAACGCCTGCAACCTGCAGCCCGACACGCCGTGTGAATTGAGCAAATGAATCAAGAATTTATGTAGGGCAACGGGCCCCGTTGCCATCCGTAAGACGGCAAGCGGGCCGCTTGCCCTACAATCAACAACAACCAGGAGAAATAAACATGAGTGAAGCAATCGGAATGGTCGAAACCAAGGGGTACGTTGGCAGCGTGGAAGCCAGCGACGCCATGGTGAAGGCCGCCAACGTCAGTCTCATCAAGAGCATCCCCATCGGGGGCGGGCTCATCACCGTCATCGCCCGGGGCGATGTGGGCAGCGTGAAGGCCGCGGTGGACGCGGGCTCGAAAGCAGCCGCAAAAATCGGCGAGCTCATCAGCTCGCACGTCATCGCACGCCCCCACGAAGACCTGCTCAAGGCCTTCATCAAATAAACATCAACGACTCAATTATATGGCACAACAAGCAATCGGAATGATCGAAACCAAGGGGCTCAGCGCGCTGCTCGAAGCGAGCGATGCCGCCTTGAAGGCCGCGAACGTAACGCTCGTCGGCTGGGAAAAAATCGGCAGCGGCTACGTGACCTCGTTCCTTCGGGGCGATGTCGCCGCCGTGAAAGCCGCAACGGACGCCGGCGCCGCAGCAGCAGCGCAAGTGGGCGAAGTCATCAGCGTTCACGTGATCCCGCGTCCGCACGATGACCTGGCCGGACTTGGAAAATGGCTGCAGTAAGAAGCATTGAGCATTTAAGATTTAGCATGGCCGCATGCAGGCGCATTCTAAATTCTTAGGTCCATGATGAAAATTCTGGTCGCCAATCTTGGTTCCACTTCTTTGAAGTACCGCCTGTTCGATTTTTCGAACGGCGGGGAGAAGATGGTTTCCAAGGGGGGATTCGAGCGCGTGACCGATCACTCGGCCGCCATCGAGTCGTGCCTTGCCGACCTCGAGAAAGGCGGATTCATCCGTGGAGCAAAGGACCTCGCTGCAGTGGGTTTCAAGGCGGTGATGGCGAAGGGCGTGAACGGCTGCGTGCGTCTCGACGCGAAAGCCCTTGAAGCAATGGAAGCCTTCAGCTGCATCACTCCCGCGCACAATCCTCCCTATATCCAGGGAATCAAACTCTTCGCGAAGAAAGCGCCCGGGACGCCGCTCGTGGCGTTGTTCGAGACGGCGTTCTATCAATGGGCGCCTGAGGCCGCGATGCGTTACGCGGTGCCGGAAGCGTGGTTCAAGGCCGGTGTCCGTCGCTGGGGATTTCATGGTGCGAGTCACAAGTTCATTGCCGAGCGTTCCGCCGAGCTCCTGGGGCGGAACGACGTGGCGGAACGGGCCCGCAATCTCTACGTGGACGGTGGAAAAACCCCGGTGAAAACGCCCAATCTGCGTGTGATCTCGTGTCATCTCGGCGGCAGCTCCTCGATTTCGGGCATCCTCAATGGAGTGGCGATTGGCAACAGCCTGGGAATGAGCCCCCAGTCCGGCCTGCCGCACAACGACCGCGTGGGCGACATGGACGCGTTCGCGCTTCCTTTTCTCATGCGCACGCAGGGACTTTCACTCGATGAAGCGGAGCGTCTCATGTGCAAGGAGGCGGGACTCAAGGGGCTCTCGGGAAAATCGAACGACATCCGTGACGTGGCGGAAGGTGCAGGGAAGGGGGATGAGCGTTGCAAGCTCGCGCTCGACGTGCTCGCCCATAACGCGCGTCACTGGATCGGCTCCTATTTTTTGCAACTCAACGGCGCGGACGCTCTCATCTTCACCGCCGGCATCGGCGAAAACCAGGCCTCCATGCGCGAGGCGATCTGCCACAATCTGGACAACCTCGGCATCGTGCTCGATCCCGCCGCCAACGCGAAGGCCAGGGCGCAGGAAGCTGTGATCAGCTCTGCGGATTCACGTGTGAAGATCATGGTGATTCCAACGAACGAGGAACTCGTTGTTGCCCGCGAAGTGAAGCGTCAGCTTCAGAACAATTGAATTTATTCAAAATCAAACAAAGGAAAGAACATGTCACATCAAGCAATTGGATTACTCGAAACACGCGGATTGGTCGCCCTCGTCGAGGGGACGGACGCGATGCTCAAGGCCGCGAACGTGGAACTCGCCGGGCCGTTGCAGCAGGTCGGCAACGCCCTCGTCACCTCGGTGGTCGTGGGCGATGTTGCCGCAGTGAAGGCAGCGACGGATGCCGGGGCACAGGCTGCCCGCGCGATCGGTGGCGAAGTGGTCAGCGTACACGTGATCGCCCGCCCGCACAATGACATCGAAACCGTGCTGCCACGCAAAGCCGCAACCAAGTAACGCTTATGTTCCTTGGAAAAGTTGAGGGCTCCATCGTGGCAACGAAGAAGGATGCAGCCATGAATGGCCGCAAACTCCTTCTCGTGCGCCCGCAAATGGTGGATGACAAGGACCCGTCGAAACTCCGCCCGGGCAGCAACACGGTCGTGGCCGTGGACGGCGTGGGTGCCGGCGAAGGGGAGATGGTCCTCTTTTGCCAGGGAAGCTCCGCCCGCCTCGCGCCGGGATTGAAGGACGCTCCGGTGGACGCCGTCATCATCGGCATCGTGGACTCTGTGGATGTCCTCGGAAGGCAGGTCTTCAGTGCGAAGACCTGATTTGAAATCTCAAATCTCAAATTTGAAATTGTTTTATGGCCGCAATTAATGAAACGCTTATTCGCAACGTAGTCGAGGAAGTCCTCGGCCGCCTCGGCCAGCCTGCAGTGAAGGCTGCAGCCCCTACGGCTGAAAAAAATTCCAGGC
>JAHFSY010000119.1 GCA_023269615.1 Verrucomicrobiota bacterium
GATGACAGCGTCCCCCTTGTGCGGATCGTGACAATCTCCGCAACTGATCTTTCCCTCCAGAACGGGGTGAGAATGTGGCAGCTTGAAATCGCCCCGCTTGTCGAGATGGCACTGAAAGCAGGTTTCGGGCGACTTGCGTGGGTTGATGATGGTGCCGCTTCCGCCCCCGGCCTCGACGTGCAGGCTTCCCGGGCCGTGGCAGGATTCACATCCCATTCCCTCGGCATTTTTTCCATCCGCCTGCAGGCGCGCATGCGTGGCCGTCTTGAAATTCTTCACCTTGTCCTCGTGGCACTGCTCGCAGCTCTCTGAGCCCACAAACTTTGCGCCTGGAATGCCGGGCGGCGCCACCAGCACACGATTGGCAATCGTCTCGCAGGAAATCAGCGCTACGACCAGGCCGATGGGGATGAGAGCCGCAGCCAGGGGAGTGATTCGCTCCGATCTCGTTCCCGCCGGTTTGTTCATGCCGCAATCATGCCTCAACCCGCGTGTTCATGCTTGGCGTGGATTGGTGATCATTCACCTCCGGTTGTCGCGGCAACCCGCAGAGCCACCCTCCCAAGGCTGCCAGGTTTTTCCCCTATCTTCCAATGGGGCGAACCCCCCATTGTCAACACGCCATCAGTCTGCGATATTACACTCATGGAAACAAAGGAGGAGATATGAATTCAGCCGTTGTTGGATTGCGAGTGGCAGGTTTGGTTTTCGGGATTGTGGGTGTGGGCCATCTCCTGCGGTTGTTGATGGGGCTTGAAATTACTGCAGCCGGGCATCCTGTGCCCATGTGGCTGAGCGTTCTCGGGCTGCTGTTCGCCGGCGGCATGAGCCTGTGGATGTTCAAACTCGCCTGCCGTGTGAGCAAAGTGGCAGTAAAGCAGACGCTTCAGGGTTGAAGACAGACCAGCAACCGTGGGTTTGGAGGCACATTTTCACGCGGAACGATGCCAGCGGACGGTTGATTTCAAGTGGGAACTTTTAGCTGCCGATGCAACACGCCCGTCTGCTGCGACGGAAAGAATCCGATGGCACTCCTTCTCAGTTCGGCAATGCTGGTGACGCCCTCCGCAACCTTGGCCATTCCCGATCGGACCAGCGTGGAGTGTCCCCTTGCGATGAGCTGCTGGCGAATCGCATGCTCATCGGAATGTCCCAGGATCATTGCATAATCCTTCTCATCCAGCCGCCAAAGTTCAAAAATCCCGGTCCGGTCGAAGAAACCGAACTGATGACAGAGCGCACAACCCATCTCCTTCCAACACTGGACGGGGGCGTCCATTCCGAATGTTTCCAGCCACAGCCGCTCTCCCTCAGTCGGAACGGTCTCCCTCCGGCATGCAGGGCAAAGTTTTCGCAGCAGCCGCTGGGCGACGACAACCGAAAGCGATTCTGCAATTTCGTGATCGGCCAGCCCCCAGTTGCGCAACGCCGTGACAGCGCCGACCGCGTCGGCGCAGTGCACCGTGCTCAGCAGCACGCGGCCGCTGATCGCGGCGTTCACCGCTGCCCGGGCCGAGGCCGCGTCACGGATTTCCCCAAGCATCAGATAATCCGGGTCAAGCCGGAGCATCGCCTTGACGCCCTCTGCGAAAGTCAGGCTGTGAAGCTTGTCGATCTGGATCTGTGTGGTGCCATCGATGCGATACTCAATGGGGTCCTCCAGCGTGATGATCGCCCGGTTTGTGGTTTTCAGGGCCTGGAGCAGGGAATAGAGCGTGGTGGTTTTGCCGCTGCCCGTCGGCCCCGCCGCGAGAAACATACCGCTGACATGCTCCAACCAGCCCTGCAATCTTCGTAGATTGAAATCACTCAGCCCCAGCTTCTCAATGGAACGATCGAGGCGTTTGGGGTCGAGAAGGCGAATCGAGAGAGCTTCGCCACTATGGCTGGGGGCGAGTGCCAGGCGCAGGTCGAGGCGGCCTTCGGGAGACAACCACACCGCATGAGCATCCTTGGGTGTGAACCCGATCACCGGGTCGAGCGATGCCATGGCCTTGAACTGATTGATGAGAAGCTTCGCCAGGTCGGACTCAATCTGCGCCACATCCCAGACGACTCCATCAATTCGGAAACGGATGCGGGTCGCGGCGGTGCCCGGTTCAACGTGGATGTCCGAGGCCCGGGCAAGAAAGGCGTCCTTCATCAACGCCTCCGCGACCTGCGAATGTTGACGCGCCTTTCCTCCCTGTGACGCTCTTTGGGTTGCCTCTGCGGCAGATGCAGAGAGAAAGCGGGGCGCAAGCTCATTTAGAAGCGGGCGGGCGGAAACATGCGTTGTCATTTCCATGCTGGCAGCATCCTCCATCCCCAAGGATTCAACTCCACTGATCTTGGCAGGGAATGCCCACTTCTTGCACCTGCACAAGAAATCCGGACTATGAAGGATTTCGGGAGTCGGTCCAACGGACCGCGTGGCGGATCAACTCGGGCGCGGTCGCAATCTTGAGCTTTCCCTTGATGTTGGCCCGGTGCACCTCGACTGTCTTGACGCTGATGTGAAGATGCGATGCGATTTCCTTGGTTCCCTTCCCCTGCCCGATCAATTGAAAGACCTCGAACTCACGGTCCGTAAGCTGCTCGATGGGAGAGGTGCTGCTGGATGGATTTTTGACGGACAATGTTTCCAGGATTCTCGCTGACATGGCTTCGCTCACATAAATTTTTCCGCTCAAAACCTGGCGAATGGCTTCCATGATCTTTTTACCACCCTCCTGCTTCATGATATAACCGCGACCGCCCGCCCGCAAAACCCGCTCCGCATAGATCGTTTCATCATGCATGGAAATGACGAGCACCGCCAGGCCGGGATGCATCACCTGGACATCCTTGATGAATTCGAGGCCGTTTTTGTCGGGCAGGGAGATGTCGGCGAGAACGAGATCGGGACGGCAAGCCGCGATGGCGTCGAGCGCCTGGTGGGCATTTTCGGCCTGGGCACCCACCAAAAGGTCGGTTTCCTCGCCGATCAGTCTCATGAGGCCTTCCCTCATCATGGGATGATCATCCAGAATCAGGATGGTTCTTTGGCCGGCGTTTTGTGGTTTCCGTTTCGCGGCTGTCAGCTTTTTCATTGTTTGTTGTGGGCGATGGGTTGATGCACGGAACAGACCACCGTGGTGCCGCCATGGGCCCCCTTCTGAACAACCAGTGAACCTCCAATCATTCCGGCGCGGTAGCGCATGATGCGCAACCCCATCCCCTTTGTCCTTGGAGACCTGGCAATTCCCACGCCGTCGTCGTGCACAGCAAGGCTGATCCTCCCCTCGGTGCTGGTCAGGCCGATTTCGATCCGCTTTGCCTTTCCGTGTTTGACCGCGTTGTTGACCGCCTCCTGGGCGATGCGATAAAGATGAGTTGCGGCCGCATTGTCGTCGACCAGGACCGGAGGATGACAGCGATACGAGCATGAGATCTTGAACAATGTTTCAGTCGTGGCGGCCAGCTCCTCAAGCCCGCACATGAGCCCCTCGGATTCCTGCACGACCGGCGACAGCCCTCTTGCAAGCATGCGGGTCTGGCGCATTGCCTCGCGCACGTGCCTGGCGATTTCACCCGCCCGTGCCGCTCCAATCTTGGATTCCCCAGCCAGCTGTTGCTCCAAAACCTGGATCATCAATTCGATTCCCCCCAGGTGCTGGCCAAGGCCGTCATGCAGGTCCTGCCCGATCCGCTGTTTTTCGTAGTCGCTGATCTGGAGGATTTCCCTGTTTTTTTCAGCCAGGTCTTCCTCCGCCTTCTTCCGTTCGGTGATATCGGTGCGGATGGAGAGATACTGATAGATTTTGCCGTGCGTATTCTTGAAAGGGATGATGGTGGTGTGCACCCAATAAAACGATCCATCCTTCGCCCTGTTCTTGATCTCATTTCTCCAGATTTCCCCCTGGGTGATCGTGCCCCACAACTCCTCGAAAAATTCCCTGGGATGATGTCCCGAGTTGATGATGCGATGGGTTTGGCCGAGGAGTTCCTCCCTCGAATACTTCGAGATGGTGCAGAACTTGTCGTTCACATAGGTGATCCGCCCCTGCGGATCGGTGACCGCGACGATGGAGTGTTGATCAATGGCCGCTTTCAGTTCCCTGAGTTCCCGGAGCGCCTCGGAAG
>JAHFSY010000026.1 GCA_023269615.1 Verrucomicrobiota bacterium
ACTGAGCCCGCTCACTTGGCCGGGCAAATTCCGCTGCGTCAGGTTTCCGCTGCCGAGCTGTCCAAAATCGTTGCCGCCCCACGTCCATACCGTCCCGTCGGACTTTACCGCCAGTGAGTGAGAGACACCGCCCGCTGCATTCAACACCTGGGTGATTCCCACCACCGGTCCAGCGAACCAGCGATTCACGTTGGCTCCCGTGCCCAACCCCCCAAACTCATTGTACCCCCAACTCCACAACGTCCCGTCCTTCCTCACCGCCAGACTGTGGTTGAAGCCTGCATACACCCTCTCTGGAACGGTGATTCCGCCGGTCTCATGGAAAACAACCTGCACTGAGTTGGCTCCGCTCACGGCCGTGGCCGTCACCAGGCTCGTCCCCGTAAGAACCGGCTTGTAGAACGCCGACACCTTGCCGTCGATCCCTGATCGCAAGGTCAGACTCACGACTTCGGGCGCGCCGTTGGAAATCGCCAAAAACCCTCCGCCGCCGGATGCATCCAGGGTGATGGGCGCGTTGTAGAGTGCCACGCTGTTGGTACTCACCTGGACCACAAGAGGATTGGCAAGGAAGGCGTTGGTCACGCCGGACTGCTGATCTCCACTCACCATGGCAAGCGTGGGCACCGCGCCGTTGTAATAATCCAGAGGGAAAGGATCCTGGCCGTCATGGAGTCCGTCCCCGTCCGTGTCCACCTTCGTCGGGTCGGTCCCCACCTGAAACTCCTGCAGGTTCGTGAGCCCGTCACCATCGGGATCACCGTTGGGACCTTGATTGAGATTGCCAAAGTATTGCTGCTCCCACGCATCGAAAAGACCATCCTGGTCTTTATCCAATGGAGGCACCTCGTCATATCCCACATCCGCCACGGGTAACGTGTCGTCGTCCCCATCCTGCGGCCGCACCTCGCCCTCGAAATCCTCCATGATATCAACCTGCGTCGCCCCATCCACGAAACTGTTGACGCTCATGTCAATTTCAGGCGAGTTCAAAGCCAGACGGAAATTCGGAGCGGTTGGATTAAGCGGATCAAGAAAGATCTCCGTGTACAAATGAGTGCTGCTGCCGCCTGGAAAAACACTCCCCGCCACTCCCGTCCCTTCATTTCCCGCCGTCGTCCGATTGCCGCTGTCTCCGGAATCCAGGGTGTCAGCGGGACGGTTCAGGTCCCCCAGCACATTTTTGTAGAGGTGATTGTTAAGCAGACGGACATCGGCCGGTGTCGTGTTGATTTCCACGCGAATCCCATATCGATCCTTCGTGTTGTGGGGGTCGGTGTCCAGGCCGTTGTTCACAATCAGGTTGCCAACCAGAAAAAGCTTCCGTTTCTTGGCCACTTCGATTCCGTTGAACTTGTTCTGGAAGATCGTGCAGTTGATCACGTAAACGGAGTCGGTCTGCCCATCATCAACCTTGATGCCGTCTCCCTGGTTGTTATTCGTGCCGTTCGAACGAATGAGGCAGTTGATGATCATCGTGAAGGGATTGCCCTTGCCCACCTCGACGCCGTTGGCGCTGTTGCCGTGGATGTCGAGGGATTGCAACGCAATCTCCGCGTTGGCCTGCCCGCCACCACCGAGTTTGATCGCCGGTGTCTGGTTGCCCGTCACCCCCGTGACCGCGAAACCGTGGATCGTGATGAACTTGCTCTTGTTGATCGTAAACGCCGGGCTGTTGGCCGGTGGATCCACAATCACCGTTCCCAAGGCGGCCGCTGGATCGGCCATGATGATAACCTCCTGCGCCTCACTCGTGGCCCCAGTGTTTTTCTGCGAGATGGTGACCGCTTCGGCATAGGTTCCAGCCCTCACGATGATCGTCCGAGGACCAGCCGCTGGAAGTGCGTTGACCGCCGCCTGGATACTCGTGTAATCCCCGCCCGACGGAGCCACTACTTTCATATCGCCCCAAACCACACTCGAACATACCACCACTCCGAAGAGCAACCCAAGACCCAGCTTCGAGGAGAGCGGAAATTTCACACGAGGAGGAGAATCAGGTTTTCATATTTCTCTCAAGACCTCCGTACGACTACCGAAGGGATTACGCGATGGCAACGTTAATCTATAGCATCAATCGTGGCTGCGGCGTTTGAAATGGCAAAAATTGTCGTAACATGCTCCCATTCAACATCAAAACGAGATTAGAGCGTTTGATGGGATACCTAAAAAAGTTGGTTGCAGCCACCATTTTGACCGCTTTAACCCTCATCCCGGACCTTTGAAACTTCCACGCCCTCCAGCGATTGGCTCAACTTCAAAACCTTTTTCTTCAGGTCCCTGCCGGTCCTGAATTTCACCACGGCACGGACTGGAATCATGACTTCATTCTCGGGTTTGTGCGGATTTCGTCCAACCCGAGGATTTCGCATGACCACCTCGAACACGCCAAAGTTCCGGATTTCGATTGTTTCACCCTGGGCCAGCGCTTCGGAAAGGCCGTCCAGCATCCGTTGAACCACCTCCAGAACATCCGCTTGGATCATCCCCGTATCGTCGCTGATCCGAACCACCATGTCGCGTTTGGTCATGCAGATGTTGCTCTACAAAAGTGTTGATTGAAGGTCGAAGCTTTTATTCACACCTCACCCGGAACTGCGCTTTCACGCAGGACATTTCTGACGGCAACGAGCATATTCTCGATTTCAGCGCCCTTGCCAACATACCCTTGGGCACCGTTCTCCAGCGCCGTCTTCATCCTGGCCTCGTCATAGCCGTACGCCGTGAACATGATGACGGGCACGTTGGGATAAAGTTTTTTGAATCTGGGGAGAAAACTCAACCCGTCCTCATCGGGCAGTTCGATATCGAGCAGCATGGCGTCGGCTTCATTTTCCTCCATTTCCATCAATGCACCATCACACGTGGCCGCAGTCCCTGTTTCAAAACCAGCGTCCTCCAGAACATCCGTACACATTGCACGGACATCCCGCTCGTCGTCCACCACCAAGATTCGTTTGATATTTTTCAATCGCATTATTCATCCAAAGCCGGGCGTGGGCTTGTTTGAGAAGCCCTTCATTCGACCCCTTGGTTGTGAGACCATTGCAGCATCACGAGTGCCAAGCCGCATTTTTGACGATCTGAACCAGCGGCTGCAAAATATGGCCCGCGCAATTTTGTCGGAAAATGAGAATCGCGGATCATATCTGCTTCGGCACATGCTCAACTACCTGCTCGAAAAAATGAGGTGCACAAGAGTCCGGCGAGCCGGGCATCGGCGATGGCGACACGCCGCCGAAAAGATTGTCCATCTGGTTCTCGACGCATGACGTGATGATCCTGGGCTGGCGGCTCGATGCGGTGTGCCACCTGCTCCGGTCCGGACGCATCCCACCGTCACCGCGCGCGAGCTACGCTACGCCAAACAAAGCCCTCACGCCATGCGCCTTTACCTTCCTCTCCTGATTGAACGAGCAATCAATATCCGGTCCTCCATCGGATACGTCGCTTTGACTCCCCCATTTCTGTCTCAACCTGGCATTCGATTACCGGAAAAGCCCATCCGTTCGCATCCACGGTCCAGTCGCCGAAACGGGATGATGTCCATACGGTGCCAGCGAAGAACCAGAACCACATTTGAGCTGCGGTGATTCGCGAAACAGGTCCGGGTGTGCTAGAGTCTGGCCATCTGCTCGATATTCTCCAGGCTCGTCCCATCCTCCACCATCGCGGCCGCTTCCTGTTTTGCTTCGTCCAGTGTCATGTTGTGTCTCCGTTGTAATGTTGAATCGGTTCCGTTTCGATAAGGGCTGTCGGGCGAACACCGTTCGCTCGGCATCCTTCGCTTCGTCGAGCGAGAGGTCAAATAAAAATTCAGTTTGTGCGCCTGCCATGTGCCGAAGGCTGGACGACGAAGAGTGCCAGAGCAATGAATGAGCGCAAAAAAGCGCCTGATATTCTAATATTCTATCAGAATATCAGAATGCGGCACTGGACGAGTCTTCGCTTGCCTGCCCGATGGAACGCTCGCCTCATCGCCTCCTCTTAAATACGAGCCCGGGGCTTGAGGATCTCCATCATCCGCTACGGCTCAAGCGGGTCGCATCCAGGGTCAGAAACAGGGACGTCTTTGGCGTGGAAACCACATATTCCGAAATCGGAAGATATGATGAAGCTGTCTCGGCTACCGTCAGATTCCGAAATCGGAACATGAAACGGAGCCTCCAGAATGTGGTCGGACCACAAGTCAGAGCCCTGCGCCGCAAACAGGGGATGACACAGGATGCCCTTGCAGCCCGGTGCGGAACTCTCGGCTGGGACGCAACTGAAAATACCATCACCAAAATTGAAACCCAGCTCCGTTGTGTCACCGACCGTGAAATGATCCTCCTGGCTCGCGCCTTGAGGGTTCGCCTGCATGAGTTTTTTCCAGAACACACCAAACTGTTTCAATAACAACGAACCCCGGCCGCATGTGCGCGGCTGGCGCGGGAATTCAAATCGGGTATGCACTGCCGAAAAGATATATTCTAATATTATATCAGAATATCGCGTCCCGTCGCCGTCGTCGGCTGTCCTCGCAGGCCATCTGCCGCAGCACACCAAGCGTTCGCTCGTCCTTGCCCATCATTCGCGTAGCTGCTTTCAGAAGGGTTCCCCAACCGGGACGCAGCCCGTGGTCACGTGCCCAGCTTTCCAATTCTGTCAGGAGCACCATGTCATTCACATTCAGATACACGCCGAGATATTTCACACGGGGTTTGAGATGCTTCGGATGTTCGACAACAATGTCCCTGGCTGCGGGTCTCGTTTGGGCGGCGATGCCGGTCCCGAGTCGGGCGATCTTCGACAAGAGACTGGGTGTCCTTGTCTTCAAAGGCGGGGCAACCCACGAGGGGCAAGGTTCAGAATCTCAATCAAGAGTTGCTGGAGTTCCATGCTCGCCGGCCCTTTGAAGACCCAGTTGCATAGCACCGTCTGTTCAAAAATCTGCCGGGAGCGGATGCGGGTGTTGGCCACGGGGATGCCAAACTCCCGCGACCACTCGCCCGCATCTCGTGCCGTGATGGTGCCCTCACGGATTCGATTGAGGACGAGGAGGCAAGGAGCGGAAGTCAGCTCGCGAATGAGGGCGATGGTTCGTCGTGTGGGTTCCACATCTTGTGGGGATGACCCACAGGGCACAAGAACCAGGTCGGCGACTTGGACGGCCTTCTGTGTAGCAAACGAGTGGAGATTGCCAGGAGTGTCGGAAATGACAAAACCAGCCGACACAAGACTCGGATCGCCGCCGCGCATGGTCTGGATGGGCAGTTTACCCAATTCCGACCAAGTTGCCGCAGAACCTTGCGGATCAAGGTCGAGCACGACCACACTTTGCCGGGTCGTCTCCGCAAGAAGACAGGCAAGGTTGATGGCAAGAGTTGTCTTTCCGACACCTCCCTTCTGGTTCGCCAGTGTCAAGATCATCGAATCAGTTCGAACGCCATGTTTTCACTCCAGTTCATGGAACAACGAACGATCCCTCGCTTGCGTGAGATCGTTGTGCACTCCGGGAGCATGGCGGCATCAAACGAACACACATCAGGAGTGTTCCTTTGACGAGCGTCGCTTTTTCTTTTCCAGCACTACAGAGAGCGGCTGCGGTTGCACCACGATCTTGAGCGGCAATTCGAGGCTCTGGTTTGACTCGATGGCTTGCACGACCGCGCGAATCGCGTGGCGGGCGACATCGTTTTTGGTCAAATCCAAAGATTCGGCCACTCTTTTTAACCGTTCATCCAAGTCTTTCGGCATCCTGACGGAAACAATGATTTCGTTTTTCATAAGTTGAGTGTAGTCTAACAAACTACAGAAGTCAATTTATTTTCTGTTTTCTGTTGACTGAATAGAATACATTAGAATACAAACACGCCCCATGCAATCAAAAAAGTCCACCAATGAGAAGGAGTCGACAAACCCCATGCGAATACGCCTGCCAAAAAACGACCATGAAATACTTCTAAAAATCGCAGCTTGCAACAACCTGAAATTTCCTGAACTGGTTCGCCTGATTCTCGGACAAACAGCTCCAGAAATCGAACGCCATGGGCTCACGATCAAACCGGGTAAAAAGGCCAGCGGGAGAATCATAACTTCTCTCAAATCGCCCAACGCTTGAGGTGCCACCAGTCATGAAATACGCCGACCTTATCAAACCACTTGGCCTTCGAACTGAACAGGCGGGTGTCGTCATCGGCAACATTTCGCTTTTTGGGCGCATGGTCCGTGCCGGCTGGATCAAGCCGGTGGTTGATCGCCATTCGTGCAAACTGTATGACGCTCAGGAAGTCGAGCGATGCTGGAAGCGGCTTCAGGACGGGGATTACCCTGACGAGGTCAACGCGTGAATGTCTTCGTCTCCAGACGCGAGCTTGGCATAATGTCGTTGGACGACGCGAACATCGTCTCCGAGCCATTGGGCAATCTTGAAGATCGAAACCCCCGCGCTGGCCAGGATGCTCGCGAACGAATGCCGCATGACGTGCGGCGTGATCCACTCACATTTCCTCGCCGTCATGTATTCCGTGAACGGTCTACGAAAGTCGTACCGGTAGCGCCAGTCGCCGTGCTTGACGGTGGGTTCAAGCGCAAAATCCAATGTGTCACGTCCACGCAGAAATTTTCCAAGAAACTTCTGGAATGGTTTCGTCAAGGGAATGGTGCGTTCATCCCGGTCCTTGGAGCGGAACGGAAGTTCGCCATCACGGAGCCGGGGAGGTCCCTCAGCCTTGCGAACATGAAGAAGCCCCGCCTTCAAGTCGAACCAGTCGCGCCGCGCCTCCACGATTTCGCCACGGCGGAGGCCAGCATCGAATCCGCAAAAGAGGATAAATCGAAGGCCAACGTTCGGCGCCTTCGCGATGAGCTTCGTCTTCAACGTCTGGCTGCACCAGTTGAGGCGCGCACGTTTGTCGCAAACCGCAAATTTAACAGCCTTGACCGGGTTATCCACGCGAACCCGCTCAACCTCAACAGCCCATCGAAAAAACGCACGAAGCGTCATCATGTAGCTCAAGATGGTGGACTCGCTCAGTACAGTCTTCTCCCTCTTGGTGATGCTCCTTTGAAGATGGGCATAAAATTCAGACGCCTGTTTGCTCGTGATATTTGCAAGAGTCGCGCTTTCCGGCAACCAGTTGCAAAACCGCTGGAGTACGAGCAGCTTCCCTTTCGACGAGACAGAGGTGTGGCGGTTCATGCGCACCTTGTACTCAAGGAACCGCCTTGCGTCGTCCATAAGATCATGCGTGGGCTTTACCAGGGGATGCGAACGAATCTCCGTGGCCCGCTTGACGGCTTCGGAAAGATCCCGGGTCTGGAGATTGACCCAGGTTCGCTTGCCTTTGCTCATTTTGGAAAACCAGTAGCCCCCTTCGCGAACATACACATTCTTCATGGTTTCCTAATTTGTGAAGACCCTTCACAAATTGCAAGTCTGAAACAGCCAGAATCAGCCTCTTTCGAGGGTGAAACTGGTGGAGCAGAGGGGATTCGAACCCCTGACCCCCACAATGCCATTGTGGTGCTCTACCAACTGAGCTACTGCCCCGTTCCAGTCCCGGCGCGAATGCCGGCGTTCGGGGAACGTACGGTTTTTTGTGGAGGAAGCAAGAATCAACTTCTGAATCGTGACGGCCAAACTTCTGGGAGTCCGGCTTTTGTTCGCTATTTGCCGCCGATGCGTGATACAATCGATTCATGCCCCGCAAGGTTTCAACGCCGCAGCCTGCGTCTCGTGATGCGTCATTTGTCGCCATTGATTTCGAGACGGCGGATCGCGGGCGGGACAGTGCGTGTTCGGTGGGGCTCGTGCGGGTCGAACAAGGGAGGATTGTCCGTCGCGAGCACCGCCTGATCCGTCCGCCGCGCGAATATTTTGAATTCGACTGGCTTCATGGAATCACGTGGGAGCGCGTGGAAAAGGAACCTGCCTTCCGCGATGTCTGGACAGAGTTGCAGGATGTCATCGAGGGAGTGGAATGTTTTGCGGCACACAACGCGATGTTTGATCGTGGTGTTTTGGAAGCCTGCTGCGACACGGCGGGGTTGCGTCGCCCCCCGCAGCCATTCGTCTGCAGCATGCGGCTGGCGCGAAAATCGCTGGGCATTTTTCCGACGAAGTTGTCCAACGTCTGCACGGTGCTGGGGATCCCCCTGAATCACCACGACGCGTTGTCCGACGCCGAGGCCTGTGCGTTGATCATTCTGGCGGCACGAAAGGCAGGGGGATGAGAGATGGGAAAGTCATTTTTTGTAATTGGCTTTTGACGGTGGGCAGTCCATAAGATGGTGCAACTCTATGAATTCACTCCCCCGTTTGCTTCGTCTGTCCTGCCTTATCATCGCGCTTTCAGGATTGGCCCTTCGTGCCCAGGATCCGGCACCGACCGAAGCGCCGGCTGACACCAATGCCGCGCCCGTGACTGTCGAAACGCCTGCGGCAGCCGTGGAAGCGCCTGCTGCGCCCGTAGAATCCACCGAGGCAACCAATGCCGCGCCCGCAGCTGTTGAAGCTCCTGCAGCAACCGTGGAAACGCCCGCTGCCACCCTCCCTGTCGAGGCACCTGTCAAAAAGCCCGTGGTCACCTCCAAGCCTGCCGAACCCTCACACACGGGTCCCAAAAAAGTGACCGTGACATCCAACGGCAACGGTGGTTCGGTGGAGTTGACTGACAAGCAGGCCGAAGGCGTGATGGCAATCGTCATGGCGTCCATCGGCCTGATCCTCGCCGTGGCCGGAGCCATCGCCGTGTTCGGGATCATCGTGGGATGGAAACTTTTCACGAAGGCGGGCAAGCCGGGCTGGGCATCCATCGTCCCGATCTACAACCTGGTCGTCATGCTCCAGATCGCAGGCAAACCGGTGTGGTGGATCATCTTCTTCATCGTGCCCGGACTCAATGCCCTGAGCCTCATCTTCTGCATCCTGCTGTCCCTTGGCCTGGCCAAGAGCTTTGGGAAGGGAACCGGGTTCGCCGTGGGGTTGATTTTAGTGCCGATCATTTTCCTTCCCATGCTGGCTTTCGGCAAGGCCCAGTACCTCGGCCCTGATGGTGCGGCCGCGGCACCGGCCGCGGCGTAAGTCATGCGGCTTTCGACACGGCTCTAATTCACGCTGCCGACGGTGCAGGGGCTGGTGCGGATGCCGTTGAAGTCCAGCCAGTGGTGGTTCTTGTAGTCGTAGAGCTTGCAGTCCCTGAGAGTCAGAAAATATTCACGGAAGGTCCAGCGGACGTTGATCATGCGGGAGGCGTAGTCCTTTTCCAGCGCGTCCTGCGCCCCCTTCAGGTAGTACATCGGGATCTGCGTCTGCGCGTGGTGCGCTGTGTGCTCCATGATGTTGTGGATGAGAAAATTCAGGATACGGGGAAAGCGGATGTGGACGGTCTCCTCGATCTGGGCATGGATGTAATCCCACTCCGCAAAATCATCAAACCAGGCGACGCGCGGATGGGTATGATGCTGGTAGATCAAAAATCCCATACTCCAGTTCCAGACCTGAAACGGAATCACGAAACCGAACACAAGGCAGCTCCAGACCGCCACCCCGGGGAATTCCCAGCGGGACACCAAGGCTGGGAAGGCGCAAAGCCCGGCCAGAAAGAGGACGAGCCAGCTCCAGACCAGTGCGCGGTCCCAAAAGCAGGCGGCGCGATTGCTGGCGGTCGCTGACCTGGGGGGAAACATCATTTTCTTCACCCAGATTTCATTCATGTAATAAAAGCCGTGGCCGACGGATGTGCGATAGAGGCGGTAGAGTATTTTTTTCACCGTCCCGAGCCGTTCGTATTCCACCCTGGAGAGGGGTGCGAAGAGGAAGTCCTTCACACGCCAGTTGGTGTAGCGGTGGTGCGTCCGGTTGTGCCAGAGGGATTGCAGGCTGAAGGGATGCAATGCGGGGAGAAAAACGATGCGCCCCACGATCTTGTTGACGAGACGGCTTTTCATGAAACTGCCATGGCAGCAATCGTGCCCGACGATGAAAAGAAGGCCGATTTCGAAACCGGAAAAAATGCTCAGGATCAGCTTTGCCCAGAGGCTCTCCGCCACGAGGGCGCTCAGGAGAGTCACCCAGTACAGGGACAGGTCCAGCACGAGCACGGCCAGCGGCAACAGGGTCGCGCTCCGCGAGTAGGGCTGGAGGATGCGGTTGAGGCGGGCGGCATTGAGATCATCATCGAATTTTTCCGGCCGGATTTCCTCCATTTCCGGAACAAGATGAGGCGGAGGGAAGATGCCCCCGGATCTGGTTTCGAGCGGTGGCAGATCGACGTTTTGCTGGAGATTCCGCATACGGCAATCTAATCCTTCACCAGGGTGATCGCAACATATCGGGACAGTTTCCGGACGTAATCATGGGCCCCGACGAGTTCTCCCAACTCCCGCCAGTCGGACGGGCCCACGCTTCGCAGCTCGTGATTTACCCGGGAAAGCAGGGAGCGCCCCACCCCGGTCCGCCCCACCGCCGCCAAGGTGTGGAAGAGGGCATGCATGACCGCCGTAACGCGGAACGACCAATCCTTCATGGATTGGACACGAAGCCCTGCGCTCAGCGCGTGGTTCCGGTATTCGTCCACAGAATCAAAGTCATTCCAGCTCCATGCGGACCGGACTGCGCCCACATGAGGATGCTTCAGGTGGGACGGTTCGGGCCGCCTCGTCCACATGAAATCCACGATCACGAGACGGCCTCCCTTTTTAAGCACGCGTGCAGCCTCGGCAATGAACTTCTTCCGGTCGAAATGGAACGCCGCCTCGATGCAAACCACGGCGTTGAAACTCTCGTCCGCAAACTCAAGGCTGGTGGCATCGCCCTGCCGATATTCGAGGCGCGGCAGGTTTTCATGAAGCGTCTGGCATACGCGAACGTGGTTCTCAAGAAAATCAACACCCACCACCCGGCTCACGGGCTGGCTGGAGGCGATGTAATGGGAGCTCCAGCCGCGGCCGCAGGCCACGTCCAGCACGGAATCCTCCGGCTCCAGCCTCAGAAGTTGGACCGACTTGCGGACAAGCTTGCGTTGGGCGACGGGCAGGCTGAAGAGCGAGAACGGACTTAAAAGGTCGAAGTACCCGAAGTTAAGCAGCTGCCCCCATCCGTGCATGAGGAGCACTCGAAACAGGATGTTGGAACCATCATATGCGGACTGCAATTCGCCCTCGGACATCGCTTCCGAGCGAGGCTGCGCCGCCGGGCCGGCGTGCAGACTGTGTTCCTGCGTCCGGGGCTGTTCCTGGGAGCGGTCATCCACGCCGCTTATTGCGGTGGAATCAACCGTGAGTTGTTCTGTTTGAGCCATGCCAGTTAAATGACAGTGG
Source organism: Verrucomicrobiota bacterium (assembly GCA_023269615.1). GTDB lineage: Bacteria > Verrucomicrobiota > Verrucomicrobiia > JABWAM01 > JABWAM01 > JAHFSY01. The sequence continues at coordinate 11,305 of JAHFSY010000026.1, forward strand.
ATTTGTTTATTGCACCCCGCGTCTCTCCTTCCCCGTAACAAGGACGGATTCCCGTGTCAAGATTCATGAGAGCCCCACTTTCATGGGCTATTCCACCAGGTTGTTTTGAATCGCGTAATGGATCAGCTCCGCGGTGGTCTTCAACCCCATCTTCTCCAGGATGCGGGTGCGGTAGGTGCTGATCGTCTTGGCGCTCAACGACAGTTTCAGCGCAATCTGTTTCACCGTGATGCCCGCGGCGATCATGGACAAAACCTCATACTCGCGATTCGAAAGGGTCTCATGGGGGGCCTGCGCCGTGGGAACGCTCAGGCTCTGGGCAAGCTTTTCAGCGAGAGTGGCGCTGACGTAGCGGCCCCCGGCCAGCACTTTGTGGATGGCTCGTATCAGATCTTCCGGAGCACTTTCCTTGCCCATGTAGCCCGATGCACCCGCTTTCAGCACTCGGATCGCAAACTGGTCCTCCGGGTACACGCTCAGGACAAGCACGGGAAGGGACGGGCGCGCATTCCTCAGTTCCTTCAACGCGTCCAGCCCACTCCTCCCCGGCATGTTGATGTCCAGGATCACAATATCCCATTTTTTGCTCCAGACATGTTCGAGGGCCTCCTGGGCATTGCGTGCCTCGCCAAACGTTGCATGACGGAACGAATCGGCGAGGATCTGCTTCAGACCCTGCCGCACCACCGCATGGTCGTCTGCAATCAAGACCTTCAACGCCGATTTTCCGGCGGGACTTTTGGATCGGGATGGCTTCAAGGAGATTCGCATACCATCATCACCCTTTCATTTCAATCAGGCGGTTTTTAGATTTCCCAGGGGAACCCGGACGGTGACGCTCGTCCCCTTGCCCCGCCTGCCCTTGAAATCAATCGTGCCGTTGAAGGGCAGGACCCGCTCACGCATGCCGAGGAGGCCGAGTGATTTGGACTCCGCGACCTGGTCGGGCGTGATTCCGCGGCCATTGTCATCCACCTGGAGGATGATTGTGTTGTTCTTCTCAAGCAGTTGAATGTCGAGGGCCGTGGCGTTGGCATGGCGGGCCACATTGGTGAGAATTTCCTGGAAGATGCGAAAGATGGCCGTGGCGATCTCGCGACTGCCACCCATGTCCTCCTCGGGTATCTTCATTTTGCAACGAATCCCCGAACGCTTGTGAAATTCCTGCGCCTGCCACTCGATTGCGGCGACAAGCCCGAGTTCGTCGAGCACTCCCGGTCGCAGCTCGGTGGAGATGCGGCGGACCGAATGGACCAGCGCGTCGATCAGGCCGGCCATGGTGCGCAACCGTTTCAACAAGGCCGGGCGCTGGCCCCCCTTGGGAGCCGGGGCGAGCTGATTTTGGAGCCACGACAGGTCCATTTTCAATCCGGTGAGCGCCTGGCCCAATTCGTCGTGGATTTCACGGGAGATAAAGGTGCGCTCCTGCTCACGCACGGACTGGAGGTGGGCGGAGAGGGCGCGCAACTGCTCATGGGAATTGCGGAGTTGTTCCTGGACCTGCTTGCGGTGAAAGATCATGCCCAGCTGCCCCGCAACCGCTGAAACGAGCCGGATGAAACCCTCATCTTCCTGACGTGGTTCGAACAAAAAGAATTCGATGACCGCCACCGTTTCATTCCCCGCAAGCACCGGAATGGCAACTCCGGCCTGGATGCCAGCTTCACTCGCAGAGTCCTTGCGCGGAAAATTAGAATCCTGCCTTACATCCGGAACCCACACCGTCTGACGTGAAGCCAGGGCACGGCCGGGCAGACCCACGCCAATGTTGAATTTGAATCCTTCGCTCTGCTTGTGAAAATTGACGGCGCGCTCGTCGCAGGAATACCAGGCGGGGCTGCATTCGAGAACACTGCCGTCCGCCTTTGCGATCCAGGCCTGTCCGATGGCCCACCCGGTGGTTTCGCACACCTTCCGCAGCACGGCCGTGAGAGCCGAGTCCAGGTCCTCAGCCTCGCTGATCAGGCGGATGATCATGTCGAGGAGACGAATTTGCTCCTCCGCCCTCTTGCGCGGGGTGATGTCCCAGCTGATCAGCATGAGTTTCTCCACCCGGCCTCCCGTTCGGATGGGCACCACACGGGTCTCCCACCATGTGCTTGGGCCATGGGCGCCATCCGCCAGGGTCTCGTAAAAATCCGCCTGCCCGGTCCTCAAGACCCGCTCAATCACTTTTTTCACGGGCGAAACATAGTCGGAGGAAAGGAACCGGTAAAACGAGGTTCCAATCACATCACTCATCTGCAAACCAGGCAGCACAAGGCGGTTCACCCAGAGCAAGGTTCCGTCGGGTTCAACCGTGCAGATCAGGTTCTGCAGGTTCTCGGCGAGCGAACGCCACTTCTCATCGGCTTCACGAAGCTCCTCCTCCACCTGGATGCGCTCCGTGATGTCATCCATCGTCCCGATGTATCCAAGGAGCCTGCCCTCCTCGCAAACCTCGCCGAACTTCACGCTCGCCCATGCCACCCTGCCCCCACGATTCACAAAACGATGCGTGCATGAAAACAATACCCGCAGCCGGCGGGCGCGGGCGCTTTCCACGATCACGCGCTCGCGATCCACGGGATGAATGGCCTGCATCCACCCCGTGCCCAGCAACTGTTCAGCCGACAATCCGGTGATCTTTGCGGCGAGCTGGTTGCTGTAGAGGCAATTCATGTCGGGATCGGTCATGATAACCCCCAGCGGCGCGCCATCCGCCATGGCGCGAAACGAGACTTTTCCCCTCACAAAGGCATGGATGTCCTCTGTGATGATTTCGTTCATAAATGCCCACTGTAAATCCAGCGGTCACCCAACCCCGTTCATGCTTCCACCATCGCACTTTTCGGCATGCGGGCATGGGCGCCCACTTTTTTCCTGGGCACGGCCTTCTCGGCGGCGATGGCTTGTGCGAGGCCGGGATCCCCGGTTGCATCACCCTTGGGAATACGATCATTCCCGACCATGCGGTCAATCACCATGTTCTGGTAACGATGCACCGGCTCCTCGAAACGGTAACACATCCGGCCGCCCGGATACGCTTTCGATTGTACGCCAGCCTGAACCCATTGCACTGCTTTGATGTCCTGCTGGTTGACCATGTCCCAGAAGTTGAGGATCTCATCAATCTTCTTCTCCGATCCATCATGCCCAAGCGCATTCGGATGCACCAGCAGATCGGCGTTTTCCAGTGCGCAACCGTGGCCGTCCGGGCGGAACAGCAGGGTAAAGAGATGGTTCGGCAGAAGGAAAAGCGCCACGTTCGGGAAGATCAAAAACCAGTATGCCGTTTCACTTTCCTTCGCATCCAGCCCCGGCATCACCGGCAGTTCAAAGCTTGCCGTGTGGGGGTCCTTGGAAAGCGGATAAGTGCACATCCCGGTGTACATCCCCTCGCCCTGCGTGCGGTAGTGGTCGTTGAACCCCGAAATATTGCACAGCTCGGGATGCACCCAGGGCAGGTGGTAATATTCCATGAAATTTTCGGCGATCAACTTCCAGTTGGCCTTGATCTCCATCGGCTTGCGGCGGACCATTTTCAGCTCGTCGAGCGGATAACGCTTCAACCTCTCGGGCAGATCGCCCAGCCATTCCTTCAACGGCCGCACCCCGGGATCAAGGGACAGAAAAATGAAACATCCCCAGCTCTCCACCCGCACCGACAGCAGCGGGTAATCCTCCTTGCAAAAACCCTTCGCGCCACTCATGTCAAAAATCGCCTGCTGCTCCTGCGGAACATCCAGCCCCCGAAAATAAGGCGTTCCCAGCAGCTTGCCGTCAAGCCCGTACCCCCAGGAATGATACGGACAGCGGATCACGTCGTGACATCCATCCTCGTGGATCAGTTGCGCGCCGCGATGACGGCACACATTATAAAACGCGCGCAACTGCCCGCTGTCATCGCGGGTGATGAAAAACGACTGGCCGGCGAGCGTGGTCATGAAGGTTTCGCCCGCCTTGCTGGCTTGCGACGTGTAGCCGACGCAGACCCATCCCTTGGAAAAAATCCGATCCTGTTCCACCTTGTAAAACTCCTCGGAGCGATAGGCGTCGGGGATGATGGTCGAGGCGCGTGACACTGGAAGGCGCGTGGCCTTGTAAGTCTCTTCGCAGGTATAGTCCGCGGCGGTCAGCGCGCGGACCGGTTGGACGTGCGTGGTGTGGCTTCCGTTTTTCTTCATGACCCACAATCTAAGGTCAGGGCATGGCAAATTCAATCGAAAGTTGGGTCGGGAAATCGAATCAATCCCATCTGCCATTTGGTGCTTGCAAAGAACGCATTCACAGCACACCCATTCAATCATTGACCATGAAAAAACGTCGCGCGCCGCTTCCCTGGCTTCTGGTTCCGGTTCTGGCAACCCTCGGGCTCCTTCTCACCAGCGCATCGCATGATCACGAGGGCGCGCCATGGTGGGAACAGGCGGATGACCAGGCCACCCAGGCACTGACTGAAATCCTCGGGTCGAGTCCGGCCGAATGGAGCTTTAGTGACAAGGGCCATATTGAAACGGTGGCCGGTCGCAAGACCCTCACGAATGGAGAGAAGCCGCTGACGCTCAACAGCGCCACCACCTACGGGACCAACCTCGAGTACACGATCACGTTTCGCGTCACCGCCACCCCGGATCAGCCTTCCGGCCTCGCCTTTCATGTCGGAGTCACCAACGGGGCGCCGCACACCCCGCCGGGCGTCGCCTTCAACACCTCATCCAACACCCCCTATGCGGGCTGCTACGTTTATGGCCCCACCAACACATGCGCCGCCATCAACTATTATTACCCCAAGGCCGTCTCCACCCGAAGCCTGAGCTGGCCCGAAACGTTGCGCAAATCGGTGGAGCGCGACCTCGCCTCCCTTCCAGCCATCAACGAACAATGGCATACCTATCGCCTCGTCGTCCGCAACAACCACCTGGAAACATGGTTCGATGACCGCCTCCAAAACATTCGCTCGAAGGACATCTGCGACTACACGGGGCAGGTGCGCATCAATCTCAGCCAGAACATTGCCCTGGCCTCCTTTCGCGTCAAGCCGATCAGCGCCGAAAAACCCATCCATCGACCGATCCCCATCTCGGGCTACGTCAACGCATCGCAGCTCAACGGCGGACAGATCAACCATGCCTCCCTCCCCGCACCGAATGAAACGGTCCTGGTCAAGGGCATCCCGTTCATCTTCCCCGAGACCAACGAACGCGGGCAGGATCACATTTCACTCGCCAACAGCTGGGCGCAGTTTTCCGCGCTCGAGGGCTACTTCGAAAGCCATTATGGTGAATTTGGCGGGCGCTGGCCCGTCACCTTCAGCGTCAATCCCGCCCGCATCCAGATGCGCATCCCGTACGACAACTACACCAGGCTTTATTTCATCGCCGCCGCCGACGACTCCGAAAACAGCGTGCCCGTGGTGACGGCCCAGTTTTATCGCGAAGCCTCCGGTTTTCCAAAAAGTTTTTCCGGCCGTGTCCCCCTCTTCACCGCGCGCTCCTCGGAGGTCACCGCGTTGCCGGTCAAACTGGAAGGCGGCCGCCCGGGCTCGCTCTATCTCATCACCATCCCGCTCGACCCGGGCCAGCTCTCCGACTTCTCGGACCTGGGCGTGCTCGATGTCGAACTCACCAAGGAGGTAAAGCATTACCGCAGTTATCCCGACCCCATCTGCTTTAGTTACCACCAGGGTGGCCTCCCCAGCAGCGTCCATGTTTATGCGATGACCATGGAACGCTCACCCATCGCCATGGACTTCAAGCCGGACCAGTTCGCCCACGTCTGGACCGCACCCGCCAAACCCTCCTACACCGTCACTCTCCGCAATCGCACCTCCGTCGCGCGCCCGGTGGAACTCGAGCTCTCCACGCTCAGCCATGATGGCACGGAACCCACCACGCAGAAACAAACCGTCACCGTCCCGCCCGGCAACACGGACATGCCCGTCAAATTTGCAATCAACGACCTGAAAAAATTCGGTTACCACGACGTCACGCTCACCCTGAAGGACGGCGACCAGGCCTGGGTGGAGAAACGCGCGCTGGCGCAACTTCCGACGGACACGCGGGAACGCGGAAACTGGGATGAGGGGCACGGCCCTCTCTTTGGCATGTTCGACTGGGGCGGCGGTCACACCACGCCCAAGCGGATCGACACGCTCCCGTTGCTGGGCCAGGCCGGTGCGGAGACCACGTTGGGATCCTTTGAGGGTGCGTCCCCCGAGGAACGGGGCCTTGCGGAAAAATACGGGATGTTCACGCTCTATTTTTTTGACGCCGCCACCATTTACTACAACGCCTTCGTCTCCCCGAAGGAGCTGGCGGAGAAATATGACCCGGCCAAGCCGGACGAGTCGGCCGCGGCACTTGTTGATTTTCTCAGGAAATTGGAGACCAAGCCGAGCAGCGTGACGCGCCCCGTGGAAGTCCCGTTTTTCCCCGAGCCCAACATCGGCCCGATCAGCTATGGCAACCTTCCCGATTACTACGGCGAGCCGGAGTACAAGCTGACGGACGACGAGGAGAAAACCTACCAGGTGTATCTCACCAAGTTCCTGATCGGCGCCAAGGCGATCCGTAAAAACTGGCCGACCGCCAAGCTCATGCTTCCCCATGGTGACCCGCTCTTCTGCATCCCGTTCATCCGCCGCAACGCCGAGGTGCGCGAGCTCATGGACGGCGTGGCGCTCGACATGCCCGGCTTCGAGCGCATGCCCGAGATGCAGCTCCACTCGGTCTGCCACCACCGCCTTTACGAGCTCGTCAACGAATTCAAAAAAATCGGCAAGATCCCGCGTCTCTCCGTCCACGAGGGAACATGCGCCGACACCCCGCCGGGGGCGTTGAGTTATGACGACCAGGCCGACATCTACGCGCGCAACTTCCTCATTTATTTCGCCTATGGCGTGACGCGTCATCCAAGCGGCCCCTCCTCCTTTGATTGCGGCAACTACTGGGGCGAGGAACATTACGGATGCTGCGGTCTCTTCACTCACCTGCCCTGCGCCGCACCCAAGCCTTCCTACGTGGCCTACGCAACTCTCACCCGCCATCTCAACCGCGCCAATTTCGAGAAGTGGCTCCCCACGGGAAGCCTCACCACGTACTGCCTGCAGTTCAAACATTATAAGACCAACAAGCTCATCCATGTACTCTGGACGCTCCGCGGCAAACGCCCCGTCACACTCAATGTCCCCAGGGGCGCGAAGGTGACCCGCTTCGATGAAGATGACAATTCCACCGAGCTCACGGAGACCGACGGAAGGGTTTCGTTCACCATGGATTCGTCACCCTGCTATATCGAGGGACTGGAAGCCGACGCACAAATCACGCTCGGCGAACCCGATCATTCCGACTCGAAACCGGCCCCGATCTCCACGAAGATCGGAAATCCCGGCGACGGCTCATGGAAATCCAGCTCACAACCCGACAAGGATTACGAGGACAATTACTACCTGCAGATCGCCCGCTTCCCCGGCAAGATGAAGGCCACCACCGAGGATGTCCCCGCCGAGTACGGGGGCAAGGCGCTCTCCGTCCACCTCGGGCAGCAGGAAAAGGAACGCAGGCTGATGCCGTGGTACACCACGATCCTTCCCGACCATCCGATCACCATCAGCGGCAAATCCAGCCACCTGGGAATCTGGGTGAAGGCCGCCAGCGATTGGGGGCGCGTGGTCTATTTCCTCAGGGACGCGAAGGGCGAAAAATGGATGAGCATCGGCAGCAAGGAATCATGGAACTGCGATGACACACATAGCTGGAGTTGCTTCAACTTCGACGGGTGGCGCTATCTCCGCTTCGAAACTCCGGCCAACTCCGGGTACGACAGCTTCCGTGAAACCGGCAGCACGTGGTGGGGCCATGCCGGCCCGGGCGATGGCATCGTGGACCTCCCCGTCTCGCTCGAAAAAATCATCGTCGAACGACGCACCCACGTGATGTACGTCAATGATCCCCAACCCGCGCGCCCCGACGACATCCTCCTCGGCGACCTCTACGCGGAATACGCATCGCCCCACGACAAGACTGAGGACGCCGTCCGTGAATCGCGCATCCGAATGCCCATGCCCACGGGATTCCCCGATGTCGGCAACCCGATCAAGGACATGGCCGCCAAGGGCGTCGGCGCAGCGCCCGCGGCCATCAAGCGCGTGGAGCCCCCGGCCCACGAATACGACGGCACGCGATGCCTCGTCCATTTCGACAAGGCGCCTGGCGCGGCGGGCTACAACATCTGGGTCAGCCCCTATGAGGACGGCAACGGGGCGCTTGAAATGGCGAAGGATTGGAAGGAATCCGGGCAGCTCCTCACCGGCCTGCATCCCGAGGTGGATTTCTACCTCTTCCTCGTTTACACCGACGCGGAGGGCAGGCTCTCAAAACCCTCGAAGCCTTTTAAAATCCGCCTGCGCGACATGTTTGCAAATAAATGACGCAGCGAAAATCTCCCATCGCACATGGACAACTACCAATCCTGCAAGAAAATATTCGACCGTGACGGGTTCGTCATGGTGCATGATTTCCTGACAAAAACCGAAGTCGGGGAACTGCAATCGCATCTGGCGCGCTTCATTCGCGAGCGCGTGCCCACCCTTCCCGACACTCACGCGTTTTACCAGGACAAGGCGCGGCCCGAGACGCTCAAGCAGATGCAATTCATGGAAAAGGTGGAGCCCTACTTTCTTGAATACTGCCAGCATCCCAAGTGGAACGCCCTGGCCGAAACCCTGCTCGGCGAACCGATTGCAAGCCGGGTCCCGAACTGGTTCAACAAGCCGCCACTCACCGACCATCCCACACCGCCGCACCAGGACAATTATTACGCCCGTTACGATCCATGCAGCTACGTGATGATCTGGCTCGCGCTGGATGACGTGGACGACGAAAACGGTTGTCTCTCCTACATTCCAGGATCACACAAGGGAGGATTCCGTCCCCACTCGCTTTCCTCCGTTCTCGGTTTTTCGCAGGGCATCACCGATTTCGGCCCGAAGGATGAGGCGATCGAGGTGAAAATTCATCTTCGGCCGGGCGGCGTGGTGGCGCACCACGGAATGGCGATCCATCGCGCCAATCCAAACAAGTCGGCGACACGCAACCGTCGCGCCTTCGCGATGGGAATGAGGGGCGTGAGCTGCAAGGTGGACGAAGCCGCCTACGCCCAGCACCAGAAGGAAGTCGCCGAGCAGCACAAAAAACTTGGCATCAAGTCGTCCTAGCCCGTTTTCTCCTGCTGGGACGGATGCAGCCCGAAGCGGTTGAGTTTTTCGCGCATCGTGATCCGGGAAACCCCGAGCCAGCGGGCGGCCTTCGCCTGGTTCCCAAGCGCCAGCAGGATGGCCTGGGCAAACAATTCGCGCTCCATCGTCTCAAACAGGGCGGAATGGACATCCGTGGCCCGCCCTTGTCGCGCCGCGGCGAGCATCTCCTCCACCAGCTTGGAAATGGATCCTGGGGACGACGGGTTGGATTCGCCCTGCTGTTTGGTGACCTTGATCAGGTCACCCACGTTGATGGTATATCCGCGCGCGATGAGCAGCGCATTGCGAATGGTGTTCTCCAGCTCGCGGACATTGCCGGGCCATTGCTGCTCCTGCAAATACTGCAACGCCTCCTCGCTGATGGATGGCGCATCAACGCCGAGGGCCACTCCGTAACGCCGCATGAAGTGCTTCGCCAGCGCCGGCACATCCTCCAGGCGGTCGCGCAACGGCGGGAGCGTGAGGACGACGACGCTCAGACGAAAAAACAAATCCTCGCGAAATGTCTTGTCCCGCATGGCCTGTTCCAGGTTGCAATGCGTGGCGGCTATCACGCGCACATCAATGGGAATCGTCTCGCGGCTTCCAAGCCTTTCGAGGCATTTCTCCTGCAGCACGCGCAACAACTTGGCCTGGGTGCCCGCGCTGAGATCGCCGATTTCATCCAGGAAGACGGTGCCGTGGTTCGCCTGCTCAAAACGCCCGATTCGCCGCAGCTCGGCGCCGGTGAACGCCCCCCGCTCATGCCCGAATAAATCGCTCTCCAGGAGCGTCTCTGGAATGGCCGCGCAATTCATGGCGATGAATGGCTTGTCCTTGCGCTCGCTGTACTGGTAAATCGCCCGCGCAACAAGCTCCTTGCCGGTGCCGGTCTCCCCGCGGATCAACACGGTGACCGGTTTGTCGGCCACCCTCCCAATCTCCTTGTAGAGATTCTGCATCGCCCGGCTGCTGCCGACGATCGCGTCGCGCTCTGCTCCGACTGCCCCCATTTCCACCGGCCGCGACATGATCCGGCTGCTCGTCACCGCCCGGTCAATCAAATCAAGGAATTCCGGCATCTCGAATGGCTTGAGAAGATAATCGTACGCCCCGGATCGCGTCGCCTCGATCGCCACATCCGTCGTGCCATGCGCCGTGATCAGGATGATGGGAAGCCGCGGCTTGCTCTCACGAATTCTCCGGATCAACTCCAGCCCGCTCATGCCGGGAAGTTTCATATCCGTGACCACCACGTCATACATCTCGTCACACGCGCGCCTCATGCCCTCGTCTCCACGTCCCACCACCGTCACCTCGTAGCCGTCATCGCGCAGAACGCGCTCCAGCGACTCGGCAGTGCTCGTGTCATCCTCGATCAGCAGAACTTTAGCTGGTTTTGTCATTCAGGTCGGCAGTGGGCAGAAGGATGGTGAAGGTAGTACCATGATTTGACCGGGTTTGGTATTGAATTGTCCCGCCATGCTTTTCGATGATCCGTGAGGATATGGAAAGGCCAAGTCCCGTTCCTTTTTCTTTGGTTGTGAAAAAAGGATCAAAAAGCCGCGCCAAGGCTTCCTCTGGAATGCCCCGACCGGAGTCCTGCACCTCCATCGCAACCCATGACACCCCGTGTCCAAGCCTTTCCACCGCCTTCACCTGCGCGCGCAAAATGATGATCCCATTCCCCTCGATGCTCTCCGCCCCGTTTCGAAGCAGGTTGATCAACACCTGCTTCAACTGCTGCGGATCACCACGGATATGTGCCTCGGCCTGGATGTTCAACCGCAGCTCGATGGAGGTCGCTTGAAGTTCCACCGCCATCAGGTCCCGCACCTCCGTCAGCAGATCCCGCACCGAAAGCAACAGGCGCTTGGGATCGGACGGGCTGGCAAACTGGAGGATCTCCTTCACGATGCGCTCGAGGCGGCTGATCTCCATGTCAATCACCATCACCTCCTTCTGCACGGCGGGATTCTCCGCCACCACCCTTTGCATCATGAACAGGCGGGCCTTGATGGCTGTCAGCGGATTGCGAATTTCATGGGCGACTCCCGCCGCCAGCACTCCCAGCGACGCAAGTTTCTCCTGGCTCCGGATGATGGTCTCGCTCTCCACGATCTGGGCCCAAAGCGGCTTGATCATCTCGCGGTACACCATCACCGCCACCCAAAAGCCGAGCACCATCAGCAGGCAGAGCGACCCAAACATGAAATTTTGCAGCCACAACAACGACTCCCTGGACGACTCCAGAAACTCCCCCTGCGCTTCGCGATGCGCCGCAGCCAGGCGCTGTCCCTGCTCCTGAAACCGGATGGAATCCGCCTCGATCTTCCCCAACCCCGCCCTGGCTTTCGGGCTGGTGGGGTCTTCCTTCGGGTCCAGGAGCGGCGCCGAATCCTTGAGGTAGGTGACATAGGCGGAATTGATCTGGTCCAGGATTTTTCGCTCGCGCTCCGTTGTGAGATTTGGAATCTGCCGGTCAATCCATGCATCGAGCGTGCGGGTCTCCTGCCGAAATTCATCCAGGTCCTTCATATTTTTTCCGACTTCAAACCGCAGCAGGGCGTTGTTCATGCGAAGAAGTGATTTCTGAAACTGGTCGGCAATGCGAAAATTCTCCATCTGCATCGAGGTGAACTTGTCGCGCAATTCTCCCACGACCATCCATGTCGTATTCGCCGCCCAGCCGATCATCACCCCAAGAATCACGATGCCCATCGCCAGCGCCGTAAAACGAAGTTTGAAGGTAGATATCATGTAAGTGCCAAGTAAGTTACCACACATGCCAAGCAAAAGTGCCCAAATTCCATGCTCCCAATCTGCCCGCCACAACTTCCAGAGTACAACTGCGTGAAAGCAAATGCCATGCCATATGGCACCGTTCCTGCTCTTAACCCCTCAAGCAGCTCGGTCAAGATTTTTGAATGGCAGAGCAGAACAACAATCCAAAGAAATTAAATATATGAAATCCATCCATCCCATCATTGAACGACTGGCCCGGCGCGCGAAGCGTGGCCTGGCCTTCACCCTCATCGAGCTGCTGGTCGTCATCGCCATCATTTCAATTCTGGCAGGCTTGCTCACGCCCGCCCTCGGCCGTGCCCGTGAATCCGCCCGTCGCTCCGCCTGCATGAGCAACTCACGGCAGATCGGCCTCGCGTTCAAGCAGTACGCCGTGGACAACACGGACAAGTTTCCGACCAACAACAACGGCAGCCTGGGCATTTCCAACTCCGTGTTTGCCGGGTTGACCAATGGAAGCTATCTGGCCATCGGCAAGGTTTACCTCTGCCCTTCGGATTCCGGCAAATCCACGGGAACGCTCTCCGGCTTTAATGCCACGAATTGCTCCTATGCTTGCATCGGCGCGGACACGGGGACTGGGGCGATGTCTGAAAGCGCAAGCAGCGACCAACCGCTGATCTTCGACGGTGGCATTGGCTCGAGTGGTTCGGCCACCATGATCAATACGCTTGGCACCGCGCAAACCACCAAGTGGGTCAGCAGTCCCCACAACAGCGTGGATGGTGGCAGCATCTTCTACGTCGGCGGCCAGGCTGCCTTCAAAAAGACGTTTGACGTAGGCGCTGATGGAACCAATGGTTGCATCAAGATCCCAGGCATCATGTAAGGCTCACTTTGGGGTAAGCGGGACATTTTCCATCTTGAATGGGATGGTGACACGGCGAAAACCCTCGGCCCATGAGAGTTGAATTTCCTTGGGCGTAAACTTCAGGTCATCCACCTTGAAAACCGCCTTCTTGGGGTAACCTTGGTACGGACTGCTGCTGCTCATTCCGTCGGGACTTTCCACCAACCCAGGGATGCGTGTGCCGTCTTCCCCAATGAGAACAGCCGCATGGGGCGCCAGCACCCCGCCTTCCGGGAAAATCTTGAGTTTCTCCGCCTCCTCGCCCGTCGGCTGACGGTTTTCTTTTTGAAGCTTCTCGAACACCGCAGCTGCGGAGTGGGCGACCTTGAAATTGGCTGAGAATTCGTGGATGTCGTGTTTCTTCATGAAATCCTTGGAGTGGACGTCATGGTTGGATTCCTGCGCTGTCTCCATTTTTACCGTCTCCAGGAATACATTCACGTCACCCGCAGCGCCGGATGACGATGATTTCCATGGGAGAACCGCGGTTCCCATGCGGGTTGGGACGATGGCCGGAATGCTTGCCTCAATGGTGATTTTCTTGCCAGTCAACCCCTTGCCGGCATCAAACATCCACTTGCAATCGCCCGAGGTGAATTTGCTGCGGTCATGGTCGGACTTGAGCGTGACGCGTTTTCCATCCTCGAGGATGAAGGTGATGGGCTCGTCACGAACGCTTTCCTCCATCGAAGTCTCGATGTGGCTCTGGGGGTCAATGATGAGGTTCAGACGGTACTTGGAGGAAACGTCCTTGAACACATTCGTGATGGTGGCGAAATCGTGCCATGCGAGAAGCACCGGGCCTTTCGCCTGGTACTGTTTGATGGGAAACTCCTCCGGCAACTGGAAGAGACTGCCGCGGGCGCTCTGGTATTCCATCATGCCCCAGTTACCTTGCCTGCAAATGGAAGCCAGTGTTTCCATGAGCGAGGCCTTGTCCACCGAAACATCAACCGTCGCCTTGCTGTCTCCTCCCCATTCAACGAGGAAACCCGCCTGCTTGGAGACTTCCTCGATGACTTCCTTCACGGGCTTGCCCTTGACGTTGAGCGTGATGAGTCCGCTTTGCGGAATCTCATTCCAGTGGATGTCGGCCGCGGGCGCCGGACTGGATGCGGCGGCCACAGTGTTGGAGGATGTGGGTGCCGGGAGAGCGTCCTCAGCCCAGCATGTCGTGGAAATCGCCGTGATGAGCAGCGCGGAAATCAAGGAGAGCCCTTGGGACGGGAAACCGTCCGAACGGAGGTTCCAATTCATTTCAGAAGCATGGATGAAACCGCCTTGAATTTGAAGCCAAAATAATCCGAGCGTCCAAGTGAGTAAGACTTGTCCGGGTGTCAGCCCGCTCAATGCGCCCGTAACGCTCTGACAACTGGTGAACGATACTCTTCATCTTTCTCATGCATTTCGAGTCTGTGGGCATCCAGCTGAATATTCGTATAAAGTTCCGCGTAATCGTCCTGCCCACCGGACTCGAAAAACAGCTTGATCTTGACTGGACCTTTGGCGAGATCGCGCGGGTCGCCCCCCAACGAAATGCCGGTGAATTGTGTCTCTCTGCCCATCGCCTTCGGACTGAGCTTCGTGCCGTAAAGCTCGTCGAGTATCTGAACAAACGTATCGCTGTCCGGACCAGTGGAGCGGTAGGTAACAACGCCGCGATAAGTCACAAGCGGTATATCCTTGCCGAGTGACCCAGCCACCCAACTCGGGCCGAGTACCACCTCAAGGGAAAGCGGACGCCCCCTGTGTGTGCCCGAACCTCGTATGCTTTGCGAACCGTCCGGCAATCGCTTGTGCTCCTGAATGTAAAAAACCAAATCGTGAAAACCTTCCTCTCCTTCTGACGTGACTTCGGGCGGGGCGGCGAGCGGTTTCGATGACCGAACCTGCGCTGCGGATTGCGGTGAAGGCGCGGGCTGCTTGCTGCACCCGCCGAACAAGAAAGAAAACAAACCCATAAGTGCGAAAAGATATCGTGAGATGAACATGCGTGTGAAGCGGCCAGACGTCACTTGCCAGCCGCGACGCGTAGCGGCGTTAGACGAACTGGTTCGGCTGTTGCCTTTGAAACTTCTTCCTTGGCGTCATAACTCCTGGTCCACCAACCGTTCTTGTCATATCGAAAGATCAGAAACTTGCCACCCTGGTCCGAGGAGATCCTGACGATATTGTAACATATTTTGGATCCTGCAGGGATTTCACAAGTTTTCATCTCTTCAATATCATAGTCTTCAATCTTTCCCATCTTGAAGTCAGCTTTCTTTAAGTAGGAAGAAACCAATTGTTCAATCGGTTCATCGGATGGGAGCGAAAGACGAATGTATTTTCCATTCGTCCAGAGAGAATCCTTAGACAGGCCTTCCACCAAAAATCTAATGGCGTCAACCTTCTGTTCTCCAGCGGAAGCTGTGGGCAGCGCCAAGGCAAGTGTCACAATCAGCACGGAGAATATCTGTTTCATATTTCTGCCGAACGTGATTCGTCAGTCGCGACGCGTAGCGGCGTTGACTGGACGAACTGGTTCGGCTCTTTCTTCATTTCGGATTCTGTTGGATACCGTGAACGCGATAACCCCGCCCCCGATCAGCAGCCAGGCGACGAACGGCATCCATCGATACACACAGCTATTGGCTGCTGAGGTAATAGCAGCGGCTGCGATCTTCCTTCTTTCTTCCTCCTCTTCTTTGGTGGTGGGCTTGCAGCGCCATGAAACGCGAGGGGACCACCGTTGGCAAAAGAGATCGTAGGCGACCCCAACATAAATCAGCGACATGATGGTGATTGGAACCCATCGAGAATCGTTCATAGGCAGAATAATTTCTTATGCCGAACGTCATGAGTGAGCGATGGTCTGGAGCGTCAGCGGAAGATCATTCGCTCGACTCGATGGTTCGGCGATAGCTTTCATGGGGTGTACGCTTGGTGCTCGGGAATCATCTCCTGTATCTTGAAGGCTTCCCACGAGTCGAAAAAGCGCGTCGATGGCCACTGTGCAAATTGATCGGGCATACCACTCCATGTGAGGTGAACAACTGCGAGAGGTCCCTGCTGGGAATTCGTTTCGAATAGAACATCGTCACAGTCACAGCGACAAGCCACTGCTCGACACTCGGCTCCCGATAGGACGTGGTCGGGCCGCATCTCCTTGGCGAGCTCCGTTTCTAGGCTGGCCCTTTCCTCGTTTTGGAGAGCGAGCCACGGCTCGAGTATCTGAAATGGTATCGAAGGTGGATTCATTTTTCTGCCGAACAAGAATTAGGCGAATGGAAAAATATTAAATATTGGGTCCATCCACCTATGCAAGTATTGGATTCACGGGTCTGTATAGATGAAGCATATCGCCCATGTTTTCGAATGGAGGAAAATCGACGGCTGGGGAATCATGGAGGCGTGGATTCTTTGGGTAAAATACCGCGTTCCGAGTGGATGTCAATGGCTGCAGGAAGCTTTTGCAGGGCTTTCGAATTTGGAGTGGTTATGGAGCTGCTTGTGCTGCTTGTTGGCCGCGTTGTGCCTTTTGTGCCTCTTTGCGGCCAATTTCTGCGTTCGGTGCATGGGAATATGGCCGCGAAGAGGCTCAAAAAGCACAAGAATGACGGGCCGATATGAGTGCCAAACCCAAATGCGCAAGCCCTGCGGCAGGAACTTCCAACGTCGAACGTTGAACATTAAACGTCCAACACGGAACAGAATGAAAAAATCATCAACATCATTTTCAATACACCTCGATGATTTGTTCTCCCGCTGCGAGTTTCTGCTCGATTTGGGGCCAGCGCGCTTCCATGGTGCTGATCAAGGCTGGCTTGCGGCAGTTGCCGATCCGCAGCCAGATCACCGGCGTCGTTTCGGAGCGCAACAGCGACAGGTCGGCAAAATCCTCGTCCTTGGTAATGATGACGCAGCCGTGTTGGAGCGCGTGGTTCCAGATCACCGTGTCATTGGCCTGGTTGAGATGCACATCACGAACGTGGGTCGCCGTGTGGCCTTTGGCTTGAAGCCAGCGCACCAATGCGGACGGCAGATGATTATCGATCAAAAAATTCACACTGCGCGCACGACGGTGTGATCATGCATCGCCGCTGCAAACTCCAAACAGGCCCGGATGTCATCAGCCTCCAAGTCGGGATAGTCTTCAAGGATCTCCTCCCAGGAAGCGTCATGAGATAGAAGTTCCAACACATCTTTCACCCGGATGCGCAAGCCCCGGATGCAAGGCCGTCCTCCACATTTCCCAGGCTCCATTGTGATTCGATCCATGTGGCTCATGGTGATAATATATGTTCCCTCCCTACAGTTGGCGAGCATCTTTTTCCCTGGGATGGCACTTGCGATGAGCCTCCTTCATCCGGGTGGATTACTTTTGACCTTTACACGCGCGGGCTTAATGGGGGTTGGGCGTTTCGGGAATCGAATCCACAATATGCCTGCAAACTCGACGCTCAAACCTGAATAGCCGAGAAACGAGAAAAAGCAAGCCAGTCAGCGGGATAATGTAATAGGCAGAGGTCAGACACTGGAAGCCAAGCACAACACGCGCAATGGAGTGATTCCCTTCAGGCATCGAATCCGCATCCCATAGTCGCACAAAGGAAAGGAAGTCGATGTGTTGTTCTTTTGCGATCGCATTGGCGATGTACAAAAAGGTCAGGCATGCGACTGCTCCGAATACAGCAATGAGGAAATACAACCATTCCAGCACTGCCCCTAACCTGCCAGCGCGCCGTCGAACTGTCTTCATGTCCTTTTTGAACAAAGCAGCTTCGCGGGGTGAAGACGGAGAAGCAGGCATGGAGGGAACGTAGCTTGGAAAAGGTTCGTATTCAAGGCGGTTTGAGAGCGGGAAGCATGTGTGGAGAGTCGAGTGTTGCGGCCTATGGCAACACTACGACAGAAGTTTATACGGGACCTCGCGCTGCGAGGCCATGCCCATCGGACCCAGAAGACTTACGTGCGATTCATCGCCGATCTGGCGAAGCACTACGGACGGAGCCCTGAAGCCCAGCAGTTGCCGAGTGCCGCAGCCGCCCTGTTGCGTTGCGCAACATAAGCGGCGAAGGCACTCGGCAACCGCGTCGATTCCCGACAGAATGCAATCTGCGGAGAAAAATCCGAAAGCAAAGCACAGGATTGATCTTCTCCCCGCCTTGCGCTACGGTGGCAGTTGTTCTCTTATGAAAAAATTTCCAATCTTTGCAGGCTTCGTGTCCCTTGCCCTTCTTCTGTGCCTTTCCCCCGCCCATGCGGCCAGCAAGAAAAAGGAGCCCGTTGCTCCGACGGTGGACACCGCCAAGGTCGTCAAGGAACTCCGCAAGGAACTTGATGACCTCGAAGCCAAGCTTGTCCAGTTGCGGTCCGATGACGGCAAGATGGATGACACCAAGCGCATGTCCAAGGACGAGCGCAAGGCCCTGGTTGCAGATATCAAGGCGTGTTATGCGCACGCGGCACTCCTCCCGCTCTGGGAGTCGTTCGACGACAATCAGAAAGGCTTCCTCAACCAGGCGTTCAAGCGTCTCAACACGGAAATCAAGGCCATCAAGAGCGCCCCGGGCGCCAGCTACAAGGAGCAGGCTGATGACCAGATGGCTCTCCTCAACTACCCGGAGGCCGCCAAGTTATACGAGAAGGCTGAAAGTCAAGCGCCCAAGGAATCGGATGAAGCCGCGGAGGCTCTGTTTTACGTTGGCTACGCCAACTCGGTCCAGGGCGGCAATTCCGCGGCATGTTCCACGTGGGATCGCGTGCAGAAACGATATCCCAAGAGCAAATGGGCTGCCACCTCCCTGGCTTACATCATCCAATTTCACATGGGCTCCGTCGCCACAAAATCCGTTGCAGAAAAGGAAACGCTCCAGTTGATCCGCGATTATCCCGACTCCCCGGAAGCCGCAGCAGCGAAGCTGGCGATGGCAACGGCCAAGGCCGGAACCAATGCGCCTCCCGCAGAAGCCGCGGCAGCAGCTCCTCCCGAGGCCCCTCCGGCTGATCCGCCTCCTGCTGAAGCGACTCCTCCTCCACCCGATGAAACAGCACCCCCCGCCCCGCCAGCCCCGTAATTCTCGTGAGCGACAAGCTTCCACCAGTCCTGCTGGAAACCGCTCCCGTTGATCCTCCCCACGCAAAAAAGAAAAATGTCCGCGCCATCCTGCTCATCCTGGGTTTGATGCTGTTGATCGTCATGGGCGGAACAGCGGGACTTGCATGGTGGGGATATCGGAAGTTTAAAGCCGCAACCTCCTCGAACAACAACGAGAATGCCGTGGCCGCAGCTGCCAACCTCGTGTCCATGATCAATCCCGACGTGGAGATCATCCCGGGCAAGGGCCCCAACGGCGCCATCACCATCCGCGACAAAAAAAGCGGCGATAGCGCCACCATTGACCTCAATGCCATCCAGAAGGAATTGAACAGCCAGTCCGCCTCCGGCAAGGAAATCAATCCCATGCTCTCCGCCGCCCGGCTCATGGTCGCCATGAACCCCGACATGGAGATTGTCTCGACCGATGAAACCACGGGCGCCGTTCAAATCCGTGACAAAAAAAGCGGCGAATCCGTCACGCTCAGCCCCAAGGATTTCGAAAAGGTGAATCTCGGAACGCTGTTCAAGGGAATGTCCGCCACAGGCGAAGCCACCCCGGCATCCTCTACTCCCGACGGCGTGGACCAACTTCTGGCAGCCGTCCAAAAAGGAGACCCCGAGGCGCAGTACAAGCTCGGCGTCGCATACTTCCATGGCCGCGGCGTGGAGCAGGATTACGTCGCAGCATCCAAGTGGTACCAAGCGGCCGCGGAGCAGGGCAACGACAAGGCACAATTCAACCTCGGCCTGATGTGCCTCGATGGCAACCAGGGCGTGGCCAAGGATGAAGCGGAAGCTGCCCGATGGTTTCGCAAGGCCTCCGAACACGGCCACGCCAAGGCCCGGTTCAATCTCGGCAGGCTCTACCTCAACGGCCTCGGCGTGCCCAAGGACAATGTGGAAGCCTACGTCTGGCTCACCCTCGCCTCAGCTCAAGGACAAATGGACCCCGAAAGCATGCTTCTCGTCACCACCCGCATGACATCCCAGGATCTAGCCGAGGCGCAAAAACGAATCGATGCCATTCAATCCAACGAAGGCGCCACGAAGGAATAAAATTCTGCCTGCCCCCCCCACTTGCGAATCGCCTTCCGATGCGTTATCTTCCCGCCATCATGAAAACATGGCCGCGGCGCCCTTTGATCCTCATTGCATCCGCCAGCATGGCCGCTTCAGTTCTGCATGCCGATGACGCCTCTCCGCCCGTCACCGAAGCCGACCTCTCTCAAACGTGGGGACAAACCAACGGCAGAATGGAATGCGGGAATGAGGTTGTCCTGTTTTTTCCGCGCGCCACGATCACCCTCAGCAACGGGCGCGTGAGCGAATGCCGCATTCGCGATCTCGAACTCGAACGCAAGGAAGCCGAAGAGGCTGTTCGTGAAAGGGACCGCCGCCTCGCGCTCGCCAAAGCCGAGGCCGAAACCGCCGCCCACGAACGCGCCATCGCGGAAGCCAGGGCTGAAGAGGAAAAAGCCAGGGCCATGACCGCCCTCGCATCAACTCCAACCTATCAATCCCTCCAAGCCACGATGTCCGCAGTCACATCCTCGTGTTACTCGGCTCCCACAGGCTTCGGCTTCGGCACCTCGTCCGGGCGAGCTTGCGTGACTCAGCAAAATCTTGCCGGTGTCCAGAGCGGCGAAGTGGTCGTCGTGCCCAACCTCGATCCAGCCACCGGCACCTGGAAGTCATGCCAGCCCCAATATGTGGCCGTGAAGCGGGAGACCTTTCAAACTTACGGCGGAACTCTCGCCGCCCAGTATGCCCCGCCTTCCACCTGTCAGGCCCATTGCGCCCCCGCCTGTCCCCCGCCCCACTGCACAACAGCGTCCGGCGGCATCAAGGTGAAAATCAAATTGTAAACGGGACAGGAACGTCCAGCATCTAACGTCGAACTTCCAACGTCGAAGGTTCTGATTCTTTTTCCTCCCTACGTGCCCTCCGTGCCTCCGTGGTTTTTCCGTTCTGCTTCCCTCGATGTTGGGCGTTGAACGTTCGACGTTGGAAGTTCTTGCTGATAGCCTGATAAATTCCGGTCTGGCGGTCCGGCCCTTGTTTGTGCCAGAAATGGAATTCCCATGGACGACCTCTCTAAAGCCTACGACCCCGCCCTCGCCGAGGAAAAATGGTACCAGCAATGGCTCGACCGCGGCGATTTCACCGCGGACCCCTCACGCGCCTTCAATGGTCGCGGCTTGTCCGACTCCCAGAAATCCGAACAGCGCGCGCTCGGGCTCAAGGAAGCCTACTCCATTGTCATCCCTCCGCCCAACGTCACGGGCATCCTCCACATGGGCCACGTGCTCAACAACACCATCCAGGACGTCCTGGCTCGACGCAAACGCATGCAGGGATTTGAAGTGCTCTGGCTTCCCGGCATTGACCATGCGGGAATCGCCACCCAGGCGATGGTGGAAAAGCAGGTGCGCAAGGAGGAAAAGAAAACGCGCCACGATCTCGGCCGCGACGAATTTCTCAAGCGCGTCTGGGCATGGAAGGACAAACACGGCGGAATCATACTCCAGCAGCTAAAAAAACTCGGCTGCTCGTGCGACTGGACGCGAACAGTCTTCACAATGGACGGCCTCGACCCGCGCCATCCCGATCCGCGAATCAATTACTCCCGCTGGGTCACCCACGTTTTTGTCGAACTCCACAAGAAGGGCCTCATCTATCGCGGACGCCGCATGGTCAACTGGTGCGTCGTGTCGCGCACCGCGCTTTCCGACGAGGAAGTGATCATGAAGCAAACGCAGGGCAGCATGTGGTTCCTCCGCTATCCGCTCGCGGACAATCCGGAAAAACATCTTGTCGTCGCCACCACACGCCCCGAAACCATGCTCGGCGACACCGCCGTGGCGGTGAATCCCAAGGATGAACGCTACAGCCAATGGATCGGCAAAAAATTGAAGCTGCCGCTCGTCGGCCGCGAAATCCCCATCATTGCCGACGAGCTGGTGGACCCTGCCTTTGGAACCGGCTGCGTCAAGGTGACGCCCGCCCACGACCCCGCCGACTTTGAAATGGGCAACCGCCACAATCTCGAACAAATCCAGGTGATCGGCTTCGACGGGAAGATGACTTCCCATGCGGGAGCGGATTACACGGGCATGGACCGCTACGAATGCCGGAAAAAAGTGGTGTCCGATCTGGAGGCCCTCCATCTCGTCGAGAAAATTGACGCCTACGCCAACAGCGTCGGCTACAGCGAGCGGGCCGACGTGCCCGCCGAGCCGATGGTCAGCGAACAATGGTTCCTGAAATATCCCGCCGTGAAGGCTTCGCTCGACGCCGTGACATCCGGGCAAATCACATTCTGGCCAGACCGCTGGGCGAAGGTGTACGAGCACTGGATGGACGGGATCAAGGACTGGTGCATCTCGCGACAGCTCTGGTGGGGCCATCGCATTCCCGTGTGGACGCGCAACTCGGAAATTCACGTCGGCATGGAGCCGCCCGTGGGAGATGGCTGGCTGCAGGATCCCGACGTGCTCGACACATGGTTCTCCTCATGGCTATGGCCCTTTGCCACCATGATTTCCGCTCCTGAGAAACTGGATTCCGAAATCCGAAATCCGAAATCCGAAATCTCGGTGTTCTATCCGACCCACGACCTGGCCACGGCGCCCGAAATTCTTTTCTTCTGGGTCGCGCGCATGATCATGGCGGGAGTCGAATTCAAGGGCGGACTGCCCTTCCACAACGTTTATTTCAATGGAATCGTGCGCGACAAGATCGGGCGCAAGATGTCCAAGACGCTCGGCAACTCGCCCGACCCGCTCGACCTGATCGGCAAGTATGGCGCCGACGCCCTTCGCCTCGGCACCATGCGCTGCGCCCCGCTGGGACTCGACGTGCGCTTCGACGAACAGCAGGTGGAACTCGGCCGCAACTTCTGCAACAAACTCTGGAACGCCGCCCGCTTCCGCCTGTCGCAAGGCGCACCTTCAGGACAAAGCATTCCCACCCTCCAAGACCTCTCCGCAAACGATCTTTCGTCGGACGATAAGGCCATCCTCATGCGGCTCGACGCCGCCGTCCGCGAAATCGAGGGCGCGTTTGCGCGTTACGAGTTCAACCAGATCACCGCCCAGCTCTACGAACTGTTCTGGACGCACTACTGCGACTGGTATCTCGAAGCCTCCAAGGCCACGCTCTACGGCACGGACGAACGGGCCAAGGCCGTCACGCTGTGCGTGATGGACCACATGCTGAACGCGATGCTGCGCCTGCTCCATCCCTTCACGCCCTTCATCACCGAGGAGCTGTGGCACGCAATCAATCCTTCCGCATCCAGCATCCAGTTTGCGCCCTGGCCAACCCCACTCAGCCCGACCGACGCATCACGACTCGGACTCCAGCCCGACGTGATTCGTTTCGTGGGACAAAAACAGGAAGCCGTCTCGGCCGGCCGCAACCTGCGCGCCAGCTACAACATCCCAGCCAATCGTAAAACGCCCTTTGCATTCACACCCCAGGGCGACTGGCACAAGTCGGCACACGAAGTGAGTGTGCTGAAAATCCTGCTCAACGCCGATCCGCTGGATTACGTCACCACCGCCCCCAAAGGCTCCGCCTCCGCCGTCACTCCGCTCGGCACCATCCACCTCCCGCTCGAAGGGCTCGTGGACGTCGAGGCCGAACGCAAACGCCTCACCGCCCAAATCGGAAAGATTGAAAAGGAACTCCTGGCCGTGAACGCCAAGCTGAACGACCCCGGCTTTACGGGACGCGCCCCAAAGGAGGCCGTGGACAAACATCGCGCGCGCGCCGACGAGCTGAAAACCGACATCGAAAAAATCCACGCCCAGATCGCGACTCTCGGCGGCAGCTGAAAACTGAACGCTCATCCCCCACCCACCATTAGTAGTGTGTTTAATATTGACCAAAACCTATTTGTAGTGCTAATGGTCAAAAAACATGCTTTGTCCCAAATGTGCTTCACTCAACGATCAGGTCATTGATTCGCGCATGACGCAGGAAGGCGGCGTCATTCGTCGGCGGCGTGAATGTCTCAAATGCAAGTATCGCTTCACCACGTACGAGGAGGTGCTCAAGGAGGATTTGCACGTGATCAAGAAGGACGGGCGCCACGAGAAATTTTCCCGCCAGAAGATCCGCAACGGGCTGGAAAAAGCGTGCGAGAAACGCCCCGTCAGCATGGAGCAGATTGACCGCCTGGTGGATGAGCTCGTCGGGGAACTGCAAAGCGAGTATGAACGCGAAATCCCCTCGCGCGTCATCGGGGAAAAGGTGATGCGCAAGCTGCGAGATGAGGATGAGGTCGCCTACGTGCGCTACGCCTCCGTTTACCGCCAGTTCCGCGACATCGGGGAGTTTGTAAAGGAAATCCAAACCTTCTCGAAAAACTGATGATCCAGCTCAGCCGCCACGCCCTGATGGTATGTTATGAGGATGGACGCATGGAGCCGCTCGGCATCCAGGATCTCCTGTCCTCCATGCCCAACCAGTGCAAGCTTGCAGCCGCTTCCATGGATCCCTGGGTGATCGAAACCGTGTTCGAGAGCGTCATCCGCCACATCCAGGAGGACCAGCAGCGGGACAAGCTTCCGCTTTCCGAGCTGGTTGAAATGGTCTCAGGCCTCCTGAGCGGCTACTCGGAGGAAGTGCTGCAGAACAAGGAAATCCCGCAGATCCAACTCGACCTGTTCGAGACCGCGCGCAGCTGCGGGACGGGTTTCGAGCTGGAATTCTACACGGCATTGCGGCGCTTTTTCACGGACCATGCCGACCTGAAACCGCAGCCGCTCCAAATCACGGGCTTGCGGCGATGCGCCAAATTTCTCACGGGACGCCGGCGCTGGAGCAAACGATGCTCTGACATGCGCGACGAAATCGTTTCATTCATCCGCACCGAGGCCGCAAGAAAAGGCACGCCGAACATGATCCTCACCATGGTGTCGTAACTTCGGGCGACTGGCTCAACCCCTCATGGCGCAGGAGTTTAGTCCGATTTCCTCTCCTGTTTTTCTCTTGTAGGAGCCGCTGTCAGCGGCGATCCCCCTTCACGGTCGCCGCTGACAGCGGCTCCTACAGAACTGAACGATCACCCTTGCGGGGCGACGAGAATGTGATTCTTGGGCTTGGGGATGGGCTCAAACACTGTGGCGGGGACGCCGAATGTTGTTCCCAGCAGGTCGTTCGGGACGAAGCCAAGGGCATCGGAAACTCCAATATCCTCGGGCGATGCGTTGTTAAAAGACACCAGAATCTGCGATTCGCCATCCGCAATGTTGTTGATGTAGTGAAAATATCCCATGGGAATGTAGCCGATGTCTCCCGGGTTCAGCTCCACTGTTTCACGCGACCCATCCGGATTCAGAACACCGATGAGTACTTTGCCGCTGATCAGGTAATTGCATTCATCGGCATTCGGATGCCAGTGGGGCTCACGAAGGCCGCCTTTGTGGAGATGCACGGAGTACATCGTCAGCCCATTGAGAATGGGAAACATGGACTTGTTGACCAGTCGAATGCTTCCCCCTTTATTGTTGACTGCCTCCTTGCCATCCTTTTCCAGGCGAAACTTGTGCGTCAATGCCGATCGGTCGGAGGTTTTATTGTCGCTGTATTGCGTCACCGCGGATTTGGCAGCGAGAACCTGGGGTACAACTGCAGCGCCCGCGAGCGCAGCACCGGTGGTCATGAGAAATTCTTTTCGATTCATGCGAGCGGCTTACACTCAGCCTCATCGTGAGTCAACGACCATTCCGACGCGATCTGGCTGAAACGGAGGGACACGCTCCGTCGTGTCCGTTGGTGGATGGGTCCGCAACTGTCAAAACAGCCTTGAACCGGGAATACGTGCTTTCGTCGTTTTCGAAAAACATCGTTACTTGAAAATCCATTCGTGGCGTGGGTGGACACGACGGAGCGTGTCCCTCCGTTCATTTGTCAGCAAACCCGCCCGCGTTTCCCGGCCATGGCGTGCGCAATGGGCTTGTCCCCGATCCAACGCTCGTCAATGGGCTCGGACGCAAGCTGATACCGCGAATCGGAGGAGAGACGATAGCAGTTGGTGTGATTGTCGGTGCTGCCATGGACGGTGAACATTCCGAACGTCACAAAGTCACCCGCCTTGAACTCGCTGGTGAGCCAGCGTCCCCCAAGCTTCTCGCGAAGCGTGGCCGGGTTCTTGGTGAGATACCCGTTCCACTGCCACTGCTTCTTGCCGGCCTCGATCAGCGGGGCATCGGCATAATTGGTGCAATAGGAATCCACGTCGCGCTGCCCATAATTCCGGTTCAGATGATCGTGCCGATGGGATTTCTCCAGGATCATCAGCCCACCCAACTCATGAGTGACGTCCCCCAGGGGAATCCAGCAGGTGTACAGCTTCTTCGTACCGCGCCCCATGTACACAATATCGCAATGGGCCGGAGTTCCAACATTGGGCTCCACCGCCCGCACCCACGTAAAATCAAAGTGCCTCACCGTGCCTCCAAGAAACCCCTTGTAAAAATCCATGATGCGCCCTTCGTAAAGCAGGTCGTATAGTTTGGTCCCGGGCCTCGCCATCTCTGACATCATGGAGGGCACGGGTGTTCCATCCTTCGACACCGCGTCCATCAACGGATGCGATGGGTCGAGAAACCCACCCTTTTCAATATGCTCCAGGATGGACCTCCGCGCCTTGATCACGTTGTCGCGCTCCAGGTATCCGGGAATAAAAAGGTATCCATCCTCATTCATGCGCTCGCGCAGCGCCGGGTAATCATCAGCGATGTCGTCCGAGCGGCGCATTTCGCCGAAACATTCCGTCGATGTATCCAGTTCGATTCCGCGGGACGTAAGGCGTGGAAGGGTGGCTGTATTCATGCGGACAGGTTAATCCTGATCGCCGAAAACAGGAATGGCTCTTTCGGCTGGGAACTTGTATATTTTGGATCCCATGCCCTCCACCGTTTCCAGCCTCAAGTCGCAACTCCTCTTCCGCAACGCCTCCCAGTCCCCCCTTGGAAGAATCACCCAGGCGGGCGTGCTCCGCAACAGCAAGGGGGTCTATCCGCTGCGCGTCTTCGGGAGCTACGCCCTCGTCTATCTCCTGGATGGAAGCGGCCGCTACCGCGATGCCAACGGCGTCAACCAAGCCATCCGCCCGGGCGACCTCATCCTGATCTTTCCAAAACTCGGACACAGCTATGGCCCGGGCAGGGGCGAGCATTGGACAGAAATCCACCTTGTGTTCGACGGCCCGATTTTCGAGATGTGGGAGGCAAACAGGGTGATTGATCCCGCCCAGCCGATCCACCACGCGGAACCGATTGACTACTGGCTCCACCGCCTGGAAGCCTCCCTGGGTGCGCCTCGAAAACCGGGCGTCTTTGCCCCTCCGCTGCTGGAAGTGTGCCGTCTCCAGCTCACGCTCGCCGAAATGCTGCTCGGTGGATCGAAGGGGGCGGGACGCCAGGAAGACATGGCGTGGGCCTCGCGCGCGTGCGCACTGCTCGAGTCGGATTTGTCCCATGAATTCGACTTGTACGATCTGGCGGAGCAACTGGGGACTTCCTACGACAGCTTCCGCAAACGCTTCGCCCGTGTCGCCGGCATGCCACCCGCCAAATACCGTTCAGCCCGGATCGTGGATCGCGCCTGCGAACTGATGCAGGGCGGAAATCTCACCGACAAGCAAATCGCCGAAAGCCTCGGCTTCTGCGATGAGTTCCACTTCTCCCGCCGCTTCAAGGAAATCACCGGCACATCCCCAAGACAGTTCCGCCGCAGCCTTCCACAGACGCGCTAAAGCGTGCTCCTTTCACGACCAGTGCAAAAACTTGCATCGAGCCTCCAGAAAGCGAGGCTGGCCAGGAGGTAACAGATGGAGGCGATCAGCAGAACCACCTTGAATCCAAGAAACTGCGCAAGCATGATTGCCAGAATCGAACCCAGCACAGTGAAACCGGAATTGATGCCCCACGCCCACGGCACACAGAGCGGACGACGGCGACCCAATAACACAAGCCCGGTTGGGAAAAACATTCCGAGCGAAAACCCGAGCGGCGCTATGACGGAAGCACACAACAGAACCCGAAACATGAAGCTCTTCGCGATACCCCATTCGACAATTTGCGGCCAGATTCTCATATATAAAACAAGATAAACGACGATAAACATCGAAAGAGCCGCGATGCAGCGGTTGTCTTGTTTGAACAATTGCCTGATTTTTGGCGAGTAATAACTGCCCACACCGGAACATATGAGCAATGAAGCAAGCGTGACGGAAATGGAGTACATGGGACTTCCCAGTAATAGAACGAACTTTTGCATTTGAACAATCTCAATCATGATAAATCCCAAACCAAGGCAGGCAAAGTATCCAACAAAGGGAAGAATGTCTCCAATCGGTAATTTTGTGATGCCATCAAGTTGAAACAAAATCAAAGGAGTCAAGATGAAAGCCATGATAAACAGGACGGAGGAAATCACGATCACGAACTGAACCAACACAATGGAGCTGCCACCCGCCGGATGATCTTGTTCAAAATCGGGCAAAAGACGGAACTTATGACGCTTGTAAAAAAATGGACTGTCATCCGTGGCGGCAGAAACATCATGCTGGCAATCCTTGATGAACTGCGCCTGCCTGCCTTCGCGAAATGAAGCCGCGTAAATCTCCAGCGCCAGAGTGCCCTCGTCCGTCAATTTGGAGATCGGGGTATAAATCGGGCAAGCACCGTGTTTTTCAAAATAATCCAGGACGTCTTTTTCCTCACTTTTGCTGAATGGTGTTTTTCTGATCAACATGATGCTCCAGCCTTCGGATTCACCAACAATCACATTCTCCCATGGGCGGGAAACTCCCGCCTGCTGAAGAGCATCAAATACCATGATGAACAATCGCGTTGTTTCCGGTCCAGACCATCGATTGAAATTAATAATTCCATCGCGCTTAAGAATTCTTAAATAATCCACGACAGCCTCCGTGGTGTAGAGATAGCTTTCAGCGAAGGCATACGCACCGGACGACAGGGCTGCAAAGGTATCCACCCCATTAAGAATAACAAGGTCTGAAGTGCCCGAAGATTGCGTCTTGACGAAATGTCGACCATCGATATTGCGAACCATGACTCCCGGGGCTTCGTAAATGTGCCCCGAGTACTCGAACGCCGCTCCTCCTCGGGACATCTCCCTGAATGTGGTCGAGTTGATCTCCGCTCCCAACACCGTGGTTGCGCCATGTGACCTGGCCATGAATATATCGCGGCCGCCACCCGCCCCGATAATCACCACTCTTTTGTCCTTCGAAATATCAGAATCAGGCGTGCCCTGCCGCTGCCTGATCTGGTCTTCGCCGTTCATCCCAAGAAGAAGGTAGGGGACTTCCACCAATCGGCTGAAGAGAATCAGGCGGGATCGATTTCTTTGTTGTCCCGTGTTTGAAAATTCATAGACGGGAGTTCCGGCACGGTAGCTCGTGACAAAGTGCCACCACTTCGGCGCTGGAATCAGATTAACCTGCAATGGAACTGAATCTATCCCGTAATACTCCTGATTATTGGTTGAACTGTGATCATATAAATCTGTGCGACCGAGTGGATTCCACGTTCTTTTAATCGTCGTATAACTCCCTGATCCATAATGACCAGGAATCCACTCTGAACCAAAACTGTTATCCACCTTGTAATCGGGTTCATCCATGACACATCCGACAAAACCCATGATCAGTGCTGTCATTGCGAGCAAAATATTACAAGCGCTTGATGTTTTTGATTGATCAGATTCCAAAAACCATATTGCGATCAGCAATGACCCGATTGCCATCCAGATGATGGAGTGAAATGGGTCGGAAATGGATAGCAATGGATAGAATAGCATGGCGCCACATGCGGCGCCGGTGAGATCCCAGAAATAAAGCTTCGGGCTTCTTATGCTATTGGATGAAAACAGGAACGCCATCAGAAACCCAGCGCTTGCAAATGGGAGGGCAACAAGCGCGCATACCGCGGCGAGGACGACAGCCCCCAATGTTCCATTGAGCATTGACATCTCAATTTCCTCGGTGCTTATCTTATAAGTGCTGACCAGCAAGCTGAAGGCAAGGCATGACAATAAAATGGCAGTCATCCGATGACTTTCCATTTCATTCAGTTTATTCTTAAAAATAAGATAGGCTGTGGCTCCAATGCCATAGCCAAGTAAAGCAAAAGATATTACAATATATACCATGTGACTCCATGCCTTGAGCCCAAGAATGAGACCAAACATGAGTTGTGACAAAATACATGCGAATGAAATGAAGAAGACAACTCCATTGGTTTTAGTCTGACTTATCATAATTTAGCATCCACGATGAGGCCCGACAATCTGCATGGAAAATATGGCATTTTTGTTGGTAGCTTGCTGTGTTTTAAACCCCAGACGTATTTTGGATGAAAATTCATTTTAGTGAATTATGGGCGGGTGTCAATGGCTCCATCATTGTTCCAGTGCTTCAGCAAGCATTGTTGTTGCGCCTCCCCCGGCCATTCGATGTTTTTCGGGGCCACAAGCATCCTTCTTAAGACGCATCACCCTCTCCAGAACAGTTGTCGAAGACGGGGCTTTTGGTATAGGCTGCCCCCCTGATGCGCACGATTATTTTTCCATCCCCTGCGTTTGATCACCTGGCGCGATCTTCGCAACAGACTCCCGAATCCATCCGGAGTTCGGTGGAGATGATTCTCCGCCACGTCCGGCGACGGGGCGATGCGGCGCTTTTGGATTTGACCCGTCATTTTGATGGGGTGCGGCTTCGCGTCTCGGATTTGCGCGTGAAGGATTCGGTGCTGTTTCGGGCACGTGTCCCGAGGGTACTTGAGACGGCGGCACGCGCCACGCTGCGCGAGGTCGAGGCTTTTGCGCGCAATCAACTTCCGCGCGACTGGCGGCGCAAAAATGGCCACGGTGCGGAGGTCGGGGAAAAGTTTGACCCTCTTTCACGGGTTGGCGTTTATGTGCCGGGTGGCTCGGTTCCGCTTGTGAGCACGGTGTTCATGACGGTCGCCATTGCGCGGGTCGCGGGCGTGCGGGAGATTGTGGCATGCACTCCCCCGCCCGTCTCGGAAGCATTGCTCTGGGCTTTGAATTTTTGTGGCGCCACGGAGGTGTACCAGCTCGGCGGCGCGCAGGCGATGGCGGCTATGGCGTACGGGACGAAAACCATCCGCCCGGTGGACAAGCTGTTCGGGCCTGGCAACGCGTACGTCACGGAAGCGAAGCGCCAGCTCTTCGGGGTGACCGGCGTGGACCTTCTCGCCGGGCCAAGTGAATTGATGGTGATTGCGGACGAAACGACCCACGTCGAATGGGCGGCGCTTGATCTGCTGGCGCAGGCGGAACATGGAAGCGGACGCGAACGCGTGTTTTGCGTCAGCGCTTCCACCCGCGTGTTGAAATCTATTCAACAGCACATGCTTGAGAACGCGCGGAGTTTTTCCGTCAACCGCGGCCTGGGCCGTGTCTTGAAGAATGGAACGTGGTTCATTCACACCCGCGCTCAGGAGCAGCTGCCCGACGTGGCGAACGCGCTTGCGCCGGAACACCTGCAAATCATGACGCGGGATGCGAGGCGAGTTGCCGGGAAAGTGCGGACGGCGGGCGGAATTTTTCTCGGCAACCACACGCCGACGGTGCTTGGAGATTTTGTCGCGGGGCCGAGCCACACGCTTCCGACGGGGGGGGCGGGCCGCGCCTTCTCAGGATTGCGCGTCACCGATTTCATGCGCCGCACAAGCATGGTGGAATACCGGCGCGCATCCCTCGTCCGCGCCTCGCGCGGAGTCCAGGCCTTTGCAACGGCAGAAAAACTGCCCGCGCACGGCGCATCACTGGCTGCGCGGATGGGCAGGCTTTGAGTTTTTAGACGCGGGTGAGGGAGCTGCCTTGTTGAAC
Organism: Verrucomicrobiota bacterium; assembly: GCA_023269615.1. GTDB lineage: Bacteria > Verrucomicrobiota > Verrucomicrobiia > JABWAM01 > JABWAM01 > JAHFSY01. The sequence continues at coordinate 43,153 of JAHFSY010000026.1, forward strand.
TCCGCATAATCCCCGGCAAGCTGCTGCTTCCAATCCATCTTCGGATCCAATTGGGCCAGGATGTTGAGTTGCTCGAAGAAAGCATCCTGCCGCCCCTGCAACATCATGCACAGGGCCAGTTTGTAATGAGGCTGGATCGAGTTGGGATACAGAAAGATGGAACGTTCATAATGCGGGACCGCCTCATCCACATTGCGCATCAGCAGAAGTGTGTTGGCGAGGTTGAGGTGCGCCCTGGGGTAGTCGGGGCTGATTTTCAACGCCTGGCGGTAATACATGAGTGCGGACTTCAGCTTGCCCTGCTGAACCATCAGGGTGCCCAGGTTGTTGTGAACATCCCCAAGTTCCGGCTTGATCTCCAGCGCGCGATGAAAATGGCGCGCCGCTTCTTCAAGTTGCCCCTTGCTGGCCAATACCACGCCATGATTGAGCAGGGCCTTGGCATAGTCCGGCTGAATGAGCAGGCATTCACGGAAGTGCCCGTCGGCTTCATCCATTCGCCCCAGTTTCATGCAATAAGCGCCCAGATTGAGGTGGGCCAGCGTGTTGTTTTTGGTCACTTCAATCGTATGTTGAAACAGGGTGTAACTGTTCCGCCAGTACCCAACCTGCCTTGTACTCAGGACCACGCATGCGGACAGGGTCGCGGCAGCAAGAATTGGCATGGCACGGCGTCCCCACAAGAACAAACCAAGGACATCGGGAACCACCCACGACACCATGATAAAGAGGCCGATGATCGGCAGATAGCTGTAACGGTCGGCCATGAAAATGGCATCACCCCCCGACACATTCTGGAGATCAATCACCGGCACCAGGGCGCCGAGAAACCACAGCCACCCGACGAGCAAATACTTCCGCACGGGTCTTTGGTTCCATACAACCAGCGTGACAATCAACAGGATCGCTCCGGACGCGATGGCTGGCCCTGCCGGGAACCTGTCGGCGGAGCAGGAATACCAGACCGCCAGCCGCGCAGGCCAGAACGCCTTGAGGAGATAGTTTCCATATCCATCGGCAACATTCGCCAACATGTTGATGGGCGTTTTAACCGACAGATGCTCCGACTTCGCATGCAACGCCAGCAGAAACGAAAATACGCTCAGCGCAAACAGCGGAATTTTCTCAAGAACCAGCGGCATGCTTGATCTTTGGCTGGGAAATTCATCCCTCAATCGCCCCAGAGGCCAATAGTCCAGCAAGAGCAGGATAAAAGGCAGGGTGATGCCCATCGGCTTGGACATCAATCCGAGCGCCAGCATCAACGCCACCCAAAAATAGCGCATCACCGATGGCCGGGCCGCGTAGCGGATATACATCCAGATCGTCATCATCCAAAAAAAGCCGCTCAGCATGTCCTTGCGCGCAGTGACCCATGCCACGGCCTCCACTTGAAGGGGATGCACCCCGAACAGTGCTGCCACCATCCAGCTTCTCCCCATTTTTCCTGTCATCCGGTTCAGGACATGAAACAGGATCAGCGTGCTCGCAAGGTGGAAACCCAGGTTCACCACATGGTGCATTCCCGCATTCAACCCGAACAGATGGATGTCGAGCATGTGCGAAAGCCATGTCGCCGGCTGCCAGCATTCGGATTGCGTTGTTTTTACAAAAAAATCACTCTGAAACGCCCCACGGACACTCTGCCAGGTGAGGCCATCACGAATGCTTCGATTTTCATAAACATACACGTCATCATCAAAATTGATGAAGTCGCAATGCCGCACGCCTTGGAACGCGAACAGTGTGATGGCTGCCAGCAGGACGAAAGCGAGGGCATGTCGCATCGTGCCACACAAGGGGTTTATCACCTTTTCAGCAGTCATCTTGCGAGGATCTCAAATCCATTTCCACGTCATTGCTTCGGAACCCCGGTGACTGGAGCAGACTTTTGAAGTTTCCGGGCATACTTCAGGGCATTCATGGCGTTGGTCATGCCGGGTTGGTATCGAAGAGCTTTTTCATAGCTGGCAATGGCCTCGTTGAAGCGTCCCTGTCGCGTCAGCGCAATGCCCAGGTTGTGATGCACGTTGGCCTCATGCGAATTCAACCTGATCGCCTCGGTGTAATGCTGGATGGCCTCGTCCAGCTTTCCCTGGCGCGCCAGGCAAATCCCCAGGTTGTTGTGGGCCTTGTCGAACTCCGGGTCCGATTTCAGAACAGCTTGATAGCTGGCGATGGCTTCGGGCATCTGTCCCTTTTCTCGGTAAATGTTACCCATGTTATAGCGTGCATTTCCCCATTCCGGTTCAAGCCTCACCACCTCCTGATAATGCTGCAGCGCTTCATCGGGGCTGCCATGATTCTGAAGCAACTTCCCGAGATTGTAGAAAGCCTGGACGTAGTGGGAATCCAGGCGGGTTGCCTCGATAAAATTTTTGCGCGCCTCTTCGTCCTGCCCCATCTGTCCAAGCATGGTTCCCAAGTTATTGAATGCGGCTGGATTTTTGGGTCCGATCTCCAGTGAACGCCGCATATGCGCCAGCGCCTCTTTTTTTCTCCCTTGCAGATATCGGACATTGGCCATGCAATACTGGGCCATATAATCATCCGGATTTATTCTCAAAGAATACTCGCCATGAATCTCGCTGTTCTTCCAGTTCTGCACTTGCAGGCGCGAACCCACCGCCAGCGCGAGAATGACAAACGCTGAAACCATTCCAACCAGCCCTCGCGGGCATCTGTAGAGCCTGGCGGCCTCGGCCGCTCCCCATACAACCGCGATGAACAGGCCGATGGACGGGATGTAACTAAAACGATCCGCCGCGACGATGTCATCCACAAAAAGCACGGGAACGAGCGTGCCCAGAAACCAGCACCATCCAGTCGTCAACCAAGGCCACCGCCGTGCAAAGCGGAAGGCCAGCACCAGGACCACCAGCAATGACAGATCCAGCGATGCGTCCACGGCAGTGAACGGCGCCTGGTCCCTTGGGTAATGAAGCGAGAGGCGAACAGGCAGGATTTGTTTTGCAAAACAGGCGGAATAGGAGGACAGGGCGTTGCCGGTCATGTGCGGCAGGGAGTGATCCTGCATCGCCGCGCCCTGTGCCTTCAGCGTCAGGGCGGCGGACATCAGCATGAGCAGCACGAGGGGAGCTTTCTCCAGGATCCGCTTCACCCAGACACCCCTTTCCTCCCAGTCCAGGGGCAGACGCTGCAACGGCCAGAAATCCAGGAGCAGCAACACGCATGGGAGGGTGATCACCATGGGCTTGGACATCAAACCCAGGGCAAAACACAAAGCAACCAGCAGATAGCGTCTCCAATCCGGCGCCCGCGTGTACCACCAGTATGCCCATATCGCCAAAATCCAGAACAACCCCGCCAGCTCATCCTTGCGCTCGGTCACCCAGGCGACGGATTCCACCCGGGTGGGATGCACCGCAAAGAGAACCGCCACCATCGCACTTCTCCACATCATGCCGGTCATCCGATGCAGGATGAGAAACAAGAGGAGCGTGTTGGCCAGATGAAACATCAGGTTCATCCAGTGATGCATGCCCGGATCCATGCCAAACAACTGCACGTCCAACTGGCGCGACATCACAGTCACCGGCTGCCAGTAATCCGAATTGGCCGAATCTTTGAGCAGATCCGCCGTCCATGCCCATTTCAAACCCTTCCAGGTAAGCCCGTCCCGGATATGCGGATTGTTCACAACAAAACCGATATCGTCCAGAAAGTTGAAGTCGCAATAACGCACATCCCAGAATGTCCACACCACAATTCCCGCCAGAAGAAGCGAAACCCACGCACACCGCGAGCCCTCGGAGTGCGGTTTCAAGCCAAACAGTGAACGGGCGGTGAAGCGCATGTTGTTTCAGGTTCGCAAATCCTTGGACCTTCGCGTACTGAGTACAAGACAAGAAACACCCCTCATGACCATTGCAAGGAACATTTTCATTCTCGCCATCCTCCTCGCGCCGCTCCCACGACTGCACGCGGACATGATGCTCGTCCAGGTGCTCGAGGACCTCACCAACGACACTCCCACGGGCAAGGAACAGATCACCCTCTACGTCAGCGGCAAGCACGTGCGCGTTGACAAGGGGCAAAGCATGACCAGCATCATGCTTTTGGACAAGAAGATCACCTTCTCCATCATGCACGAGGGACGAAAATACCTGATATTCCCCCACCCGCCGGCGAGTGACCGCGATGCAAAGGACGCTGTGGCCGACGCGGATTTTCTTGCCAGCGCGAAGGTCGAGGCCACGGGCAAAACAGAAAAAATCAGCGGCTACCAGTGCAAGCAGGTGCTCATCCGCGACAAGAAACGGGGGCTCACCGAGCTGTGGATTTCTGAAGCCGCGCTCGACATGAAAACCTTCCTCGCCGAGTTCAAGAGCTTCATGAGCTTTGGGCTCCCCCCCGTGATGAATGCCCTGGACCAGCACCCTGAATTGAAAGGCCTCCCGTTTCGCGTCATCGAATATGATGGCGTAAAAATGGCACGCCGCTCGACCATCACCCGCCTGGAAACCGCGCCATTGCCGCCTGCCGTCTTTGAAGTGCCGGCGGGTTATGCCGAGGTGAAGATGTCGGACTTTGACATCCCGCCCCAGCCGGAGCGCGACCCGAAACATCCCAAACAATAAATCACCCGCAAACCCATGATGTTCGTGGATCGTGTCCAGATTGAAGCGAAGGCGGGCGATGGCGGCCACGGGTGCGTCTGTTTCCGACGTGAGAAATACATTCCCAATGGCGGGCCGGATGGCGGCAACGGGGGTGACGGCGGGAATGTGATCCTGCGGGTGGACAAGGACACGCAGCATCTCCGCGACCTGCTGTACCGCCCCCGCCTGATCGCAAGAAACGGCGGAAACGGAAGTGGAAAAAAAAAACATGGCAAATCGGCGGAGGACCTTGTCATGAAAGTTCCGCCTGGAACCGTGGTTCGAAGCCTTCCCGAGCACGAATTGGTTGCGGACCTGGTTGCCGTTGGTCAGGAGTTCATCCTGTGCGCCGGGGGGCGCGGGGGGCGCGGCAACGCGGTTTTCAAGAGCTCGACGCACCAGGCACCACGCGAGTTTGATTTTGGGGCGCCCGGGGAAAATGGGCGTTTCGAGATGGAACTCAAGATGGTGGCCGACGTGGGCATCGCGGGATTTCCCAACGCGGGAAAATCCACGCTTCTTACCAAACTTTCAAAGGCCCGCCCCAAGATCGCCCCCTACCCTTTCACCACGCTCCAGCCCGTGGTTGGCACCGTCGAATACGAGGATTACAAGACACTTCGTATCGCCGACATCCCCGGGCTCGTCGAGGGCGCTCACGAAAACGTGGGGCTCGGTCACGGTTTTTTGCGCCACATCGAGCGCTGCCGCCTGATTCTCCTGGTGATTGACATGGCAGGCACGGACGGTCGCGACCCGCGGGATGACTACCGCCAACTCCTCAAGGAACTGGAGCTTTACAGCCCCGAGATCCTGAAAAAACCACGGCTGGTGGTCGCCAATAAAATGGACTGCGAAGAGAGCAAGGAATATTTGAAGCGATTCAAACGCAAATACCGAATCGCCATTCTTCCGATTTCTGCAGACAAGGGGGCAGGCTTGGACGACCTGCGCAAGTTGTTGTACAACAAGGTTTTTCAATAAATTTTTCGGCTTTGGATTTGCAAGCATCATGGGCCATTGTGTCACATAAAAGATTTGACATCGAACAAGTCTTTTCATTCTTCACTTGCTTGTTGGCGGAAACATGTAACGTTACAGCGCAAAGTAAAAACAGATGCGCCACATCCCATCCGTCCGTGTGTCCCATCGCTTCTGGGCTTTCGTCAAGCCATACAGCGGTCTCATCCGGGTTGCCGCCTTGGGCAACTTCTTCACCGTGGCCGTTGCGGTGCTGACGCCGCTGATGACGAAATTTTTGATTGATGAAGCGATCCCCTCCCGCAATGTGGCGCTGGTGGTGGGGATCGTGGTATTTTACATCGTCACGAATTTCATCCGTTACTGGGTTGGATACGGCCATTCGTATCTGCAAAACTACGTGGGGCAGAAGACGGTGTTCGACATCCGCAAGACGCTGTTCCATCACCTGCAATTGCTGCATCTTTCCTTTTACGAGAAGGAGAAGACGGCAAGCCTTGTCAACCGGGTGATCAACGATGTGGGCTCGGTGCAGCAATTCATCAGCCTGGCATTCAACACCATCGCCAACGGCGCGGTGGCGCTCGTGATCGCCACGGTCATCATGCTCTTCCTGAACTGGAAGCTCACGCTGCTCTGCCTCATGACCCTTCCCCTGTATTTCCTGGTGTTTCATTTTTATCGCCGTCACATCTATGCCAAATCGCATGACGTCAAGGAACGGCAGTCGGCGCTGGCAGGCTCGCTTGGGGAAACGCTCAGCGGGATCAAGGTGGTGAAATCGTTCGCGCAGGAGGACCACGAACGCGACCGTTTCGTCCATACGATCACGGATAATTTTTACCCGGAGATCGCGCTTACGATGATGGGACACCGGATGTGGCTCTGGCTTTCATTTTTGTGCGACCTGCTCTATGGCACGATCCTGATCCTGGGCGGGATCACGGTCATCCATGGCGGGATGACGCTGGGCGACTTCGTGGCGTTCACCGCGTATCTCTGGATGCTATTTGGTCCCGTGCAAAGTTTCTCCGCATTGCTGCAGGTGACGATCAACGCGCGGACCGGCTTTGAGCGCATCCTGCAATTGCTTGACACCAAGCCCGAGGTCGTGGAAGACCCCCAGCCCGTCACGCTTTCCCCGGTGCAGGGGAACATCGTGTTCGACCGGGTGGGCTTCAAATATTCCGACACGTCCACCATCACCAACTTCTGCCTCGCTGTGAAACCGGGCGAGGTGATCGCCCTCGTGGGGCCCAGCGGCAGCGGCAAATCCACGATCATGAGCCTGCTGACACGGTTTCACGACGTGGATGAAGGGAGCATCTCCGTGGATGGCGTGGACCTTCGCAAGCTGAAGTACGATGCGTACCGACGCCAGTTCGGCATCGTGCTGCAGGATAGCTTCCTTTTTTCAGGAAGCGTCGAGGAGAACATCCGCTACGGCAAGACGGACGCCACGGCGGAGGAGGTGCGTGAGGCGGCGCGCCAGGCCAATGCCCTCGAGTTCGTCGAGCAGATGTCCCACGGCTTCCAGAGCAAGGTGGGACAGGGCGGCGTGATGCTCTCGGGCGGCCAGCGCCAGCGCATCGCCATCGCGCGCGCCATCCTGAAAAATCCGCGCATCCTCATCTTCGACGAGGCCACCAGCGCGCTCGACACGGAGAGCGAGCTTCTCATCCAGCAATCGCTCGACGTCCTGATGCGCGGCAAGACCGTGTTCATCGTGGCCCACCGCCTGAGCACGATCCAGAAAGCCAATCGAATCGTGGTGATGGAAAAGGGGCGTATCGCCGAGGTGGGCACGCATGCCGAACTTCTCTCCAAGGGCGGACTGTACAGCCGCCTCTACCAGCCGCGTGTGCTCGAGGCACCCATGGCGGTGCGGGCTGCCTGATCTTTCAGTCTTCAGCCCATTCGCCTGAGCTGTCATGGAAAAACTCCAATCCACCATCCGCAACATCCGCTTCATGATCGTGTCGGCGGTGTTCGGCACGGGATTCGTCGCCGTGGCATTGCTGGCCTTTTTGCCCATGGACGAAAAGGTTCCCGCTGTCGGCGTGGTCCTCGCCGAAAAGGACCAGTACCTGTACGCGTCCGATGAGGGATTGATTGACTCCATCCAGGCCTTCGATGGGGCCACCGTGCGGCGGGACGATGTCATCCTCACGCTCGACTCAAGCAACCAGACGAATTGGAAATCGCAGCTCGACGCGGAACTCAAGGAGGCGAATGCGGCCTTGCAGTTGAAGCAGGCTCAGCTTGAGAAAATCGCAAAGCTCCCGCTCCCGAAGGAATTCTGGCATGCACGCAGCGAGTTGTCGGAAGCGGGTGAAAAGACGCGCTACGCGGCGCTCGAACTCGACCGATACCAGCAGCTTCTCGACGCGAAACTCGCGAGCCAGAGCGATTACGATGCCCGCAAGCTGGCCAATGACATGGCGCTGTCCGAACTGGCCAAGGTGCGGGAGCGCGTGGCCATCCTCGACAAGGGACTCGAGGAAACCATCAAAAAAGAGGCGCTGGCCGAATTCAACACGGCCACGGCGCGCCTGGAGCGGCTCAAGACCGACATTCAGGTGTGCCAGGACCAGGTCGACCGTCGAAAAATCAAGGCTCCCATGGATGGACGCGTCACGTTCCTCGCCAAGCACCGCGCGGGCGAACGTGTGCAAAAAGGCGAGGAGCTCGTGCACCTCTCGAGCGGCGAAGCCAACCGCGCACAGCTCTTGGTGGGTGAATCGCAAGTGTATCGCATCAAGCCGGGCCAGGTCGTCCGCATGAAATCCAATATGTTTGAAATGATGCGCTTCGGGTATATTGAAGCCCATGTGGACGAGGTTTCACTGGAACCAAACTCGCGCGCGCCAGCCGACAACGGCAGCGAGGGACGTTATCGCGTCATGGTCAAGATTGACAGCAGTCCCGTCCCCCTCGCGTTGGGGTCAAGCCTGGAAGCCAGGATCATCCTGCGCCGCGTCAGTCTCTGGCGCATGCTGCTGCCCCCCACCTGAGATGCGGGCAGCCATTAGAATTTTCCCATGAGCATTTTGTCATTCAACCAGGCCCGTCGCGACCATCTGCTGCAACAGGCGGAGACGGCGCACCAACGCCGTCATTTCCGCGAAGCTTACGATTTTCTGCGCGAGGCGCTGCGTTATGGCGAGAACGCCGATATTTTCCATCGCGCCGCGACGATCCTGAATGAAATGGGCGAGTACGCCGGCGCGGCTCAAGTGGCACAATATGCGTTGAAGGCCGATCCGCGCCATTCCATGGCCCGATGGGAACTTGCCGTGGCTTCCGAACGACTCTGGAAGCTGGAAGATGCCCTGCTCCTGTTCGAGGAACTGGCGAAGGATGATTCATTTTCGAGCGATGCGCGCATCCTCGCCCGAAAAAGCCTTGTCGCGGGCATGTGCCATCTCAAACGCATGGACCTCGCCGGAGCGCGCAAAGCAATGTTCCGCGGCGCCGGCAAAGGCGAACTCCCCCAGCCTCTCGCCACGCGGATCGAAAGGCTGGAGGCCTTCATGTCGCATGACCACCCGACCCAACCGGGATTGCGCGATTGGATGAATATCATGCACGGGCATTTTCTCCTCAAGGTATGTTCGCGGGAAAATCCCATCCAGATTCATGTGTCGCCCAGCCAGGCAGGAATGGATTCCTTTGGCGGAGAGCATTTCGTGACGGCTCACCCGTCTTTTCAGGATTGTGCGCGGGCGTTGATGGAACTGAAACGCTGGGTGTCATCGCAGGGATCGCCTTATTGCGGCGTGTACGCCTGCGAGCCCCAATCCATTCCCGTCGCCATGGCCGTCGGACAACTTCTTGGACTGCCGCGCGTGGATGTGGCGAAGCTCTCATCCTCCGATCGTGTGTTGCTCTGCCTCGCCTCCAATGCTGGCAAGATGGGCACGAAGATCGGGCGTCACTGGCACTTGCGCCACGACCTGTTCATCCTGGCCAGGAGCTTTGAGAGGGAAGAGTTCCACGACGTGGTGTCCCCTCCGCATCACCAACCGATGGTCCATGCCTGGGCGGAACCGATCGTGGCGGCGCATCGCCAGGTGCTCGGGATGATCGGCGAATTTATCAGCCTGCCATGGGAACAGGCATCCATCAAGGCACGGGAGACAATGAAAATTTCGAGCGACGTCGGGTTATGGGATCCCATTTCCGCAGACAAGGAAGGGGATGTCCGGGCGATCGCCGACCGCTTGCTTCGCGCATGCGACCCGTCATGAAGAACCGTCTTCCATTCCTCCTGCTGGCGATCCTGCTGGCAAACACGCGGGCGGGCGCGGAAAACAGGACGGATGCCCTTTACCTGACCGTGCGCGACTGCATCGCCATGGCATTGGACAACAACCTGGAAATTTCCATCCAGCGCATCGCTCCCCAAATGGATGCAGCCGCCTTGCGGCAGGCGAAGGGGGATTTTGATCCCGCCCTGGTCCTGGCACCCAACTACGAGGAAAATACCACGCCGCTCGACGCCCAGTCCGTCGTGGCCGCTGGCGGACGCCTCAGCACCAAATCCCGCACATCCTCCCTTTCCACCAGTCTCCAGGGGAAAATCCCGTCCGGCACATCCTATGATTTCGGCCTTCGAACAAGTGATGGGCAAAACACCTTCAACTCGTTTCAGGACCAGTACAGCACTTTCTGGGGCCTGAGCGTGACGCAGCCACTCCTCAAGGGCTTCGGAACTGCCAACCAACTGGCCACCATCCGCATCGCGCGAAAACAGAAGGAAATCTCCGACGAAGCCTTCGCCCTCAAGGTGATGGACATCGTGACGAGGATCAAGACGTCGTATTACAATCTCGTCTTCGCCATCGAAAACCGCCACGTGCAACTGCAGGCTCTGGACCTGGCATCCAAGCTGCTTGATGACAACCGCAAGCGCGTGAGGATCGGAGTGATGGCTCCCCTGGAACTCACCCAAGCCGAGTCGGGCGTCGCGGCCCGCGAGGAAGATGTCATCCTGGCTGGACAGGAAGTCAATTTGCGCATGAATGAAATCCGCGCGCTTATTTCACAAAACGTCTCGGAGCTGAGGGATCGCCCGGTCATGCCCACGGGGATGCCCCAGGATGCGTCGCTCCCCTTGATGAACCACGATGAGGCAATTACGACCGCCATGGCCAGCCGTCCCGAATACCGCCAGGCGCAATTGACCATCGAGCAACGCCATCTGCAGGTCAAATATGATGAAAACCAGCGTTATCCCCAGATGGATCTCAAGAGCACCTACGGATACAACGGCATCGGCAAGGATTTTTCGAGCTCCATCAATGCGGACACGGAACGCTGGTCCGTCGGGGTGGCGGTTCGAATTCCATTACCGGACCAGGCGGGCCAGGGGCGGCTGGAAAAATCACTCCTCGACAAGGAGCGGGCACTTCTGCAGCTCAAGCAGGTGGAGCAGAACATTCTTGTGGAAGTGGAAAACGCCTTGAACAACGTCGAAGCGAGCTACAAGCGCATCCTCGCGACGCGAGCCTCAACACACACGTCCGAGCAGGCGCTCGATGCCGAGAATACCAGGTTGAAAGCAGGCGCCACCACAAGTTTTGTAGTCCTGGAGTTGCAGAAGAAGCTGGCGGACGCCCGTTCGCGCGAACTCCGAGCCCTTGCCGACTACCATATCGCCCTCGCCCAGCTTCACAAGGCGCAAGGGACATCGTTGGGCGAAAATGATATTGAGCTGGTAAAATAAGGACATCAGACGCCCCTACCTCTCGGGATATCAGGGCAAAAAAAAGCCGGGACCCTTTCGAGTCCCGGCCTTTTCAATCTTGAAAGACAATCCGATTACATGAGGCCGGGGATCTTGATGACACCATTGGTTCCATCAGAGCCCGTGTCAAACGTCTTCTTGAAGGCAGCCTGACCGCCGACGTAGAAGATGCTGCCACCATCCACGCTGTTGTGGGGACTGCTGATCCACTTGGTGGTTTGCGCGGTGCCAAGCGTGTTGATCGCGGTGGTCGAACCACTCGAGCCAATTCCAGCATCAAAGATCAGCGGTTGGTCGCTGCTGGCGGACTCGGTCAGCGCTCCAGTACCCGTGTCATTACAGGCGCAGGAATAGGAGTTGTTCGTGGCATTGAAGGCGGTGGTCGTTCCCGTGGATTTGCCAGAGTCCGAAGGACAAAGGTAAACCTTGCCGATGGCCAGATAGGCTCCATTGGTCAACCCGGCAAAGACCGAGTTGGACATACCGACCTTGCCGGCAGCGGCGTTGCTGGTCGGAAACGCGTCTGTGTTGTCCACAGCGTACTGCTTGAACGCGAGGCCGATCTGCCGCGCGTTGCTCATGCAGGCGGATCGACGGGCGGATTCACGTGCACGACCGAGGGCGGGCGTGAGCAAACCTGCCAGAATCGAAATGATGGCGATGACGACCAGCAGCTCGATGAGGGTGAAGGCCAGGCCACGCTTCGCGCGCTGGGCCAGCCGTTCAATGATGGGATGGATGGATTTCATATGTTTGATTCCTTTGGATTGTTTTTTCTGCCTTTCAAGATTTTCTTAAATCTTGGTGTGAACGTACGCAAACACACGGCAAGGGTCAATCCCTTGAACACACTTTCCCATCACGCTCATTAGTTTTAATTATAGCAAAAAGCTGGCTGAAATCAGCATGGTGCGCGCTGTAGGGATCGAACCTACGACTTCTTGCGTGTGAAGCAAGCGCTCTACCGCTGAGCTAAGCGCGCGACGGATGGGATGAAAGCGGAAAACAAAAAGGGAATGCAAGCGGATTACGCACAGAAAGGCTTGTAACCGCACGCAGGAGGGCTTCATGCTTTGGACTGCATGGTTTTCTGCCTTCCTGCAAAAGCACGAAATGACGCGACCCAATCCTTGAAAAAACGAGGTGGCGCGTGAGGATTCTGCATCGCCAGGTGCTCGGTTCCCACCTGCTCAACCTGGGAATGACGTTGATGGTGTTTACCTTCGTCCTTCTCCTGGGAAACATTTTCAAGGACATGGTGGCGTTGCTCGCCAACCGCAGCGTGGGCATTTTGACGATGGGACGCTTCTTCCTGCTCCTGCTGCCCTGCATCCTGTCGTTCTCCCTTCCCATGGCCCTGCTCGCCGCCACCCTGCTCGTCATGGGCCGGATTTCCGCCGACAACGAATTGACCGCCTGTCGCGCCTGTGGGGTGAGTTTCTTTGAACTCGTGCTGCCCATGCTGGGTGTCGCCGCCGCCCTGTCATTCATCAGCCTGTATGTGAACAGTTTCCTGGCGCCGCAAACGAAGTACCTTTTCAACCATATGTTCGTGGACATCGCGTTTGACAACCCGATTGCCCTTCTGGAGGAGGGGCAATGGATCCGGGATTTCGAAGGGTACGTGATTTTCATCGACAAGAAGGACATCGACCAGCAGACGCTCAAGAACGTGCGCGTGATGAAGATGGACAGCAACGAGATGGTGCAGGACATCCATGCCGAGCGTGGAACGCTCACAGCCAACCTCAAGCAGTTGACCATGAAGATCATCCTCTACAACGCGCGCGTGGACCAACGCGATCCCAGCGATCCCGAAAACATCACAAAGCGAAAATGGAACATGACGGTTGCCGAATACCCGATTGAACTCGACATGACAAAACTGGTGGACCAGCGGCGCGCGAAGAAGGAGATCCACCACTACAACTCGCTCGAACTCTGGGACCAGGCTCTGGAGATCAAGGCGAAGAAGGGAGGCAACCCCGCCCCGATTCTCGTCGAACTCCACAAGCGCGTTGCGTACTCCATGGCCTGCATCTCCTTCGTGCTCGTGGCCCTTCCCCTGGGCGTCCAGATCCACCGCAGGGAAACATCCATCGGCATTCTCATCAGTCTCCTGCTCGCGGTATTCTGGTACTTCACGATCCAGTTTGCTGAAGGCTTCAAGGAAAATCCCCAGCTCTATCCCGAATTAATCATCTGGATTCCCAACCTCGTTTTTCAGGTGACCGGCTTGTATTTACTCTGGAAGCAGAGCAAGATTTGACACCATCATCCATGCCCTCACCACGACCAATCCGTCACCCCCTGATGATCGTCCCCACGTACAACGAACGTGGCAATCTTCCCGAGCTGGTATCCCGCATCCCTGCCGTGGATTCGCTTGACCTGCTCTTTATCGACGACGCTTCGCGCGATGGAACACCGGATTGGATACGCAACCTGGCCGCGTCCCGGCGGGGAGTCCATCTCCTGGAGCGCCCGGCGAAACTCGGCCTCGGCACCGCGTACATCACGGGCTTCAAGTGGGCGCTCGAGCGCGACTATGACCTTATGTTCGAGATGGACGCAGACCTCTCGCACGATCCAGCCGAGATTCCCAACTTCATCCGCAAGATCGAGGAGGGCCATGACCTCGTCATCGGCTCGCGCTACCTGGATGGCATCCGGATCATCAACTGGCCATTGGGTCGCCTGATGCTGAGCCAGTTCGCAGCGTATTACACACGATTCTGGACCGGCCTGCCGCTCACCGATCCGACCAGCGGCTTCAAATGTTTCCGCCGCGAAGCGCTCCAGGCTCTCAACCTCGACCGCATCCGCTCCAACGGCTACGCGTTCCAGATCGAGATGGATTATTACGTCTGGCGCAAGGGCTTCAAACTCGCAGAAATCCCCATCATCTTCACAGACCGCATTCACGGCACATCGAAAATGAATCCCTCCATCGTGCGCGAGGCTGTGAGGGTGATTCCCCTGCTCCGCTTCACACGCCCCAAATGAGCGCCAAATCATGATCCGCCGCGCTTCTTCCGCCCCACGAACCCGACACTCGCCCCGGTCCACCATGCGATCGGATGATAAAAAAAACGCCGCCTTAACCCCCGCCGAAGACGCTCCGTGGGGCCCCAACTCCAGGGATACAGCGGCAGGCTGAAGAATCGACGGAGCCCCCAGCGAAGGGCGCGATAGCAAAACGAGGGATTCATCCACATCCCGAAGTAACGAATTTTTTCAATATCCAGCGACTCCGCCAGTCGCTTCAGCCCGGGGAACGTGTAGTACGTCTGCCACCCCGCAAACCATGTTCCCGTCCAGATGAACGGGCGCGCCAGGACGCCTTCCCAATGAAAGGCCTGCGGGACTTCCACAACCAGCCAGCCGCAGGATTTCAGCGTCCGCAAATTCTCCAGCAAGATCGCCCGCGGCTCCTGGCCACGAAAGTGCTCGATCAAGCCCTGGTGAAAAATCAAGTCCACGCACTCATCCTTGAATGGAAGGTGAAACACGTCGCCGCGCACCAGCGCAACACCGCTTCCCGCAGGAAAGCGTTCACGGCATTTATCAAGTGACGCCTGTGAGTAATCGAGAAGAACGGGCTTCATTCCCAGATCGAGCATGAAGCGCGCGGAGCCGCCCAGGCCGCACCCGACTTCCACGGCCACGCGTCGGTCCCAAGTGCCAGCATCCCGGACAGCCCATTCAATGCGCTCGTGCTGCGGATAAAAATCATCCGCGCTCGCGCGACTGGCCCAGAAACGATCCCATGGATTCACGCCTCCGCCGGTACCGGGCGCGGTGCGCCAGATCAAGAGAAAACGCAGTGCCATGAAGTTTGTTTGCAGTTGCCCCCGGGTCTGGTACAAGTGGCGGTTTCCCATATTCTATGACGGCCAAACCAGGATATTTTACACGACTAGAATGGGCCTCATTCTGGATCACCACGCTGGTCTCCTTTAGCGTCTATGTGTACACCTTGGCCCCGAATGTCACGATGGAGGACTCGGGTGAATTTCTCACGGCGGCGTACTGCTGGGGCGTGCCTCATCCACCCGGCTATCCCATCTGGACGATTTCCGCCAATCTCTTCGAGCTGCTGATCCCTTACGGGAACGCAGCGTGGCGCTGCAATCTGATGTCGGCGTTCTACGGCGCCCTCTCCGACGGGCTGCTGACGCTCATCACCTGCAAGATCGCCTCGCGCCTCTGGCTGACGGCGCGCTTCAAGGATTTTGTCGTCCCTGGCATCTCGCGTGAATCGCTGTCGATGATGGGCGGCATCGTTGCCGGGCTTGTCTTTGCGTTCATCGACACGATGTGGGCCCAATCCACAATCACGGAGGTCTATACTCTCAACTCATTTTTCTTCACAATCCTTTGCCTACTGGTGCTGCGGTGGTTCGATGCTCCGGAGCAGGATCGCTGGGTCTGTCTCATGGCGTTGGTCTTCGGGCTGGGCTTC
>JAHFSY010000090.1:0-10234 GCA_023269615.1 Verrucomicrobiota bacterium
GGTGTCGAAAATTTCAAATGCGTAAGCCCTGGACCCACGCGCCATGAGCAATAAAAACCACATTCAATGCTGCAT
The DNA here is from genome assembly GCA_023269615.1 of Verrucomicrobiota bacterium. GTDB lineage: Bacteria > Verrucomicrobiota > Verrucomicrobiia > JABWAM01 > JABWAM01 > JAHFSY01. Next base: position 76 of record JAHFSY010000090.1, read on the forward strand.
CCCGATCGAATTCGTCCAGCCGTGGGATCACGACGAGACGATCCGAAAGGTGAAGGCGCTGGGTCTTGGCAACACGGTGACCCTTCAGCATCACGCCCATCTCGGCAACAGCGAAGAGGAGCGTGCCCGATGGAAAAAGTTTTTCCCCGCGCTTGCCGAAAAGATTGACGCCACCCCTGGTTTTCCGGGGAGGCCGAAGCATGGCATGGCGGTGCATTTCCGGTTGCCCGTTGAATTCGCGCTGGAGCAGCTTCGCCGCTGCGATGAGCTGGGGCTTGGCGTGCTCGCGTTCATCCCGCCGCTTCTTCCCATGCCGTCCGAGGATTTCGTGAAAATCTCGGATCTGTACAGGAAGCTGGTGCAGACCGAGTTTTTCATGTTCGAAAGCACGAGCGTGCTGACCGCGACGCTTGCCATCGAGCAGCTCAAGAAGCTGGATGCGACACCGCTTTGCAGACATGCCCCGGTTGATTTGGCGAAGGTGCGATCAGAATCCAGATCTTCCATATTCGACCGTCCTGAGAGTCTCGATTTCCAGATGATCCACGACTGGTATGTGGAGCGATTTAAAAAACATGGCGCGGAGCTTCGTTCGTGCGGCGTCAATCGGCTGGACGCTGCCGAGGCCACCACTCAGTTGCGTTTGGCGATGGAGGCCGGGGCGGACGTGCCGAATTTGGAGCTTGTGCCCTTCGAACCCTTGAAAGGGCTGGCTTCGGTGCGCGGCACTGCGAAAGCGTACGGCAAGTCCCTGTGGGGCGTGCACGTGGCCATGGGCTATTACCGCGCCCCGGCCGACATGCTGTTGCCGGAGCGTCTTCGCATTGCCTGCGAACTTTTCTTTGCGGGCGGCGCGAGCATCTTTACCGAGCCCAACATGGCATTGCACCACTGGGGGCTCTGCACCTCAATGTTTTCAATCCAAGGGTCGCCTGCCATCATCCAGGGCGAGGAGGAATGCCGCGAATTCGATCACCCCATTTGTGTGCGCGCGCGGGAGGTGCTGTCCGAATTTTATCGTTTCACCCGGTTTCACGAGAGGCCGGAGCAGGGGCCCCGGGTGAGAGTTGGTTTTGTTCTCGGCCATCTTGACGGATGGACAGGCTGTGAGAGCGACCGCATGTGGATGGTGGATCATCCTGGTTTTCTCTCGCCCGATTCACTGCGCACGTGGCGCCATTTTGAGGGAATGTTCGGCAGCGAGCCATGGTATTCCCAGCCGCACAAATACTACTGGCAGGCTGACCCCGCAAAGCCAATACGCCACGGCACCCCTCCGTGCGGACAAGTGGATATCGTTCCCATCGAGGCGCCCGCCGAATGCCTTGGCCGGTACGGCTGCCTTTCATTCCTGGGCTGGAATACGATGACCCCCGGGCATTACGCAAAACTCGTCGCCTACGTGAAGGGCGGCGGGATCCTGTTCATGAGCGTGCCCCATTTCTCGACTCGGAAGCGTGCCAACGCCCCGCAGGAGTTCATTCATGGCGGCGATTTGAGCGAGCTGTGCGGCGTCCGCGTCCTTGGCCCGGGCGAATCCGTCGAGGAGGTTTGCATCGCTGAACAAAGCCGAATGGCAGGATGCTCATTTCCTCAAGGAGCACTGTATCTTGAGGAGGCCGTTCTGGCCCGTCTCGAGTTACATGGAGCCCGCGTTCTCGCCCATCCGCGTGGGAAAGTGAGTCAACCGGTTCTTCTCGAGCATCGCCTTGGGAAGGGCTGCGTGTATCTGCTCGCGACTTGGGAGTATCCGGGTGCGCGTTTGGATGCGTTCATCACGGATATCCTGCGAACTCTGAGTGAATCCCAGCAGGGGGAAATCTCCGTTGAGGGGCGCGATGTATTCTACTCGATCTACGATGGCAAGATGCCGTCGGGGACGGGGTTCTCCATGGTCTACCTGGTGAACCACAATATCTACGGCCAGTCGGCGTATCCGAGGCTGATGGTGCGAGGGACGCGAATTTCCGTGCGTGTTTCGGGGCGGGATCTTCGCATCGCCTGGCTTTGCGATAATCTGCTGATCTCGCCACACGACCCGTTTGTGAAGGTGGCGGATGCGCGTCGCGAGGGGAGCGTCTGGATTGTTACGTTGGTGTCCGTGTCCATCCAGCCCGGCGGCCCGGCCGACGAAGCTCGGGCGATTCAAATCGAGGCGGTTGGCGGCTTGGTGAAAAAGGTGGAACTCGACGGCAAGGAAGTTGCGTTGGAGCAGCGGGCTGAGGGGGATGGAGCTGTTCGCTGCCGCCTTTCCAATCGCCACGTGATGCGTATTGAAATTGCCTGAAGAGGCCTGAAGAATTGATTTTATGAAAAATGCAAATGAGTCGGTCATGTGGGGCTTCATCATGTTCATGTCCCTGTGTGCTGGAGTGGAATTGATTGCTTCCGGCGAGGAGTCGATCTGGCTGGAGGCTGAACAGTTCGATGGGCTGAAAGGATCTTGCTGGCCGATGGGCAATCCTGAAATACGCAAGACCAACGGAGCCTGGGGCATCTCGGGTCCGGGCTGGGCTGCCGAATGGTGCCAGGGTGGCGAGAGCGGTTTTCTATCGGTGGCTTGTGCTGGCGACGACGACAAAGCCGTGCTCACCAAGACGGTTGAAATCCCGTCTGACGGTACCTATTCGATCTGGGTCCGCTACGGAGATTGGCGTGAAGCGACCGAACGTTTTCAAATGCGCATCGAGCAGGATGGCGCCAAGCCCTGGACGGCCACTTTTGGGGAGAAGCCCATGGTGGATGAGGACAATGAGATGAAACTGTACTGGGGCTGGGCCTTTGCCTGGGACCATCGCGAAGCAACTCTGAAAAAGGGCCCGACAAAACTGAGCCTGCTTTCCGCTTTCAAGGAACCCAACTGCCGTCAGCTCGATGTGGTCGTTCTGTGCAGTGACAAAAATTATCATCCGTTCATCAAGGAGCAGCCCGCGCAGCCCGCATGGGATGTGCTGCAGTCGTATCGGCAGGGGGGACTCTCGAAGCTGACGCCCCTGGCGCGAAATCTTTCGGAAGTGAAAGTGCCCGATTCCTGGAAGCCGAAGACGTTCCAAGATAAAGGTTTTCTTTACCTTTGGAATATGGACGAGGATCCCAAGTGGCTTGGCGATGATCCCAAGCGGGTACTTTATCCGTATCACGTCAGGGATGCGGATCTGGCGAAGGCATTTGTGGAAAAATATGGCGGCCAGAAGGACGTGCCCATTTTCTCCGATCCAAGAATCGTTCCCGCCTTCCACAGCGTTGGACCCAAATTGCTCCAGACCGATTCGACCGATCCGAAGTTGAAGGAGAATTCCAGTCGTTTTGTGAAATGGCTGGATGCAAATCCCACCCGATTTTTTGGGGGAATGCTCAATTACCATCCCGACACTCCGCTGTCGCCTGCGGCCTACCCCAATTTTATGAAGTATCGGGATCGTTTTGTGGGCGCCATCTCGGGTGAGAACCAGGGTTATTTTGAAATGGGCGAGACGCGTGTGACCAAGGAGGCCATGGAAGCGGCAACAGCCAATGCACACACACGACGAGAATTGGTCGAGGCTTTTGGCCGGTTGGACATGGCGTCGAATGCCTTGAAGTACAAGACGGTTTTCGGACGGGACCTGGAAAAGCCCTATCTTGAAGTGATTCCGTGTCAATCCACGGGCATGGCGCAGTTTGCCCCCATTTGCTTCCAGTGGGGCGCCCGGACGGTCGGCTACGAGTCCGCGGCCTGCACGGCCGCGGCGTTGGGAATGCGGCGGGCATTCCTTCGAGGGGCTGCGCGTCAAAACGGGGGGATGACCGCGACCTATCGTTCCTGCAATTTTGGAGATTCCGCCACGATTTTCAGTGAGACAGGAGCATTTACCGGCCCCAAGGGCGTTTACGATAATTTCTACGACGTTTTTTCCGGAGCTGGAATGACCTGGTACAAGATGGACATCTGGTACCAGTACATGTCGGGTTCCTCCATGTTCTATCACGAGCAGGGGTTTGATGAGTTTTGGATTTCTGGAGGGCAGGCCGCTGCCGGCGTCCGCCCGATTTCGCTTTCTCCAAAAGGACAGCTCGTGGATCGGTTTCTGCGTCTGACTGCGGCAAAGCCCGATCGTGGCACCCCCTTCACTCCAGTGGCGATCCTGGTGGATTATGCCCACGGATGGGAGCCCACCTCCAACTTCCCCGGGAGCTGGGAGCATCAAGCGCAGCCCGTTCCCTTTGAGAAAACCCCGTACACGGATCATCACCGGATGATGCACGAGTATTTCTGGACGGCCTATTATCCCCTCGGGCCGAAAAGCCAGGAGCCCATGCGTGCTCTTACCGAAGTCTATGTGCCGGGAGTCTTTGGCGATATTTTTGACGTCATCTACGCCTATCCCGATGTGGCCAAGTGGACCACGATTGACACCTACCCCGCGGTGATTGCGGCGGGCGATATCGAGCTGACAGCAGCGGAAGGAGAGCGGCTCGCGCAGTACGTGGAAAAAGGAGGAACGCTCATGGTGGCCGACGGACACTTGACCGGTCCCGGCGCGGCCGCGTTGAAGTTGCCTGCCACGGAAAACGAGACGGAAGCCAATTCCTATCTTTGGCTTGATGACAAGACGCCCCAGCCCTCCCAGCTGTTCAAGTTTCGACCGATCAAGGCGGACGCTGGGCGCGCGATTGCGACCACTCCGGGCGGCCAGGTGATTTGTGCCTCGATGGACCGCGGCAAGGGGCGGCTCATTTATCTCTCCGTGCTGCGGGGCATGGGGATTGACCGCCGCGCCACGCCGATGCTTGCCCGCCTGTTTGGCAATCTCACCCGCGACTTGATGCCCGTCGAAGTGGAAGGCGAGGTGGAATGGTTTGTCAACAAGAGCGACAAGGGTTGGCTGGTGACGATTCTCAATTCTGCCGGCCAGGACAAGCCGCAGCATGGCATCACCCCAACTGATTACCGCATGAACAAACAGGTGACTATTCGCACCAAACAGCCGGTAAAGAACGCCTCCGATCGGCTTTTGGAAACTGATGTATTGAGCGTGAAACAAAAGGACGGTTATAATATCGTGGATTGCACCGTGCTCGCCGGCGGGGTACGGATCATTGAACTAAACTGAGCGGCGCCAGAAAACTAACGCCATGAGCAAATACAGCTGGAAGCAAGTAACCGACAATACCGAATTCGCTCCGCGCGATGGTGGTGGCGCCCTGGTGTTCAAGGATCGCCTGTGGATGCTTGGCGGATGGAATCCTGAGGACAAGGTTTTTTTCCCCAAGGTCTGCAACAGCGAGGTATGGTCCTCGAAGGACGGCTCAACCTGGAAGCTTGAGCTGAAGGCCGCGCCCTGGGAGGGCCGCCATTGTGCGGGATACGTTGTGCACCAGGACAAGATGTGGATCGTTGGAGGCGACCCCAATCAGGGGCACCATCAAAGCGACATCTGGAACAGCGCCGATGGTGTGCGCTGGGAAAAAGTCTGTGACCCGGCTCCGTGGGGACCGCGTGTGCTCAAGTACGTTGTGGCATTTCATGACAAGATCTGGATCATGGGCGGGCAGACGCTTCCGCCCTTTGCCCCCGGGGAAGAGATTTTTTACAGTGACGTGTGGAATACTTCGGATGGCGTCCGTTGGGAAAAAGTCGCGGATCATTTGCCGTGGGCCCCGCGCGGGCTGATTGGCGGCAGTGTGGTTTTTCAGGACCGCATCTGGATTCTCGGAGGCGGCACCTACGACACGCCCAAGCGCCCGGGCCGCATTTTTTATAATGATGTCTGGAGCACCGCCGACGGCGTGAACTGGAAACAGCATGTCGCCGCTGCACCGTGGGCGCCCCGGCAGTTTCATGAGGTGGCTGCTTTCGATGGTCGCATGTGGGTGTTGGAAGGTTATAACCCGGATTCTGGCAATCGGAATGATGTCTGGTATTCTGAGGATGGGGTCGAGTGGACCGAGGTGCCCGGCACGCCCTGGGAACCGCGTCACGCTGCCAGCGTCTATGTTCACGACAATGCATTGTGGATGGTCGCCGGCAACAACATGACATCCGACGTGTGGAAACTCACACGCGTGTCGTAAAAGTTGGGTTCTTTAACGGACAATAATGCTATAAATCCAGAGCTTTATTCATTTTCAGTATCTTAAGAAGCGGTTATCGTGCGCAGCCATGACAAACCGCGTGATCGTCTCCGATACCATTCTTGCGAAAGCCTGGCATTTTCTTTTCAAGATTCGACCTCATTGCTTCCTGCCTCTTTTGCTTCTTGGAGCACCGTCCGTTTTTGCAAAGCCGCCGGTTTACATCTGGCTTGAGCCCGAGCGTTTTTCAGGCGTTGCAGGAGGTTTCGCTTACTGGCCTGGATTTGAGTCCACCAAGGCTGACGGACATTGGATGATTGCCGGCCCAGGAATTTCTCCCGAGCTGACGCAAGGAGGTGAGAGCGAGTTCACCTCCATGGCCGTTCCTGCTGCTGAAACAAAGGCTGAATGTTCGCGCGAGATCATGATTCCCCGCGCCGGCAAGTACAGGGTCTGGGTCCGTTATTATGATCATCGTGACAAGCAGGAGCCTTTTACGGTGGAAGTGGAGCAGAATGGAAAGGCACCCATCCGCGGCGAGCTGGGTGTCCAGCCGGTGGTCTCCCGCAATGATGAATACTCGCTCTACTGGGGTTTTGCCTTTGGCTGGGGAAGCGTCGAGGGCGACCTGTCCGAGGGGCCTGCGCGGATCAAGCTCCTGATCAACAAGGCCGGCGAGCGTTGGCGTCATCTTGATGCGGTCCTCATCACCGATGACCTTGCGTACACGCCGTATGGACGTGAGAAGCCACCCTTCGCCTATCATGACGCCTTCAAGTTGCAACCGAAGGACGGAGCCTCCTGGAGAGGCTCTGCCGACGGTCTCCAGGTCGGAAAAGATTGGAAGCGCAGGCCGCTGGCCGGCAGGGATTTCAGCATGTGGTCTCAGCTTGGAAGAGATGAGAAATGGGCGGGCGAGAAATTTGAGGGGGGCTTGTACGAACAGCTTTTCAAGCGTGGGCCGGAACTGGCCATCGTGGAGGATTTCAAGAAGGAGTTTGCATCCACCAAGGCACCGATCATCAGCTGGCCGAACATGGGCCCCGTGTTTTACCTCGGGTTTCACGTCGATCTCTCCCCGGATTCTCCGCTCTACAAGTGGCTGGTTGCCACCAAGACGCCGTTTTTTATCATGACGAATTATTCGCCCCTGGACACCTGCTTTACTGAAAAAACAGGTCCGGCCAGCTATGCGGCGCTCACGGGGCCGCTTTCCAGGCAGTTCCTTGGATTCATCAACGGCGAATCCATCGGCGCCCCGGGGGCATGCGGCCTGGTGAACCTTCCCCACACCATCAACGGCAAGACGCGGCGGGAGCATTTCGACACCATCCCTGCCATTTTTCGCAAGGAGCAGGCCGAGCAGTGGACCAAGATCTTCAAGATGAATGTGCCGGAGAACTTCTGGGTCAAAAATATTTCCTGCATGAGTGTGGATGAGATTGCCCTCTGCCACCTCTTTGGCCACATGGGGAATGAAGTCACGGGATATGAAATCGACGCGAGCATGGTGAACGCCCCGATGCGGGTCGCATTTCAACGGGGGGCCGCACGCCAGTACGGCCAGTCGTGGATCTCCTACACGAGCGGCAATTTTGGCGACGCATGCAACTATTTCACACAGGACCCGATTATTCCACTCGGAGCCAAGGCCTGGTGGCATAGCAAATATGGCGAAACCTCCGGGGTTCCCATCGGATGGTATCGCAAGCTCTATTTTCTGAACTACATGGGCGGCGCTTCGGGGCTCTATTGGGAACAGAACATGGACAATCAATTCACGAAGCCAGGACCTGGCGAACATCCCGTCCAGCTTTCGCCCTACGGCAAAGTCACCGTGGATTTTCAGAACTTCGTGGATCGCCTTCCTGACCGCGGCGAGCCTTACACGCCGATTGGCGTCTTGTTGAGCTACGCGCATGGTTATGAGCCCACGTCGTACACGAGCAGGATGCTGGAGATTTTTGTGGAGGATGACGCGGATCGGGAATTGAGGGAGCTTTTCAACGTGTTCTGGCACCCGGTCAGCATTAATGAAAGCCTGCCCATCACTCCCAACACCCAGAGCATGCAGAGCGGCATTTATGGGAACATCTATGACATGCTGGTCGATCGCCCCGACCGCACCAACGTGATCTACAACTACCCGGTGATCTGGGCTGCGGGCGATGTCGAGCTCGGCGGCAAATGGGCGACCGCAATCGAGGACTATGTCAGGAAAGGAGGCACGCTCGTCGTCAATGCCCCCGCAGCCCGCGGCAAACTTCCCGAAAGCCTCCTCGGCCTGAAGCTCAGCGGCAAGATGCAGGCAGCCGAAAGCTGGACGCCCGAGGGGGGAAGCGAGCAGGCGACAACTCCATTCGAGGTTGAAAGCGCCGAGATGACGACGGCGAAGCCGTTGGCCTGGGCCGGAAACAAACTGCCGCTGATCACCCGCAACCAGGTCGGCAAGGGCGCCGTCATCGTCACGCTGGTGCCCCGCATGATCGGGCGCGACGAACGCGCCCATCCTTCCCTGGCTTATCTCATGAACGGCCTCAGCGACGGCCTTCTGCCGGTTGACGTTCGCCTGGCCAATGGCGACAAGCTGTCGGGAGAGATCATGTACCAGCTCAACAAAACCAAGGATGGTTGGCTTGTGACACTGATCAACAATCGCGGAGTGGACAAGACTCAGACTGGAATCGCGCGGGTGGATCGCAGGGCCTTTGTGGACGTGATTGTCCGGAGCAAGGAGGCCATCAAATCAGCAAAAGAATGGACTGAGCCCCGCAATCTGGCTATCGAAAAGGGCGCTGCAGGACAGGAAATCAAGGTGCGTGTCCTCCCCGGTGAAGTGCAGGTGGTGGGGCTGGTGACGCGATAGGCCAGACAGTTTCATTTCAGATAAAACATCCATTTCTTATGTCAAAACTCGCCATCCAAGGCGGAAAACCTGTTTTCAAGAAGCCGCACCAATGGCCGCGCTGGCCCCAACCGGACGCAAAAGACAAGCGTCGGTTGCTGGGCGTGCTGGCGCAGGGCAATTACGGTCTCGGCTCACCGGTGATTGGCGAGTTTGGATCGCGGTTCGCGGAGTACACCAAAACGAAGTACGCCTTGCCGGTCAACTCGGGCACTGCGGCCCTCGAACTGGTGATCAAGGCGCTTGAAATTGGACCGGGTGATGAAGTGATCGTGCCCTCATACACTTTTGTTGCGTCGGCAACCTGCGTGCTGGAACTCGGAGCAACCGTGGTGTTTGCCGACATTGATCCTCTCACGATCAATCTCAATCTTCAGTCGGTGGCGCAGTCCATCACTTCTCGCACCAGGGCGGTTGTCGCGGTGCATTTTGCCGGCAACCCGGTCGACATGCATGGTTTGCGCAAAGTAATCGGCAAGCGCAAGATCTCGATCATCGAGGACGCGGCGCATGCGCATGGGATGCTCTACCGTGGGAAAGCCCCCGGCCATCATGGCGTGGCGGCGGAGTACAGCTTTCAATCGTCAAAAAACATGTCCAGCGGCGAGGGCGGAATCCTGGTCACCAACGACAAGGCGATCTTCGAAAAAGCCTGGAGTTTTCATTCTTTTGGACGGCTGCCGGGACGGGCATGGTACGAGCATCACTCTCTGTCATGGAACCACCGCATTTCGGCGTTTCAAGCCGCTGTGTTGATCGGCGAACTCGAACGACTGGAAGCGCAGACCCGGTTGCGCCACCGGCACGGTGACTTTCTCAATCACGCCTTGTCGGGCATTCGCGGCATCCAGCCCCAGGTCGATGGCGACATCCACCCGAAGACCCGTCGTGCCTATCATCTCTATCTCTTCCGTGTTGACCCTCGGGCCATCGGAATCAGTCGTGACACGTTCCTCAAGGCGCTTGCGGCCGAAGGAGTGGAGGGCATGGGCGGTTATCCGATTCCCCTGCAGGAACAGCCGATGTTCCGCGGGCGGCGGTTCTGGCATGACCAGTATCCGGGCGGAAAACCTCGTCGCCCCGGCGAGCCGGACTACCGCCGCATGTCCACGCCGCACGCCAAAAAATTGTGTGCCGAGGCGGTCTGGCTACCGCATTCGTGGTTGCTCGGCACGCGGCAGGAGATGCAGGGCATTGTTG
>JAHFSY010000090.1:10244-14405 GCA_023269615.1 Verrucomicrobiota bacterium
GGTTGCAGAGAACGCCCACCGTCTGCGTCAAAAATAATGCGGGCCGGTTTTTCCATCGCCGACATCACGCCGGGGGAACGTCGGCCGGATCTCTGTGGGTTTGCGGCTCGAAAACAGCCCTCCACCCGGGTCGGGGCCGCGCTCATGGCACGCGTGGTCGTGTTTGAGTCGGGCCGAACCCGTGCCGTCATTGCCGTGTGCGATCTGCTGGGTTTCCGACAGGCCGATTCGCTCCGGCTGGAGCGCGCCATCGCCCGTGCGGCACGGATACCGCTCAAGAGTGTTCTGCTGGCTTGCACCCATAACCATTCCGGCCCCATGTCCATGCCGTTGGGCCGCCTGATCCGGTTTCGACGAGCCTACCTGAAACATGTGGAGTCGCGGCTGGTTGAGGCGGCGCGTGCGGCTGCGGGTGATCTTGAACAGGTGACCGCGACGCGGTTTGGCAAACAGACCATCCGTGAGCTGGGCGAATACCGTTGTTGCCGTCACGAACCGGGGCGCGCACGGTGGCCCGGCGTCGTTTCCGCGCTGCGACTGGAACGGGGACAATCGCAGCCCATCACGTTCTGTCATGCGGGTGTTCACCCTTATGTGCTCGGATGGGACAGCCGGGTGGTGCACCCGGATTTTCCAGGGCCGCTGTGCGCCGCGATCCGGGGTCATTCGGTTTTCCTGCCGGGTTGCGGGGCCGATGTGTCCCCCGTGCCCGCGATGCGAACGACGCTGACGGCAGTCGAGCGCTATGGTCGTCGGCTGGCTCAAGCAACAGAGCGTGCGTTATCCCGTGGAAGAGGCGCGGCCCTTTCGCCCATTTCCTCGCACGTCGTGTCGCGACGGATCCGTTTCGGGTTTTCGCCGGCGCTGCCGACGCCGGACGGCAATGACGTGGCGATGCGTTCCCTTTTGAAGGTGTGGGACCAGATCGAGCGGAACCACAAGCTCTGGGAGCGGGATCGGGCGGCCGGGCGCCTCCCGAAGTTGGCGTCGTTCAGAATGCATCTCCTGCGACTGGGCGAACTGACGTTCATCGGCATCCCGGCGGAGGTGTTTGGCCAGACGGGAATCGCCTTGGAGAAGTCGCTGGGGAGTGGTCCATCCTTGATCGTGTCGCATGCCGGGGGCAACTGGGGTTATCTGCCGCGTCCGTTTTCCTACAAACACCGGACCTACGAGTCGAGCGAGGCTCACCACTGGTACCGTACGGACGGCGGCATGGCACCGGGCACGGAAGCTGCTGTTCGACGCGTGGTGGTGCGAGCCGCAAGGCGGTTGACGCGATGAGCCCGGCCTGCAGCCAATCCAACCCTTTCGCAATATTTCTCGGAAGGGTGGAACCGCGCTGATTTTCTACTGCTCGGGGTGGAATAGATTATAGATCGTCTGGTGGTTGTTGAACGTGCACACAACCACGGTGCCGTCTTGCAGAACGGTGAGCGCGCCGCTGATCGCATCAGAAACTTCCCGGGCGATGGACTTGCCGTTCACAGCCATGCGCCCAAGGTATTCGCGTTTGCCCGTCTTGGGATCAAAACGCACCACGCGCCCTTCGTTGGAACAATAACCGGCGTAGTAGATCCGTCCATCAGGCGCCTTGTCCATGGCGATGACCAGATCCCTCCGCTCTCCAGGGACGACGCTGTCACCGAATGCCACTCCCAGGATTCGGAGCTTGCCCTGGGCCCCCTCGTCCGGCTGATAGTCAAAGAGATATCCGCTCATCCAGCCCGTGCCGTAAATGTGCTTCTGGTCGGCGCTGACCACAAGAGCGAAGGGATTGTTGTAATAGTCCTTGCCACGAACAACCGATTCCTTCTGGTCATCCGGGATGGCCACATTGAGAACCTCCAGTTTGCCGGTGGATGGCGTATAGCGCACCACATGCCCGTCTTGTGTAAATGTGTATCCACGCCCATCCGGGAGCGCCACCACGGTGCGGCACGGAAAGCCAAGCACGGCGCCCAGGTCGCTCACCTTCTTGCTGGCAATGTCATAGGCCACAAATCGTCCGGTCGGATGCATGATGCAATAGATCTTGCCGACGCTTTCGGCGACAGCCAGTGACATGATCGATTCATGAGGGACGAGAATGCCCAGGTTCGTGACTTTCGCCGTCTTGGTGTCATACGCAAGCAGGTATCCTCCCGTGTACGCCTTGGGGTCTTTCTCGTACTGTTGCAAGGTCTCCCACTGATAGGAATGGGTTCCAAACCAGGCAACTCCCTTGGAGTCAAACTGGATCTGTGAATGAATCTTGCTTTGGGGGAATGTTTTGGCGCCCTGCTCGCCGGTGACCTTCATCACATCGAGAAGTATTTTTTGTTTGTTCGTCTTGGGATCCAGGGTGATCAACATGGCTCCAAGCCGCTCTTTTGCCAGCGAAGTGCACGTGCCGGCGTAGACCAATCCATCGGGCCCCGCCGCCAGCGCGGAAAACATTTCGCAACAATGCGCGGCCTCGGGCCATGGGATTTGACGGACCGGCAGGAGCTTTTCGACAGGCTCGGCCGGCGCGACTGCCTGGGATGAAGCGCTGGAAGCGCTCATCCAGACCATTCCAACAAACAGGATGTATCGGGCCAAATTCATGATTCCGTCTCAAATTTGATTGTTAGGGTACCACGACCAGCGGCTGCTGTAATTCACGGTACAAATTTACCACGGGAAGAAACTGGCGGTCATCCTCATGCTCGAATGTGAAGGGCAGCCATGCTGTGTCCTCGTACAGCACCGTTCCTGCGCGCATCGGGATCGGGCGGCTGCGGACGCTCGCGCAATACGTCTGGTTGGCCGAGCGGACGGTGTACAGCATCGTGTTCCGATAGAGCGAGACGTAGCTTCTGGCTTCCGACTGGTTTGGATGGGAGGGTCCTTCGGAGAAATAGGAGAGTTTTGAGGTGATCATGGAAAAACCAAAATGCTTTTCCGCGTTATAGAGCGCGAACCAGGGCGTATCAAATGGGAAACGCCCCGGGGACGGAGCTCCCATGTCGTTGCCCAAAGCCTGGTCAAGGGACACGCGAACCACACTCCCGTCCTGCCTGGGCCAGGCGATGTGGGTGAAAAGGAAGGGGCTGAAACTCAATCCTCCCCCTCGAAAGCCTTCCATCATCGCGTCCCTGGTCATCCGAAGTGAGGCTGCCACCCGCACATCGGGGCGATCCGAAAAAAACCGGTACGAGACACGGGAAAACAATTCCGGTGCCCCGGGCATGGGTCCCCAGCGGAGCGTTTCGACGAAGACGGGGCCCTCGATGGAGCGGTGTTCCGGGTTGCGCCAATCGTAGGTGTGCGTCCAGGGTGACCCGACGCGTCCGGCGTCGGGCGTCTGGTGTATGCCGGTTTTTAAGGCTTCCTTTTGGAGGTCCACGTATTCAAAGGCCGTTCCCACTCCCTTTTCCTGCCAGCGAAAGATTTGGCCGGACAATTTGTGGAGTTCAATGCTGTAAAAGTTATTCTGCACCGTGCCGCCGAGAGCCCCGCCCTTGAGGCGGATGGGCGATTCCTTGGGAGCTTTTACAGGGGGACACGACCAAAGGTGAACGAGCACCTCCGATCTGGGCTTCACCGATAATTGGACGGTTGAGCGGAAGCGCAATGTATCGGCCTTTTCTGGATCAGAATCCAGGGTGCAAGGCTCGGCGTCGTAAACCTGGCAGGGGATTTCCTTGAACACCCCGGGCGCGGTCATCAGGGTGGCCCGCACCCGGTGTTCCGGATCGGGAAACGTTTTACGGAGCGCGGTGCTGTCAAATTCGACCGGCTCATTCCTGCGCTCCAGGCCGGCTTCCTCCCGGACGAGGAACGCCTCATTGCCTCCGGTGGCGACGGACCATGCCCCTCCCTTTTCCGGGGTGGCAAAAGTTCCGCTCTGCTCCCCCTCCTTTCCCTCGTAGGTGAACTTGATGGCAACCTCATGTTTCTCCTTGGCCCGCCATGTGACGGGGATGAAGGCGCGGATGTTCTGGCGGCTGGCTCCCACGGCCGGGTAGTAATCGAGCGTCGTGGCGCCTGCGTACCAGAATGTGTACGGCACGGGCTTTCCGTCGAGGGTCACTCCTGTTGGGGAAAATTCCTCCTTGCCTCCGATGGGGCTGAGTTTGAGTGAAACGCACAGGTACATCTCGTGCATCTCCGGCGCCCAATATCCATACTCCGCTT
>JAHFSY010000027.1:0-2200 GCA_023269615.1 Verrucomicrobiota bacterium
CGGGTAACAGCATCACTTGTTGATAATCCGATTCGATGATCTTTCGCATCCCTCATTAATCATTCCATACCCAATGATGTCCAGTTCTGAGACAGCCTCTCCGTCGTGTCCGCCCACGTCGCGAATGGAGCTTCAAGTATGATGTTTTTGGAAAACGACAAAAACACGTCGTCCCAGTTCAAGTCTGCTTTGGCAATTGCGGACCCATCCACCGACGGACACGACAGAGCGTGTCCCTCCGTTACCCTGAGACCCACACAAGACCGGAAGTGTTAGAACTTGCCCGGAACAGCGCGGTTGGCCTGAGTAAAAATGAAAATGAAAATAACTCTATGGAGAAACTCTGTGTTTTCTTGATTGGAGAACACTTTTATTGCGATTCTAGTTGATTTATTCCAATAATCGTTTTAATTCTAAGCAACCAAAAATAGCTTCAAAACAGATTTCCGAAAGAGGCACAGCCATGAAAACCAACGGCAATAGTCTCATCCTCCAAAACGTCAAGCCATTCAGTCCTGAGCAGATCAACCAGATCAAGGAAGACGTCTCCCGGGACGGATACCGGCTGATTCCCAATATCATGCAGCCGCAGGAAATCGCTGCGTTGAAGTCAGCGATGGACCGTGTGTTCGAGAATCCGAAGTGGAGGAAAACGGACAATGTGTACGACGATATTTCGGCTGTGCGCTTGTTTGAGTGCGACAATATTTTTCGCGACATGCTGGTCCGCGAGCCGATCATTGGCATTGTGGAGGGGATACTCGGCAAAAGCTGTCACCTGATGGCGGATGGCGGAATTCGGAATCCGACGGGGCGGGCCATCAGCAATTTTCACGCCGATGTGGATGTGGATATCGGGGTTGAATTTCCCTGTCCGCCCGAGCTCCCACGTCATGACGCGCGTTACAAGCTGCCGATCTTTCGGATCATCGTGCAAATTCCCCTCACCGACATGGAGTCGATCGAGTATGGCCCTACGGAATATGTGCCGGGGAGCCATTATTCCGGCCGCGTGCCCAACGATTCCAGCAATCCGACGTTTGAGGGGCGCGGCCCGGTTCCCGTGCTCTGCAAAGCCGGCGACATCTATTTGCACCACGGGCAATGCTGGCATCGCGGGGCGCCCAACACATCCCCCCGCACGCGCTATCTTTTCCAGCTCTGTTTTTCGCAGCGATGGGTCGCCCAGCGATTCTACCCGTTCCTCAATTACAAGATGCCGGCCCGCGTGCTCAAGGGGGCCGACGAGAGAATGCTCCGCGTGCTGGGCAAACATCCCAAGGGGCCGTATGGCTGAGCGGCAAGGCGATCAGGCTGTAGGCTGTAGGCAGAAGGAAAATAGGAATAACATGCGTAAACATACAAAACCCAAAGCATTCTTAATGGAATCTGGTTTGATCCCTGTGTTCTGGATTTCGGTTTCTGGGCTTCAGCCTACAGCCTACAGCCTATCCACCTATCCTCATGAACCTGGCTCCCGCTGAACGCGCAGTCATTCAGTTGATCAAGACCGGCCGGGCGACCAGCCAGGGACAGATCTCCCGGTTCCTCAATCTTTCCCCGGCCACGGTTCATAGTCTGCTTGGACGGCTTGAGAACTCGCATTTTGTCTGCAGGGACCGGCGCGCGAGAAATGGAAGAGGGCGGCCCATTGAACATTACCGCCTCAACCGACCCGACATGGTGCTCGCGATCCACTGGCACGACTCCTCGTGGTCCGGGGCGCTGTTTCATGACAACCAGCTCAAAGGTTCAGTCCTTTCTGGAGATCTGCCCGTCAGCGGCAGCCTGGATGAAACCTGCCTTGCCATCCGTGGGGCGCGTGACCAGATCATGGCTCAGGACGGCTTGCCCGACTGTGGTCTTTCCGGAATTGCGCTTCACATGAACGCGACCCAGGCGACCGCCGACGGGACGCTTGCCAGTTCCGTGATTCCGTGGATCCGAAATGTTTCTGCCAGACAATTTTCCGATGCCATTGGCAGCGAGGTTCAACTGGATCTGAGGCTTCCCTGGGTCATTCCCGAACTTCGTGCCAGGGCCGCCAACGGCATCCACAGCCTGGCCGTCTTGAATGTGGCGGACGGTGTCAGCGCCCACGGTTGTGTGTTCGATTCAGAATGGGGAGGTGAGCGTTTCTACGGGGGAGAGTTGGGGCACATGGTGATTGATCCCAAGGGGCCCCTGTGCGGATGCGGCC
>JAHFSY010000027.1:2210-58729 GCA_023269615.1 Verrucomicrobiota bacterium
CGTGGATGCGTGGAATCCATCATCTCGGGGCCGGCCATCTTGAGGAGGGTAAATACTGATTTAAAGGATGGCATTCAAACCCGCCTGTCGCTCGCGGGATCCAGTCCGGTAACATTGTTTTCCGAGCTTTACCGTCTCCATCAGGAGGGGGCCGATTCGTATGTGAACACGCTGGTGGAGGAGTTTCTTGACCGCGTGTCGTGGTGTGTTGCGGTGACCCGCAGCACCATCGGTCCCGACGTGATTGTTCTCAGTGGATATGCGCTGGAAGGACGGGAAGCGTGGCGGCAGCGGATTCTGAAATCGGTGCAATCACTTGTGCTTTGGGGAGAGTCGTCCGAGATCCGCCTGGAATTCCCCACGGTCAAAAAAGAGGATTACCTGAGGTACATCGCCGACGCCTTTTCCCACAGCCCGGGTTCCAACGGCGCTGAATCGCCCATGACACATGGAAAATGAAAACATTTCAAAAATTTGAGTTTCTGAATCTTCCACCTGGGGAGCACACGCGGCTCGCGTGTCTTGTTCGACGGCTCGTCGAACAAATCCCTTGGGCCAGAGGGAAAATCGGCGCGCCGCCGATTTTGGACACGCGAGCCGCGTGTGCTCCCCATTTCTTCAACCCTTTGGCCGTCTTCTGGCTCATCTGCTGCGCCTCTGCCCTTGAGGCATCTCCCCTCATATCGCTGGATGGCACCGGGTCGGATGCGATCACCATCAGGGTAAGTCCTCGAAATGCTTCATCGATCAGTCTGTTGGAAGTGTTGGACACCAAGGGCACGTGTCTCAAAACCGTGCATGCGGGCGGTTTTTCGAACGGGCAGAAGTTTTCCGTGGGAAAAAACCACGGTTTGAAGCCGGGCGACTATCGCATCCGTTATCGTGAGGGAGTCACTCTCGCTCTCGACGCGGCGGTTACACTGCCCCACAAGGAGCGATGGGTGAATCCGACGGATATCGCCATCAATTCCAAGGGCGTTTATGTGCTGGACCGTGGAATCATCGAAGTCCCGGCCGTCAAGAGCGAGGATGGGACCACGACGGACGCCGTACCGGGACTCGGGTCAACCTATCTCTACAGGTTTTCACGAGATGGAAAGCCGGATACCACCTTTGCGGATCGTGGACGGATGACCGTGGACGAGGCGCCCACGCGCGTCTGGAGCGTGGCGGTGGATGATGAGGGGATCATTTATCTTCCATCCCAAAGAGAGCATCGGGTCATGGTTTTCAGCCCCACGGGTGACAAGACCGACCAGACGATTGGCGGATACGAGGACAACCCCAACAGCAATCGGAACACGACCTATATCAGTTGGATCGCGCTGGGGCCGGGCAAGAGGATTTATCTGTTTTTTGGAGATCTGGTCCGTGTCTATGACCGGACGAAAAATGCATTTGACGGGTTTCTGTACACCGGGAATTCCGCTTACAGCAAGATCGTGGACGGACGCAGCATCGGCGGCAACCAGATCACGTCGGACCGACAGGGCGCAGTGTACATCGCCTCCGAAGCCCACCAGCTTGAAAAGCTTCTCGATGATGGCAAGGCGATCAAGCCATCCTACTCATTCCACGCCGCGCCCATGTGCAGCCCGATGGGGCCATCCGCCGCCGGGGGCCTGGTCTGGGTGGCCACGCATGGGCCGGCAACCCCGTACTGGGA
Organism: Verrucomicrobiota bacterium; assembly: GCA_023269615.1. Lineage (GTDB taxonomy): Bacteria > Verrucomicrobiota > Verrucomicrobiia > JABWAM01 > JABWAM01 > JAHFSY01. The sequence continues at coordinate 3,877 of JAHFSY010000027.1, forward strand.
CAGCGGTGGCGCTGGCGAAATGGTTTTGTTTTGGGACAACGGAGCGGAGCTGGTGCGGGTGGAGGCGTATGGAAAGGCGGGCAAGGCGGCGGACAAACTGGAATTCATCAATCCCTGCGTGGCGGCCCAAACGCCCGACCACATGGAGTTGTGGGTGGCGGAGGATGGCGCGGCCAATGCGGATGGCCCCCCCGGCAATGCCCGCGTAAGAAAATTCAAGATCACCTCCGCCGAGAGCGAAGAGGTTCCGTTCACATTGAAATGATCTTGATTTTTTATTCAGAAAACCACCAAGGGAACTGCCATGAACTATAATCATATATCGACATGGAAAGAAGGCGTAGAACAACCAGTGATTTCAACAATCATCGCAAGATGGTTGCCCAAAGCATTCACACTGGTTGAACTATTGGTGGTGCTTGCCATCATCAGCATCCTCGCGGCACTTCTCATGCCATCTCTCAAGAATGCTCGCATATCGGCTTATAATGTGCGCGATATTGCCAATGTGAGGCAGCTTGCGCTTGCGGCACATCTTTATACTCAGGATCACGACGATTACCTTCCAGGCAGCCTCATCACCAATGGCGTCGCTATCTCTGATGGTGGCGGGTGGGTAAGGCAATTGGCTCCTTATGTCGGGATTACGACGAATTTTGCCAATGGCCAAACCTATGGCATACCCCTTAACGGGAAGTCTGTTTTTTATTGCGACTTTAAAGTGACTGGGAGCGGTCCAGCGAATTATGACGGTCGTTATATGTATGCGATGAACTTCATGCTGCGGTATGCTGGCAACGCTTATCATTACCTGGCGGGTACCTCGGTCCGTAACGTGCGCATGGCTGAAATTCTTGATCGTGACCGGACGATGATTTTCACGGAAAGCGGGTGGACGTGGGACACCACATCACCAGCTGATCTGGATAATGCATTTTTTGGGGCCGGTGCGGCGTGGGGAGTAGCGCATGGAGGGACAGGAAAGATTCCATTTAGCTATTTGGATGGACATGCAGATTTTTGGGCGAAATCACCAACTTTTCCAGGGAATACAAGTATTAGCCTGCCTTGGACGCACAATCGATTCTGGGGGGAAATGAATGGCGACACTTTTTTTAGAGGGAGTTGGGAGCCTTGAATTCAGCGCTTTTTAACGGAATTCGCAATCGCTTGATGCAACGGAAAGTCATGAGGTAGCTGGCGATTTCTGAAACCATGCGTTTAACGCCGAGTGATTCAATGCCCGATATGCCCGACTCCAAACAGAATCTGACTGCGCTGGCGACCTCCATCGTGGACAACGTCATCGGAAGTGTGATCTCCGTTTTTCGCATCATTCTCAGCCGTCTCACCGGAAATCAGCTTGCTCCCGAAGCTATGGAGGGGGTGGACGAGGCAACGAAAAAGAAGCGGCGGATCATCGGTATCACCGCGACAGTTTTGATTTTCGGATCGATCTGTTCGCTTATTTTTACCCAGTGTGAACGACCGCCCCATCGCGATCTGCGGCCGTTTCTCCTCCTTGGCGATGTTCTGGCAACGGAAACCGCAAAATTGGTCGGGGACAAGAGCTCCATCGTGTTGGTGGTGATGGATGCCGGAGATGATACGTCATCCATCGACGGACCGAATGCGAGGGCTTTTATGAAATCCATCGCAGAGCATGGAGATATCAAGGTGCTCGCCGTCGAAAAATTGTCCATGAACGAGGGGCTAAAGATAGGCCCCGGCAGGGGATTCCCTTCCTCGTTGCTCTTCTCGATCATTGGAAAGTATCCGAAGGCCGCGGCAATCGTTTCATTAGTCGGTCCTCCTCTGCTGTCGGACGAAGAAATGGAAACAATCGGCAAGGATTCGCCCAAAATCGTTGTGGCGTCGAATGATTCGTTCAATTTAAAGAAGCTTTTCGATAACCATGTGATTCAGCTGGCTGTTGCGCGACGAAAGGCTTCCAAAGCCGGTTCCGCGGACCCATCCGCAGGAGGGTTTGATCAGTCTTATGAGATCCTCAGACCTGAGACAGTAGAATCCCCTGCGCCCGAGGAAACGAAAGCCAAAACCGAATGAAGACGAGGCAGTCGCTTCCACATATCGAGGCCAGGTTGGGGACACCGGAGTTTTACCGCGATCCTTATCCCGTTTACAACCAGTTGCGGAAGGAAGCTCCAGTTTATTGGAGTGAGAAGTGGAATGCCTGGCTGGTCACGCGTCACGATGATCTTCAGTCCGTGATGCGCGATCCGCAGACGTTTTCCAACGCGGGCCGCAGCACTCTGATATTCGAGCACCTGGAGGAATCTTTCCGCGCCCGGTTGCAGGCGCTCCAGGGCAAGGGGGACACGGGGCTCGTCAATTCCGATCCTCCGGCCCACAACCGCCTGCGAAAACTTGCTGGCAAGGCTTTTACTCCCGCGATGGTGGAATCGCTCCGCCCGCGCGTGGAAACTGTGGTGCAGATGCTTCTGGAGCGGGTGGAGCCTGGAAAGCCATTCGATCTCATCAGCGCCCTTGGCTTTCCGTTGCCCAGCATCGTGATCACGGAAATGCTCGGCGCGCCTCCCGAGGACGCGGAACGACTCATGCACTGGTCGAAGGGGATCACGTCGTTGCAGGCGGGGATGGTGCTGGAAGACGCTCTCCGTTACGAACAGTGTAGCCGTGACATGATCGAATATTTTCGCGAGTTGATCCAGCAACGACGGAAGTCACCGAAGGATGACCTGCTCAGCGCCCTCGCGGCGGCGAGCGAAGACGGTGAAACGATGAGCGATGCCGACCTTCTCGACACCTGCGTGACCCTGCTGATTGCCGGGCATGAGACGACCACCAGCCTGATTGCGAATGGAGTGCTGGAGTTGTTGAAGGATACGTCCCAGATGGAAATGCTGCGAGCCGAGCCGGAACTGTCGAAAACGGCGGTTGAGGAAATGCTGAGGTTTCATTCACCGGTTCTCACCATGCACCGTCGTGTGGTGAAGGACGTCACGCTTCGCGGGCAACACATTTCGTCCGGGGATCTCCTGTATGTGGTCCTGGCCTCGGCGAACCGGGACCCGGAAGTTTTCAAGGAGCCCGATCGCTTCAACATCCGGCGGCCTACGGCGGAGAACCGTCACGTGGCCTTTGGATATGGCGTTCATTTTTGTCTTGGGGCACCGTTGTCGCGAATGGAGGCACCCATTGCCATCCGGGGGCTGATGAAGCGCTTCCCCAAATTGCGCCTGAATGGAGAGCCGCACTGGAAGGCAAACATGTTCATGCGCTTTCTCGAACACCTGCCAGTTTGTGGATGAGTGGATTTAACGATCACCAAGTTCCCCCATGTTCATACATTTTGCTATCCTCGACTTCTTGCGGATAAAAAACGGAGGGACACGCTCCGTCGTGTCCGCGGGACCGAGGGCGCGACCGGAAAGGCGGCGGGAACTTCCAACTTTGAACATCGAACGTCGAACGTCCAACAATCGAGTCGCGTTGCGAGGTTTTCAAAACGGAGGGACACGCTCCGTCGTGTCCACCCACGTCACGAAGGAATATCGACCCGCGATATTTTTCGAGAGCGATGAATCAGCACGATCTGGGTTCATGGTCATTTGCCCGGTTGTGGACCCATCCACCTGCGGACACGACGGAGCGTGTCCCTCCGTTTCGGAAACGGTCTGAATAATTACGAAATGAAAGTCCGAACCAAATGACAAAAAAAACCGTGAGTGTGGATCCCAAGACAGTGTCGCTCTTGGAATTGAACTGTCCCGAACCGAAGGAAGAGGCGCGTATTGCCATGGTGAGCCTGCCCGTGCCGATGAATGCAAAGGTGCATTCCCATTTCACGGGGCTGGCAACCCAGACCGTGGATGTCGGTTGGTGGCCGGATTCCCGAAGCGGCGGCAAGCGTGTTCCCCGTCGTCGGCTGATGTTTGGCATGAGCAAGAACGCATTGCCCTCCAGTTTTCGTTTGACGAACAAGTCCTCGTCGGTGGCTGCCAAAAAGCAGATCGAAGTCAGCACGAGCATCATCCACAAAGACTACAAGGCCCTGCTTCCCCATGAAGTGGGCGAGGCGCGATTCACGCTGGGCGGAAAAAGTTTCGGGTTGAGGCTGGGCGTGCGCTGGCGCGACGAGCTTCATTGGTGGGAGTGGTTGAAGCTTGAGAAACTCTGGTCAGGCCCGGTCGTGACGGCGTACCGCATCGGCGGTTGCATCGAAGTGGTTCCCCTGAAATGGGACGAGATCATGGCCCCTAAAAAAGAGGGGATGAGCCAGTATGAAGCCGTGTTGACCAACAAGTGGTTGCATCGGCAGAACTGGCTTTTGGGCGAGGCTTTCATCCTTTGCTTTGCCAATGGCGTCATTCAACTGAGCTGTCGCCATGTCAACAATCATCGCTTTGATGAAGGGCGGGAACATGCAGAGATGACGCCGTTGATTGGATTTTCAGTCAGCGGGGATGCGCCCGTGGACCACAAGCTCGATGGCACCCGATCCCGTTTTGCACTCGGGGACATGTCGCTGGATCTTTCCGATGCGCTGCCGTTTGTAAGTCCCGAACATCCCGGCAGCCTGAAACGGGAGAACGATCTCATCATCTACCAGCCTTACGAGGGGGTGGAGATCGAGGGGGACAGCGGTCATCGCGCGAGACAGGATGGATTTCTCGTGCGCGCCTCCGAGCGTCGGTTTCCGAAGGGGCTTGCGCGCACGGTGCGTTTCAATGTGAGCTTGAGCGAGGTTGCGCCGGTGATTTCCCGACTGACGGCGCCCGAGTGGTGGTACGCCCTCAGTGGCGATCTCTGGCCGGACCGGGTTCTGTCCGTCCGCGATGCGTTGGACAAGCGCATTGATGGAACTTATGCGGTGAGAGAAGATCATCCCGGCCGGTTTGATGAAGGTTTTATGGGACGGTTGTGGGAAGGCGAAGGTCCTTTTGCGCAGCTGCTCTATTTTTATCGCACGGGAAAGCTGGAGCAATTCCGGAGGGCGATCCGGGATGCCTATCATATGGCCGACATCGCCTTTGATCATTCGACGGAGACGATTCGCATGATGGATTATCCGCTGGATGGCTCGACTGCTCCCCCGGGTTCCCGGACGACAGGAATGCTGTTTGGCTATCTGGAGACGGGAGACCCGTATCTTCGCGAGTGCGCGGAATCCGCATCATCCCACTGGTACTGGATGGATTGTCACATGTGGCCCCGATTTGGTTACGGACGGGATGGCGCGGGCATTCGAGGCCTGGTGTTCATGTGGGACTATCTGGGCAAGGAGGATTATCGGGCGATGGCTCGGGACGCAATGGGGCGGCTGATTCAATGCCAGCAGGCGGACGGTTCCTATCGCGACCAGGGCAGCGGCACCGGCATTCATGCCGGGAGCCATATGCCGGTGAAGCCCTGGATGGCCAACCTGGGCAACGACCCGGTCATTGATTACCTGGAACGCATCCCGGACGACGAGGAGCTGCGGCGAGCGGTGATCAAGTACGGGGACTTTTTGTTGGACGCGGTGGTTCGCACCGATGGCACGGTACGATGGCCTTACCAGGTCAGTCATGCGGGCACGGATCACGACCCGCTGCTTGAATGGGGAAACCCGTCGATGAAAGGAAAGCTTCCCTACCTGGGGCCGCATGGCTTTGCGCACGGGCACAAGCCCCGGGCGCTCAACTTCATCAGCCGTCTTACAGGCAAGGCGAAATATTTTGACACATGGCTCCAGTTTTATGACGCCCATTGGGCGGATCAGCCGCCGAGGGTGGACGACCATTACCTGGTCATCCGGTGCTTGCAGAATCTGCCCTATGCCCAGGCGCATTCGTGGAATGCGCGCTGGAGAAATGGCGGCCTGGAGATTGCGCCATTGCTTTCCGATCAACGTCCGGAGATGGAGGCGACGATCGTGACTCCCATCGGTCCGGTGACGCTTGGCGTGCGTCGTTCCAAAGGGAAATGGGAGCTTGTGAAAAAGGAAAGCAAGAAGCCCATCCGCGTGGTGGGTCGCAAATAAAAATTCCAAGCGTATGTCCAAAAATTCCAAAATCCGAGGTAGGTCGTGCTCGCCGAGCGCGCCGCAACGGTGGCCTGTGGAAAGTGGATGTTTGATTCCGATGGAGAACAACGGCGCGCTCGGCGAGCGCGCCCTACCACCAGCCAGAAAGAATGACGAAACAAAATGACACTATGAAATCCAAAACTGACACAAGCCCGCTGTTTCCCGAGCGTCCAGACGATCCCGGATGGCCGGAGCCGCATGAGGAGCGCTGCGTGAATTATATCAAAAGCTCCAACTGGTACCGGTTATTCTGGATGCTGCGTGACATCAACCGCGCGTCGCGTTACGCGCACGAAGACGCCCGTCGCAACGAGCAACGCCGGAGGGGGAAATGAAACGCGGGAAGGGTCGAAAGCTGAATGTGGCCGTGGTCGGCGTGCATCGCGGCAGTGAATTTACGAGGTACTACCAGCGATGTCCCTACGTCAACCTGGTGGCGCTCTGCGACCGGAATGAACCGTTTGCGCACGCGGTGGCGAAGGTGATGGGGGTTCCCGAGGTATATGGCGACTTCCATAAACTTCTGAAGCGCGCCGACATCGAAGCCGTGTGCCTTGAAACCGGCGACGATTCCCATGGGGCACTGACGATCGCGGCGTTGGAGGCCGGCAAGCACGTGCAGGTGGATGTTCCGTTGGCCACCTCGATCAAGGACTTGAAGCGCATCGTCGAGCTGAGCGAGCGCAAGCATCTGAACGTGGTCATGTGCAACGAAGTGCGATTCTGGCCGCGCATCGCCATGGTCAAGCGCATGGTCGAAGAGGGGCAGTTGGGTCGGATTTACTATGCGGAAGGCGACTACCTCAACCCGATCGTCAGCCGCCGTCTGCCTGAAATGAAGTGGCTGCAGCAGTTTGCGGGGATTCCTTCTTCGCGCGGTTGCAAGGGATCATGGCAGCCGCACTTGAATTCACCCGGCCTGCATGCCCTCGACACGATCCGCTGGATCCTGGGGGGCGAGCGGATGGATGATGTCCGCTGTCACAACTTCGGTCCACTGGCGAAAAGCGAGCGCGATCCGAAGAAGGGCGACGGCATGGCAGCCTTGTTCACGGGAGAGTTTGGAACGATTGTCAAAATTCATGCCAACTACCACCCGAATCGCACGCATCTGAATTACCATGCGTTTTACGGCACCAAGGGGACCTGCGAATCGGACCGGGTTGACGAATTTTCCGGGCCTTATCTGTTTCTCGACAGTCTCGAGCACCAGAGCCACATGATGAAAGTGCCGCTGCATATGTACGGGGTGGAGGGATCCGCCGGCCACGGGCATGAATTCATGGATGAGATCCTGACCAACGACTTCGTTTTTTCCGTGCTGGAAAAACGCCAGCCGCTGGTGAACGTCCGCGAAGCGGCGCGCTCGTGCGCGGCGACCATCACGGCCCAGGAATCCGCATGGGCCGGGGCAAAGATCATGAAGATTCCGAAGTTCTAGCCAAGGTTAGTTTGGACAGAATGCACAGAATGCACAGAATTTTGTCATTTTGCTCATTCTGTCAAAAAATCCGTTTTTCAAAAACCAAAATGTTTTCAGCGCAAATTGAGATTCTTCGGGGGAAAAACCCCGCCAACCCGCTCTGTTCCTACATCGGCGAGGCGCTGGCCATCGAAGGCTTCACTCATCGCTGGGTGGACGCGCCGACGGGGCGCGATGCCTTGCTGATCCTTCCCCATCTGCTCGAATCCGAAGAGCAAAGTGAAATGATCCGCACCCATGTCCGGGATGGTGGGAGCGTGATCGCCTTGCGCCCAAGCCTTCTGCTGGCGGATGTTTTTGGCCTGGCGGTTCATGGCGGGCAGAGGTGGGCGGGTTATACGCGGCATCCCGACGGCGAGATGATGCAGATCCATGGGGGAAGCGATCTTTACCGTCTTGCAGGTGGCGAGGAGATTGCGCCGTTGCTTGAAGGATTCGATGGCGACCTGGCGGGACGCCGTCCTGCCGGACCGGCGCATCCGGCGGTCGCCCGCGTCGAGGGCGGGGGAGGGCGGCGCGTTTGTTTTGCCTACGACCTGGCCCGGTGCCTGGTGCTTCTGCAACAGGGACGTCCCGACCAGGCGAGCGACGGCGCGTTTGCGAATGCGGATGGCGACTGGAAATTTTCACAAAACGACATGTTCACCGGCCACCTGGACCCGCGCCTGAAGAACACGCCGCAAGCCGACCTTCATCGCGACCTGCTTGTGCGGATGATTGGCTGGACGACGGAAAAGACAAAGGCTGTCCCGCGCGTGTGGCGGTTTCCAAATTTGGAAGAGACCGGTGCGATGATTGACGGTGACGGTGACAATGCGACCAAGGAGATTTTTGATCTCGCTTTTTCCACGTGCGAGGAATTTGGGATTCCCTACTCGACGTACCTGATGGAAGAGCAATTCGATGCCCTCACGCCGTCTGATGCCAAGGCTTTGCGCGCCCGGGGTCATACGGTGGGATTGCATCCCTGGCTGGGACCGTATCCGACGCTGGAAGAATTTGAGACTTATTTGAAAAAGGCGTTTGGAAATTTCCGCGATCTCTACGGCTACATTCCCAGCGCGAGCCGGAATCATTGCATCATCTGGACGGGATGGGTGGACCTGCCGCGCGTGGAGAGCGAGATCGGGGTGCGCATGGATCTCAACGGCTATTCAGGGCGTCACTTTCAAAGCGGCGTGCAATCGGGGACCCTGTTGCCCGTCAAGTTCATGGATGCGCGGGGCAGGTTGATTGATATCTACAGCCAGTTCACCTTCATCACCGACGATGGGTGGGTGGAGGACAAGCACCATCTTCCCGCGCTCACCGAACCGCAGCGGATTGAGGAAACGCATCGTTGGGTTGATCGATGCTTTCAATACCAGGGCATGTTCCATCCGACATTTCATCCCCTGCGAATGAAGAGCTTTGGCGAGCCCACGCTTCCCTGGTTTCGCGAAACGCTGGGGCATCTGCAATCGCGCAAGGTGCGTGGCTGGTCGGCGGATGCCTGGACGTCGTTCAATGATGCCCGCCGGGGCGTCAGCGTCGAGTCCAACGGGAGCGTCTGGCAGATCAAGGCGGAGCGGGCGCTACAAGGATTGTCGATCGTGTTGCCTGAACGTGTGGGGACGAAATTTCTGCTGGATGGAAAGCCGCTGGAAGGCCGTTCGTTCAAGACCGCCGGCCGCGCCCACGTCGGCGTTGTCCTGGATGTGGCGGGGAATCAGGTTCGTGAATTAAAAATCAGATTGTGAAAAAATATGAAAATCCGATCCCACAAACTCAAAGCACGCGCATTTGGCGACGCATGGTTCAACCGTGTCGAAGACCGCTGGAATTACAATGACCTGATTGCCGATCCGGGCTGGCGCAAGGATTGGATCAGTTTTGACGGCGTGGTTTATCACGCGGGGACCGACCGCGTTTACTGCGGCATCACGAGTTTCGACGCCGACATTTTCAAGGCGTACGATTGCAAGGCCGGCCGGTTCGTTGATCTTGGATTCAAAAAGGCCGGCAATCGTTATGATGCCAAGTTCCATCGCTCGATGCAACTGACGCGGGATGGAAAGACCCTCTACACCGCCACCGCTCTTCTCCACGACGTGGACCGGTTTTGGGAAGCGCCGGGCGGCGGGCTTTACCGTCACGACATCAAGAGCGGCAGGACGACCAAGCTTGGCATTCCGATCCCGCACATCTACATCCAGTCCATCGCGCTCGATGAAAAACGCGGGGTTGTCTATTCGATGCACTTTACGCCCGAGCGGTTCAGCGTGTTTGATCTTGGGACGAAGAAGGCGCGCGACATCGGCCCGATCGGCAGCGGCCTGGCGATGGGGCAGGGGGAAAACCTGGTGATGGATGATTCGGGGTGCGTCTGGTGCGGCTGGGCCGTGACGCGTGCATGGCAAAACGTGCCGGGCGTGGACAGTCATCGCCTTTGCAAGTACGACCCACGCAAGGGGCGGATGGTTTTCTTCGACACCGGCCTGCCACGGGCGAATGGCGCCCACGGCACGGCGAAGGTGGAGGGGCTGTTTAATCTTGGCACCGGCTGCCTGTACGCGTCAGGAGACAACGGATCGCTTTATCGCATCAACACAAAAACCGCGAAGGCGAAATATCTCGGGACGCCCATCAGCAAGAAGCGCTCCCGCCTGACCTCGATGGTGATGCACCGCGACGGTTACGCTTATGGCGTCACGGGACGCGACGGGCATTGCCGTCTCCTGCGATTCGATCCGCAGCGTGACCGCTACGAACTCGGCGGCCCGATCGTGGATGGGAACGGTGTTGCGATGTGGCAGTGCCATGACATCACCATCACACCCGAAGGCGTGATCTATGCAGGAGAGAACGATCATCCGCGTCGCAGCTCCTATCTTTGGGAGATCCGGCCATGATCATCATGAGCAATCCAAGAGGGTGTACGGAAAGCCTGAATTCCGAGGTAGGGACGGACCGCCGGGCCGTCCGCTGCGCAGCGGCGCGCCCGGCGGTCGCGCCCTACCATCAGCAAGACAAAAAAATAAAGATTACCATGGTTGCGCGATTTTTGCGCGGGATGTTGTTGTGCTTGTGGATTGGCGCTGCCCACGGGGCTGAGAAAACGTCGAAGGGGTACGAGCGTTGGAAGGCGGAACGCAAGGTTCTCCTCGAGGACAAAAGTGTGATTGCCTATTACGATTTCCAGGACGAATCGGACTCCATCGTGAAGAACTGGTCCAAGCTGGGGGGGGCTCTCGATGGGGCGATTGATGACGACGCAAAAGTTCACGGTCCCGCATGGGGTTTGGGACGGTGGCCGGGCAAGAAAGCCCTGCAGTTTGATCCAGGGCTGGCTCCGACCGAAGGGCCTGATGGTGATGTGCCATCGGCGTGCTTTGTGGAGATTTCACCTGAGAAGCAGATGTATCCACTGGACAAGTCCAAGGGCGGCACAGGAGAAATGACGTTCGAGCTGTGGTTCAAAGTATCCACTCTGGAGGGAGGATGGATGGGGTTGGTGGATCGAGTATCTGGTGGAAGCGCGACGAGCAGCCCCTATGTGTTGTGGTGTAACTCAGGGCATGTTGCTTTGTTTGTCTGCCGGTTGCCGGATGGGAAGGATGTCCAGGTGGGTGACAACGAGAGTCTGGTCAAGGGCAAATGGGCGCATGTCGCCGTGACAATCACTGCGGATCGCTGTGCGTTGTACAGGGACGGAAGGTTGTGCGGTGAGGCAAAGTTGCCCGGCCTGCCGTCTGACAATGAGAAGCCCCTGTTGATCGGCGCCTATGGAAGGCAGATCGGTTTGTTCCATGGTTGGGTTGACGAAATGGTGATCTACAACCGTGCGCTCACGGAAGAGGAAATCCAGAAGCGGGCGGCGCTCGCTCCGGAGGAAACCAAATAATGTCTGACATCCCCGTTTATCGTTGGACGAAGGCAACCGACCACGCCGCGTTCGCGCCGCGCGATGGCGCCGGGGCGCTCGTGTTCAAGAACAGGATGTGGCTTCTCGGCGGATGGAATCCATGGGACAAGGTCCATTTCCCGACGATCTGTAACAGCGAGGTATGGTCCTCGAGTGACGGCGCTGAATGGAAGCTGGAGGTTCCCAAGGCGCCGTGGGAGGGGCGGCATTGTGCGGGGTACGTCGTGCACCAGGAAAAGATGTGGATCGTTGGCGGCGATGGGAGTCATGGCCACTACCAGAACGATGTCTGGAACACCGCCGATGGCGTGCGATGGGCAAAGATTTGCGACAACGTGCCCTGGGGCCCGCGCACGTTGCATTACACAGTCGCGTTCGACAACAAGATCTGGGTGATGGGCGGACAGACAAGCCCGTTGCACGCGCCAGGGGAGGACATTTTCTACAGCGACGTGTGGAACTCATCGGACGGCGTGAAGTGGACGCGTGTCGCTGACAAGTTGCCATGGGCTCCACGCGGGATGATCGGTGGCTCGGTGGTCTTTAACAATCGCATCTGGCTTCTTGGTGGTGGCACCTCCAATACACCCAAGAACCCGGAGCGCATTCTCTACAACGACGTCTGGAGTTCCGCTGACGGCGTGCATTGGGAGCAACACCTCAAGGCGGCGCCCTGGCATCCCAGGGCCTATCACGAAGTGGCGGTGTTCGACGGCCGGATGTGGGTGATGGAAGGTTACGATGGGCTTGATCCGAATTATTTCAATCGAAGCGACGTCTGGCATTCTGCCGATGGCGTCAACTGGCATGAGCTTCCCGACACGCCATGGGAGGCGCGTCATGCCGCGAGCGTTTTTGTGCACGACAACGGCCTGTGGATGGTTGCGGGAAACAACATGGCCTCGGACGCGTGGAAGCTCATGCGGGTGGAAAGGGATGAACCATTGAACCATCGTTCCGTGAACACCCATCATTCCACGGAGATTCTCCGGATGAAGGATGGCGTGCGCTATGGATTGATCGGCACGCGGAAACGTTACCAGTCTCCCCTGCTTCTTGTTTTTGCAAACTACATTGAACAAACGCTGGGGGATGCCGCGTTCATCAAATCCGGACGCATTCTCATGGACCAGGGTTTTGTGTGCGCGGCGCTGGATCTTCCGGCGCATGGCGAGGATCAACAACCGGGCGATGACAATACAATGAAAGGCTGGCGGGTTCGCATGGAGAAGGGGGATCCGGTGATCCCCGGATTTGTGGCGCGGGTTTCCAGCCTGATCGATCACCTGATCGCGGAGGGGATCGCAAATCCAGAACGAATCGCAGCAGTCGGGATTTCGCGTGGTGGGTTTTTGGCGCTCCACGCCGCGGCGGTGGATCCGCGCATCCGCGTGATCGCCGCCATCGGCCCGGTTTCCGACCTGTGCATCCCGTTTGAATTTCACGGCATGGAACAAAACCCGATGGTGCAGTCGTTCTCGCTCATCCGCCAGGCTCCGCGCCTCGTGGACCGCTCCGTGTGGGCGTGCATCGGCAGGAACGATGAGCGGAACGGAACGCCATCCGCCGTTGCGGCGATCCAGCAAATCGCGGAGGAGGCAAAGGCGCTGAAGAAACACGCCGATGTCGAGATGCACGTGACTTCCGCCCCCGGGCATAACGAAGACGTTGCGGAAACCCATCCACTGGCTGCGGATTGGATTCGCCGTCGGATTTTATCGAAACCAAAAATATGAAAAAAATGAAAATCGGTTCACACAAGTTTCTAGTCCGAGGTAGGGCGTGCTCGCCGAGCGCGCCGTTGGTTTCCATCGGAATGCCACGCCCAATTTTCCACGAGCCACCGCTTCGGCGCGCTCGGCGAGCACGCCCTACCTCGGAATTTGGAGTTTCGGGATACGCCTTGGGACTGACGGCCTTGTTGTTGGCGTTCCTGTTTATGCCGGCCACCATTCGTGGCGCCGATTCTAAACGGGCGGACCCGGCCCAGATGGCAAAGGTCCTGGGCAATGTTGCCGACTGGAAGATTACGCCTGAGAAACCCGTGCTCGGCAGCGGGCCGGGCCAGCCGACCCTTGTGGCCACGGCGACGGAAGCCATCACGCTGGAGGGCAACGCCCCGGTGGCCGCGCCCTCCGAGTGTCTTGTCGTCTATCGCATGAAGCCGCCCGAGGGAAACACGAGCTATGTCAATGTCCAGATGGCTTGCGCCGACCGGCCGGACAAGACCCCGCAGTCGGTGACTTTTTCCGTGGGCGCCAACGGTGGGCAGAAGTCCATCGTTTACAGCATCACGGTACTGGGAGGAAAAGCGCCTCCGCCGCCGTTGAGCGGGTCGCTCTTTTTCGAGGCCGTGAGCGAGCGCAGCCTCACCTGGTCGGAGGAGATGCGCAAGTGCATCGAGGTCCAGATCGGCGGTGCGCCCAAGGTCAACGAGTCGCTCCTGACCCTTCGCTGTACTGTGGAGAAAAGCCGCTGCCGGATCTGGGTGAACGGACGATTCTCCGGCGAGGTCGCCCTGCCGTCCGACATGGACCCCTCCGGGCTCGTGAAAGTCCAGGCCACGGCCGGAGCGGAAATTGCCTCGATCCAGGTGCGTCCGCTGACCGACGTCTCCAATCGCTTCGAGCCGCTTTCGATTGCGGGGCATTTGAATTCCTCAACAGTGAACGGGGACAAGGTGGATCACGCGTCGCTTCCGGGCCTTTCCGACTACGCCAAAGCGCTTCGTCGCGACGGCGAGCGCCACGACGAAGTGGCTACGGCCTCGCAGGCAGGAGCGCTCGTGGATAATGTTCCGTTCCAGTTCCCTGCGCCGTCGGCCAAGGGCGATGACCACATTGATGTCGGCACGAGTTGGACCCGCTTTGGCGCGCTGCCTGGCTGGTTCGGAAGCAACGCGGGTCCGTTCGGCGGCCGGTGGATGTCCACCGACCGGATTGATCCCTCGCGCATCGCGATGTATGTCCCAAAAGGGCGTTACAAGGCGTTGCACCTGATCGCAGTTTCCGATGACCGCAAGGACGGTGTTCCGTTGGTCACGGCGCAGTTCTACCGCCCGGAGTCCGGCCATCCGGTCAATTTTACCGGCACCATCCCACCCAAAGGTGACGGAGACAAAGCCCAGGCCGTGCCCATCAAGCTTGCGGGGGGCAAGAGCTCCAAGCTGTATCACGTGACCATCCCGCTCGACCCCGACAGCTTTTCGTGGTTCAGCGATCTCAACAAGATCGGCTTGGAGCTCACGAAGCAGGTCCAGTATTACCGCGGTTATCCTGATCCGCTGGAATACAGCTATCACGGCGGCGGACTACCCAGCTCGGTGCAGATTTACGCGATGACCCTTGAGCGGGCGGATGTGGATGTGGACATCCAGCCCGGCCAGGTCGGCCACGTATGGACGGCGCCGGCTGCGCCGAGTTACACCGTCCAGTTGCGCAACTCAACCGGCGCCGCCACCACGGCGAAGCTGGTGATCAAGACGAAGAGTTATGATGGGAAAGATGAAACGAAACAGGAGCAGGAGGTGAAGTTGCCGGCGGACGGCTCGCCGGTCACGGCGAAGATCGCGCTGAAGCCAACCCGATATGGGCTTCATGAGATGACCTTGGAACTGAAAGCCGGGGACGAGACGGCGACCTATCGCCGGAATTTTGCATACCTTCATCCCGACACGCGTGATCACACGCCTTGGGAGGACGGACGGGGATCCATCTTCGGTTATTATGGATTCATGGGCGGCCATGCCACGCCGCCGGTCGAGTGGGAAATTCCCGTGATGGCGGCCGCGGGGGCCGAGACCTGTATTTTCAACTACTCGCAGACCAATGGGCCCCCGGCAACGGCATTTTCACCGGAGGTCAGGGCGCTTGCCGAGAAACATCATTTCATCTCCGAATCCGCATTCGACAGTGGGGCGCAGTATTACACCGTGTTCAAGGACATGTTTGCGGGCGGCGATAACATGCCCGTGCTCGATCGTGCCGACCCCGAGGGATCCGGCAGGTCGCTGGTCAACTCGCTCAAGAAACTCAGGTGCGAGCCCGGTCCGCTCAGCCGTCCCACGTACATGACGTTTTTCGGCGAGATGCAGATCGGTCCCATCACGATGGGGATCTGGCCCAGCCATTACGGCGAGGATTACAAGCTCACCAAGGACGAGCAGGCCATGTACGAGAATTACCTGATGCGCTACCTGATCGGTGCGCGCGCCCTCCGCAAGGAATGGCCCGACCTCAAGCTGCTCCTCCCGTACGGCGATGCGATGAACACCGTCGTGTTCCTCAAGCTGAGCCCCGAAATCCGGGAGTTCGTGGACGGCGTCGCGCTGGACATGCCGGGGTTCGAGCGCATGCCGGAACAGCAGGTCAACCAGGTCGTGTTCAGCCGCATGTGCCCGATCATGAAAGATATGAAGGAATACAAGAAAAACCCGTATCTCATGCTGATCGAAGGTTTTTGCGTTGCATCAAAAGACCTGGACACTTCCGAGGAAGAGCAGGCGCAGATCAACACCCGGGACTTCCTGGTGCTCATGGGATACGGAGTCAACCGTTTCGAAAGTTCCACTCCGCCCTATGACTGCGCCGATTACTGGGGCGAAAACCATTATGGTGGCGGCTTGTCCAACCGGATTCCCGTGGCGACGCCGAAGCTTGCGTACGTCAACTACGCCACGATCTCACGCCACCTCAACCGCGCCAACTTCACCAAGTTCGTGCCAACCGGCAGCACGTCCACCTACTGCCAGCAATTCAAGCACTACAAAACCGGCAAGCTCGTCCACGTGCTGTGGGCCATCCGAGGCAAACGCGCTGTCAACGTCAAGGTCCCGGCGGGCTCCTCGCTGGAAATTTATGACCAGAATGACAATCCGACCACTCTCAAGGAAAAGAATGGCGTCGTCACGTTCACCGTGGACCAGTCGCCGCAATATCTCGAAGGACTGGCTGCCGATGCGGAGGTGACGTTGGGCGAGATCGATCACTCGGATTCCCAGCCGTCGAAGGAGGTCGCGAAACTTGGCAACCTGGGTGACGGCTCATGGAAACTGGTGGAGAAGGAGGACAAGGAGTACGCCAAAAATAAACCGCTGCAGATCGAGCGGTTTCTTGGAAAGATGAACGCGAAGCCGACGGATGCGCCCGGGGCGCAGGGGGGGAAGGCCCTGGCGATTCATCTTGAGAAGCAGGAGAAGGACCGCGGCGTGATGCCTTTCTACACGACGCTTGAGCCGAAGAAACCGATCACGATTGAGGGCAAGGCCAGTCATCTTGGCTTGTGGGTGCAGGCCGCCAGCGACTGGGGCCGTGTCGTGTACGTTCTTCGCGATGCCAAGGGCGAGAAATGGGTCAGCGTGGGGACCAAGGAGGAGTGGAACAACGATGACATTCATGCCTGGAGCTCGTTCTGCTTTGACGGCTGGCGTTACGTGAAATTTGAAATGCCATCGAGCCTTCCATACGATCAGTTCCGCGAGCATGGCACGACGTGGTGGGGTTCGTATGAAGGCGACGGCGTGGTGGACCTGCCGCTCAAGCTCGAGAAGGTGATCATCGAGCGCAGGCCAAAGGTGATTTACGGAAACGACCTGGTGGCGGCAAAGCCCGATGATGTGCTCCTGGGCGACTTGAATGCCGAGTACGCGAGCGCGTCGGACCGGGGCGACGAAGTCGTGCGGCTTTCGAAGCTGCACATGCCGGTGCCCAAGAATGTGCCGGAGCTGGGCAATCCCATCGCCGACATGGTGAAGACCGGCGTGGGCGCGCCGATCACGGGGGTGAAGGTGGTCGATCCCCGGCCAGGTCATCTTCCCGATGGCACCTGTTGCAATGTGAAATTCGATCTCGTGCCTGACGCGAAGAGTTATGACGTGTGGGTGAGCCCCTATGCCGATGGTCGCGGGGCGATGAAACTGGCGGCGGGTTGGACCGTGTCCAACGGGGTGGCCGCTGGTAATTCCGGCAACTTCCTCGAAGGCCTGCGTCCCGACGTGGAGTTTTACGTCTTCGCGGTTTACATCGACAAGGACGGCAAGATGTCCAAACCCTCCGCAGCAGTGCCATTCAAACTCAAGGATATGTTTGGTTACAAGTAAGCTGAAATGCGAAATATGAAAATCGATCCACAACAGCCCAAGCTTCTTGTCCGAGGTAGGGCGTGCTCGCCGAGCGCGCCGTCGGTCTCCATTGGAATGCTTCGCTTCATATTCCACGAATCACCGCCTCGGCGCGCTCGGCGAGCGCGCCCTACCTCGGAATTTGGACTTTCGGGACACGTCTTGGGACTGACGACCCTGTTGCTGGCGTGTGTGTTGGTGCCGGCCGCTGTTCGTGGCGCCGACGCAATGGCAGACGCGTCCCAGATGGCGAAGGTTCTGGGCAGCGTGGCCGACTGGAAAATCACGCCTGCGAAACCTGTGCTCGGGAGCGGGCCGGGCCAGCCGACCCTTGCAGCGACGGCGACGGAAGCGTTGACCCTGGAGAGCACCTCGGTGCAGGCCGCGCCAACCGAATGCATCATGTCGTACCGCCTGAAGCCGGCGGATGGCACCTCGACCTCGATCAATCTTCAAATGGCCTGCGCTGATCGACCGGACAAGACCCCGCAGTCCGTGAGTTTATCCGTGAGCGCCGTGGGTGGCCAGAACCAGGTCAATTACAGTGTAACCGTGCTGGGCGGGCAATCTCCTCCTCCGTTGAACGGTTCGATCTTTTTTGAAGCGGTGAGCGATCGCAGTCTCACGTGGTCCGAGGAGATGCGCAAAACCATTGAAGCCCAAATCGCCAGCGCGCCCAAGGTCAAGGACTCGCTCCTGACCCTTCGCTGCACGGTCGAGAAAGGCCGTTATCGCGCATGGGTCAATGGACGGTTCATTTGCGAGATTCCACTTGCGGCCGACATGAATCCTTCGGGGTTTGTGAAAGTCCAGGCCACGGTCGGAGCGGAAATTGCCTCGATCCGTGTGCGTCCGCTGGAGGGCATCTCCGCCCGTTTTGAGCCGCTCTCCATCTCGGGGCATTTGAATGCCGTGGACAGGTTGGAGGATGAGGTCGGGTATCATGCGGGGGGTACGCCCGACAAAGTCGCGTCCGTGGATGGGGTGCCGTTTCAATTGCCTGCCATGTCATCCAAAGGTGAAGACCACATTGACGTAAGCAAGAGCTGGACGCGATTCGGCGCCTTGCCGGGTTCTTATCCTGCCAATGCTGGCACATTTGGAGGCCGTTGGGTTTCCGCCGACCGGATTGATCCGGCCCGCATTGCAATGTACATCCCCAAGGGCCGTTACAAGGCGCTGCACCTGATGGCGATTTCCGAGGATCGCAAGGACAGCGTGCCGGTCGTGACCGCGCAGTTTTACCGCCCGGATGCCGGTCATCCCTTTAATTTTTCCGGTACGGTCCCGTCCAGCAAGGGCAATCTCATCAAGCTTGCGAACGGAGAATTCGCCACGCTTCATCATGTGACCATTCCGCTGGATCCCGACAGCTTCTCATGGTTCACCGATCTCAACCGGATCGGCCTGGAGATCACCAAGCCGGTCCAGTTCTATCGCGCCTATCCCGACCCGCTTGAATACAGTTACCACGGTGCGGGTTTGCCGAGTTCGGTTCAGATATATGCGATGACCCTGGAACGTGCGGGAGTGGATGTGGATATCCAGCCCGATCAGTTCGGTCACGTCTGGACCGCTCCCGCCCAGCCTAAATACACCGTCCAGTTGCGCAACACCACCGGCTCGGCCACCACCGCAAGGCTGATGATCACGACGTCAAGTTACGATGGAAAAGCGACAGTGCGCCAGTGGAGGGATGTGCCGCTGCCGGCGGAAGATGTCCCCGTCAAGGTGCCCATCGCGCTCAAATCAACCCGTTATGGTTTGCAGGAGATGACGTTGGAATGCACTGCCGTGGGCGAGAAGGCAACCTATCGTCGGAATTTTGCATATTTACACCCCGACACGCGGGAACATAAGGTCTGGGAAACCGGCCAGGGATCCATCTTCGGTTATTATTCGATGGGCGGGGGGCATGACACGCCGCCGATCGAGCAGGAGCTTCCCGTGATGGCGGCGGCGGGGGCCGAGACCTGCACGGATAATTATTCCCATTATCCCAAGGCGAAGGATGCGGCGGCGCTCAAAGCTCTGGCCGCGAAATATCACTATGTTTCCGAGGCTGCGTTTGAGAACGGGGCGATGTATTTCAGCGTTTTCAAGGACTTGTTCAATGTCCCAGACATCGCCGTGCTCGACCGTTCCAAACCCGAGGAATCCGGCAAGGCGTACGTGGAATCGCTCAAGAAGATGAAGTGCGAAACCAGCGCGATCAGCCGTCCCACGTATCTCCCGTTTTTCGCGGAGATCCAGCTCGGGCCCATCACCATGGGCATCTGGCCGAGCCATTACGGCGAGGAATACAAACTTAGCAAACCCGAGCAGGTCATGTACGATGACCTGGTATTCAGATTTTTGGTGGCCGCCCGGGGCGCAAAGAAGGAGTGGCCCAACCTCAAGTTGCTCATGCCCTATGGCGACCCGATGAACACGGCAGTATTCCTGAAGCTGAGCCCGGAAAGCCGGAAGCTGATTGACGGCGTCGCGTTGGACATGCCCGGTTTCGAGCGCCTGCCCGAACAGCAGATCAACCAGGTCGTCTTCAACCGCATGTATCCGATCATGAAGGACATCAAGCAGTACAAGAAGGATCCGTATCTTGTCATGGTCGAGGGTTTTTGCGTCTCATCGAAGGACATTGACACGGGGGAGGAAGGAAAGTCGGAGATAGCCACCCGCGACATGCTGGTGCTCATGGGTTATGGCGTGACGCGGTTCGAGAGCGCCGATCCTGCGTTTACCTGCGCGAACTACTGGGGCGAACAGCATTACGGCGGCGGGTTGTGCTCCCGTATGCCGGTGGCGATGCCGGAGCTGGCCTACGTGAACTACGCGACGCTCACCCGTCATCTCAACCGCGCCAACTTCACCAAGTACGTGCCGACCGGCAGCACCTCGACTTACTGCGAACAATTCAAGCATTACAAAACAGGAAAACTGATTCACGCGCTCTGGACCATCCGTGGCAAACGGCCCGTCAGCGTCAAAGTCCCGGCGGGCACCTCGCTGGAAATTTTCGACCAGAATGACAACGCGACCACGCTCAAGGAAAAAGATGGGGTCGTCACGTTCACCGTCGGTCAGGTGCCGCAATATCTTGAGGGTTTGAAGTCCGACGCCGTCATCATATTGGGCGAGAGCGATCATTCTGATTCCGTGCGAGCCAATGAGAGCCCGACTATTGCAAGGCTGGGCGACGGCTCATGGAAGTTGGTTGAGAAGGAGGATCTGGATTACACAAAAAACAAACCGCTGCAGATCGAGCGTTTCCTTGGGAAAATGAGTGCGAAGGTAACGAAAGCGCCGAAAGGAGATTGCCTTGCGATTCATCTCGAAAAACAGGACAAGGACCGGGGTGTGATGCCATTCTACACAACGCTCGAGCCGAAGGAGCCGATCGCGATTGAAGGCAAGGCCAGCCATCTTGGCCTGTGGGTGCACGCGGCCAGCGACTGGGGGCGTGTGGTTTATTCGCTCCGTGACGCCAAGGGCGAGAAATGGATCAGTGTCGGCACCAAGGAAGAATGGAACAACGATGACATCCACTGCTGGAGTTCGTTTTGTTTTGACGGTTGGAGGTATCTGCGATTCGAGATGCCTTCGAGCGCGCCGTACGACTCTTTCCGCGAATATGGCACGACCTGGTGGGGATCGTCCGGCGGCGACGGCGTGGTGGATCTGCCGCTCACGCTCGACAAGATCATCGTGGAGCGCAGGCCAAAAGTGATTTACGGAAACGACCTGGTGGATGCGAAGCCCGACGACGTGCTGCTGGGCGACTTGAATGCCGAGTATGCGAGTGCGGAGGACCGGGGCGATAAAGCTGTGCGGTTGTCAAAACTGCGGATGCCGATACCGAAAGACGCACCGGAATTGCTGAACCCCATCGCCGAACTCGCCAAGACGGGTGTGGGTGTCCCAGCCACAGGGTTGGAAATTCGGGATCCACGGCCGCAGAATCTATACGACGGCACCCGTTGCGCGGTGCACTTTGATCTTGTGCCCGGCGCGAAGACCTATGACGTGTGGGTGAGCCCTTACGCCGACGGACGCGGCGCATTGCAACTGGGCACGGGTTGGACCGAATCAGAAAAACTCATCGAGGGTCTCCGTCCCAACGTCGAATTCCACTTGTTTGTGGTTTATACCGACAAGGATGGCAAGCTGTCCAAACCCTCCGCGCCATGTGCGTTTACACTCAAGGACCAGTTTGGTAACAAGTGATACCGCTTGGGTAAATATGAGCCTGTCCGGAAATTGCAAAGTCCGAGGTAGGGCGCGTTCGCCGAACGCGCCGATGCGGTGGTTCGTGGAAAGTGTGCCTGTGATTTTGATGGAGAACGACGGCGCGCTCGGCGGGCACGCCCTACCTTCAGCAAAGAAAGAGCATTTGTGAAAAATAAATCAAACGGGCTGGCGATCCAGGGTGGTCCCAAGGCCAAGACCACGCCGTATGGCACGGGGAAGCGGTTTCTCGACAACGAGTTGAAAAACCTCAAGGAGGCGTTGGAAAACAACACTCTGTTTTATGGCCTTACCGAAAGCAAGTGGGTCAAGCAGGCTTGCGAGATGATGAAAACTTACACAGGGATGCCGCATGTCGTCGCGTGCAGCAGCGGCAGCGCGGCGATTCATCTCGGACTCATCGCCGCGGGAATCGGGCCGGGCGACGAGGTGATTGTGACTCCGAATACGGACTTCGGCACGGTGATCGGCGTCATGGAGGAGGGGGCGGTACCGGTCTTCTGCGATTGCGACTCGACGCTGCAACCAACCGCCGCCAGCGTGGCCGCAAAGATCACCTCCCACACGAAGGCCGTGATCGTGGTTCATCTCGCGGGGCACCCCGCTCCCGTGGATGAGATTGTCGCTGTGTGCCAGCCCAAGGGTATTGCGGTCATCGAGGACTGCGCGCAATCATGGGGCGCCCGCCTGCACGGCAGGATGGTCGGCACATTCGGCACGGCGGGTTGCTATTCGACCAATGACTTCAAGCACATCAGCACGGGTGACGGCGGTTTCGTCGTGTTGGCGGATCCGATCCTCTACCGTCGCGTTCTCAACTATTCCGACAAGTGTTACGACCGTCTTTTTCAATGGGAGCAGCATCTGTTGCATCATGCCATGAATTATCGCATGACCGAGCTGCAAGGCGCCGTGGCCTGCGCGCAACTGGAAAAAGTGGAACGCATCACCGCCCGCAACCACGAACTTGGCGAGCGATTCCGCGAACGCCTCAAGCCTTTGCGTGGCGCCCGTTTGATGCAGCCGATTCCCGGCGGCTACAGCACGTACTGGTGGACGGCGCTGTTTGTGGACGAGGGAGCGGTCACGGTCAGCCGCGACCAGATTGTCAAGGCACTGGAGGCCGAGGGGCTCACGATGATCGCCTACGCCAAGTACGACCTGATCGAGACGAGATTGTTCGAGACGCGGGTGACGCGTCCATGGTTGAGCGACAGCCGCCGCATGTACCCGTTCGTGCAGCCAGATGGCCGATCCTACACTTACAGCCTCGATCAAGTGCCCGTGCACAAGAGCCTTCTCGCAAAAGGGATCACGTTCAGTTTCAATCGATTTTACACGGATCTGGATATTGACGAGACCGCGCAAGGCGTGCTCAAGGTTTTTGAAGCCTACGCAAAGTGACATGAAGGAAGACATCCTCTATTTCGACGCGTTCACGCGGGTGGGTCCGCGCTGGAAGAAGCATCCGGCCCACGCGTGGAAACTTTCCGACGTGCTGGCCGAGATGGATCATTGTTCGATTTCAGGGGCGCTCGTTGCCTCGACGCTGTCGGTCCAGTACGATTTGATGTACTCCAACCTGGAGCTGAGTTCATGGCTCAAGACGCATGGGCATCTTTTCCCGATCTGGAACGTGATGCCGCACCAGACCGGCGAATTTCCCGAGACGGGGAAACTCGACGCGTTGATGCGCCGGCATGATGTCCGCGCCGTGTCCATCCATCCCACCGCCAACGCATGGGATTGGTTTGCCGATCACAGCCAGGCGTTGTTCAACTGGCTCGAGCGAAAACGCATCCTGACCATTCTCCCACGCGAGGAATTCATCGCGTGGCCGGATCTGGATCGTTTCCTTGGCATGCACCCGAAACTGCCGGTGTTGCTCACCTCGGCGTACTGGACAGAGCAGAGGTGGGTTCTCCCGCTTCTCGCGAAACATCGTAATCTCCACCTGAGCTTCGACCGTTTTCAGATCAACTATGGCATTGAGGATCTGGTGGGGCAGGGGCTCGAAGATCAACTGGTGTTTGCGAGCGACGCGCCGCGGATGTCCATGGGCGCGCATCGCTGCTACGTGGATTACGCGGAGGTTCCCTTGAAGGTGCGTGAAAAGATCGCATCGGGAAATCTCATTCGCCTGTTGGGCGGACAGAAACCGCCGCGCCTTCACACGAACCGGAATGAAGATTTTATCATGACCGCCGCGCGGCACGGCAGACCGCTTCCGGTTCCCGTCATTGATATGCACATGCACATTCTGCATGAGGGCATGAACGGTGCGGGGGGTTCCGCGCGGATGTCACGCGGCGGGCCGCGCGGGACGTTTCACATGCTGGGCCGCCTCGGCTGCGTCGGAGGCGGGTTCATGAGCTGGAACGGCGTGCCCAGCGCCGATTCATGGGCTGGAAATGAAACGGTGCGCCAGGCGCTCGACGCCGCACCAAAGGGTTTCTGGGGGCTGGCATCATTTGATCCCGTCCATTACACGCAAGCCGAGCTGGCGAAGATGATTCCGCAGGTGTATCGCGACAAGCGGTTCATCGGCATGAAGCCGTATTACGTGCACGGAGTGGAGTACCACCACAAATCGTATGACGTCTGGTGGCGTTATGGAAATGAGCGTGGTTTTTACGCTGGCATCCATCGCACCCGCGAAGACTTTCTTGAGGTCAAGACCCTGGCCAAAAAGTATCCGCGCGTCCGCTGGGTCGTGTATCATTGCGGGAGTGATTACGCCACCGCCGACATGGCCATCCAATGCATGCGTGAACATTCCAATGTGTATGCGGAGATCACACTGACTCCGGTGACATTCGGCATCATTGATTACCTGGTGAAGCATGCGGGTGCGGATCGAATTCTGTACGGCAGCGATCTCCCGATGCGTGACCCGCGCCAGCAACTCGGCTGGGTGGTTTTTTCGCGGCTGGATGTTGCATCCAAAAAAAAGGTTCTCGCCGTCAATGCCCTCCGCGTGATCCGTCCCTGCCTTCCGCAACACATTTTTCCGCTTGTAGGAGCCGCTGTCAGCGGCGACCGGAAACGGTGGACGCCACGGATCGCCGCTGACAGCGGCTCCTACTCGCCGCCGCGTAGCGCTTTGGCGAAGCGGGGCAAGGGTAAACTGTTGCGATGAAACGCCCCACTACACGATCTCTCTGCGATTTGACCGTGAGCCAGGTCAATGGGGATGTCCTGCCATGCTGGCCGGTCACTTGGGGAATTCCGTTTCGGAAGGGACTGCTCTCCAAGCCGGAGCATCTGGCCATCCAATGCGCCGATAAATCCCTCCTGCCGGTGCAATCGCGGGCGTTGACGAAATACCCGGACGGATCGATTCGCCGATTATTGGTCACCGCGGAGATCCCCATCCCCGGTCCGGGAACTTGTTTTTTTCGTCTGGTTGAGACAAAAGGCGTCGCATCATTTCGAGGTTCTCCCGCACGCGTCTCCAAAGATTCATTGAGCGGAGAATGTGGCTCCATCAAGATTTCCTCCGAGGGACTGTTGCTGGAAACAAAATTCGGCGAGGCCCGGCTGACTGTGTCGGCCCAAGGGAAGGTGGATGGCGCAGCGGGGGGATTTCATGCCCTGACATGGAAATTGGATGCCATTGATTTTTTTGAAACCGGCCCGGTGATGGTCGCGGCCTTGGTGAAAGGAAACTTTTTTCATGGCTCGAAATCCATCCTCCACACCCGGTTCACGCTCCGCTTGTTTCAATCCACACCCGTCATCTTGTGCGATGTGCTGGCATTGAACCTGTCGGACCACAAATCCGTGGAAATCGATTCATTCCAGTTGAAACTGCAACATTCTGAAAAACAGTGGTTGGATGTCGCCTACGAAATCCGTCGGGAAGTCCCGTACACGCCAACGCAGTCGAAGCTTCCGTTCGAGGTCCGGTCCAAAAAGCTCGCGCTTGAATTCAGAAACCTGGAGGGCAACCGCGAAGAGTCGTCCCGCTTTTGGAGTTACAATGAAACCTGGCTGTCTGCATCGGATGAAGTTTCGCGGACCGTTCTCGCCGTTCCGAACTTCTTCGAATATTTTCCATACGGCGTGCGGGTTGAACCGGATGCGATGGTGATTGATTGCTGGCCGCAATGGCATGGGAAACCGTGGACACTGGAGCAGGGAGGCGGCAAAACCCATTCGATCGGCATCTCGTATCTGCCCGCGAAGGATTCGCCCTGGACCAGCCGTGCGGTTGGATATGCGGTTTGCAAACCCCCGATGCCCGGCATTCCGTTGAAGCAGTTTCAGCAGGGCGGAGTCCTTGGAGAACTTTTGGAGTATCAACCGAAACGTCATCCCCGCATCGAAACCACGTTGTTCGACCTGACGCACAACCGCAACCGCGGCTATGGGAAAATGAACTGGGGGGATGATTATTCCCCGCTGTACACGAGCCAGAAACGGGGGGAGGAGAAGATCGTGTGGAACAACCTGGAGGGAGATCATCCCTACCACATGTGGTGCCAGTACCTGCGCACGGGACAGTTTGAATATTACAAGGATTTCCGTGACAGCATCCTGCATTGGGCTGACGTGGATTTTTGTGATCACAGCGATGACCCATTGAAAAAGGGGGCATTGCAAGCCCATTGCGCCGGGCATTGGACGCTTGGCTGGATGAGTCCGTGCCACAACTGGGCCGAGGGATTCAAAGAATGGTATTTTGCAACGGGAGACCCGCGCCCGCTGGAGATTCTGGAGAAAATGGCGGACTGGATCATTCGTCGGGCGAAGAATGGGGATTTTTCGATGATTCCCGAACCGAGGACCGTGCGCGTCTGCGGTTGGGGCATGATCCAGATGGTCGCGTTACAAGAGGTGTTGGAACGCAAGGAAATCAGGCAAATCCTCAAAACGTTGTGTTCCGATCTTCTTGCCTATTGCCGCAAAAACAACGGCATGGTCATGACGCTGCCCTATTCCGCCTTTGTTCCCCGGGACAACGCGTTTCATACAGCGACCGTGGTCATTGGAGCCTACATGTGCTGGAAGATGGACGGCAACAAGACTGCCCGCGACCTGGCCATTCTGGCAAGCGAGGCACTGATGGATGAGCGCACCGCAAATGCGGAAGGGATTCCCGTTTATATCAGCGGTCCCGAGCAGGATATTCCGATCCAACAGGCGGCGACACTTTCGATGGGAGCACTGGGAGCCGCTTATTACCTGACCAAAAACCCGAGGTACGTGCGGCGGGGCATGCGCATGCTGGAGTACTGTTTGGACCGCGGAATGATTGTGGACCACCAGCGCATACCCGGCGAATTTCTAGAATGGGGCGATGATGTTGTCGAGAACGTTGCACTGACCATGCCGAATTCGCAACTGCTCGGCTACCAGCTCCGAGGACTTTTACTTTTCATGAAGGCAGCCCATCAGGCCGGGATGCTCAAGAAAATCGAATATAAATTCTGAGCCATTCGGTCAAGCCAGGAGTCAAAATGAAAAAAACAAAACCAAGCGGTAAGATCGGCCCCATTCAGCGATCCAGTCTTGATCGTGGGTCGCACGGCATTGACATCCGGACCACCACGGGATTGCTGCGCCGCTATGTCTGCGTGGAACGGGGGCTGATGCGGATGCTGGCCGGCTGGTTTCTTGTCGCACCCGCATACGAGACCAAGCACACATTCGGTTATCATGTGTGGGACCACGCCGAGCACGTGGACTGGATGCGAAAACGCCTGGGCGAGATGCGGGGTGGTCAGGTCAACGCGAGCGTTGAGCCTGCTCTTTCCCGCTGCGTGGATGAGACCATTCATGCAAAGGATGCATCTGATTTTATTTCGGCCGCATACCTGGAGCTGCAGGCATCGCTGCTGGAATGTTACCGGGATCATCTTGCCGCGGCCGATCCCTGCGCCAATGCCATGGAATCAAGGTTGCTCCAACGGATGATTCCCGATCTGGAACGGCATGTGGAATGGGCGCAAAAACAAACCGCTTCATCGAATGATCACCGTGCCATGATCCGTCGCCTGATCGCGGCGGCGGGTGGCATTTCAGGACTGGAGACTCCAGTGAAGTCCGGGGACATCCCCGCATCCCCTCATCGCTTTCAGCGTTCCGGAACCATCCTGTTTGATTCCCGGATTCGCAGGGCGGAACTGATGTCCTATGAGGCTCGGAAATCCGCTTCGCCTGAAACTGCCCGCCTTGAGGATTTCAAGGTCTTCTTCAATGAAATGTATGCGGCAGCACTCCTGGCGAGTGTGATTTATGACGCCGATCCCTCCGAGCTGGCCTGGGAGTTTCATCATGATTTCGCCCATCAGTTTTGGGACGAGGTGCGTCATTCGGAATTCGGCGCCATCCGTCTGAAGGAACTTGGAAGCGCCCCGGAGGTCTGCAATCCCGTCCTGTTCGAGCGGTCCCAGGGGCTGCCGATCCTGCATCGGATCTGCTATCTCACGCTGGGTCTCGAGGTTTATTTCATGTCGCGGAAAGAGCCGCGGACCCGGGGCTTCGCTGAGAAGGGGGATTTCCGTTCGCAACTTTTTGCGGACCAGGACTGGTCGGATGAAATCACCCATGTGCGTTACGGAAAGCGCTGGGTGGATCACCTGCTTGAAAATGATTTCCGCACCGCGGAGGACATCCTGGCCGAGGTGCGTGAACACATGGGGGCTGCGGCCGGCCAGAAGCAGGATAAAATCGCCGCGCCGTTTTAGCCATGGAAAATGAGATCAAGGAAGCATTGCTTCGGATCGCGGAAAAGGACCCCGCTTTCCTTCATCAACTGCTCGGAAGCCGGTTTTTACAGAATCCGTGTCCGCCGGACCGGGCGGGACCCCGTTTTGTCGTTCATCCGACCGCCACGGTTTCGCCAAGCGCCCACATCGAGTTGAATGATCCAGAAACACGGATTGAAGTGGGTGCGGGTTCTTCCATCAATCACTTCGCGTGGCTGCGGGCCTGGGGCAAGGGGATCCGGATGGGCGCCGATTGCACGCTGAACCATTACTCGATGATCCAGGGACCGGTGACCCTGGGGGATGGAGTGCGCATCGGCGCGCATACGGTGTTCATTGCCGTGGAGCACGTGTTTGCGCGACGCGATATTCCCATTCATGAACAGGGGATCACCTCGCGTGGCATCACGGTCGGCTCGGATGTGTATATCGGATCCAACGTAACCATCCTGGATGGAGTCACCATCGGGCAGGGCGCCATCATCGCGGCCGGTGCTGTCGTCACGCAGGATGTTCCTCCGCATGTGATTGTCGGTGGTATTCCCGCGCGGGTTCTGAAGGCAAGGCCGTGATGTCATGGAGCGGTCCCGACAAGCATGCGTGATGGGTTATGCTGATCGTGTCAGCGTTGCGCATGAAGAAACCATCCGGTTCATGGTGAGTTGCGGGACGCCGACTTATCGGGCCGATGTCGTGCGTTTGATTCACGGAGATCCGCGCCCCATCGGACCGGGTTTCAAGGAAGAACTGGTTGCGAGTGATGTGAACAAGGAATATCCCGGTCGTCATCAGCCCATCCATCCCGGTTCCTACGTCACGGTGCCCCATAGCGCCATGCTCGGCGAGGTTGGCGGTCTGACCTTGCAGGCGTGGGTTTATTGCAGGGCGTCAACGAAGGGCGTGCAGAGTCTCATTTGCAAGCGCTCCGCCATCGGGGGCTATGATTTGCTGCTCGATGAGCGTGGATGCCTTGCGCTGTGGATCGGGGCGGGGAAGGGCCAATCGGAGCTCGTATCAACGAATGCTCCACTTCAGTTTTCCACATGGTATTTCGTCGCCGCAACTTTCGATGCTGGAACGGGGTACATGACGCTCTTTCAAGATCCTCTTCGTGATTGGCCCGAAGTGGCTGGCACTGCCCGTATCGGGTTGCTGACTTCGCTGCGTGGGGTGGAGAAAAACAAGGCGTCTGTCATGATCGGCAATCGCTTTAATGGAAAGATCGACAGCCCGAAAATATTCGGGCGTGCACTTGCAAAAGATGAAATTGAATCGTTGAAGGGTGGGGATCTGCCGTCGAGCCTCTCCCGGCATCTTCTGGCGTCCTGGGATTTTTCGGTGGGGACTTCTTCAACGAAAGTCACGGATACCTCAGGCAATGAACAGCATGGTTGCACCGTGAACAATCCGGCAAGGGCCGTGACGGGGCACAACTGGACGGGAAAAGAGGTCAACTTTAATCTGGCGCCCGCTGAATACGGAGCGATCCAGTTCCATGATGACGATCTTGAGGATGCAGGATGGGAGGTTGATTTTGAATTGAAACTCCCGAGGGAATGGAAAAGTGGCGTCTATGCGGTGCGGGTGCGGTCCGGTGAAACGGAGGATCACATTCCGTTTTTTGTCAGGCCCTCCAAGGGAGCCTCATCGTCAAGGATCGCCCTGATCCTGCCGACGCTCACCTACCTGGCGTACGCCAATCATCTTGCCCGGGAAGATGGGCTGATCAGTCTTTATAATTGCCACAGTGACGGCAGCGACAATTTGTATGCGTCGTGGCGTCGTCCGCTCCTGGATTTTCGTCCCCAAAGCATGTTTTACCTGACGGGTGGACCCTGTCATTTCAGCGCAGACCTTTGCCTTGTGGATTGGCTGAAAATTCAAGGATACGATGTGGATGTGTTCACAGACGAGGGTCTGCATCGGGAAGGCGTGGATCTGATCCGGAGATATCGGGTTGTTTTAACCGGATCCCATCCGGAGTATTACACGCTTAAAATGTTGGAGGGGATTGACGGTTACACACAACAGGGAGGACGGCTGATGTACCTTGGCGCCAATGGATTTTACTGGGTCACATCCATTGATCCGGAGCGACCCCATATCATGGAAGTTCGACGGGGGCAGGCGGGCGCGATGGTTGGGACTTACAACAGTGGGGAAGGGTATCACAGCACCACGGGTGAATGTGGCGGCGTATGGCGTCACCGGGGTTGGGCGCCGCAGAGGCTGGTCGGCATCGGCACCAACAGCGGGTGTGTCGTCAAGGCCCTGCCTTACAAACGCCAGCCGGGCAGTTTCAATCCACGCGCCGCGTTTATTTTTGAGGGGATTGGGAAAGATGAGTTGATCGGGGATTTCGGACTCTCTCTTGGCGGAGCGGCGGGGCACGAGATGGACCGCCTGGACTTCAGCCTCGGAACGCCGCCGCATTCTCTCTTGCTGGCCACAGCAACAGGATACACGGATCCATGGATCTGCCGGGAGGATGACACGGCGAACGCTGCCCGATGCGACATGGTTTATTTTGAATGTCCCCAGGGAGGAGCGGTCTTTTCCGTTGGTTCGATGACGTGGGTGACGAGCCTCTCTCACAACCAGTACAAGAACAACGTCTCGCGAATCACGCAAAACGTATTGAACCGATTTCTAGCGGAGGCTGGATGCAAGTAACTTACTTCGTGTTGACGGCAGGGGGTTCGGCTTCCACGCCCAATGACTTGAGCATCTCCGGCAAGATCACCATCTTGCAGCCTTCCTCCCCGGGATGGAGGCCATCCGGAACATATTTCAGGAATAAATCCTTGTCCTTATCGAGGATCTTCTTCCAGTTGACGTAGTGGTCAATAAGCCTGAGCTTCCGCTCCTTGGCGACATCCCGGTACATCTGGTAATAATCGGGATACTTGGGTCGGTCGGTGGCATCCGCGTAGGTCGAGGGATTCATGGTCATCAGGATGACTTCACAATTCTTGTTCGCTTTCTGGATGCGATCAATCATGTTGATGAGGTTCTTCCGTGCTTCTTCGACGGAGGTTTTGTATTCCAGGTACGCATCATTGATTGCAAACTCGATGAGCACGGTGTCCGGTTTTTTCTGGATCACATATTCGTCGAGGTTGTCCACGCCCCACTTCGACCACATGCTGCTGGCTCCGCTGTTGACCACGTTTGCCAGGCCCGGGTATTTCAATTTCAATGCCGCGTCCAACTGGCCGACCCAGGCGCAGGCAGCCGTCAGGCTGGTCCCGTAGGCAACCAGGGTCTGCGGTTTTCCGGCCTTGAGATTGGTAACAAACTGGCTGTCCTCTCCGGCGAGAACATTGATCGCCAGCAGCAGGATCGTGGTGGCGGACGCTATGACTCGGAATGATGGCATGGGGGGTGTTCCTTCTGGTTGACGGACAGTATCATCATGCGACGGATCATGTCACTGGATTTTCAGATAAGCCGTCAACCCCTCGGCGGGCATGATCGTGTACGCCGTCAGTCCGTTCCATGAGCCGTCCCCGGCCTGGGTGGTAACGAGGATGCCGGCAAGGCGCCCAGCGATCTGGCTGCATTCCTTGTCCTGTGTCATGTTGAATGCCGTGGAGAAAACATGCAGAGCCATCCCCATATGTCCGTCCTCGGCCGCCATGGTGAAGTACTCATCCTTGAATGGTTTCAGTTTCCCGACAATGGAAAGGAACATTTTTTTGTATCGCTGATCTTTTGTTCGTTCATAGGCCTTTGAGATGCAATAAGCGGTGAAATAGTGATTCTTGTCCGGTTCATTCTCGATGGCCTCCGAAAGACGCGCAAAAGTTTTTTCGAGCAGATCCTTGTCCTCGGAGACAATGCAGCCGTACAAATACCAGCCGAGGTGATATCTGGATATGAAGGGGTTCAATTTGCCGTCGCTGGTGAAGATGGAGGGCTTGATTTTTGCGAAGATCTCGACCGCCTGCTTTTTGCTGTCTGCCAGATCCAATGCCATGACGTGGCAGGAGCTATGATAGAGGTAATCCGGCTCAAACTTGTCATTGTCGATGATCCATTTCCTGTAGTCCTGCATGACATCCTTGTATTGAGGAAACGTGCCTTCCACAGACTGGCCGCAGAAAACGACGTAGTCACTGTACTGGATGCCGCCAACGCTCTCTTTTCCTTTGAGGAACCGCATGGCCCTGTCCACGGCATTGGTGACATCAGTTTTCCGGAGCTCCTCCCGTTTGAGGACAAGGCTCTCATCTCCGGCGAGAACGTTGATCGCGAGCAGCAGGATGGTGGCTGCGGGCGTGATTCTTCTGAAAGGTGCCATATGGTTTGTTTCTTTGCCAGATTGAATGGTGATGCGGCCGCCTAAAGGCATTGATATTGGGGAATTCGACGATCCAGAAAGAGCCTCACACTCTCCGCTTTAAAAAGAACCTCGGCAGATCCCGCATGCCATGAAGGACGCGAACAATCACAACTGTCTTCCCTCGCGTCTGGTAGAAGACAAGGTAGTTCCCGAAGCCCGTCACCGCCCGGGAGCGAACCCCGACAATCCTCCGAAAGCTGCGCTGCGAGCCGATGTCCGGGTTCTCGGCAATGCGTTTAAAACTTTCTTCCGCCACGACCAGAAGCTGGTCAGCCGCTGCCGGGTTGTCGCCTGCGATATATCGCCAGTGGTGTTTGAGATCGAGACGGGCGCGCGCCTTGACGAGGTAATTCATCGGCGGCGCAAGCCGTTCTTATGCTCCTTATGAACTTCCGTGCGAAGAACGCGCCAAAAGGCGCTGTCACCCGTCAAATCGGGGCTGTCGATCCCTTCCTGAATCGCTTCCTCCAGCCAATCGGACGCTGCACGCCCGGTTTCTTCCTGGTCTCTCCAGCGGCGGAGGCTTTCGCGGATGACATCGCTGGCGTCCAAGTATACGCCTGCCTTGATCTTCCCTGAAACGAACTTTTCCAAGCTTGGAGCAAGAGCAACTTTCATAAGTTTAATTTAGCGAATTGCGCTCAATAAAGCAACGGAGAACCCACATGTGCCGGCCTAAAAGCAATGACATTCGGGAACCCACGGATTATAATCTGGTCATAGAATCCGGGGAAAAATGTGAAGAAAATCAAAACATACAACATCGGTTTTGCCTGCTTCCTGCATGAGGCGCACAGCTTTAGCAATATTCCCACCACCCTCGATCGTTTCCGCGAACATCACTTTGCGTTGGGCGCCGGGGAGATGCGGAAGACGGCCGGCACTTCCACCGAAATGGCCGGTGTCTGGGACATCGCCCCCAGGCTGGGGCTTCAGCTGCACCCGATCTTTCACGCGTTTCCTGTTCCTGGCGCGCCCTTGACGGCGAAGACCTTCAACTTTTTTTGTGACAAACTGGTGAAGGGGCTCCGCGCCGCGGCTCCGCTCGATGGCATTCTCCTGAATCTGCACGGGGCCATGATTGCCGAGAACGCGCTCGATGCGGAGGGCGAGTTTCTCCGGATCGCGCGTAAAATCGTTGGGCCGAAGATTCCCATCGTGGCCACCCTCGATTGCCATGCGAATGTCAGCGAGTTGATGGTGGACATGGCTGATGCCCTGATCCCGTACGACACCAACCCCCACGTGGACTGCTACGCGCGCGGGGTCCAGGCCGCCCGTCTCTTGCGGGCGATCCTTGATGGGAAAGCAAAACCCTGCATGGTGCTCGCCAAGCCGCCACTGATTCCCGTGCCGCAAAAACAAAACACGGGCCAGTCTCCGATGAAGGATGTCCACGCGCTGGCATTCAAGTTGGAAAAACTTCCCGGCGTGATCAATGTCGGCGTCGCACTCGGTTACGCTTATTCCGATGTTCCGGAGGCGGGGATGAGCATCATTGCCATCACGCAGAACGACCCGAAGCTGGCGCGCACCATCGCGGAGAAGGTGGCGCGAAAGGCGTGGACCGTGAGACGGGGATTCATACCCGACTTTCCGAAACCCGCCGAAGCGGTGGCCATGGCCATCCGGGAATCCAAAGGTCCCGTCATCCTCGTGGAAACCGGGGACAACGTGGGCGCCGGCAGCGCGGCCGATGCGACGGCACTGCTCGCTGAATTGCTGCGTCAAAAAGCCAGGGACGCCGTGGTGATGATGCGTGATGTCGAGGCCGTGAACGCCTGCTTCAAGGCGGGAATCGGGGCGACTGTGCGTACGACGGTGGGTGGAAAGACCGACGCCTTTCACGGGAAGCCCGTGAAAGTCACGGGTCGTGTGCGTCTGCTCAGTGACGGTCGCTACGTCAACCGCGGCCCGATGCATTGCATGGAGGAGGGAGTCGAGTGGCAGATGGGCCGTTGCGCCGTGCTTGAATGCGGGGGAGTCACGATTCCCCTGACGGAGTTCCGTGTGTATCCAAGAAATGTGATGCAATTGAAGAGCCTTGGAATCCAGCCCGAGTATTGCAAGATCATCGTGATCAAGGCCGCCCATTCCTTCCGCCCATCGTATGAACCGATTGCCGCGAAAATCATCGAGGTGGACACCCCGGGCCTGACACCAACCGATCTATCCAGCCTGCCTTTCCGTAACATCAAACGCCGCCTGTTCCCCCTGCATCCAGACGCGACTCTGAAAAGCATGATCATCTCGGAGAGGTCGGGCGGATGCGATTGAAAACGACATGGCGTCCAGCAAGTTCATCCAGTCCCGCGCCGAGCAACTGGCCCAGCATTTGAGCGAGCTCATCTCGCGCCGCGAGGTGCCGCATCCCCTTCCCGGCACCCGGGCGTGGAGTCGTTCGCTCGGGGTGGGGCGGGGCACGCTCAAGATGGCGCTCAGGATCCTGAAGCGCGACGGACTCCTGCGTGTTCATCCGCGCAAGCGTGTGCAGGTCGAGCACTCCCGCATGCACATGACACCCTCAGCCCGACCCAGCGTGGTGCGCTGGCTTTTCTTTTGCCGCGATTATCCGAACATTTCTGCCTGCTCGCAATTCACCGATCCCATCACGCAACAACTGAATACGCGTGAAATTCATACCAGCGTCGAGGTGTGCAACACCGACCGGTTGAAGGCCATTCATCGGCGGGGACCGCGGCCAAACGAACTGCTGCTGCTCGAGGCCTTCTCCCACAAGCACCAGACAATGTTCTCCGATTTCCGCAGGAGCGCCTTGTTGATTGGCGATCCATTCGAGGGGATCGGGCTGGCTTCCATCTCGATTGATGTTTGGGCCGCCGTGAGGCAGGCCGTCCATTCGCTCGCACAGAGGGGCATTCCCCGTTTCACCCTTGCAATCAAGATGGGTACTCGCGTGCC
The DNA here is from genome assembly GCA_023269615.1 of Verrucomicrobiota bacterium. Classification (GTDB taxonomy): domain Bacteria; phylum Verrucomicrobiota; class Verrucomicrobiia; order JABWAM01; family JABWAM01; genus JAHFSY01. Next base: position 39,659 of record JAHFSY010000027.1, read on the forward strand.
TGTTTTGGAGCATCTCAGGCGCATTTGCCGGGAAGCACCCCATCCGATCCGTGGAGAGTTGTTTCGTGTGCCCGGTGAGCTGTACGAGATGGGCAGGGCGGCTGAGCGACTTGCCGCCCAGATCCGCCCGCCCCACGGCATCATCGTGATCACCCGGTCGCTGGGCATGCTCATGACCGCCGTGTTGCGCGCGGGACTGCGGGTGCCGGAGCAGGTCGAGTTTGTAGGGGTGAACACCACGCTGGAAAACGTCTGCGTGTGCCCGCTTCCGAGGCATTATCTCTATCCCACGAAAACCTTCACCCGCGCCGTTTGCCAGGCGGCTTTCCATTATTTCGAACAGGGAGAACTTCCTCCGCTGAGGACGCTCATCCCGCTCAAGCTCACGATCCCCGCCGCCTCATGAGGCGGGGCGGCTGCAGGGCTTACGCATTTGGACTCAGAGGTTCTTCCAAATCTGGATGCGGGGTGGTTGCCTGTGCTTTTTGTGCCTCTTTGCGGCCAATCCGTCTGTTCGGCACGCGGAAAATGGCCACAAAAAGGCGCAAGAAGCACCAGGATGACGGGCGGATATGGTTGCCAAACCCAAATGCGTAAGCCCTGGGGGCGGCTGCAGGAAAATCTGGACAAATTGTCCGTCACTTTTATCTGGGTCGAAAACATGCCCAGTAATGAACGATGGCCAAGGGCATGCTTTTATCGTAAATTCGGTGCCTGGGATCATTCACATTGAAATGAAACGGCAGGCATTTTAATTTTGATCAAAGGAACCAACATGAAGCGTAAATTATGGTTGCGATTCGCATCATTTACCCTGGTTGAGTTGCTGGTGGTGATCGCCATTATTTCGATCTTGTCGGCGTTGTTGTTGCCCGCCCTCAGGAATGCCCGCCAATCGGCAATCAACGCCCGTTGTGTGAGCAATGTGAAACAGCTCACCTTGATGACCCTTTTGTACACGAACGACAACGACTACTATCTTCCGGTTGCCATCACAGGTTCGTGGAGCTTCGGGACGTGGAGCAGCCAGTTGGCGCCCTACGCGGGGATCAAGAAAAGCAGCACCCAGGTTGACAATCCCCATCTGGACCAGGGACCTGCTTGTTTTTACTTCATCCCGCTCGACTCCGTGTTTTATTGCCCGGTGGCTGCAAAGGGAGCACTAGGCTCCAACAACGGCGCCCGATATCCCTATGCCATGAACCATGACTTGCGCCAGCGGGGCACCGTGGGGCTTGGGCAAAGTCCGGCGGCCATCCGGATGAAACTGGATGAATTTGAGTCTTCCAAGACATTCGCGTTCTCGGAGTGCATGTTTTACTCGGATATCATTTCCCGCGGCACTTTTTACTATGGACTCTTCTGGGACAGCATGCCCGATTACGGACCTTCTCACGATGGGAGGGGGCTCCCATTCAGCTATCTGGATGGCCATGCCGAGTACTGGGCCAAGAGGAATCTCGGCAAGTTGAATGGAGGAGGTGAAGCAACAGGGTTGTACTACACAGATCCCACCGGCCAGTTTAAGTGGAATCACGCGACTTTCTGGGGCTGGCAGGCCAATTCCACGTTGGTGCAATATGCCGCAGAAGATGCCCGCGTGTTCGATGTCGCGAACGGAATCACCCCTTGAGAGAAAACGTCAGGATTGTCACGCCACGGCACGCCGGGGCGCATGCTCGAAAAGCCTCCGGGGAATTGTGCCGGTATGTCCGGTTGCAAAGCGGGGTGACCCCGTCCACCGGAAAGCTGGATGAAGCAGACATCACGGACGGGACCATCGTGCTTTCAACGGTGGAGGACTGTCGGACATTGCTTGAGAGGGCGGGTTGCACGCGGGCCGGGATACCGGAGCATGGGAAGGATGATTTCCTGGTCAGACGCGTGGAAGCGAATGGGAAGAGCCTCATGTTGGTGATCGGGGGTAATGATCTGGCGGTTCTCTACGGCGCCTATGCACTTCTCGAGGAAATGGGCTGGGTGTTCCAGATCAGCAAGGACGTGCTTCCGCAAAAGACCACTGGCGTTCCGTGGCCGGACGTCAACATGCGCCTTCAATCGAGGGCGACGAGACGGGGAATCCTGCTGGCGACGGTGTTCCCGGACCTCGTTGTTTTTGGGCTGAAGGATTATGAACGACTGCTCGACCAGATGGCCAAGCTGCGGATGAACTGGCTGGTCTGGTGGCACATCAACAACTGCCCATGGCTGGATTTCAAATGGAAGGGCGAGCGGCCTGTCCTCGGAGACAACGGGCATCCGGACAGCGCGTTTTGTTGCTGGCGCGGGGCGGCGGGTTCGTTTCGCACGGATGACTTGATGGTGGGAAGCCGTCATTTTCCCGCGACGCGACTGCTTCCCATCGAGATGGCGGATTGTGTGACGGAGGAGGAGTTTCTGGATAAAGGCCGCTGGTTTCTGTCGAAGATCTTCGACATGGCGGTCGAGCGCGGCGTGGAGCCGGCGTTTTGTTTTGATCCCCGGACCGCTGCCACCAATCACGGGCGCATGCTCGGAGGACGGCCGGAAGGTTCGTTCGGCGGATACGTGGGCACGAACCTGCCCGTCACACATCCCGATCTGGCCGAGTTCAACCGCGCCCGCATCCGTGCGATCATGACCGCCTATCCCCAGGTGCGCTGCCTGAATTTCAACATCAGTGAACACGCGGTGGTGACGGACTCGCCGGATGAACTGGCACTCTTCAAGCGCATGCAGGAGGAATCCGGCCCCGCGTGGGAAAAGGCGCTGGAAGCCCATCGGATGAGCTGGCGTGAGGAGGCTTTTCCGGTGGAGGGGCATTTTCAGTCCGGCCTTGGCTGGATTCATGTCATGCGCGACATCGCCGCATTTTGCGAAAAGGAATATCCGCACGTCACGCTGATGGGGCTGGGCATTAACCGGGCGGACGTCCTCCATCTGACGGACGCCCTGCTGCCCAAGAGCGTGCAATTTTCGGACATGCATGGATCCTGCGCGTTTGCGGCCCATTACACGGGGGCGCACATGCCCTTGGAAATCTTTGGCGACGTGCCCAAGAGGCGGACGACGCTGATCTGTCCCCGGCTGGATGATGACCAGCACATGACCGAGCTCAATTTTCACGTCCGCCAAAACATCAAGGACGGCATTTTCGACGGCTGCTCCCGGATTGGCATGACGGGAATGCTGATTCAAGTCTTTCGCCCGAGGGGGCATGAGCACAACATGCGATTCCTCATGGAGACACTCTGGGAGGCGGGGGTGACGGAGGATGTGTTTTACCGTCGCTATTGCGAGCGGCTCTTTGGCGCGGCGTCGGAAAAAATGCGGAAGGCGTACAAGGTGCTTGAGGATGAGGACGAGCGTTTTCTCGTGCTGCTGGACCAGGACCAGGACCAGCGTTACGGCGAGCCGCTGTGGGCGCAGGGGATCAAGGCGTTCGTCCATCAGCCCCATCTGGTCAACGGTCCGTTTTCACCGGCGAACCGGAAGGGCTGGGCAGCCTTCCGCGAGAAGGTCCGGGAGCATCAAACCCGCGCCCAGGGTCTTGCCAATTTTGATCGTGCGGCTGCGCTCATGCGGGAGGCGTTGCCGATGGCGTCCGAGGGCTCGAAGGAGGAGGTGCGGTATCTGCTGAACCGGGTCGAGGTGTTCCGTGACTGGTGCGCCTGCCTCGTGGATTGCCTGACGTTTGCGGAACGGTACGAGGAAGCTTTTCGACGGAAGGCGGACGGAGACCGGAAAGGATTCGTGGACGCGCTGGCATCATGCCGTCAGCAAGTGGAGGCGCTGCACACCCGGCAGAAGGCCCTGACCGAAAAATTCAGCGAGATCATTGACTCGCCCAATGATCGCGGACAGCTTTTCTGCATGAACCGCCATGGGCTGGCCATTTTTGGAGAGTTTGCCTGCGCGGTCCGGCAGGTGGACGACTTTCACAACGGGCGGGCGTATTGGCAGCACCGTCCGGACTGGCGCAAGGTCAACGACGGTGGGGGGTGGTGCGAGCCTTACAACTGCGCGCTGGATGCGTTCATGGAATTTCAATAGCCCATTATGAAACTCAAGTTGCAACGGGTGCGCGACAAATTTGTTGGTCACCCTTCGATTCATCCCCCCCGGTCGCCGCTGGCAGCGGCTCCTACATTTTCCCTTTACACGGTTCTGCGTTTTGTAGGAGCCGCTGCCAGCGGCGACCGGGGGGAGTCAACTTTTTTGGCGCGCACCCAGTTGCAAGCGCTGTTCGTAGGAATGTTGGCCTTGCTGTGTCTGACATCTGCCATCCAGGGAGCGGAACCCGCAGCTGCGGACCCTGCAAAGATGGAGAAGATTTTAGGTTCCGTGGCGGACTGGAAGGTGGCTCCCGCCCAGCCGATCATCGGCGGCGGACCCGGGCAGCCGACCCTGTCGGCAGCGGAAGCGCTGACCCTGGAGAGCAGCGCCAGCCATGCCGTGCCTGTCGAATGTCTCGTATCGTATCGGCCGAAACTGGACGGGGCGACCATCAACATTCAACTGGCTTGCGCCACGCGTCCCGGCAAACCGTCGCAGACGCTGACTTTTTATGTGAGCGCTGCGCATGCCTCGAACGTGCTCAACTACTCGATGACTGTGGAAGGAGGCAAAGCTTCTCCTCCGCCTATGACGGGAACGCTGTTCTTTGATGCGGTGACTGACCGCAGCCTTGCCTGGTCGGACGAGATGCGCAAAACCGTTGAGGCTCAGATCGCCGCCGCACCCAAGGTTGCGGATACGGTGGTGACGCTTCGATGGACACTGGAAAAGGGGCGTTTCCGGGCATGGGTCCATGGACGGTTCGTTGGAGAAATGGCGCTGGGTCTCGACTTCGCCTCTCCGGTCCAGGTGAAGCTTCAGGCCACACCCGGCACGGAGATTGCATCGGTGAGGATTCGACCCTTGGAGGATGTCTCCGCGCGTTTTGAGCCGCTCTCCATTGCCGGAAACTTGAACGCGGCGCCCCTCAATGGGGAAAAGGTGGACCTCGCCTCGCTGCCCGGGGCGTTTGCAGCCAGCAAACTGGAATCGGTGGATGAGGTGCCATTCATGTTTCCCGTGCCGTCCTCCCATGGTGAGGACCACATTGACGTGGGCCGGAGTTGGACCCGGTTTGGCGCATTGGGGGGCGACTTCGCCTCCTGCTCCGGCACCTTCGGTGGGCGGTGGGTTTCCGCGGACCGTGTGGACCCAGCCCGCATCGCCATGTACATCCCAAAGGGTCGCTACAAGGCATTGCACCTGATCGCCATTTCCGATGGCCGCAAAGACAGTGTGCCGGTCGTCACCGCACAATTCTATCGTCACAACGCTGGTCATCCCTTTAATTTTGCGGGAACGATCCCCGCCGTCACAGGGGGCGACGCCAAGGCGGTGTCGGTCAAACTTGCCGATGGCAGGAGCGCCAGGCTGCATCACGTCGTCATTCCACTCGAGCCGGACGCGTTCTCGTGGTTTACCGACGCGAATCCGATGGGGTTGGAGATCACGAAACAGGTCCAATTTTACCGGGCCTACCCGGACCCGACCGAATACAGCTGGCACGGAGCGGGCTTGCCCAGTTCCGCGCAGATTTACGCCATGACGCTGGAACGCGCGGGCGTCGAGGTGGATCTTGAGCCGGATCAGTATGGGCACGTTTGGACGGCACCGACCACTCCCCGTTACAATGTCATCCTGCGCAACCGGACCGGCGCCGCCACCACGGCCAAGCTGATGTTTACAACAAGGGGCGCCGATGGAAAGGAGACGCCGCAAATCGATACGCATGTCGTGTCGAAGGAAGTGGCACTGACGGCGGATGGGGCTCCGGTGAAGGTGCCGATCGAACTCAAACCAAAGCGCCATGGACTCCATGTGTTGACGCTGGAGGTGGACGCCGGGGGCGAGTCGGCGAAGTATCAACGGAATTTCGCGTGGCTGCACGAGGACACGAGGGAGCGCAAAAACTGGGAATCCGGCCGTGGGTCCGTCTTTGGTTTCTGGGATTGGGGTGGAGGCCACGATACTCCGACAGCGGACAAGGAACTGCCATTCATGGCGGCGGCGGGCGCCGAGACTTCGACCATGAACTATTCGCAGTCATCACCGACACACGAAAGGCCACCCGTGCCGGCAATCAAGGCGCTGGCGGAAAAGCATCACTTCTTCTCGGAAGCCGCCTTTGTCAACACGATCGCGTATATCACCGGATTCGGCGGTCCTGAAATCCAGGAAGCTCCAGTATTCGACCGGACCAAGCCTGAGGAATCCGGCAAGCAAATGATCGAGGCCATGAGGAAATGGAAATACAAGCCGGATGCGGTCAGCCGTCCCACGTACGTGCCGTTTTTCACCGAGCCGAATCTCTATCCCATCACCACGGGCACGTGGCCGACCTACTGGGGCGACAAGGATTACGAACTGACCAAGGGCGAGCGCGACCGATTCGAGGACATGCTGGCAAAATACCTCGCGGGTGCCGGTGCCATCCGCAAGGAATGGCCGGACTTGAAACTCCTGATGCCCTACGGCGAGCCGTTGAATGCCGCGGTGTTCATGAAGCTGAGTCCCGAGATACGCGGGTTGATTGATGGTTGTGCGCTGGACATGCCGGGCTTCGAGCGTCTCCCCGAGCAACAGATCAACCAGGTTGTGTTCAACCGGATGTATCCGACCATGAAGGACATCCGGCAATACAAGGCGGACCCTTATCTTGTGATGATCGAGGGGTTCTGTGTTTCCTCCAAGGACATTGACACCGGGGAAACGGGAAAGGCGGACATCGTCATTCGTGATTACCTGCTCCTGATGGGTTACGGCGTGACCCGCTTCGAGAGCGCACCCCAGCCTTTTGACTGCGCCAATTATTGGGGCGAGCAACATTACGGCGGCGGCCTGTGCTCCCGCCTGCCGGTGGTGATGCAGCAACCGGCCTATGTCCACTTCGCGACGTTGACCCGCCACCTCAACCGCGCCAACTTCACGAAGTACGTTCCCACGGGCAGCACCTCCGCTTATTGCGAGCAGTTCAAGCATTACAAGACCGGCAAGCTCGTCCACGCACTGTGGACCATCCGTGGCACGCGTCGGGTGAATGTGAAGGTGGCTCCTGGAACCGCGCTCGAGCTGTATGACCCCAACGACAACCTCACCAAGCTCAAGGAGAAGGATGGGATGGTCACCTTCGATATTGCCCAGTCGCCATGTTATCTGGAGGGACTGAAGGCTGACGCCGTCATTGAGCTGGGTGAAAGCGATCACTCCGACGCCCAACCCGCCGAGGAAATTGCAAAGATTGGCAACCCCGGCGATGGGTCGTGGAAAATGGTGGCTGAGGTGGACGAGGATTACACCAAAAACAAGCCGCTCCAGATCGAGCGCTTCCAGGGCAAGATGAGCGCGAGCGTCGTGGACATCTCCAAGGGACAGGGCGGCCCGACTCCGCCTGGCTACGTCGTGGGAAGCAAAGCCCTAGCTGTTCATCTTGAAAAGCAGGACAAGGATCGCGGCGTGATGCCTTTTTACACCACGCTGGAGCCGAAGAGCCCAATCGTGATTCCCGGCAAAGCCAGTCACCTCGGCCTGTGGGTTCATGCCGCCAGTGATTGGGGACGGGTCGTTTACTCGTTGCGCGACGCGAAAGGCGAGAAGTGGCTCAGCGTCGGCACCAAGGAGGAGTGGAACAACGATGACATCCACTGCTGGAGCGCCTTTTGCTTTGACGGCTGGAGATATCTTCGATTCGAGCTGCCTTCGAGCGCGCCGTACGACTCCTACCGCGAATACGGAACGACATGGTGGGGTTCCACGGGCGGCGATGGAGTCGTGGACCTGCCGCTCAAGCTCGAGAAGATCATCGTGGAGCGCAGGCCCAAGGTGATTTATGGAAATGATCTCGTGGACGCCAAGCCCGATGACGTGTTGCTTGGGGATTTGAATGCGGAATACGCCAGCGCATCAGACCGGAGCGCCGAAGCCGTGCGACTCTCGAAACTGCGCATGCCGGCGCCGGAAAACGCGCCGGAGCTGGGCAATCCCATCGCCGATTTCGCAAAGACAGGGGTGGGCGTCGCGACCAAAGTGTTGAGGGTGACCGATCCGGAGCGTCAATACGACGGCACGCGCTGTCACGTGCATTTTGATCTCGTGCCCGGGGCGAAGAATTACAACGTCTGGGTCAGCCCCTACGTCGATGGTCGTGGGGCGATGCAATTGGGTTCAGGCTGGACCGAGTCCGGCAAACTCATCGAAGGACTGCGTCCCGACATCAAGTTTCACCTCTTCGTCGTTTACACCGACAAGGATGACAAGGTTTCCAAACCCTCTGCGCCATTGGCGTTCATACTCAAGGACGGGTTTGGTAACAAGTAAGCAGCCGTGGCCGTTCAGCCCCTTTTTCGCGCAGCGTTTTCTCGCTTGTAGGAGCCGTTGCCAACGGCGACCGGGCCTTCGCCACGCCGAAGTGGCTTCGGCCACGCAGGCGGGGAGGAGGGCAACCCGGGGATCGCCGCTGGCAGCGGCTCCTACAGGACCAGACTGTTACGAGCTGACAGCCATTCCTGGGTGGCTTGCGCCAGCTCGATCAGGGATTGGGGTTTGGTTTTAAAATCGCAGGAGGATGTCCATGTGGTGGCGCAGCCTTCACCGGTGCGCCCGTGGGTGCCACGGATGCGACGCGTGTCCTGGCTCACGCTGAGGGGCGGCCAGCCGAAGAAAAGTTCGCATGGGTCGTAGCCCGGTTTGTTGTGGATGTCCACGTGCCTCGCGTAATCCGGCGCCTCCTTCCGGTCGCTCCACCACGGATAGGCAAACCAGTGTCCTTTGCCCGCGACCAAAATCAGATCGCCGCTGCGCGTGTGATCGGTGCCCGCTGTCTTTTGGGCTGAATGGTCGAGAATTTTTTCCACACCCTTGATTTTTTCAAAAACATGCCTGGCCCGGTGGATCGTGCTCTCGTCGCGTGCGAAAACGTGCGCGACCTGGTGATCCACCATGGCGAACGCGGGGGAGGTGAAGAGATCGGCGTAGGCGCGTCCCTTGACGATCCGGGGCGTGAACAGCCTGGCGTCGCGCAGGATTCGATTTGGGAAAATGGCGCCATCGGGCGAAGCGGATTCGATGGCGTAATCTCCGAAGAAAAGAAATTCATAGCCGTTTTTTTCGGCATGCGTCCGGAGCTGCTGGAGATATTCGTGCAGGACGCGGAGGGCGTCGAGCGCTTGAGGGCTTTCGGGACCATGACGCTGCAAATCGTAATCGAGATGCGGCAGGTAGCTCAGGAGCAGGTCGGGAGCGAGGCCGGGCATGGACATCACCGCCTTCGTGGCGTCCACGATCCAGTCGCTTGATTTTCGCGACGCCAGCGGTCCCCAGTAATGGATGAGATTGAAGGGGCGTCCGATCTCCACGGTGAGACGCGCATAAAGATCGCGTGGTTCGCTGTGGCAATCCTGGATCATTCCGCCGCTGTGTTTGTGGATGGGGGCGGGCGAGAGGAGGAGGTCCACGTTTTCGCCGAGGCTTTGCTGCCAGAACATCATGCCCACGCGCTTGCCGCGCTCCCGAAATGATTTCCAGATACGGTCGCCTTCAACGAGTGCCGCGGATTGTTCCCAGAACATCGCCTTGCGCAGGTCACGCAGGAAGACGCCATTGGAGACCATGCCGTGGCGGGAGGGTGGGGAGGCCGTGCGGAAGGAAGCCTGGACGGGGCAGGTGGTGGCGGGGAAAACGGGATCGGCCCTTTGGAAATTCCACGAGGAGAGCATGGGCACGTGCCGTTGGACGAGTTCCCATCCGAGGGCGGCGATTTCAACGATCAGGAGTTTTTTAGCTCGCATAGAATCTTCTGCCCACGATACGGCTCACGGGCCATAAGGCAAGGAGGAGGGCGCTGGCTTGCATCCGTCCCGCGCCCGCAGCGAACGCGGCTTGCAGCAGGAGGAGCAGGCTGATCCACAAGCCGATGGTTCGTGGGACAGAGGCATGGGGAAGCGCGAGCTGACGGGCTCCTGCAATGGCCAGCATGACCGCGATGATCAGGATGAACGCGACGGCCATTTTTTCATGAGAAGCTGTTTGCAGGAAAACAAATGATCCTGAGAGCAGCAGTATGACTGGCATCCATCGCTGGGCTCCGATGCGCTGAGGGTCCATTTCACGGTGAGCGATGAATGTCACGGTTGCGATATAGAGAGTGAGCAGAACTGCCGCCACCAGTGCCGGTTGTGGAAAAAATGCCCGGTCGTGGGCGGCGGTGACGCCGAGCCAGAGGCTGAGCCCGCGGCAAAGTCCCATGTTCAAGGGGCCGATGATGGGAATGTTTTTGGAAATGAGATTGTAGCTCGCAATGGAAGCGATCAATCCTGCGCCGGTAAAACAAGCGGCGCGTCCCACCAATCCACAAGCGATGATTCCCAAGGTGAGGAGGACGATGCTGACGATAAGAACGGTACGCGGTGTTGCGCGACCCGAGGGCAGGGGACGCTCGGGGCGTTCACGACGGTCAACCTCGATGTCAGCGAGATCGTTGCTGAGAAGTCCCGCGCTGTAGAAGCAGAGACTGGCGACAACCACTGCCACGAGGTGGGTGTGGTTTGGAAGCGATCTGCTTGTGGCTAGAAGAAAGCCTGCGAGTGGATCACCGGGCACGGTGAAAAGATTGGGTGCGCGAAAAAGCTGTAACCAGATGGCGAGGCGGGAGGGGGTCACTCAAGAGGAGGTGTTACGGTTGGTCGGACGATGCCAAATTCTGGCGAATTCGGCTACGTTCGGAATTCGTTTTACCTCTGGTACTGGCTCGGGTCAACCGGGACGAGGTCCAGTTGTGGGTTGAAGCGGCCGCTTTGTTTGTAGAACTCGATCGGATTGTGGAGGAGGAGATTTTCGATCTGCTGTGGCGTGAAACCCGCGTCGGACATCAGCTTCGCCACCTTCGGCAGCGTGGTGGGATCAGAGATGCCCCAGTCGGCGGAGCTGTTCACCATCGTGCGCTCGATACCCCATTTTTTCAAAATATCAATCGCACGCTGTGGGTTGAGCTTGGAATACGGATAGACCGTCATGCCGGCCCAGACGGGCATGGTTCGCGTGACGTCCATCGTGTTCTCGGTGTTGTGGTCCACGAGGATGCGGGCGGGGTCGTAATTCAATTCCCTGAGCATCGCCATGGTCCGCTCGACGCCCGTGCGTTTGCTGACCGTCGGGGTGTCGTGCGGCGTATGGATCATCACGGGCATGTTGCGTGCTTTCGCCATCTCGAGCTGGCGTTGAAATATTTTTTCCTCGTTTGGCGTGATGAGGTTGAAGCCAATTTCGCCGATGGCGACGCAGCGCTCGTGTTTCCAGTAAGGGTCGATGCCGTCGAGCACCTCCGTGGCGAGGACGAGGTTGTCGGCCTCCTTGGGGTTCATCGCGATGCACGAGTAATGGTCAATGCCGAAGCGTCTGGCGCGGATGGGCTCGAAATCAAGGTTCAACTGGAAGTGGTCGAAGTAGGTTCCCGCATAGCGGCGGTTGGTGCCGAGCCAGAAGGAAGGCTCCACGACGGCGCGGATGCCCTCGCGATACATGGCCATGTAGTCATCGGTCGTCCGCGACAGCATGTGGATGTGGGGCTCGATGATGGGCATGGCGAGAAAGGAGACAGGAGTCAGAATCCAGAATCCAGAAGAATCCTGAGGGCCAAACTCTTGCGAGTTCGGCTACGTTCTTTATTTGCTGCGGGAACGTTCCAGGAGGAAATCGGCGAGAATTTTTTCGGGAGATTCGTCCGTGACGACGCGGCGGTAGTCGCCCTTGAATTCGTGGCAGCCGCTTTTCATGCGATCGAGATGCTGGGTGAGCTCGCTCTTGTATTGGTTGCGGACGAGGGTGGGCTCGGTGACGAGGCTGAACGGGCTTTCCATGTCAACGAAGCGGATGGGGCGGTCGAAATTGAAATCAAGCTCCGAGCGGTCGAGGAGGTGAAAGACGGCGAGGTCATGGTGGCGAAAACGCAGGTGCTGGAAGCAGTCCAGGAGCGGGGCCACCTCGCTGAAGAAATCGGAGAAGACGATCACGAGGGCGCGCTGGCGGATTTTTTCGGCGAGGGTGTGCAGGGTGGGGACGAGCTGGGTCTGGCCCTTGGGTTTGATCTCGCCGAGCGCGTCAAAAATATTTTTCAAATGCGAGGCGTTGCGGCGCGGCGGGATGTCCCGCACCACGTCCTCGGCGAAGCAATGCAGGCCCACGGCGTCGCCCTGGTGGGCGACGAGATAGGCGAGCCATGCGACAAGACGGCGTGCGAAGTCGAACTTGCTGCCGTGCTGCGCCTCGAAGCCCATGGACGCGCTGCAATCCAGCACGAGGTAGCAGCGCAGGTTGGTGTCGGCCTCAAATTCCTTGATGTAAAAGCGGTCGGATCGCGCATAGACACGCCAGTCGAGGCGGCGGATGTCATCGCCCGGGGCGTACTTGCGGTACTCGGCGAATTCCACGCTGGAACCGCGGTGGAGGCTTTTGTGCTGGCCGGACATGTTGCCCTGCATCGGCACACGCGCGCAGAGCGAGAGTCGCGCGAGACGTGCGAGGGCGGTCGGGTCGAGAAAACTGCGGTCCGCGGTGGTTGGATTGGTTTCCACGGATTTCACGGATGGGCACGGATCTCGTAGCCGAACTCGCCAGAGTTTGGCGCGGCAAGGGTTGTCCGGAGGACGGCCAAATTCTTGCGAATTCGGCTACGTAAGGAAAATCTTTTCACGCTTTCTTCGGCACGGCGTGGATTTCATCGGTGAGGCGCTTGATGATGTCGGAGCTGGTAATGCCTTCTGATTCGGCGTGGAAGTTGGTGAGGATGCGGTGGGTGAGCACGGGGCGTGCGACGGCCTCGATGTCTTCCTGGCGCACGAGGTAACTGCCGTTAAGGACGGCGCGCGCCTTGGCGCCGAGGATGAGGTTCTGCACAGCGCGCGGGCCGGCTCCCCAGGTGACCAGCTTCTTGACCCAGTCCGGCGTGGTCGCCTCGCGCGGGCGGGATGCACGGACGAGCTCGACCACGAAATCGTAAATGTGGTCCGGCACGGGAACGCGTCGCACGAGTTCCTGGAAGGCGATGAGCTTTTCGCCGTCAATGAGCTTGTTGAGCGGGGGCGTGGCGCCGCCCGTGGTTTCGCGCGCGATGCGGCGTTCCTCATCCTGCGAGGGGTAGCCGACGTGGATGAAAAACATGAAGCGGTCGAGCTGTGCCTCGGGGAGCGGGTAGGTGCCCTCCTGTTCGATGGGATTTTGCGTGGCAAGCACGAAGAAAGGTTGATCCAGCGTGTAAATGCGTCCGCCGGCTGTGACCTTGTGCTCCTGCATGGCCTCGAGGAGGGCGGCTTGGGTCTTGGGGGGCGTGCGGTTGATTTCGTCGGCGAGAATGATGTTGGCGAAGACCGGCCCTTTGATGAACTCGAAAGCCCTTCGGCCGGGCTGGTTGGTTTCCTGCAGGATTTCCGTGCCGGTGATATCCGAAGGCATCAGGTCGGGTGTGAACTGGATGCGGCTGAACTTCAGGGAGAGCACATTGGCGAGGGAATGGATGAGCAGGGTCTTTGCGAGCCCGGGGACGCCCATGAGCAATGCGTGCCCGCGCGCGAAGATGCAGATGAGAAGCTGTTCGATGACCTCGTCCTGCCCGATGATGACGCGGGCCAGCTCGTCGCGGATTTTCTTGCTGATGTCGCGCAACGCGTCAATCGCCGCGACATCCTTTTCGGATGAGGCGGAAACGTTGGTCGAGGAGGTGACGGGTTCGCTGGTTGCCATGGAGGATGGGGGTTGAGAGTGAGGGACGGTGAAACTGACGATGCAGGTTATTCTGCCGTGTTGCGATTAATTTTTCCAGAGAGTTTTTGGCTGGCGAAGCAGGCAGGCTTTTGGTTTGCGGATTAATCTTGAAAATCCAGCCAGAAGGTGCTTAAGTGTCTGGAAATAAGCGGTTGTTTCAACTCTTATCATAGATTCATTTGTTATGAAAAATAGACTTCTCGTGTTGGCATTCACCACCCTCTTCATTGTGACGTCAGCAGTTGCGGCCGACAAGAAAGCTGCTTCCGGCAAGGCGGCCGCAGCCGCAGGCGAGGCCATTCCCGTCAGCGTCGTGGCGTTTGGAGGAAAGGTCAACATCGCCGGTCCTGATGGCAAAGCCCTGAAGGTTGCCAAGGGTTTGAAACTTTCGATTGGAAGCACCATTTCGACGGGGCCGAACAGCTGGATTGACATCGCCCAGGGAGGTCTTTCCACGGTTCGCGTGAAGGCCAAGACCAAGGGTTTTACCATCGATAAAAGCTCGGTGGACAAGGCTGGCAAGGCGACCACATTGTTCAAGCTCAAGTCGGGCGCCGCATTCGTGCACGTGAACAAGAAGGCCATGACAGCCGGGTCCAAATACCAGGTGCAGATGCCTGAATTGATTGCCGGTGTCGTCGGTTCCGAAGGCGAGATGGTGGATGGTCCCGGGGGTTGCACCGTGGTGTGCCTCGGGGGAAGTTTTGTAGGCAATGGCATGCCGATTCCGCCTGGTTCAATGATGGTGGATCCCGTGGGTGATGCGGGGCCAACCATTGGAGGAGCCCCGGACAATGTGATCACTGCGTGCAATGCCACGATGGACACGTTGCCGACGCCCACGGGTGGTCTCGTTGATGGCACGGCGCAGGGTGGCACGACGGATGCCGGGGTGACCCCGGGTGCGGATGGCGTGGGCGCTGCAGCGACTGGTGGTGCTCCCGATGGCGGCTCACCTGCTGGAGGCGGCAACGATGCGGGCGCTCCTGACACCGGTAATGCGGCCACCGACCAGACCAGCCCTGAAACTCAGATTTCGGATGAGGCTTCAGCCTCTTCGCCCTGACAAGACTTCAAATCCCGATTCAGGCAAGCTGGCTTTGCGCCAACTGGTGCGCCTCGCGCCACTGTTCGATGGCATGCCGAAGACGTTCCGCTGCGAGCTCAAGCTCGGCCTGGAGGGCTGCAATTCTTTCACGGGAGTCGGCCAGCTTCTGTTCGGCGGCTTGCACATATTCAGTCTTTCGCTGATTCCAGGTCTTCGCCGCCTGCTGCAGACGCTCGTGGGCTTCCACGAGTAATGTTCGAGTGACGGGTGGCAGATCCGCATGGCGGCCGATCAGTTGATCAGCCAGTCGCCGCTGCGTCTCGGTGATCTCGGCCAGCAGGATCTTTTCGGCGGGAACGCGTCGCATCTGGGTCACCAGGCCCACCTTGTGCAGCAGCCAGATGGACCACTTGGTGGGGTCGAATTGCCATGGCTTCACCCCGTTGCGATAGTCGTATTGGAACTCGTGATGATAATTGTGGTAGCCCTCGCCGAAGGTAAGCAGTGCCATGAAAGCGCTGTCGCGCGCGGTGTTGCGGCTCGAATAAGGTTGTCGGCCAAGTGTGTGGCAAAGCGAGTTGATGCAAAAGGTCATGTGCTGCACAAAAACAACACGGGCCACTCCGGCCACCAAAAAACAACCCAACGCCTCGTGCCAGCCGCCCCAAGCGAGTCCGAGCATGGCTGGCAGGCCAAAACTCATCAGGAAAGCGATGGTCATATAGTGGCGATGCTGCCACGCCACCAAGGCATCCCGCTGCAGGTCCCCCACGTTGTCAAGAAAAGTGGGTGGCTTGGTTCTGAAAAGCAGCCAGCCGATATGCGCGTGGAGAAACCCCTTGGTGATGTCGTAAGGATCATGTTCATGATCCACAAATTTATGATGGCGGCGATGGTCGGCCGACCATTCCAGCACCGAGTGTTCAAAGGCCGCCGCCCCAAAGAGCAGGATGAACAGGCGCACGGGCCATCGGGCTCGAAATGCGTTGTGCGAAAAGAGGCGATGATATCCAAGCGTGATGCTCAGGCCGGTGGCCAGGAAGAACGTGACAAACAGCATTGCCTGAAACCAGCTCAAGCCGTTTTGCCAGAGGTACGCCGGCACGACCGTGCAGGAGATCGTCAGGGTGCCGATGAGAAACAGGCTGGTGGTCCAGCGGACGGATTTCCATGGAATTCGCATCCTGAAACTTGTTGAAAATAAGAAGCGAAGTCGATGGAAAATCTTGGGGCGTGGGGCGCTTTCGCACCCCACGCTCCTCGAAATTAACGCCGCTGGAATTCGCGACGCTGTCCACGATCCCCGCCATCGCCACCGCCGGCGGGACGATCTTCGCGAGGACGCGCTTCGTTGACCGTGAGATCACGGCCGTCGAGGGTTTTGCCGTTCATGCCTGCAATCGCGGCGTCGGCTGCCTCCTTGGTTTCCATGGTGACGAACGCAAAGCCGCGGGAGCGGCCGCTCATTTTGTCCATGATCAATTCTGCGCTGTTGACTCCGCCGAATGCGGCGAATGCGGTCTTGAGGTCGTTGTCGGTTGTGTTGAAGGAAAGGTTTCCTACGTACAGTTTGGTATTCATTTGATGCTTTCTACTTGCTAGAATGACTGACTTCTTTCCGGCTGTTCCCGATCATCGGGTTTCAAAGTCATCACTGAAGTACATTCACCTGAAGACCTTCCATTCCTGAAAAATTGACGAGTAATCTAATTGCCCTGAGTCTGCCACACTCCAGCGAAATTGCAAGCCGTGAATAAAACCGCGGCAGATCCAGATGCCGCTTCGACTCACTTCGTTCGCTCAGGACACTCGACTCGGGCCAGACCCGGAATGGCTCGGCCTTGGGCCGAGTCACGAGCGAGGGTCTGTCCCGAGTCGAGTGGTGCGTCGTGTTGGAATCGAACCAACAACCTAGTGATTAAGAGTCACTTGCTCTACCAATTGAGCTAACGACGCCTGTAAAAGACGTCCTGCATCTAAACGTGACTTCGGAGAAAAGTCCATGCCGATTTTTTGACGGCATCCTGGGTTTACTTTGCAACTCTGGATTTACGACTGCTTCCCCAACGCTGGAACAGGTCGTGTTCGATCTCCAGCAGGTCGAGCACTTTTCCGATGGTGTGATCAATCAGATCCTGGATGGTTTTTGGCTGGTGATAAAATGCGGGCGCGGGAGGCGCGATGATTGCGCCGGCCTCGGTCACCGCCGCCATGTTGCGCAGGTGAATTAGATGCAGCGGCGTCTCGCGGGGCACGAGGATGAGGCGACGCCGTTCCTTGAGCGCCACGTCGGCCGCGCGGCACAGGAGATCGCCACCCGTGGAGTGCGCGATGTTTCCCAATGTTTTCATGCTGCACGGAATGACCACCATGCCGTGGGTCTTGAACGAGCCCGATGAAATGGGAGCGGCAAGGTCTGCAGGTGAATGCGAGTGATGGGCCAGGGCTTTCAAGCGGGCAGGCGTCCAGCCGGGAGATTCGAGGCTCATGGTGATCCCGGCCGAGTCGCTCAGGACCAGGTGCGTCTCGATGGATGGAATCCGGGAAAACACCTCCATCAGGCGGATGCCGTAGATGGGGCCACTCGCGCCCGTGATGCCCACGATGATGCGTTTCTTCATTAGGAAGCAATAATGTGCCCATCAGTCCCGACGATCGCAAATCACAAATCAGGTCCTCGACGCACGAGGGCGACACCGTAAGCGGGAAGTTCATTCAACGTTTGGCCAGTGATGGCGTCGTTCACAGGCGAAGGCAAGGGGGCCGTTTGTTGGGAATCATTGAGGAGGAATTGATAGGGACCGGATGGAGTGTCAAGCTTGACGGAACGGTGGTTTGAGAAACTCCCTGTAAGGGACGGCAACAGAGCCCGGTAAAGTCGGCAGGCTTCGTTTGCATCCTTCGGTGTGATGCCCAAATAAATGGCGAATCCTTGGCCAAGCGGACGGGAGGCAATCGCGGGTTTTCCGTCGCACGGACCGCCCTTGAACCGTCCGATTACCGTGGCTCCGCGAACATCCAACACCTCGCCATGACACACGTCGGCTTCAAACTCTTCATCGCCCACTGCGATTTTTGCCGTTGTCTCGCGCTCCAGTTCGCCGTCCGCGCGGGTCATGTTGCCTGTCGCACTGTCGAAGATGGGGCCGCCGCGTTCATTGATCGGATAGTATTCTTGCAATTCAACGCCGAAGAGGTCGCCCAGGTTTCCGGGTGGCGGCGCCTCACGGTGACAGCCATGGAGGTCGCGTTCACCGGCTCCGGGGAAGCAAATCAACGTGCCCCCGGCGTTGCAATATTGATGGAGCGTCTTAACCATGGCTTCCGAAACCATGTCCAGGTCGGTTGCGATCAAGGGCTTTTGAGGCGCCCAATCCTGGGTCTCGTTGACGAAGTCCAGCGTCAAGCCGAAGCGTGAGAGCGGATTATAGACTGCGCGCCGCAGTTCCTTCTCCCACAGGCTGAAACGATGCGTGCAGGCTTCCGGAAGTTGAATCTCCATCCAGAATTGCGGCTCGCTGGCCCGGTCGTGTGCGATCGCATTATCAAGGGAATAAAGGACCTGGATGTCTGCGGAAACCTTTGCCTCCAGGAGAATGGGCGTCACGTTGCGGATCTCGCCAATGAGCTGGTGCAGGCTTTGAAATATAAGGCGTTTTTTGCGATCTCTCTCGATGATGCTGGGATGACGCCATTCGCAACCACCGCGGAATCGACGCCAATGAAACCAGCAGAGCATGCGGCCACCGCGCGCCAGGGATTCAAATGCCCAGAGCCGCCGCGCTTCGGGACAGATGGCCCCTGTGGTCGTATAACCCGTCCCGACCTGGAGTTCGGGAACGAGAAATGGGCGCGGAGCGTTGATCCCGCGATGACGATCAAGTCGCATGGCGTTCTCCCCGGGCCCGGGAAGCAGTTCCGGATAATTATTGACTGAGCCATAATCAACCCATTTTGTGCCGCGCTCGGCTTCAAGGCGGTGAAGAGTCGCCGTGATCTGGTCTTCACAGGAACTCATGATCCATTGCGTTGATCCGGCGGGAATTCGTTTTCGGATTGCCTCGGCTTGCATGAGGATGAAATCCGCGAAGCCCTCAAGGCAAAAACGGTTGTAGTCGAGCAGGTAGGACGGGTTGCGCGTGCACATCATGGGAGTCGGTGCGGGGAGCTGGTCGAAGCGCTCAATTTCCTGGTTCCAGAAGATCATGTTCCATGCCCGATTCAGCTGATCCACGTCG
>JAHFSY010000028.1 GCA_023269615.1 Verrucomicrobiota bacterium
CTTTCCTTCGGTTTTGATCTTCTTCCCATCTGCACCCAAAAGCAGGGTGTACGGGGCTTCGCCCGTATTCTTGCCAGTGGACAATTGTTCAATCTTGATCTGAACCTTGTTCAAGTCTTCGTACTCATTCGCAGCATGCGAAGCGATTGCCTGAATAAGCAGGACAACTGTGGAAAGCAAGCTTGTTGCAATTTGTCTAGCGATCATCTTTTTTTTCGTCTAGATTGTCTTGGATGCTCTTGATGATTTTCTCATAAGAATCGATCTCTTTACTTGGGGCACCGGCCTTTCGTCGTCGTTTCAGTAAATCTGCTACTCCTCTCATGGCAGCTGGACTTGTGCTGCGAGAAAGCTCCCATGCTGCCGTCTCAGCAACAACTGGGCGTGAGTCTTTCAACAGTTCCACAATGTAGCCTTGCGCATTGGGAAACTCGCCGAGTGTAGAAATGAGCTGTTTCAGACTCTCATCCTCCGTCTCCTCATCGGTCCATTGCTTAAGCAAAGCGATTGCCTCCTTCTTATCAGATTTCCCAATCCAACGTAGCAATTCTGGCGTGCGGAGCGCATTTTCCCGGCCGATCTTGCGCGCGTATCCAAGCAATGCATCAGGATATTGTTTCGGCATGTCCCAATACATGGTAGCTTGGACTAGCAAATCCACAGCATCAGCTCCCGAGAGAGCTTCGAGGGTCAGAAGTAGTTTTTTGATCAGAACGGTTTGTTCCCGCGTTCTTGTATTGAGATCCAGAAAATCTGTGTGTTCAGAAATGAACTGGCGGATGATTCGAGTTTTCTCCTCGGTGGTATTCGCGGAGTCGAGAAGTTCATGATACTTCCGTCTGGCATGAAGCTCCCAAAGAGACTCCTCTGCCCTTCCGCTGAGCGTCGGCTCACCACACCCAACAAATTGAGGTTCATGCTTGGAAAGCCTGACAAGCAACTTCTCTGATCGCGGGTCCTCCGAGCGAGCAACCAACACGGAAAGGTCTGGTTTTGCTTTAACACCCAAGTCAAACATCAGGGTGGCATTTTTCTTGCCTTCAGCCTGCACATGGATGCGCTCGAGACGGACAATCGCCTCGTCCAATTGCTTGTTGCTCGGAACCTCTTCCAAGCTCACCTTGCCGAGCTTCGCCTCGATTGCGACGGCTTTTGTCGCTGGTAAGGCAATCAACAAGCAACCTGTAGCAAGGAGCATCGGCAGCGCATTCTTCATTGGTAGGTCTCCGTCAGCCCTCGCTGTGCTCCTGATGAAGTGTTTGAATCAACACCAAACTCCCAAGTGCCCTTTGTCTGCCGACCCGATTGTGTCGGATCCATATCCCAAGGGTTGAGAGTACCATCCATTAGGGTCTTTATGTCGATACGTGGAAATGGTTGCCGAGTTAGCTCGGTCATTTGCTCGATCACAACCTTGTAGCGGATATCGTAGGGGGCATGTGGAGTCGTATAAAATCGGTACAGCGGTGTCACTTTGCACCCCCGTTTGTTGCCGGACGGCCCACCGGGAACTTCCGTGTCAGCTTTCACGTTGAAATCCGCTTGTACAGCCGAGTTGCCGTCGAGTGAAATGCTGACAACCAAGTTTGTGCTGTTCACTGTCCGTTCGTCCACGCCTGAAACCATTGTTTCACTGCCACCTGGTTTGTCCCCAATGTCAACATCCATCGCCCATTCCTCCACCTTGGCCGATACCTCATCCGAGGTACTACCATTAGACCAAGTGCCAGTGAGCTTAATCTTAAACGGCGATGCGGCTTCGGTCAGCGGTTGCACACCAGCGTCGTCCTTTGCTCCATTCCACAGGAATTCGGCATAACTCTGTGTTGGCACAAGCGTGATGGGAAGATCGTTGATGGTGCGAACAAGATTTTGATTTTTGTCAAAAACCTCCATCTTGACGGAATTAGGCTGCGGAGAAGCGGGAGTCCAATCATACCGCACCGCATTATGGATTGCACCGGGAACGATGAAATCACCCGCGGAACGAATCTTCAAGGTTCCTGGGGTTCCGCACCCCTGACATTCACCTGTCACTTCATTCGTAAATGAAAAAGTGATGGCGGCAACACCACCCAAATCCCAGCCGGTGAACGAAAAGAATCTTCCCACCATGGTGGGCGTGGGTATGCACTCAA
Organism: Verrucomicrobiota bacterium; assembly: GCA_023269615.1. GTDB lineage: Bacteria > Verrucomicrobiota > Verrucomicrobiia > JABWAM01 > JABWAM01 > JAHFSY01. The sequence continues at coordinate 2,139 of JAHFSY010000028.1, forward strand.
ACACCGCAGGTACATCGCCGACGTCGCCAAATTTCGCGCTGGAAACCCAAATCTGACCGCCCAGCGCGTTTTCTCCCAAGGCATGAAATTGCCCATCCACAGGGAACGGCGTCACGTTGGGCGCGTTGGTCCCACTCACCACCGCATACACCGGCCAGTTGCCCGCTGGATAGGCTGCCAGGTCGCGTCCCAACTTTCCTCGACCGGTTTTCATGTTGCCAATCCATTGACCCGTGTTGGTGGGAGGGGCGAGCGTGGGCTGGTTCACGATGATATTTGCATGAGCTCCGATCGGGCCGCCGGCTGGGAAACCCCAGTTTCTGTTCAACCACAATTGCGTCACAGCGTTGGTCAGCGCATCGCAAGTGGGGAAAAAGGGGGAGGTGAGTATCGCCTCTCTGCTTTCTGTATTGGTCAATGGCCCACCCGAAACGCTGGTGATCCCCACCCCAAACAAACCCACAGGAATCGTTTTCAACTCCGGGATGAAGTCGGCCAGGGCATGGAACGGGACCAGATAGTTGTTGGTATCCAACCCCGTGATGGATGGCAGGGAATTGGTGCTGTAGCGGAACAGCTCTGTGCTCTGATTGGTCACAAAACTGTCGAGCAGTCCTTCAGTGGACAGTTGATCGAAAAGTGCCTGCACCAGGTTGGTCGCCACCGTGCCCGGCACGGGATCGTTGGATAGATCGGCGCAATAGAACCCATTGGGAGGGTATTCACCGGCCGGGCCGGCACTCCCATCGGGCCAGGTCAAAGTGTACCCCACCAGCTGTGCCCTTTGCTGCAGTGCGCGATAGGCTTCCTCGATGCAGAAATTGGAGGACGTGTTCGCCGCTGCGAGGGAAGCGAATCTCGTGGCTGTCCTGGGAGCCAGCGAGGGTCGACCCGTCCAGGCAGGCATGTCGGCGGGCACGGGCAAATCGCGCACGACTCGGAATCCAATATGGTCATCGGCAAGATCCGGGAAGGCTTCCCAGCGGTCGGCGCAGCGGAAACTCAGGTTATAGATCCACCAAGTTCCTCCACGCAAAACTTTGCGATTGCCAGTCTTCGGACCTTTGGGGTTGACCAAGGCTGCCAGCGTGTTCGGATAAGGCCCCATCCAATCCTCCGTCCAACAAAATACGTTTTCGGTGGGCGAATGCAATCCGTAGCCGTTGGCACCCCCTTCCTCCACCCCAATGGCGCGGTCGGGGGAATAAAGTGCCTTGATCGAAACCGGGACGCTTTCTCCCCATGGAAAACAGCAATCAAGACCCCCGTGGCTTGCCTTTTCATATTCCATCTCACGAGGCTTTCTGAAGGAGTTGGTCGAGACCCCTTCGCTCTGGCACAACCAGCTTAGGAACGAGTCAGTCTGTTTCCACGTGACTCGTGTGGCGGGGAGATGGTCGGCATGGCTTCCGCCGCTATACGAGCCTCGATGGTGGCGATGCGATGGATCATGGCGTTCGTAGAGTTCGTTGGGAATGACATCCGAGATATAGAAGGCCGAGATGAAGACGGGGGCGGGAGTGGACTGGGCGCCGAATCGTTCGTCTGCGTCACCGGCATTGGAGCCGGCCATGAAAATACCCGGAGGAACGAGGTAAAGCCTCAGCCTGGCATTGCGCGTCTCCACGACAAGTGGAAGATGGGTGATGGGATCGATGCCGGAGAATGGCGAGTCGGTCACCTCCACCAGATCATCGGGCAACACATACCTCGCCATGGTGGCCTCAACCGGAACAGGAAGCGATGGCGGATGGGAAAAGACCGGGGCAATCACCCCCACCATAAGAAAAACCATCGCCACGAGCACAAGAACCCCCAGCGGGCTTTTCGCGTCCTCGACTTTCATGTGCCGCCGGATGAATTGGATGATTTTCATGGGGCCAGAAAAACATGCTGGAAGCACAACCGAGGATTCACTTCCAAGCCCCCACCTGGATTTGCCGCTCCTCCGTTCCGTTGGTGCCGTTCATAGAGTCATTTCGCGAATCTCCACAGGCAAGACTTTCAGCGTGCTCTTTGCAAGGGTGAAGTGGAATTGCAGTAGAATTTCCGGTGAAGGTTGGTGGGTGGCCACTTCTCCACATCATGTTTCCAGAACCTCTGTGGACTTCCCTAAACATCGATCAACATTGTCTTAACTACATGCTTACTTTTGGGTTTTTGGAACGTCTAAAAACCGATTTCCCCTCTGAAAACGAAAATGGCGGACGGGGTGGGATTCGAACCCACGTTACCTTTCGGTAAACACGCTTTCCAAGCGTGCGCGTTCAACCACTCTGCCACCCGTCCGTCGTCGATCTCCCAACCCTAATTGATGCCCCGCAAAACGACAACTGTTTCCTTCCTGAAGATGTATCGCAACAAGACACGAAAATCCCTCGGTCCCGGATTTCTCCGCAGATTCACGCAGACGGACGCAGATTTCCGAACGGCAATCACCCTCGCCCTTCCGGTTGAAAGCATGGCTTTCAACCGGAAGGGCGAGGGTGGGATCAAGGGCTGTCCCCTTTGCGACTTGGCGACTTGGCGACTTGGCGCGAACCCCTCCGAAAATCTGCGTCATTCTGCGTCAATCTGCGGAGAAATGGGAACAAGGGCTCGGTGCGGAACTCTGCCGCCCCCCATCCGTCAACACGCGGTCGACGACAGGATCATCTCGATGAAGGGCGCGAGCCTCTCGGCCATCATGCGGAAACCAAGGTCGGTGGGATGCACGCCATCCACGTACGCGCCAGCTGTCCCGAACGGAATCAACGCGGTGCCATCCACGAAATGCAGGTTGGCATCCCCCGCCCTCCGCATCTTTGAATAAAAATGGATCATGATGTCACGCATCGACTCCTGAAGCTCCCGATGCTCCCTGGAATAGCTGGCGTGGCCGTACATCACCTTGCTCATCAGCAGGATCGGCGTGTGCGGATGTTTCCGCCTCAGGATGCGGTAAAATTCCGGCAGCGTGCGGCGCAGCTGGGGCGGGATCACATTGGCCACGTAATCCAGCACAAACAAACTGGCATCCATCTCGCTGATCAAACGCGCCATCTCCGGCTCCCCTCTCCCATTGCCGGAAAATCCGAGGTTGATCACGTCGAGATTCAACAGGCGCCCGAGCGTGGAAACATAATCGCTCCCCGCCGTGCTGGCACACCCGCCCTGCGTGATGGAGGTGCCGTAGAACACCGCCGGCTTTTTCCATGACGGCGGCGAGGGCGGCGCAAACCGCGCACCCGGACTGAACCCGAGCGACAGTCTCTCCAGGTAATTATAGAGCGGCAGGTAGATGGTGTATTCGCGCATCTCACGCGACATTTTCGCAAGCAAGGGGGATTCGGAATGGGGAACTTCGAGGCTCGGGACGGTGGTCATCCACGGACGCATGCGGAACGGTTCGCCCACAAAAACCTGGATGCCGCTGTGGCCCACCGCCGGCATGTGGGGCGAAGGCATCACTTCCGCATTGGTCACCTTGACGGAAAGTTGTGCCGTGTCGGAGCGGAAACAAAGACGGGCGCTGGCGGGGCACCGGGCGAGCGTCCATACATCCTCGCGCACGATCTTCTGCGCACGCATCGGCAGGCGGTTGAACCGTTTCTTGTTTTCCCGGTACCACCCCAACCCGCGCATCACCAGTCGGCGGTCGGAGGAGTCGAGCCACATCAAGCCGTCGCGCCGGTCAAGCCCCTTGGCGCTGAAATTCTTGTCCATCTGATCGATGCGTTTCGACATGCGCAACTGGAAGCATAATGGAATGTGAACGGCAACGGTTTCTTTTCCAATTCGATTCGGAAAGTTTCGCGCAAAGACGCCTCGCCTCGCCGAAGCCTACGGCGTAGCGCGGGAAAGACGCAAAGCATCCCTTGGTCCCGGATTTCTCCGCAGATTAACGCAGATGGACGCAGATTTCTGAACGGCAATCAACCCCGCCATTTCGATTGAAAGCCAGGCTTTCAATCGAAATGGCGGGGTTGGGATCAAGGGTTCCTCCTTTGCGTCTTGGCGACCTTTGCGCGAGACTCTCCGAAAATCTGCGTCCATCTGCGTTAATCTGCGGAGAAATGGGAACAAGGGCTCCGAAACTCTTCTTGCTTCGCCTTCAATTCACGTTTCATCTTCTCCAATGAAACCGCTCGTTGCCATCATTGACTCGGCCCGCTCCCCGGTTAGCGAAGAGTCCGCCTCGATCGAACGCGCGGCGATTGGCGATGCGGCGGACGTTAAGACGTTTTACCATGACGGCGATGACGAATTTGTTGACGAGATCTTCGATGCTGCCGCGCTCCTCGTCTGGCATATCACCCCCATCACGGAACGCGGCATCGGGCGGCTCCGGAATTGCAAGGCCATCATCCGCAATGGCGTCGGTTTTGACAGCGTGGACATCGAAGCCGCAGCCCGGCGCGGAATCCCGGTCTGCAACGTCCCCGATTACGGCACCGAGGAAGTAGCCGACCACGCGATCGCGCTCGCGCTCGCGCTATGCCGACAACTTTTTCCGCTCGACGCCGAGGCGAAGCGGCTGGGATGGACTGTCTGCGCGCCCGGAAAACTCCGCCGCCTCCGCGGGCTGACCTTCGGCGTCATCGGCCTCGGCCGCATCGGCACCGCCACCGCGCTCCGCGCGAAAGCGCTCGGATTCCAAACCCGCTTCTACGATCCCTACCTTCCGAATGGCACGGAAAAAGCCGTCGGTCTGTCCCGCGACCGCACGCTCGATGACCTGCTCAAGCGCACCGACGTCCTTTCTGTCCACTGCCCGTCCACCGCGGAAACCCGTCACATGATTGCGGAACGCGAGCTCGGGTTGATGAAGCCGACGTCCTTCATCGTCAATACGGCGCGCGGGGTGATCATCAAAAAGTCGGCCATCCTCGCGGCATTGCGCGAAGGACGGATCGCCGGCGCCGGCCTCGACGTGATTGAGGACGAGCCGCTGAAAACCGCCGAGGAAGCCTCCACACCAAACCTGATTGCGACATGTCACGCCGCATTTTGCAGTGTAGAATCCATGATCAAAATGCGGACCACCTCCGCCCGCATCGCCCGCGCCGCCGTGCTGGGCGAGAAGCTGGAGAATGTGGTCAATGGGATTTTGTCGAAGGTTTGACGTTGTAAATGGCTCGCCCCGGCTCCCTGTGAGTTTCCACTGACGGAGGGACACGCTCCGTCGTGTCCGTTGGTGCAAGCAGTCAGAATCGTTTAGTTCACCACGAGCCCTGATTATGCGTGTTCGGCGCTCTCAAAAAAATGCTTGCGACCACCCCTTCCTGACGTGGGTGGACACGACGGCCCGCGCTACGCCGTAGGCTTTCCGACTACGCCAGAGCGCTTCGTCGCGACGGCGAGCGGCGAGGCGAGAGCGTGTCCCTCCGTTTTTACTCACAAGGAGTCGAGGAAAACCGTCCTTCACAAGCCCGCCATTTTAAGGTGGATTGCAAGGATGGTCTTTGGGAGGATTAGCCATCTGGAAGGATGTCAATTCCATGCATTGCCTGATTGTCAAAATCCTAATATTCGCAGGCACACTTTCCTGTCTTGCCCTTGGCCCAGTGGCGATCCTGGCCGGGGAGGTCCAGGGAGAGGCGCCGCCCCAGGTGATTTTGGAATTGCGCGATGGCTCACGGATCAGGGGTTCGGCCTGCAGGGCGACTCTGCCTTTTCAGACATCGCTCGCCAAGATGGACGTTTCTTTCCGTCAGATCAAACGGATCGCGTTCAAGGATGATCCTGATGGCGCCACGGTCAGTTTTCAGAATGGCGACCGGTTGAAAGGCTTGCTAAAGATTGAAGCGATCGAGCTGGAAACGCTCTTTGGAAAAATTTCAATCGGCAAGGAACATATCGTCTCGTTGAAAATCGTGCGGGCCGGCACACTCCCGGAAAAGCTGCTGGAGGGACTGGTCCTTCACTGTTCATTCGACGCCGATGATGGGGATCGCGTCACGGACACGAGCGGCAAGGAGCATCACGGCGAGGTGGACGGCGCGACGTATCTCTCCGAAGGCAAAACGGGCGGGGCCTATCGCTTCGATGGCAAAGCCGGGATTCACGTCGGGGACGTTGATCTTTCATCGGGCAAATACACCGTCTCGGGTTGGATTCGGACCGAGAGGGCGGCGGTGCTGGAAGACTGGCGAATGTGGATTGGCCAGCTCGATGGTCCAGGCAATACGTTTCAACTTTTACTGGCTGACGGAAGGGTCCTTCCCAATCTTCCGACAACGAACCCGAAACATTGCGGAGCGAACTCGCCCCTCTGCATTGTGGGAAACGGAGGAACAGGCTTCGCAAGTCTTGGCCCTCGCGATTTGAATTTTCGTGATGGCAAGTGGCACATGGTCACCGCAACTTGCGAAGCAGGAAGGCAGAAGCTGTACGCGGATGGGATGTTGGCCGCTGAGAGCAAATGCGAAGGAACGTTGCCCCCGAGCACCACCGATATCGTGATCGGGGGAATCAACTTCGGTCCCTACCGTCATCCATGGATCGGCGACATTGATGAAGTCATGATCTTCGACCGCGTCCTTTCCGCAGAGGAGATCAAAACGCTCCACGATTCACAAAATGACTGATAGAACCACGCTCCGGTGGGCGTGGCTGCAGATCGGAGGGAAAGCGTGTTTGAGCCGCCATTTTGGGGTGGATTGCAACTTGTTTTTTTGGGAGTGTTGCGGTGCTCGTAAAAGGAGAACGTCATGGAAATCTTCATTCATCGTGATGGACAGCAACATGGACCCTACACCGTTGAAGACATCAAGGGGCATCTGGCCTCGGGTTCCATCAAGCCGGAGGAACTCGGGTGGCATGAGGGTTTGGCTGATTGGAAACCGGTCGGAACGCTGATCGCCAACAGTCCCGCTCCAGCCTTTCCCACAGCCCCCGCGCCCGCGTCTGCGGCACCGGCTGCTCAAGATCCGAAAGCCGAGGATGAATCGCCCGGCTCCAAATGGAAATGGTGGCATTTCATGTTGGCGGGTGTTGGCATCATCGCCTACACTGTGTGGCGATTTGTTGAAACCCACAATTTAAAAGGCTCATCCGGAATCATCCTGGGCATCATCTGCGTCGCCCTGGGGTGGGGCATGAGGCCAAAGCCAAAAAAATGATGGTTGTGACCGTCATCCATCCATATCCTCCGACAACTTATGAACATCAAAATCTATCACATCACCATTCTGATTGCCACTCTCATCGCCCCTTTTGCGATGGGAGAGGAAAAGCCGGCTGCGCACCAGGACCGCGACGAGGCAATGCGAAACATGGAGGTGGAGCTCAAGGGAGTTTCGCTCAATGAACAGAGGTCCAAGGTTGGCTTTGAGCACGAAATGCGACAGCTGGAATTGCAGCGCAAACGATTCGAAGTGGAACGCGAGAAGCGCTCTTTGCAGGAACCGGAGAATCCTCCCCGCGGCTCTTGGGGACCCGAACCGGGAGGACCTGGTCGCGGAGGTCCCGGATGCCCGATGCCGGGAAAACCCGGTTGCCCCGGGCCGTTGTGTCCTGTATTCATGCTCTTCTGCCTGGTGGTCAACGTATTGCTCGCGTTCTGGGTGAGCAGGGATATCCAGCAACGCAAGATGGGCTCGCGCATCTGGATCGCCATCGCACTCCTGACGGGACTTTTCGGGATGTTTGTGTACGCCCTGGTCCGGATCGGAGACCGGCCGGTTTAATGGCATCTTGTTCAAGCTGATCTTGATGTAGGAGCCGCTGTCAGCGGCGATCTCCGCACAGACCCATCACTCCCGGTCGCCGCTGACAGCGGCTCCTACATTTCGAGGGACATTACATACACCCCGGCAAAAAAGCATCCACCAACATGAACACCAATCGCCTCATCGCCGCCATCATCGCTGCCTTCGTCTTTATTTTCGCGAGCGACATCCTGATCCACCAGCTGTGGTTGAAAAATGATTACGCCGCCACCGCGTCGCTCTGGCGGACGGAAGCGGAAATGACCCCCCGAATGCCGTGGATGCTTGCAGGCCAGCTGCTCTGTGCGGTGACTTTCGTGATGATTTATGCCGGAGGTTTTGCGGATCGTTCCAAGGGTCCGTTGTGCGGTGCGATCTTTGGACTCTTTGTGGGCTTGTTTCAACAGGCTGGCACACTGATCACTTACACGGTCATGCCACTCCCCCTGTCACTGGCCATGAAATGGTTCATTGCCGGTCTTGTGCAGACGGCGTTGCTGGGAGTTGTCACATTCTTCGTTTACAAGCCGTTGCCCAAGTAATGTAGCTGCGTTCGCCAGAATGCGGCCCGGGGATCCAAACTCTGGCGAGTTCGGCTACGTCGGAACTCGGAACGGCTTGTTTTGAGCTTTCGTGGGACCGAGGCATTGTCTATCAGGGAGTGTCCGTCCTTCATGAACGCAAACATCCTCACTGAACTGAGCCGCCTTCTTGGTGCCGACCGCGTGCTGACGCAACGCGAGGATCTGCTCACGTACGCGTTTGATGGTACACCCATTCTCAACGAAATCCCCGGCTGCGTGGTGTTTCCAGATTCGACGGAACAGATTTCAACCATCCTCAAGCTTGCGAATGAACAACGCGTCCCCGTCGTGACGCGCGGTTCAGGAACGGGTCTCAGCGGTGGCTCGCTCCCCGTGCCCGGTTGCATCGTGCTTTGCACCGTCAAGATGGACCGCATCCTGAATGTGGACCCGGCCAATCTCACGGCGCTCGTCGAGCCCGGCGTGATCACCATGAAGCTCGACGAGGCGGCGCAGCCTCACGGACTTTTTTATCCACCGGACCCCGGCTCGATGAAAATCTCCACTCTCGGCGGAAACGTAGCCAACAACTCGGGCGGGTTGCGTGGACTCAAGTACGGCGTCACGCGCGATTACGTGATGGCCCTGGATGTCGTGCTCGCCAACGGCGACATCCTCAAAACAGGAACCGCCTGCGTCAAGGATGTGGCCGGCTACTATCTGAAAGACATCTTCATCGGGTCGGAGGGCACCCTCGGCGTCATCACGAAGATCCTTCTCAAGCTTGTACCGAAGCCAAAGGCGCGGAAGACGATGCTCGCAACGTATTCGACGATGCAAGCTGCCGCGGAAACCGTGTCGGCGATCATCGCGCAGAAGATCATCCCGTGCACGTTGGAATTTCTCGACCGTACAACGATCCGTTGCGTGGAGGATTATGCGAAGATAGGGCTGCCTCTCGATGTCGAGGCGTTGCTCCTGATGGAAACCGACGGGCATCCCGTGGTGGTCGAGGAGGAAGCCGCCGCCATGAGCCGGATCGCAAAGGAAAATGGCGCGGTGGCCGTCACCGTGGCGCGCGACAACGAGGAGGCCACACGGCTGGCGTCCGCGCGTCGAAGTGCATTCAGCGCACTCGCGCGCGTGGCGCCCACGACCATTCTGGAGGACGCCACCGTGCCTCGCAGTCATCTCGCGGAGATGATCGGGTTCATCCAGAAGACCGCTGAAAAATACAAAGTCAAAATCGGCACCTTCGGTCACATGGGTGATGGAAACCTGCATCCCACCTTTCTGACCGACGAACGCAACACCGATGAAATTCACAGGGTGGAGCAGGCGTTTACGGAGATTTTCGAAAAAGCCGTGGCGCTTGGCGGAACGATCACCGGCGAACATGGCGTGGGACTTGCAAAGAAAAAATTCCTCCCGCTCGTGACCGGCCCCGTGGGATTGGGCATCCACAAGCAGCTCAAACAGATGTTCGATCCGAATGGAATTTTGAATCCCGGAAAAATGTTCTGATGTCGCACTCTGTATCGGAAAATTTTCTGAAGGATCTGGATTACTCCGTCGTCCAGCAATGCATGCATTGCGGGATGTGCCTGCCGACCTGCCCTACGTATGACGCCACGAAGCGGGAATCGGCCAGTCCGCGCGGGCGCATTGCGCTGATGCGCGCGGTGGCGGACGGGAAGCTCGAGGCGACGAAAGCCTTTGGCGATGAAATGTATTTCTGCCTCGGATGTCTCGCCTGTGAAACGGCCTGTCCCGCCGGCGTGGATTACGCGAATCTTTTCGAAATGGCGCGCGCCGAAACCGAGCGCGTCGGCGCACTCGCCAATCCCAAACGCAATCTCATCCGAAAGTTTCTGTTGCGCTGGCTCTTTTTTTCGCGTGCCCGACTCCGCTTAGTCGGACGGCTCCTGTGGATTTATCAAAAACTCGGCCTTCAGACCTTTGTCCGCAAATCCGGCCTGATGCGGCTTGCGCCGAAACAACTACGGGAACTCGAACCGCTCTCGCCCACGGTGTGCAATCATTTTACCCCTCTCGGGTATCATTCCGAATTCCGCAATCCGCAATCCGCAATCCGCAATCGAAGGGTTGGTGTACTGGCGGGATGCGTGGCGGACCTTACGTTTTCGGACGTGAACATGGACACGATTTTTGTCTTGGAACAGAATGGGTGTGAGGTTTTTGTGCCTGCTGGACAGGAATGTTGTGGCTCGCTTCATGGACACAATGGCGAATGGGAGATGGCCAAGGCGCTGGCGCGGAAAAATCTCGATGCCTTTGATGTCCATGTGCTGGACGCGATCATCATCAACGCGGCGGGGTGTGGCTCGCACATGCGTCATTATGACCGTCTGCTGGAGGACGATCCCGCGTATCTCGAACGCGCGAAACTCTGGTCGGAGAAGGTGCGGGACATTTCTGAATACCTTGTGGAGATTGGTTTTCGCAAGCCGGCTGGAAAAATGAATTCAAAAACGCGGCTGACGTATCACGAGGCGTGTCACCTGGTGCATGGTCAAAAATCACGAAGCAGCCGAGGGCATTGCTCGCAACGCTTCCGGGATATGAGATGGTGGAATTGCCCGAGGCAACGTGGTGTTGTGGCAGCGCGGGAATTTACAACATCACCCAACCCGAGATGGCGGCGGAATTGCAGGAGAGGAAAATCAAGCACATCGCCTCCACCGGGGCCCTCGTGGTGGCGACGGCCAACCCCGGCTGCGTCATCCAGATCGTGACCGGCCTGCGTCAGCATGGAATGAACGTCCGCGTGGCCCATCCTGTCACGCTGCTTGCCGAGGCGTATCGCGCCCAACTGTAGCCGAACTCGCAAGAGTTTGGCCCGGGGCAGCCGCGTTCTTGCGAACGCAGCTACAGGCCACGGTACGCACCTCCTCCTGAATTCCGGGCAAAAGAGTCCCCTGCCATTTTCCTCAATTTTCTTCTTGCATTTCCTTGTCAACTTCTTATGGTGCGCGTCGAACAAGTAAAAACGTCCAAACCTCTTATAGATTCGTGGATAGCCTGCAGAGTCAGCTTTGTATCGTCTCCGCAAGATCCCGGGCTCCGACGTGGAGTACCAATCGCTGGAACTTTGGCGTTAGACACTAAAAAAGGAATCATTATGGGCAATCGCCTATACGTCGGAAATCTGTCGTTTCACACCACAGATGCCACATTGCAGCAACACTTCGGCCAGGCCGGACCTGTCACGGCCGTGAACCTCATCATGGATAAATTCACCGGCCGCAGCCGTGGATTCGCGTTCGTGGAAATGGGATCGGACGCCGATGCCCAAAAGGCAATCGAACAGTTCCACGGCAAGGACCTCGATGGCCGTGTGCTCACCGTCAACGAAGCTCGTCCCCGCGAGGAACGTCCCAGCGGCGGCGGCGGTGGTGGCGGTGGTGGTGGTGGCGGCGGACGCCGTGAATTCCGCGGAGGTGGTGGTGGTGGCGGTGGTCGCGGTCGTCGCGACAACTGATCCCCTGCGTCATTTGCAAATCAACAGACTCCCGCGCGTCATCTGGCGCGCGGGAGGGCTGTGTTTTTGGTCTTGTCCGTGCGCGTGTTTTTATGCGCATCTGTGTCTTCGTTTTGTAGGAGCCGTTGCTAACGGCGATCTCCGCACAGACCCTTTGTCCCGCCTGCGTGGCCGTAGCCACTTCGACGTGGCGAAGGCCCGGTCGCCGCTGACAGCGGCTCCTACGTTCCGGAACAAATGCGTAGAACCTTCAAGGGCGTCCCCATTTGATGCTTCGGATGAGGAGCTTCATGTGTTCCTTCGTGACGACGACTGCGACCCCTTGTAAAAAGTCATCACCGCAGATGGCGACATAAGCCCAACCCACATCCTTGGCCTGCTTGTCCGGCCATTCTTCCAGCGTATCCATCACCTCGATGTGGGTAATGGGTCCATCGCCATGTGCGATCATGGATTCGAGGGACTCTCTGAGATCATCGGGGGAGAACTGCCGTTTCTGGTCGCCGGTGAGCAGCTTGTGCGCGGCGTTGAATGCGCCTTCCATCAAAGCGCGCCCGAATTGCTCGGCTATGCCTGCATGGGGTTTGATCATGATCCAAGATACATGATTTTTCACTGAAAACAACAAGCGGGACATGGATCAATTTTGCATTTGTCATATGGCATGGAAGATTTGGAGTGCAGGCAGCCCGATTCTCCTTGCCCCGATTTGAGGTAGTCTCATACTTTTAGTTCTTCTTTACAGTTCACAACCCCATGAAAAAGACCCAGCTTCGGACGCGGACGGTGAAGGCGCTCAACGCCCTTGCCCAGAAAATGGGCATCAAGCGGCCGTCGAGCGTTCGCAAGGATGATCTGATCGATGAAATCATCATGGCGCAGAAGATCCTCGACAAAAAGAAGGCCAGTTCGCGCAAATCGGCATCGTCAAAAGAATCGTCGAAGAAGACGGGATCTCTCAAGGCTGCGCTGTTGAAGGCCAGACGCTCCACGACTGTCAAACGACGGGCGACATCAAAGACTGTTGAAATGAAACCGGTCGCCCCCTCCGCGACACAAGCGCCGGAACCTGTCACGCTTGAGCACCGCTACGAGACACCGAAGCATTCGCAACCTCACAACGCCTCACCGTATGACGACCTGGGTGAGTTGCCGGAATCGTATGGCAGCGGGCGTCTCTTTTTTGCCGCGCGCGATCCCAAATGGATTTACGCGTATTGGGATTACACCTGGCACCAGATGGAGGACATGCGGCGCGCGGCGCGTTGGAGCGAACTGAAGCTGCGGATCCATGCGGGAGGCGATCCGCGGGGGCCGGTCGTCCAGGAGGTGACGATGAACCCATCCTCGCGCAACTGGTTTGTGCAGGTGGAGCACGCCAACGCGGAATACTGCGCGGAGTTTGGTTATTACAATCATGACGGCCATTTCATCGCCACCGCCGTTTCAAAGCCCGCGCGCACGCCCTCGGACCGTTTCAGCGACCGCACCGACGCGCGGTTTGTGACGATCCCATTTCATATCAGCTTCCACGACCTGTTCGAGCTGGTGAAAAAATATTTCAAGGACGGCGAGGAACTGGCCGATGTGCTGAGCCGCCTGCAGGCGGCGGGCTTTCGTTTTCCGTTCGACTATCCCCGCGTCATGGAAGAAGGAGCGATGGACGACTCGGCGTTGGCCGGGATGTTTGATGGGGATCTTGTCCGTCGCATCCGGATGGGATCGGAAGCGCTCACCGAATGGCTGCAACGACGCCTCAGCGAGGAAACGAGCAGCGGATTATTTTCGTCCTCAAGCCCTGCCCTCGGGGCTCCATCCTTGCGCGCTTTTTGGGTTGAAGTGAACGCGGAGCTGATCATTTACGGCGCAACCGATCCAAAGGCGCGCGTGGTGTTTGATGGAAAAGACATTGAACTGAAAGCCGACGGCTCGTTTCGTTTCCAGTTCGCGCTGCCCGACGGGGTGTATCGCGTACCAGTGTCCGCGACTTCACCGGATGGCGTCGAGACGCGGGAGATTCATCTGGAATTTGTACGCTCCTCGTCGCAAACCGGCGGCGTGGGCGAGGCGCGGGCAAATGAAAAGCTGGATGCATTGCCGAAGGCATAGCCTCCCGAAAATCCCGTGAATCCTGTCAATCCTGTCAAAAAATCCGTGGGCACAAGGGCCCGTCCGCTTCAATCCTGAGATTTCCGCTTATGCCCCAGGGATACGTCGCTTTAGTTTTGCATGCGCACCTGCCTTTCGTCCGGCATCCGGAACACGCGCGCTTCATGGAGGAGGAATGGCTCTACGAGGGGATCACTGAAACGTACATCCCGCTCGTCAACATGATGGATGGGCTTCTGAATGATGGCGTGGATTTCCGCCTGACGATGACGATGAGCCCGCCGCTCTGCGCGATGCTCATGGACCCGCTCCTGCAAGACCGCTACGTGCAGCACATCACGCGGCTGATCGAGCTGACGGACAAGGAGATCGAACGCACGCGCTGGCAGCCGGAATTCCACGAGCTGGCGTGGCATTATCATCACAAATTTCACAAGGCACGGAACACGTTTTGCGACCAGTATCATCGCAACCTCGTGAGCGCGTTCCGCAAATTTCAGGACGCGGGGAAGCTGGAGATCATCACGTGCGGGGCGACGCACGGGTTTCTGCCGCTGATGCGTGACATTCCGCAGGCGGTGCGCGCGCAGATTTTTGTGGCGCGCGATCATTACCGTGAATGTTTCGGGCGCGACCCGCGCGGGATCTGGCTGCCGGAGTGCGCTTATTTTCAGGGCGTGGAAAAAGTGCTGGCCGAGGCGGAAATTCGTTTTTTCATCATGGATTCGCACGGTGTCCTCTATGCCGAGCCGCGCCCGCGCTTCGGAGTCTTTGCGCCGCTCTTCACACGGGGCGGTCCCGCCGCCTTCGCGCGCGACATCGAATCCTCCAAGCAGGTGTGGAGCGCGGAGGAGGGATACCCCGGCGACACCGAGTACCGCGATTTTTACCGCGACGTGGGCTTCGACCTGGATTTCGATTACGTGCGCCCGTACATCCATCCCGATGGCATTCGCTGTCACACGGGGATGAAGTATTACCGCATCACGGGCAAGACGAACCACAAGGAAGCGTACCGCCCGCGCATCGCGATGGAAAAGGCAGCCTCGCACGCCGGGAATTTCATGTTCAACCGCGAGCGCCAGGTCGAGCATCTTGCCGGCGTGATGAAGCGCGCGCCGATCATCCTGGCGCCTTACGACGCGGAGCTGTTTGGACATTGGTGGTACGAGGGCCCGGATTTTCTGAATTATTTCATCCGCAAATCACATTACGACCAGAAGGTTTTTGCGCTCACCACACCGGCAGAATATCTGCAGCGTCATCCCACGCAGCAGATCGCCACGCCCTGCGAATCTTCATGGGGCAACAAGGGACACTGGGAAGTCTGGCTCGAGGGATCAAACTCGTGGATTTATCCGCACCTGCACGTCGCCGCCGAGCGCATGGTGGAACTGGCGCGGCATCACTCGAACCGCGGACACCTGATCGAACGCGCCGTGAAGCAAGCCGGCCGCGAGCTGCTTCTCGCGCAATCGAGCGACTGGGCATTCATCATGAAAACCGGCACCACGGTCCCCTACGCCGTGCGTCGGACGAAGGACCACATCCTGCGCTTCAACCGCCTGTACGACCAGGTGCGCGGCGGCCATGTGGACGAGAATTTCGTGGGTTACTGCGAGTGGAAAGACAACATCTTCCCGAACCTGAATGTCCAGCATTGGGCGTGAGCGAGGGCCCATCCGAAACGTCCAAAATCAGAGGTAGGGCGTGCTCGCCGAGCGCGCCTTCCGGCGTCACTTGACAGCGTCCTCGTGCGAGCACATGTTGGACATGTGAAACGCTTGGCGCCACTTGGTGTTTGCCGTCGAACTTTTCAAACATGCACTCTGGCGTTCGCGCTCGGTTGGACCCTCCATGGCGCTGAGATTCATGACGCAGCACAGGCTGGCGATGTCGGAAAGGTTTCAAAAATCCTTCAAGCCGACCCCTCACAAGTCCAGGCCATGATGGTCAGCGGGGTTTACAAGACGGACAGTCAGAGTTCGAAATGGACACCCCTGCACATTGCAGCCAGGTGGGATCGGAAGGAGGTTGTTGAAGTCCTGTTGGCCCACAAGGCGGATGTGAACGCTTGCACCAGCGAAGGCATGTCCCCGCTGCACATGGCTGCTTTGGCGCGTTCCCCGGAAATTGTGAACCTGCTTCTGGCAGCGGGAGCCAAAGCGGATGTGAAAGGTCGCTGGGGTCAAACCCCGCTCCATTTGGCTATTGGAGATTTTAATTGGTTGTACAGGCTCAAACCGGACGCCTTCATCACTGTTCAAAATTCCAAACGCCCCAATCCCAAGTGGTACATCGTTGGCACCGTCTTCTCCTGCACCGATGGCCCAAATCACGACAGTCTAGCGCCCAAGGCGATCGGTATTGCCTGTTACACAAACTACGCGGACGATGAAAAAATTGTGAGTTCGCTTCTCGATGCCAAGGCCAATCCGAATTCCACAGATTCTGGCGGAAGCACCCCACTCCACAAGGCGGTTTGGCTGGACGCGGTGGGCATTGCGAAACTCCTTCTCGATCACAAAGCCGCTCCAGGCATCAAGGATGCCAAAGGCAAAACGCCACTCGACTGCGCGACTGAGCAGAAGAAGCTAAAGACCGCCAAACTTCTTCGGGGGATTAGTCGAGATCAAGTTCGGCCTTGAATACTCAAGAGCCGCCCAACGGGTTCCATACCCGACGGAAACCGAAGCCCTGAAAATCCTTTGTGTTCGCGGTTGCGAATTCCGTCACGCCGTGGTGGAGCAGCGTCAGAGCCAGACGGATGTCGTACACACGTCGGAAGGCGGCGCTCTTTGCGGCCTCGTGCCAGATGTCGTTCATCAATCCGCCGGGATAGTCCACGATGAGCCAGTCGGGGTTGGCCCGGAGATTTCCAATTTTTCGAACAGCCTCGGACGCCGACAACGGCTTCGCGCAGACGGACGGGTTTCGAAGGAGCGTGTAAACTTCCAGCAGAACCAGTTCGCACAGGGCGAAGTCGCCGTTGCGGGACTGGCTTTCGAGAAATGACCTCGCGGCGCCATGCCATGCGTGGGAGGCCATCAGGGCAGGAAACAGGATGTTGGTGTCGCACGCCATCATCGGGCGTGACGGCGTCGGGCCTGCGTGCGGGGCCTGGAGCTGGCGATTCCGGCCATGGACGAACCCGCGTTGGCGTCATCACGCCAGTCGGGCGAAGCGAAAGGGTCGGCAACCAGGGGCGTCAGGACGGGCGCATCGAGCGACCACCGTCCCTTTCGAGACCGACCCGGCGGGTTCACGGAAAGAATGTAAGCCAGGCCATGCCGGACCACCTCGGCGAGCGAAATCTCCTTCTCCGCCGCCAACAGCTTGACCCGACGGTAAAGCTCGTCCGGCAATTGCACTTGGGTTCGTGTCATGATGTAGAATCTACATCATCACGTTTCGTGCGTCAAGCCTTCGCGCCGCTTTGAAATTCCCGCGCTTGAGCTTGCATGTCGGAGGTGGGCGGCAGTATTTTCCGACGCTTTCCATGCCGCATTCATCCCACAGCATTCAACCACCCGGTCGCCCCGACCTGTCGGGGCTCCTACATTCCGGAATCTGAAATATGGAAACGCGTTTGATCGTTGGGCTTGGGAATCCGGGGAAGCGTTACGTGGGGACGCGTCACAACGTGGGCTTCATGGCGGTGGAGCGCCTTTGCACGAGCCACAAGGCGCGCCTTGCGGCGCACGCGCGAATCCCGGGGATGGTGGCGGAATGGAAGGAGAAGGGGCTGCGCTGGATCGCGCTCACGCCGGTGACGTTCATGAATTTGAGCGGCCAGGCGGTGGTTGCGGCGATGAATTTCTGGAAAATTGAAATCAAGTCGTTGCTTGTGGTGGTGGACGACGTGGAGGTGGCGGCAGGCGGGTTGCGAATGCGCGAGTCGGGGAGCGCGGGCGGACACAACGGACTGAAGTCGTTGATCGAGCACCTTGGAACGCGGGATTTCGCGCGGCTGCGGGTGGGGATCGGGCGGCCGCCGGACGGGTGCATGACGCCGATGGCGGACTGGTTATTGCAGCCATTTGAAAAATCGGAGTTGCCTTGGCTTGAGGAATCGATTAACAAGGCGTCTTGCGCGGTCGAGAGCTGGGCGTTGGAAGGCCCCGCGACCGCAATGAACCGTTACAACGCATCAGGCCATCCTGGGAAGACCGAATCCCGCGAGGCCCCGCAGCAGAATTGAGCAGATTTTATGGCACACACATACGAAGGGCTTTTCATCCTCAACACCTCCGGCAAGGAGGAAGGCAGCAAGGAACTCATCGAGAGGCTCGAGAAGGATATCCAGGCCGGCGGCGGAAAGATCAACAAGGTCGAGCGGATGGACAAGCGTCCCTTCGCGCGCGTGGCCCACGACGTGGACAGCGGCTATTATGTGAACATCGTGTTCGACATGGAACCGTCCCAGCTTGACGCTTTTCGCTTGAAACTGAGGCTCGACGAGGACGTGTTCCGTGTGATGTTCCTTCGTTCCCACGGAACGCCGGCTCCGCGCATTCTGGCCAAGGCGGAATAGTTTTTCAAATCCCAAACCAACCTTCCCGACATGGCCCAGCTCAACAAAGTTCTCCTGATTGGCAATCTGACACGCGATCCCGAAGTGCGCTATACTCCGAAGGGGGCTGCAGTTGCCGATCTTGGCCTGGCGACCAACCGCACATGGCGCACGGAGACCGGCGAGGAAAAGGAGGAGGTTTGCTACGTCAACGTCGTGGTGTGGGGCAAGTCAGCCGAGGCGGCGGGCAAATATTTGAAGAAAGGGCGCCCGGTCTTCGTGGAGGGACGTTTGCAATTTGAAAGCTGGGAGAAGAACGGCGAGAAGCGGACCACGTTGAAAGTCCATTGCGAAAGGCTGCAGTTTCTGGGAAGCGGAGGAGGAGCCGGCGGATCGCGAGAACCCGATGCTGAAGGATCTTCATCCCAGGATTCCCCCCCTGCACCGGGCAAGCCTGCGTCCAAGGCCGGCGCCGGGAGCGCAGAGCCGGACCTGGAAGACGACGATATTCCGTTTTAAGTCCTTGTCGGGACTTTACAAACGGAGGGAGTTGCAGCAGATTTCACACCCCCGATTTTTTGATCAAACCATCAAACCATTTCCCAACCATGTCCACTCAACTCATTCTCACCGCCAACATCCACGGGCTCGGTTCCGAGGGGGATCAGGTTCTCGTGGCCGATGGTTACGCGCGGAATTTTCTCCTGCCGAGGAACAAGGCCGTGCTCGCCTCCGCAGCTGCACTGCGCCGCATCGAATCGCTCAAGCTCCTGCGCGCGCAACGCGAGCAGAAGGAGCTGGAGGAAGCCCAGGAGCTTGCCAAGAAAATCAGCAAGCTCAACAGCACCGTGGAATTGCAAGCCGGCCAGGAAGGCAAGCTCTTCGGGTCCGTCACCAGCGCCGACATCGCCGGCGCGCTCTCCAGCCGCGGCTTTGAAGTGGACCGCAAAAACGTCCTCCTCGACGAACCCATCAAGAAGCTCGGCACATTCGAGATCTCCATCCGCGTGCATTCCCAGGTAAACGCCAAGTTCAAGCTGACCATCGTCTCCCCGAATCTTCCGACCTCCGAAGCCGCAACGACCGGCGAGGCCAAGCCCAAGACCTCCAAGGCCAAGCCCTCCAAGAAGGCGTCCTGACGCCCCAAGCGCAACATGGCAACGGATGCTCCCGCGCGCGTGATGCCGCAGAGCGAAGAGGCGGAAACCGCCGTCCTCGGCTCCATTCTCCTCAATGCCAATGAGTCGCTCGACCGATGTCTCGAGCTGCTGACATCGGACCATTTTTATCAGCGCCGACACCAGATCATTTTTGGAGTCATTGAGACAATGGCCAAAAAAGGCGAACCCGTCGACGCCGTCACAGTCACGACACGCCTCAAGGACTTTGGCAAGTTGGAGGAAGTGGGTGGTGCCTATTACCTCACCGAATTGTCCGGCAAGATCGCGACATCCGCCCACGCGGAATATTTTGTCGGGATCTTGCGGGACAAGTTCCAATTGCGCCGCCTGATCGAAGCCACCACCCGATCGCTCGAGGAGGCATACACGGCGCAGGACGATGTGGAAAGGGTGATGGACCGGGCCGAGGTGGAGATTTTCAAAATCTGCGAAGACCAGGTCAAGAAGGAGATCGAGCCGATCAAGGAAATCACCGACCGGGTGGTCTCGAAGGTCGTGGAGATCCATGAGGGGCGGGGCAAGATGGCTGGCTTGTCGTGGGGTTTTCGTGATCTCGACAAGCAGACCTTCGGCTTACGGCCTGCCGAAATGATCGTCGTCGCAGCCCGACCCGGCATCGGCAAGACATCCCTGGCGTTGAATGTTGCTGAAAAATTGGTGCTGGATCAGCGTATCCCCGTTGCAATTTTCAGCTTGGAAATGACCGCCGAGCAGCTTGCCTTGCGCATGGCGTGTTCCAGGGCGCGCATCAACCAGTGGCACCTCTACCATGGCGGTATCTCCGAGAAGAACATCCATGAATTTTCGCGGGCCGCAGGCACCATTGGGAATTCGCCGCTTTACATCATGGATTCATCGCAGATCAACATCTCGCAGCTTCGAGCCGCCTCGAGGCGGCTTCACAAAAAGCATGGGATCCAGCTGCTCATCATCGACTACCTTCAACTCATGGGCGGAGGACTCCTGGGGCGCAACGACAGTCGTGAACGGGAGGTTGCCATGATCTCGGGAGGCATCAAGGCCCTCGCCAAGGAATTGAACATCCCCATCATTGTCCTCAGCCAGTTGAACCGCCAGATGGAGCGCGACGAGCGCAAGCCCAAACTCTCTGACCTCCGTGAATCCGGCTCCATCGAGCAGGATGCTGACATCGTCTGCCTTCTGGCACGAGAAGGCGCCTATGATGAAGGGGGCAAGCCGCAGCCGTCGGTGGGGGCGGATGTGATCATCGCAAAGAACAGAAATGGCCCTGTAGGCGAAATAAAGTTGACTTTTTTGGCGGATTATACTCGATTTGAGGATTCTAGCTCTGCCGAAGGCGGCTAACTCATTTATGTTGAACCAATTAGACAATCGGCTGGCATTCCTGTGCGCCCTTCTGGCCCTCGCACCGGGTGGAAATCACTTGCTCGCCCAGGACAAAGCCGCGCCCTACGTGGAAAAATCCTCCATTGGAGAGAAGGACAAGAAGTCCGTCACCACCATCGAGGAGGCAGCCAAGCCCAAGGAAGCGGGCCTTGTCGTCCGGAGCATCGAAATCCGCTTCGCGGGCCCCAGGACCACCGAGGACAGCGTGATCATGGCGAACATGCGCACCAAGGTGGGTGAGCCGTTCACCCAGACGCAATCGGAGGATGATGTCCGCGCCCTCTATGCGACGAGCAAATTTTCGAATGTGCGCATCTTTGAAGAGCGCGTTGCCGATGGGGTGAAGGTCATCGTGCTGGTCCAGGGCAAAAGCAAGCTCAAGGAGGTCGTGTTTGAAGGCAACGAGCGCTTCAAGTCATCCCGCCTCAAAAAGGAAGTCAAGCAACTCAAACCCGGTGAAATCCTCAGCGAACGCCAGGTGGCGGAGGACGCCAATGCCCTCATTGAATTTTACCAGAAATCGGGCTATCCGAACGTGAAGGTGGCCTTTGAAATTTCCCCGGATGAAATCACCGGCCAGAGCATCGTGAAGTTCATCATCAAGGAGGGCGACCGGATGAAGATCGAGCGCGTGGATTTCGAGGGCAACAAGGCCTTTGCCGCAAAGATTCTTCGCCGTAAAATCGAAACCCGCAACTACAACTGGCTTTCCTGGCTGACCAAGAAGGGCTTCCTCAAGGAAACCGTGATTGATGAGGACAAGCAGAAGCTCGTGGATTTCTACCGCTCTGAGGGATACATTGACGCGGAGGTCAAGGATGTGAAATACGACTACCCCGAAAAGGGCCAGGTGGTCGTCACCTTCTTCATGTACGAAGGCAACCAGTACAAGGTTGGCAAGTTCACCATCGAGGGAAACCAGCTTTTTACCACGGCGGAAATTGACAAGAAGCTTGTCATGAAGGCCGGAAGCCTCTTTACCCCGGGCGGCCTGCAGCAGGATATCAAGGCGATCCAGGACCTGTACGGCGCTCGCGGCTACATTGACGCGAACGCCAAGCCCACTCGCATTCCGAATGTGACAACCGGCACCATGGATGTGGCACTCGACATCCACGAGGGCGACCTCACCTACATTGACCTCATCGAGATCAAGGGCAACATCAAGACCAAGGACAAGGTGATCCGCCGCGAGCTCGCGGTGGCGCCCGGCGAAATTTACAACACCGTGAAGGTGGATGCATCCAAGAAGCGCCTCGAGAATCTTGGCTACTTCTCCCACGTCAGCGCCCAGTCGGAAGAGACCGATGTTCCCAACCGCAAGAATCTGGTGATTGCCGTCGAGGAACAGCGCACCGGTTCGATCAGTTTCGGCGCCGGATTCAGCTCGGTGGATTCGATCCTCGGTTTTGCGGAAATCACGCAAGGCAATTTCGATATTGCCAAGCCCCCATATTTCACGGGTGCAGGACAGAAAGCACGGGTCCGTCTCCAATTCGGTGCCCGACGCCAGGACTATATCGTCTCCTTTACCGAGCCCTGGTTCCTGAACCAGCGCCTCGCCGTGGGCTTCGACCTCTTCTACAATGAGGCAAGCTACCTGAGCTCGGTCTACAGCCAGCGCCAGTACGGCTTCGACCTTCGCGCGGGCAAGTCCCTTGGCGAATTCAATAAAGTGGACCTGATGTACAAGCTGGAGCAAATCGAGCTCTATGAGTTCGAGACCGGTGCCAGCCCCATCATCCTGCAGGAGAAGGGCACACGCAGCAAAAGCTCGCTGGATCTGACGCTGACCCGCGACACGCGCGACAATCTCACGCTGCCGACCAAGGGTTACAAGCTGGAGCTCTGGAGCCAGGTGGCGGGCGGGCCGGCATTGAGCGGGCAAACCCAAATTTACAAGTTCGGCGCCAACGCCCAGGCCTATTTTCTCATGCCATGGTGGGATTTGAACATTCTCTCGTTCAATGGCTCCACCGGCGTGGTGGAAGAGTGGTATGACGCCAATCGCGTGCCGATTTTCGACCGCTTTTTCCTCGGCGGCCCGAACTCCATCCGTGGATTCAAGTTCCGCGACGTGGGACCCAAGGACACCGCTTTTGGCGAGCCTCTGGGAGGCAAAACCATGGCGTTCCTGCAGACCGAGTACTCCGTGCCCGTAATCGAGCGCGTCCGGTTTGCCACGTTCGTGGATGCCGGCCAGGTCTGGAGCCGTTCTTACGATTGCAGCACCAAGCCCGTGGTGGGTGCCGGTATCGGCCTTCGCCTCAATCTCCCCATCGGCCCGATCAACCTGGATTACGGCTGGCCGTTGGTAAAGGACAGTAACATCACCTCCAGTGATGGCCAGTTCAGTTTCAACGTCGGAACCAAGTTCTGACGGTTCACAATTCGCCGGCGTTTGACCCGTGTCAGCCGGAACTTAATTCATCATTCATCTCCAAAGCAAAGCCATGACCTCCAAAATCCTCGCGCGTCTCCTCCTCGCCTCCTCTGCCGCCCTTTGTCTCTTCGTCACCCCGTCCGCCTTCTCCCAGCAGACGTTAAAGATTGGCGCCGTGGACATGCAGAAGGTCTTCGCCGAATACTACAAAACGAAAAAAGCAGAAGCCGAGCTGAAGGACCGTGCCGCCGGTTATGACAAGGAATTGAAGGCCAGTCTCGCCGAGCTGCAAAAAACGCAGGAGGATGGACGCAAGCTTCAGGCGGACTCGGAAAGCCCCGTTTATGATGAAAAGAAAAAGGCGGAGCTTCGCAGGGTGGTCGAAGGCAAGCTCCAGGAATTCCGCATCATGCAGGGACGGTTGGAGGACATGGCCAATTCCCGCAAGAAGGACCTCGCAGAACAGCAAAGCCGCATCCGCGGAGCAATCGTGGAAGAAATCAACAAGGTCATCCAGGATTATGCCAAGAAGAACGGCTTCACGATCATCATTGACAGGACCGGCATGACCCTCAGCGGCGTGCCTCCGTTCGTCTACGTCCAGGAATCCCTCGACATCACGGCTGATATCATCAAGCTTCTAAACGCCAACGCGCCCGCATCCACCGCCACGCCGACGCCCCCCGTTGACTCAAAAAAGCCTGCGGACCCAAAAAAGTAAACCGGCCTTGCGAAAAACTTCCGCTGAACTTGCCGCACTCGTACAGGGAAGACTCGAAGGCGATCCTTCCCTGATCATCACGGGTGTCGCCGGCTTGCGTGAAGCTCAGCCCGGTCATGTAAGTTTTCTTGACCACCCGCGCTACGCGCCCCTGCTTGCCACCACCCAGGCGTCTCTCGCATTGGTCACGCACGGGATCAAGCCGCCCGACGGCATGAGCGTCATTCGCGTCGAAAACCCCAGCGTTGCCTTCGGCAAGATCATCGCTCTTGTCACCCCCGCCCTCCCCCCACACAAGCCCGGCATCCATCCCTCCGCCATCGTGGACCCTTCCGCCTCGGTCCACGCCTCCGCCTCCATCCAGCCGTTCGCAGTAATCGAAGCCAAAGCGCGCGTCGGCGCAAACACCCTGATCGGACAAGGCTGCCACCTCGGCGTCGAGGCCAGCGTGGGCGACGATTGCTTTTTCTATCCCCATGTCGTCATCCGCGAGCGCTGTCTCATCGGCAACCGCGTGATCCTTCACCCCGGCGCCGTCATCGGCTCCGACGGCTTTGGATACGATTTCGTGGACGGACGCTTCCAAAAGGTGCCCCAGGTCGGCATTGTTCGCATTGATGACGACGTCGAAATCGGAGCGAACACCACCGTGGACCGGGGACGTTTCGGCAGCACGTGGATCAAGCGCGGCGTCAAGATCGACAACCTCGTCCAGATCGCCCACAACGTCATCATCGATGAAAACACCGCCATCGCCGCGCAAGCCGGAATTTCAGGGAGCACCGTCATCGGCAAACACGTCCGCATCGCCGGCCAGGCGGGAACCGTCGGCCATATCACCATCGGCGATGGCGCGATCCTTGGCGCGCAGAGCGGCGTGAATCACGACGTTCCAAATGGGCAGTTCGTGTTCGGCTACCCCGCGCAGGAGCACAAGGAAGCGATGAAAACCCACGCCCACATCCGTCGCCTCCCCCATCTCGTCGAGCGCATCCGCAAACTCGAAAAGCAAATCGAACGGCTCGGCGGCAAAGTGGATATCTGACCATTCACATGGTTGACAGCTTTGCCGAACCGCGTTAGCGTACTTGTGAAAATTTTCACAAACTCATCCCCATGGGACCCTACGCCACATCGTATGTTTTGATCGGTGCCCTGATGCTCTTCGGCGCCATGGTGGGTGTTGCCCCCCTTGTGATTTCCGCGTGGCTGCGTCCGCGCAAACCTTCCCCCCTGAAGAACCAGACCTTCGAGTGCGGTCTCGAATCGAAGGGCGATTCATGGGTCCAGTTCAAGGTGCAGTACTACATTTACGCCCTCGTGTTCGTCATCTTCGACCTGGAAACCATCTTCCTCCTCCCCTGGGCTGCAACCTTTCACCAGCTCGGCCTCTTCGCCTTCCTCGAAATGATCGTTTTCCTCGTGGTGCTCGTGGGCGGTCTCGTCTGGGCATGGCGAAAAGGCGTCCTCGAGTGGAAATGAAGCATGCTTCCAGCTACTGGCTGCTAGCTTCTAGTTTTCAAACAATAATCAAGCATCAAAACCTTTCAACAAATGAGCAAACGTCTTATCAACAACCAGCAGCTAGTGGCTAGTGGCCAGCAGCCTTCCCCCTCCTCCCATGCCCGTTGACGAAGGACTCAGAAGCGAACTCCAAAAGGCCGGCGTTTTCATCGCAAGCGTCGAGACAATTTACAACTGGAGTCGTCGCTCCTCGGTGTGGCCGCTCCAGTTCGGCCTCGCTTGCTGCGCAATCGAAATGATCGCCACCGCCTGCTCTCGCTTCGATCTTGCCCGTTTCGGCGCGGAGGTCTTCCGCCCATCGCCCCGCCAGGCCGACCTCATGATCGTCGCGGGCACGGTCACCAAAAAAATGGCGCCCCAGGTCGTTCGTCTTTTCAACCAGATGCCCGAGCCCAAATACGTGATCGCCATGGGCGCCTGCGCCATCTCAGGCGGCCCATTCAAGCAGGGATACAATGTGCTCAAGGGAATTGACCGGTTCATTCCCGTGGACGTCCACATCCCCGGCTGCCCCCCGCGACCGGAAGCCCTCCTCAACGCATTGATGTTCCTCCAGCGCCAGATTGACAACCAGCATCTCACGGGCGTCAACAAGGTGCGCTGGTATGACGACACGGATCCCGCCGAGTATCCCATTCCGCGCTTTGGCGCCCACGACCTCGAGCCGCCCTTCAATCGTGCCGTGTGGCATCCCCAAAAAATTCAGCGAGGCGCCGCATGAAGCTCGATTTGATCACCCAGAATTTCCCGACGACCAAATGGGACGAAGCCACCCAGTCGCTCATTGTTCCCCATACCGACCTCCTCAACGTCGTGGATTTTATCAAGAACAATCCCGGGTTTGAAATGGACTACGTCTCGAACGTGTCGGGAGTGGATTGGCTGCCAAAAAAAGAAAAGGTCAAGGCGGCCGATGGCACTGAGACCGAGGTTGACAAGCCCGGCTTTCTCGAGGTGGTTTACCATTTTTATTCCATGAAAAACCGCACGGGTCCCATCACCCTGCGCTGCCGCACCGAGAACCGTGAAAACCCGATTGTTCCCAGCATCACTCCCCTCTATCGCGGAGCGGAATTTCAGGAACGCGAAATTTACGATCTCTACGGTGTCCGGTTCAGCGGTCACCCCGACCTGCGACGCATCCTGATGTGGGACGAGTTCCAGGATTTCCCCATGCGCAAGGATTACCAGGAACCCGACGACTATGAGTGGGAACCCACCCCGCACGACGAGGTGCTGGAGAAGGCAAAACATCACTACAGCTCCGACGCGGCGAAATCATGATCCAGCCCATCACAGAAACCATCGAGATCGGCGGCAGCGAACAACCGCTCTACGGCCCCCGCAGTTACCAGGTGCTGAGCGGCAACGACCTCGGCAGCCAGCTTCTCGAAATCTCCATGGGGCCGCACCACCCCAGCACGCACGGCGTCTTCCGCATGGATGTCGTCCTCGACGGCGAGGAAGTCGTCAAGCTCAAGCCCGTGTTCGGCTACCTGCACCGCAACCACGAAAAAATTGCCGAGAATGCGTCCTACCTGGCCTCGATGCCGTACACCGACCGCCTCGATTATTTCTGCTCGATGACGAACAACTGGGCCTACGCCCACGCCGTGGAAAAACTGGCTGGCATCAAGGTCCCCGAGCGTGCCGAATACATGCGCGTCATCCTGGCTGAACTCACCCGCCTGGTGAATCACACCGCCCTCGTGGGTTTCCTTGTGAACGATCTCGGCGCCCTGGGCACCCCGCTCATCTACGCCTTTCGTGAACGCGAAAACATCCTCGATGTCTTTGAGGCGCTCAGCGGCGCGCGCATGATGTGCAACTACATGCGCTTCGGCGGCGTGCGGGTGGATTTCACCCCCGACATCCTCAAGCGAATCACCCACATCGTGGACCGCTACCCGTCCTTCCTCGCGGAATTTGAAAAACTTCTCGTCGGCAATGATATCATCATGTCGCGCTGCCAGGGCGTCGGCGTGCTCACCAAGGAGCTGGCGATCGCCTCCAGCGTCACCGGCCCCATGCTCCGCGCGAGCGGCGTGGATTACGACATCCGCAAGGTGGACAAGTACGGGATTTATGACCGCTTTGATTTTCGCGTCCCGCTGGGTGATCATGGCGACGTCTATGACCGCTTGATGATCCGCTTCCTGGAAATGCACGAAAGCCTCAAAATCCTCCGCCAGGCGCTCAAGCAATTCCCGCAGGGCGGCGAGCACATCAACCCCGAGGTGAAGCTTCGCAACTTCCGTCCCAAGGCCGGGGAAGCCTACGGCCGCATCGAATCCCCCAAGGGCGAGCTTGGATTTTATCTCATCAGCACCGGGGGCAACCTCCCCTATCGCTACCGCGTGCGCCCGCCCAGCCTCATCAACCTCACCATCCTCGAAGACATGTGCCTCGGCGAAAAAGTGGCCGACGTCATCATCATCCTGGGCTCCGTGGACATCGTGCTTGGCGAAGTGGATCGCTAACCATTGATCATTTGGCATTTTTCATTTAACATTCTTCATTATGTTGGGCTCCGCACTACTTGAGGGAATGACGGTTACGGCGAAAAACCTGATCGGAAGCTATTTCGACAAGGACCGTCTCACCACGATCGAATATCCCGAGGAGCGCAAGGCCCCCGAGGAGAATTACCGCAACTTCCCCTTCCTTGTTTTTGACAAGGACGCCGACCACCTCCGCTGCGTCGCCTGCAAGATCTGCGAGATGGAATGCCCACCCCAGTGCATCTACATCGAGGTGATGCGCGACGAGAACAACAAGGTCGTCAAGCAGCCCAAGGTGTTCGACATTGATTACTCCGTCTGCATGAGCTGCCAGATTTGCGTGGAAGCCTGCCCCTTCGATGCCATCAAGATGGACCAGGAATATGAGCTGGCCCACGACAACCGTTTCACGGGGCTTCTCGTGAACAAGAAGGGGCTTGCCCGCTCCAACGAATATTATCATTCAATCAAGCCAACCGAGGCGGCTGCGGTGGACGCCGCCCTCGCAGAGGAAGCCGCCAAGAAAAAGAAAACCGCCCCGGCCGCCAAGCCCGCAGTGGCAGCCGCGCCCAAGCCCGCAGCAGCCGTGCCAGCGGCACCCAGCCTCACGGTGCCTGCCGACGCCCCGTTCTCCCCGGAACAACGCGAATGGCTCCAGAAATTTCTCTCCCAAGCCACTGTCGTCGCGCCCGCCAAACCATCCGCCGCACCGGCTGCCTCAGCCGACACAGCCGCGCCAGCGGCCGAGGAGCCGCCAGCGGAAGCTGAAAATCCCGACCTGACCAACGATGCCCCGTGGCACGATCCCGACAAGGACCTCGCCTCCCGCATGGGCCTGGCCAAGGGCAAACCTCTCCCCGTCCTGCTCTACGCCGCGATGGGCCAGACCGATTGCACTGCCTGCGGTTACGATTGCAAAGGCTATGCCATGGCCCTCGCCGCCGGAAACGAGAAGGACCCCGGCCTCTGCGTCCCCGGCGCCGATGAAACCGCCGCCAAGGTCAAAGATCTCCTCGAAGCCGCCGGCATCAAAGTCTGATGTTTCACCGAACTCAATCTCCAAACTCCGTGTTCTCCGTGCCTCCGTGGTTTATTCCGCCCGCCCTTCTTATTCCGAAGAAAGAAACGGAAGTTAAAACCACGGAGACACGGAGAACACGGAGTACGATCCTTTTGATTGCCGCCTTTCTTCTGCTCCCCGCCCTCTCCACCTTCGCCCAAACCAACACCGTGAAATCCATCTACGACATTTCCATCAAGGACATGGACGGAAAACCCACCTCGCTCGCCGCATACAAGGGAAAGGCGATCCTCATCGTCAACGTCGCGTCGCATTGCGGTTATACGGGCCAATACACGGGACTCCAGGCTCTCCACGAAAAATACAAGGACAAGGGCCTCGTCCTCGTCGGTTTCCCCTGCAATGATTTTGGCGCACAGGAACCCGGCACAAACGAAGAGATCAAGAAATTCTGCTCCTCCACCTACAAGGTCACCTTTCCTCTCTACGACAAACTCCACACCATCGGCAAGGAACAGCACCCGCTCTACCAATTCATGACCTCCAAGGTGACCCCGTCCGACGACGTGAAGTGGAATTTTGAAAAATTCCTGGTCGCCAAGGATGGCACAATCACCGCCCGCTACGTCTCCGCCGTCACGCCTGACGACGCAAAGCTGGTCGCCGCCATCGAAAGCGAACTGGCCAAATAACCCGTAAGGTGCGTCATTTCCGTGGCGCGTTTCCAAATTGACGACATCCGCCCGTTTCCCCTCTACTGGACGTGATGAAGATTGTGATGGTCAGCAGCGAAATGGCGCCTTTTGCCAAGACGGGGGGGCTGGCGGATGTGCTGGGGACGCTCCCCGGCGCGCTCGCACGCCACGGGCATGATGTCTCTGTTTTCATCCCGCTCTACCGCTGCGTGGATTCCTCGTCTGCTGAATTCCTGCTCCAGGAGGGCGTCGCCCTCGGACCGCGCCATGCGGCTTTTTCCATTTTCCGATTGGCGCGGCATGACGGCGTCACGGTGTACGGCATTCGCAAGGAGGAGTTTTTTGACCGCGATGGCCTGTACGGAACGAACGAGCGCGAATTCGAGGACAACGCGGAACGGTTCATCTTTTTCAGCAAGGCCGTGGTCCAATCCATCCTCTCCCTCCGCCTCGAACCCGATATCGTTCACGCCCATGACTGGCAGACGGCACTTGTGCCTCTCTACCTGAAAATCTATCACGAGCATCAGGCGCTGCCGCGCATCGCCACGGCATTTACCATCCACAACATGGCGTACCAGGGCATGTTCGATGCATGGCACTTCTCCGACACCAATCTTCCAGGATTTTTCTTTTCGTACGACGGACTGGAATTTTATGGACGCCTCAACCTGATGAAGGCGGGCATCCTTTACTCGGACGCGGTCACCACCGTGAGCCGCCGCTACGCTGAGGAAATCCAGACGCCCGAATTCGGACACGGCCTCGACGGTCTCCTGCGATCACGCCATGCGGCCGTGCACGGGATCCTCAACGGCGTGGATTATTCGATCTGGGATCCGGAAACCGATCCGCACCTGCCGGTCAATTTTAACGCCGAACATCCTGACGGCAAGGCGTCGTGCAAGCTTGGGCTCCTGAAAGCGCTCGGGATGGATGGACCAGCCGCGGCTCCTCTGATCGGCATGGTCACACGCTTCGCACACCAGAAAGGACTCGACCTGATGCTGCCGGTCATTCCTGAAATCATGAAGCGCGGCGTGCGGCTGGCGATCCTTGGAAATGGCGAGCCTGGCTATGAGCATGCGATGTGGGCATTGGTGGAAAGTTATCCCGGGCAGGTCGGACTTCGCATGGGATTTGATGACCCGCTGGCGCATCAAATCTATGCGGGAAGTGATTTTCTGCTCATGCCCTCCTTGTATGAGCCATGCGGCTTGAGCCAGCTTTACGCGATGCGCTATGGAACCATCCCCATCGTGCGCACAACGGGAGGATTGGATGACACCATCCATGCGTGGGATGCCCACACATTGACCGGCACGGGCTTCAAGTTTGGCCCGGCGGAAAGTGACGCTCTCCTCACAGCGGTGGACGGCGCGCTTCGCGCCTTCGGCAATGCCAGACATCTTTCCGCACTTCGGCAAAACGCCATGATTGCAGACTTTTCATGGGAGAAATCCGCCGTCGAATACGAAACTCTTTACAAGAACATCCTACCCCATGCCTGAACTGCGACAGGATCCCGTCGTCAAACGCTGGGTGATCATCTCCACGGAGCGCAATCGCCGCCCCAACGATTTCACGGACCATAACAACCACCTTCCCGATCCCAAGGTGGACCCGCTCTCCGAAGGCAACGAGCACCTGACGCCAACTGAGATTTACGCCGTACGCAACCCGGGATCGCAGGCGAACAAGCCGGGCTGGCGGGTGCGGGTCGTGCCCAACAAGTATCCCGTCCTCCGCGTCGAGGGCAGCCTCGACAAGGAGGGCGAAGGCATGTACGACCGGATGAACGGCATTGGCGCCCACGAGGTCGTCGTCGAAAATCCGCGCCCGGATTTGCAGCTCGAGGACCTTCCGCTCGACCACGTCGCCGCAATCGTGGAAACCTATCGCACCCGCATGACCGATCTCCTTCGCGATCTCCGTTTCCGCTACGTGCTCGTATTTAAAAATTTCGGCTGGGGCGCCGGGGCAACTCTTAGCCATCCCCACTCGCAGATCATCGCGACCCCGGTCACGCCCAGCGTGGTAAAACAGAAACTCGTGGGCGCACAGGCATACTTCGAGCAGAAGGAGCGGAATATTTTCGTGGATGTGCTCAAGCAGGAGCTCAAGGATTCGCGCCGCATCGTTTACCAAAACGCCGCGTTCGTCTGCTTCTGCCCCTATGCGTCGCGCTTCCCCTTCGAGCTATGCATCATGCCCCGGCGGCAGAGGGCCGATTTCCACAAGATCGAGCCCAACGAGGTTTCACAGCTGGCCGACATCCTCAAGATTGCACTCCTGAAACTTCGCCTTGGATTGAATCAACCCCAGTACAACTTCCTCATTCACACCGCCCCGGTGCGCCATGCAAAAAAGGATTACTGGACCACCCTCGAGGAGGATTTTTGCTGGCATATCGAAATCACCCCCCGCCTCACACAAATCGCCGGCTTCGAGGTGGGAACCGGCTTCTACGTGAACCCCGTCCCACCCGAGGATGCCGCGCAGTTCTTGAAGGATGTGGAAGTGTGAGGAAAGCTGCTGGCTGCTGGCTTCTAGCCTCTGGTTCCTGAACATGAGCAAACCCATCCACCCAATCTTCCATGAACTCCGTAGGGCAAGCGGCCCAGCTTGCCATCCCTGGGGCAAAAGGGCCATCAGAACTACTAGCAGCCAGAAGCTAGAAGCCAGAAGCCCTCCCCCTCCCCTATGCTGAACGTCGCCCTGCTCTGGCACATGCACCAGCCGTATTACGTCAATCCCTTGACGAAAACGGCGATGATGCCCTGGGTGCGCCTGCACGCGGTGAAGGGCTACCTCGACATGGTGGAGATGGCACGGCGCCATCCCGAGGTCCGCATGGTCATGAACATGACACCCGTGCTCGTGAAGCAAATCCACGAACTCGTCACGGGCGAGGTGAAGGACCTGTGGGAAACCTGGAGCCGCATTCCCGCCGCAGAACTGCCCGTCGACATCAAGCGCAACATCCTCGAGCATTTCTTCAAGGCGAACTGGGACAATCTCATTCGCCCGCATCCACGTTATCACGAGCTTCTCACGCGGCGCGGCTACGATCTCAACCATCTCTCGCTTGACGCGATGGTCTCCTCCTTCTCGAAGCAGGATTATCTCGACCTCCAGGTCTGGTACAATCTCGCATGGTGCGGCTATGCCGCGTGCATGGAATATCCCGAGCTCCGTGAACTCAAGATGAAGGGCAGGCATTTCACCGAGTCCGACAAGGAAACACTGCTCTCGATCCATCACAAAATTCTCGCGAGCATCCTCCCCCGCTATCGCGCCGCCTCCGAAGCCGGCCACGTCGAGATCAGCACCACGCCTTTTTTTCATCCCATCAGCCCGTTGATCATGGACACGGAATTCGCCCACCGCGCCATGCCCATGGCCGGGCTCCCTCCGCGCTTCCACTGGCCCACCGATCTCGATTCACAGTTGCAACTTTCCATCGCGCAACACGAGAAACACTTCGGCGCAAAACCTCTCGGCCTCTGGCCATCCGAGGGCTCCGTTTGTCCTGAAATGATCCCCATCCTCCACAAGCTCGGCTTCCGGTGGTTCGCCACGGACGAGGACATCCTCTTCCGCAGCCTCTCGCGCGAATCGGGCGGAAACACGGAACGCGTCCAGCTCTACGATCCCTGCGAGGCGGAATGGGATGGTGTCGCCGTGACGAGCATCTTCCGCGATCGTTCCCTCAGTGATTTCATCGGGTTTTCAGCCGCCAAAAATCCACCCGCCGACGCGTCAGCGTTCATCATGCGCCACATCCACGGCATCGCCTCCGCCACGGAAAACAAACCTGATCCCATCGTGGCCATCGTCCTCGACGGCGAAAATGCGTGGGAATATTTTGCGGACGGCGGGGAGGGCTTTCTCGATTCCCTCTACCAACAGCTCGGCAAATCGGAGAAATGGCAGATGACCACGCTCGCCGAATTTTCCTCCCGTCCGATGACACGCCGAAAGCTGGCGCATCTCCACACCGGCTCATGGATCCAGGGAAACTTCGACATCTGGATCGGCGACCCCGAGGAAAATCTCGCATGGCAGCTTCTCGGCGAAACGCGCCAATGGTGGGAACATCGCCGATCCAAAGTCGCCCCCGACATCGCGGAGCGCGTCTGGATGGAAATTTTTGCGGCTGAGGGTAGCGACTGGTTCTGGTGGTATGGGCCGGATTTCCAGACGGACAACGACATGCTGTTCGACGAGCTGTTTCGCACGCATCTCCAAAACGTGTACCATCTCTGCAACGAGACTCCACCGGATTCACTGATGCAGCCGATCTGCCGCCCCGCCGTCTCCGCCACCCTCGCGCAAGCCCCCATCGGGCTCATCACACCCAAGCTGGACGGAATCGTCACCACATTTTTTGAATGGCATGAAGCGGGCCGTTACGACGCCACGCAATCCCACGGTTCCATGTTCCAGGCAGAGAGGATCCTTCGCACCATTTTTTACGGCTTCGACACAGAGCAAATGTACATCCGCCTCGATCCCCACCCCGAAGTGGCGAAGCACAGCGAACTCACAGTACGTCTGAAAATCAACGACACCCATTCCCTGGATTTCCGATGGTCCCCGGCCACCGGCAACATCGCTCCCGCGCAGGGACCCTCTCCCCATGCAAGGGCTGCCTATCGCAAAATCGTGGAAATCTCCGTTGCACTCAACGCCATCAACGTCAAGGAAAGCGACCGCCTGCATTTCAGCATCTCGATCCTGAAGGACAATGCAGCCGGCGCCGCCACCGAATTGGAACATCACCCGTCGTCCGGAAGTTTCGAGTTCACCGTACCCGGAGAGCGTTTTGCCGCAGAGAACTGGTCGGCGTGAGGAGAGAGGAGCGGGAACGTTCAACGTCGAACATCGAACGTCCAACAATGAACGGAAGGGGAAAACCACGGAGACACGGAGAACACGGAGGGGCTCGACGTAGCCGAACTCGCCAGAGTTTGGCGGGATGCAGGGCAGGTTTCTGTTCCGCCTTCATCCCTCATCCCTCTCGCCTCGCCGCTCGCCGTCGCGACGGAGCGCTCGGGCGTAGTCGGAAAGCCTCCAGCGTAGCGCGGGCATCCTTCACCTCATCCCACATCCTTTCTCCCTCCTTGATCCTCCACCGGTGATGAACCATACTGCCTCCGCATGCAGAACTGGACTCAAAGAAATCGGTTTGTCATGAACGGCCGAACGCACAAGCATCACGGGCATGCCCGAATCGGGACTTTTTAAATGGCTGGATAGACAGATAACTTCTGCCAAAACAACGTGGGGGAAAAGAATCCGCACCAAACAATTAATGCTCTTCGTGCCCAGTGATATTGCTATGAACTCGAAACATTTTAACAGCTTTCAGGTTGTGGTTGTGACCATGGTGGCTTTACTGATCGGTTGCGGGAAAGCTCCCATCGCCAAACTCTATCGGCCATCCACCGATACCGATCTTTCCTCATCTACCAACTACAACTTTTCCTCATTCACTGGAACTGTTTGGAGAACAAAGGTGGAAATGTCATTCGTCAATGTGAAGCGATACACGGGTGTACACGATCTTACTTTGTTACCTCCAGAAAGTTTCAAGTATCCGAGCGCTTCCCCCAGAGAGGTATTGGCCGTGCTCCCCAAAGGCTCTCAGGTCAGAATCGAACGATTACTGCAAGATAATGGCGCTTGGGGAGGTCTGATGGTGTGGGCAACAGTGGATGGCACGAATACCTCGAAAATGGTGCGTCTTTCTCCGTTGTTGCTTTCAAAAAACCGGTTTAATGATGCGTTTGGGTCTTCCTCCGATGAGTGGAGTCTCATTCCAGAATATTTGGAGAAGTTACCTGAAGTTGCCACGCAGCCTGAAGTTAACCCCTCCCCCCACTGACCAACCCCCACCCTCTCGGCGTCAGGCCACTTTTTCTTGCGCTTGGAGCATGTCGTCATTTGACAGCCCAATACAAAAGCACCAAGGTGGGTCATGAAACGATCAGCTACCACAAGGGCTCGCGTGAGCACCCGTCGAAAGCCTGCATCCGAAGCCCAAGCGGTGCATTTTCCTCCCTCGCTTCCTTCCGCCAACGATCCATTGGCCACCCCGCCCGAGGCGGTGGCTGCAGTCTGGGACAAGCTGGATCAGGATGGCCGAAAGACCATCAAAAACATCGCCGGCAAATTCCGCCCCATCGCCATGACCGGCTTGAAGAAGCACGACCGTAAGTTCACCGAGGCGATCCTCGCTTCCAAGCGGCGATGAAAACACGTCCTTGTGCCGTCAGTGGGGAAGTCTCGTGCAAAGTAAAGGTCGGAGAAAAATAGCAAGTTGGTCGCTGTACGCGTCGCGGCTTGCCGCGATGCGTACAGCGACCATCCCCTCTGAAAATCTGCGTAACTCTGCGTTAATCTGCGGAGAAAATGGGACCAAGGGATCCGTGTCCATCCGTGAAATCCGTGGTCGATCTTTAAAGCCTCGCAGGAACGGGGTCGCCAACAGCGTCGCTTCCCACACACCACGACCGCGTCTTGACACCCCACACTTTTCATCCATCATGTCCCGATGAAATATCGCACCCTCGGACGCACCGGCTGGAAAGTTTCGGAAATCAGTTTTGGCGCCTGGGCCATCGGAGGAGGCTGGGGATCGGTCAGCGACACCGATTCCATTGCCGCGCTTCATGCTGCCATGGATTCCGGGGTGAACTTCATTGATACCGCTGACGTCTATGGCGACGGACGGAGCGAGCGGCTCATCGCACGCGCGTTGCGCGACCGTCGCTCCAACCGCGAGCGCATCATCGTGGCCACCAAGGCGGGACGTCGCCTCTCGCCGCATGTCGCCGCTGGGTACAACGCGAAGAATCTCACAGCTTTCATCGAGCGCAGCCTGCGCAACCTGCGGGTGGATGCGCTTGATCTCCTCCAGCTTCATTGCCCGCCCACGCCGGTTTATTACATGCCCGAGACCTTCGACGCACTCGACACATTGCGACGCAAGGGGAAGATCCGTCATTACGGCGTGAGCGTTGAAAAAGTGGAGGAGGCGGTCAAGGCGGTTGAGTTTCCGAACGTCCAGAGCGTGCAGATCATCTTCAATATTTTCCGTCAACGTCCCGCCGACCATTTTTTCACACTCGCAAAACAGCGCAAGGTGGGGATTCTCGCGCGCGTTCCCCTCGCGAGCGGAATGCTCACGGGCAAGCTGACGAAGCGGAGCACATTCGCGAAGGACGACCACCGCCTTTACAACCGTCACGGACAATTCTTCGACATGGGTGAAACCTTCAGCGGCGTGGACTACAATACATCGCTGAAAGCAGTGGAGCAACTGCGCCCGATGGTGCCGCGGGGCGCGACGATGGCTCAATTCGCATTGAAGTGGATCCTGATGCACGACGCTGTGAGCTGCGCCATCCCCGGCGCAAAGAATACGCGCCAGGCGCACGACAACGTGGCCGCGTCGAGTCTTCCAAGATTTTCACCCGCCACGATGCGCCGCATCCGAGCGATCTACGACAAACGAATCCGCCCCCTGGTCCACCAGCGGTGGTAAGCGCTGCGGGAGGTTTCGCGCACCCGCGCTACGCCGTAGGCTTTGGCGAGGCGAGAAGACGCAAAGGCGCAAAGCTCCCCTTGTTCCCCTAAAGGCTGATGGTTGGCTCACTCGACGCGGCGAGCCGCGACGAGTGAGCCAACCAGTTCGTTTTTCTTTCAACTCCTTTGCGCCTTTGCGTCTTTGCGAGAGGCATTCCGAAAATCGGATCAGTACCTCACACGCACCAGACAGAGCCCGTGCGCCGGCGCGACCACGCCTCCCTGCTGTCGCTGCTTCGCTTTGAGCATCCCTCGAACGGATTCGGCCGTCCGTTTTCCCGTCCCCACCTCCACCAGCGTGCCGGCGATGCTGCGGACCATCTTGTAAAGAAATCCATCCGCCTCCATCTCGATGTGGATTTCATCCCCACGGCGCAACACGACGCAACGGCGCACATGGCGGACCATCGTCGTGCGCTCATAACCCGGATTGACCGCCACCGAGGAAAAATCCTGTTTTCCAACAAAAGCGCGCGCAGCCGCTCTCATGGCGGCGATGTCGAGCGACTTGTGGACAAACCAGACCTGTTGCCGTCGAAGCGGATCGGCCACGGGCGCATGGTAGATGCGGTAGCGATAAAGTTTTCTGCGCGCGCTGAAACGGGCGTGAAATTTTTCAGAAACCTTTTGGATCCGGAGCACGCGGATGTCCTCAGGCAGCAGCGCGTTCAGGGCGCGCAGCAGATAGGCGGTCCCGTGGCGTTTTGACGCGTGAAAACTCGCGACCATGCCGAGCGCATGCACGCCGGCATCCGTCCGCCCCGCCCCATGCACCACCATCTTCTGTTGCTTGTGAATCCGCGCCAGCACCTCCTCCACGCGTTGCTGGACGGAGATGCCGTTTGCCTGCCGCTGCCAGCCGACATACGCACCACCATCGTAGGCGATCGTCGCCTTGAAGTTCGTCATGGGTTCGGATTTGTCGGGCATGACGCGAACCTACATCTCCCTTGATTCCACTGCAACGTTCACCTACAAGCCGGACCCATGCACATCACCCACGGCCTCGCAACGGGACAAGTTCTGCAACGACGTCGCAACCAAACCGCCTCAGCCCTCGTCACAGGAACCTGCTCCGGCGCCGGCCCCATCCATGTCCGCATCGCGCGGGGAGGGCAACCGGTGAAAGGCTGGGCAAATCGCCGCGTGGGACATGCGGCGAGAGGCAAATTCAGCGCGAAGCTCGACGGCATTCCCGTGGGTGGACCCTACACCGTCACATTTTCCATGGAGAACGACTCACTCTCCGTGTCACGGGTGTACGTGGGCGACGTGTGGCTGCTGGGCGGCCAGAGCAACATGCAAGGCTGTGGCGTTCTGCGCGGCGCACCCTCCCCCCACCCGCTCGTTCACGCCATGTACATGGACCGCCATTGGGATCTCGCAAAAGAACCCATTCATTTTCCCACGGAATCCCCCGACAACGTCCACAACCAGCCAAAGCAATCGCCAGCCCAAGTTCGCGTCTTGCGTCGTGAAGCCACGCTCGGAGTCGGTCCCGGGATCCACTTCGGAAAGGAAATGGTCCGACGAAGCGGAGGCGTGCCCCAGGGATTGATCTGCACCGCGCATGGCGGCACCAGCATGGAGCAGTGGGATCCCGCGCTGAAAAACAAGGGCGGCGATTCGCTCTACGGTTCCATGATGTTGAGCCTGCGCCATTCGGGGCAACCCGTTTCCGGAATGCTCTGGTACCAGGGCGAGAGCGACGCCACGGAGAAAGCCGCGCCGTTGTTCACGAAAGCCATGAAACGCTTCGTGGTGGCCATTCGACGTGACTTCAAGCAACCCAACCTTCCATTCATCATGGTTCAGATTGGACGCGTCTACGGCGCCAACTGGGCCGGCCCTCACTGGAACGGCATCCAAAACCAGCAATACGAACTCAAGAAATACATCCGCAACCTGGAATGCGTCCCCACCATCGATCTGCCGCTCGATGATACCATTCATATCAGCGCCGAGGGCAACGCCCGCCTCGGCGTGCGTCTGGCGCGTCTTGCCGACCGCATGGTGTACGGCAACCGCAAGGAACTGCCCGCGCCCGAGCTCGTCTCGGTGGAACGCGTGAAAAACAAGACACTGAAGCCATCCTGCCCCTACAAGCTGAAATTGACGTTCCGCAACACCGTGGGCGGACTGCGCGCGCACTCTCTTCCCACCGGCTTTTCTCTCGTGAACGACAAGCATGAGGACACGGAATTCATTTTCAAAACAGAGATATCCGGCAAGAACGTTGTTTTCCTCGAGACCATGACTCCCGCCCATTTTGGAGATTACAAGCTCATGCATGGCCACGGGCGCTTTCCCCACGTCAACATCACTGACAGTCGAGACATGCCCATCCCGGTGTTTGGCCCTGTGGACATCGCACCCAACGTCGCGCTCTGCCCCTTCATCACGCAATGGCTGGTCAGCGAAATCCAGAAGCCCGGCAAACCAATCCGACATTTGTCCCGCCCCAACCCTTCAAGCAAACTAAGACTGAAGAAGCGCTCCTTCCCCTCATGGTTTCTGGATATGCATGAAGTCTGGGGTGGACGCCCGGGCCAGTGCTTTTTCTTCACCGACATCAAGCTCGACGAGAAGATGCAGCTCAACCTGCGGGTCGGATCGGATGGACCCATGCGCGTGTGGATCGACAACAAGCTGGTGCTTCAGGACCTCGCCGCCACCAACCCCTGCATTCTCGACAAAAACATCAGCCCCGTCACCCTCCAGCAGGGAAAACACCGGATCACCGTCGCCATCGACCTCAACGGCGGGCTCGCCTGGGGTTTCAACCTACGCTTCAATCGCAACGACATAAGCCTCGCCCGCGCCCGCCAACGCGACTACGCCGTCCCGATTTGTTGTTTGAAGTAAACAGAATGCCTCTCGCAACCCGCGCTACGCCGCTCGCCGTCGCGACGAAGCGCTTTGGCGTAGTCGGATAGGCTTCGGCGAGGCGAGAGACGCCAAGTCGCAAAGGCAGCCCTTGATCCCCAACCATGCCATTGTCAATCGCCACTGTGGTGGCGATTGACAATGGCATGGTTGAATGCTGTTCGGAAATCTGCGTCCGTCTGCGTTAATCTGCGGAGAAATCCGGGACCAAGGGCCTTTGCGACTTGGCGTCTTTGCGCGAGGCCTCCGGAAATTCCAAACTCTCACTTACACCAGGATCCGCGCGTGCACATCCCTCTTGCGCGTGGGGAAATGCGACCGGGCGTTGCGCTTGCCGCTTTTCTTCACGATCTTCTCAACATGGACGGTGCAGACCTTGTATTCGGGACATTTCGAAAGCGTGTCGGCTGAACTTGAAAGAAGCGTGTTCAGATTATTGTCGGGGAAATGGAATGTCGTGAAGAGCTGTCCCGGCGGCACGCGCTCGCTGATCGCGCAGGGAAGCTCCACGCTGGCGCGATGGCTGGTCACCTTCACCATGTCGCCATCCGCAATGCCGTGCTCCACCGCATCATCGGCGTGGATTTCCAGGATATCGCGATTGACGAATTCGATGAGCCCGGAGTGCCGCGTCTGCGCGCCGCAATTGTAATGATGCAACACCCGACCCGTGACGAGCGTGAAAGGATATTTCCCGGTGGGTTCCTCGCCGGGAGGCAGGTATTCGGCGGGCGCAAACTTTGCCTTGCCGCGCGGAAACACCTCGGTGTGCATCACGGACGTGCCGGGATGTGCCATGTTCAGAACAGGCCATTGGAGGCCGAAACCGCGATCCAGTTTTTCGTAGGAGACACCGGCCAGCGTCGGCGTCAGGCGGGCGATTTCATCCATGATGTCGGAACTCGTCGTGCAATTCATGGTGTAGCCCAGCATCTCGGAAACACGGATCATCTGAACATCATCGGGTATGATTCCATCCTGCGGCTCGATGACTTTGCGACAACGCTGAATACGGCGCTCGCCATTGGTGAAAGTGCCGTCCTTCTCAACAAAGCTGGCGGCGGGCAGGACGAGATGTGCGTATTTGCATGTCTCATTAAAGAAAAGATCAGTCACCGCCAGAAACTCGAGCTTTCCGAGCGCAGCCTGGACCTTGAGCAGGTTCGGGTCGGTCTGCGCCACGTCGTATCCCATCACCCACATCCCGCGAAGTTTGCCTTCGAGCGCCGCGTCCCACATTTCGGGAACCTTCCAGCCCAGGCGTTCCGGGAGCGGACGTCCAGTGGCGTCGTTAAACTTTGCCTGCACCAACGGATCGCTGAGCTTTTGATACGCCGTGAAATAGACAGGCACCGAGCCGACATCGCACGACCCCTGCACATTGTTTTGTCCACGCAACGGATTGACGCCCGTGCCCGGCCGCCCGACGCTGCCGGTCAGGATTGCGAGGTTGCAAAGGGTCATCACGCCGTAGGAGCCATACTTGTGCTCGGTCATGCCCAGGCCATGTGCGCACATGGAAGCGCCGCTCGTGGCGTAGAGGCGGGCCGCCTTGCGGATTTTTTCGGCGGGCACGCCCGTGATTTTCTCCACGGCTTCAGGAGTGTATTTTTTGACGACCTCCAGCCATGTGTCAAAATTTTCCGTGCGTGCCTCGATGAATTTTTTGTCGTGGAGCCCTTCAC
Organism: Verrucomicrobiota bacterium; assembly: GCA_023269615.1. Taxonomy (GTDB): domain Bacteria; phylum Verrucomicrobiota; class Verrucomicrobiia; order JABWAM01; family JABWAM01; genus JAHFSY01. The sequence continues at coordinate 44,036 of JAHFSY010000028.1, forward strand.
TGACAATGACATTGGCGAGGCCATTGAAGAGCGCGACATTGGTGCCGGGCTTGAGCTGCAGATGCACCTCGGCGTACCGGCAGAGCTCGATGCGGCGCGGATCAATCACAATCAGCTTTGTGCCTCGACGAAGCGCGCGCTTGATCCGGGCGCCCGTCACAGGATGCCCTTCCGTGGGATTGGCGCCGATGACCATGAGAAGCTTGGTTTTCTCCAGGTCGTTAAGCGAATTGGTGGCCGCCCATGTTCCAAAAACCTCCATCATCCCGCTGACGGTCGCGCTGTGGCAGACGCGCGCACAGTTGTCCACGTTGTTGGTGCCCACGGCGCAGCGCATCAACTTCTGCATCAGGTAATTTTCCTCGTTCGTGCCCCGGCTCGAGGACAGGGCCGCAAGCGCGTCGGGTCCATGCGATTTTTTAATCCGATTGAATTCACTGCCAATCATGGCAAGCGCATCATCCCACGAGCACTCCACCCATTGGTCCCCCACCCGCTTCATGGGTTTGCGCAAACGCTCCTTGGAATAGACGTAATCCCATCCGAAACGTCCCTTCACGCACGCGTGCCCCCAATTGACCGGGCTCGCGTCAACGGGCTTCATGCTGACGATGCGGCCGCCGCGAACACCCACATCAAAATTGCAACCGACCCCGCAGTAGGCGCATGTGGTCCGCGTGGTGTATTCGGGTTTGCCGTGCTGGACCACGGCCTTCTCAACAAGCGCATCCGTGGGGCATTCCTTCACACATGCGCCACACGAGACGCAATTGGATGCTGCGAAGCCGACATCGTTACCGGCGGTCACCGACGAGGCAAAGCCACGGCCTGACATGGAGATGGCGAACGTCCCCTGAACCTCGTCACACGCGCGCACGCAGCGGGCGCAGGCGATGCACTTGTTGGCATCAAAAATGAAAAATGGATTGGAATCGTCCACCTTGTAGTCCCGCCTGGCAATCTGGTCCGTCTTGCCATGACTGTGGCCATTGTGGCGATGGCCATTCCCGTTCAGGTGGTGACCACTTGTGCCGCTACGGCGATACCGAACCTTCTGGAGCCCGAACTGCGCAGCGTAGGTGCGAAGCTGTTCGCTGGCGTGGAGTACATCCTCAGGTTGTTCCGAGAGGTAGAGCTCGATCACATTACGCCGGAGCTGGTTGAGCTTCGGGGATTCGGTACGCACGACCATGCCATCGCGGACCGGCGTGGTGCATGATGCGGGGTAGCCTCGCTGTCCATCCACCTCACACAGGCAGAGGCGGCAGGAGCCGTAGGGCTTGAGATTGGCCGATGCGCAGAGGTAGGGAATCTGAATCCCCTGAAGGCGCGCAGCATTCCAGATGGTGTCGCCGGGCTGGGCATCGATCTTGCGGCCGTTGATGGTGAATGTGGGCATGGGATGTCGTCCTCCCCATCATGCGCACGAATCCGGAAAATTTCACCAACAATATGCGATATCGTCCCCGTCGGAGGCGCAAGACGGGTTGGTCCCTGAAATGCGTTGAAATGGTTCCTTCTGCGGTCTAGAACCCGCCATGGCAGTTTTCACCCCCCCCCCAGCGCCGTCCATCCGCTACATTCCGTCCCTCGATGGGGTTCGAGCAATCGCCATCATCATGGTGGTGCTGGTTCATGCCAATTACCTGAGTTTTGGATGGATTGGTGTTCAGATTTTTTTCGTGTTGTCGGGGTACCTCGTCTCCGCGGTGCTCCTCCGTTCCACGGAGGCCCATCCAGACGATTCCCTCCTTCAACATTTAAAAAGATTCTACTGGAATCGTTGCCTTCGCATTTTTCCGATCTACTTTACACCGCTGATTCTGGCGACCATCGCATGGCTGATTTTCGGTGGCCCGCCCGGATTTGGAGAACAGCAGAAATATCTTTATACGTTCACCTACAACATCTATCGGATCATCCCGCACGCAGGCACCGGCATTCCGATTGAACATTTATGGTCCATTTCAGCTGAAGAGCAATTCTATCTCATCTGGCCGTTTTTATTTTTTTTGCTCCCTCGCACCATCCTGGCCCGCGTGGTGTTTTCCCTCGTCTTCATCGTTCCACTGTTGCGCATGGCATTCGCATGGTTCGTCATCCAGTATTTGGGCTGGGGACTCTATCCAGACCGCATTTCGGAAATCGAGTATCAATTGACGATCTTCCAGCTGGACGCTTTCGCGATGGGCGCTGCGCTGAATTTTGTGAATTTCAGCGCTTCATTCACGGCGCATTGTATCAGGCGCTTTTGGATTGTGCTCCTGATCGCGTGCTACGCGAGTCTCCTGAACAATGGCGACTGGCCCAATCTTCATTACGATCTTTTCACCTTCCATGGATTTTGCCGCGACCTGTGTCCTCCTGTGATGCATTACCGGTACCAATACCTGGCAGGTTTCTCCGTTTTGAATCTCCTCGCGGCTTTGTTGATTTTTTCGATCATCAAAGGACGGGACGCCATCCCCTTCCTGGACCATCCGATCGTGACCTACATCGGGAAAATATCCTACGGCCTGTATATCTTTCACGCGCCGATCCAGGTATGGACTTTCCGCTTGCTTTCAATACCGGATGAGAAAGTTGGTCACGGGGAGGCCACATTTCCGTTCATCATCTATATCGTCGTCCTGCTGGGATTCTCGAGTCTCTCCTATCATTTCTTTGAAAAGCGCTTCCTTAGACTGAAATCCGGATGAGCCACGCGTAAAAGCCTCCCGCTCCAATTCCCCGGTCTGTCGAAAGTGGCAGGTAGCGGCTTCGAAATATTTCCACCGTGATCGGGTGGCCCGGCGTGGCATGCCATCCGAAGGGACAAAAGGTCGCCAAACGAAACTTGACGTGATATCCCGGATGTGTCACAGTGTGTCTCATGAAGACGATTTCCATCCGCGAGTTGCACTCAAAGACCGGTGAGTACGTCCGCAAGGCCGCAAGGCTCGGAGAGATTTACATCACGGATCATGGCAGGACCATCGCCCGCATCGTGCCCGAGGCGGAGAAACCCGAAGTGCCCTATTTTGCCCGGCGAAAGCTTTCGCCCGGATTCAAAGCCATCATGCACAAGCTGAAGGGCGGAACGGACAGCACCATCCTGATCTCCGAGGATCGCGAAGACCGGGTCTGATGATCTACTTTGACTCCAACTACATCGTACGCCTCTATTTCAAAGATCCAGGCTTCGAGGCCGTTCGTCAATTCGCCACCACCGCACCCATTGCCTGCGCCCAGCATGGTCAGGCGGAAGTGATAGCTGCCCTGCATCGGAAGCGCCGCGAGGGAAGCCTCTCCCCAAGTCTCTACACCATTGCCTTGAAGGAATTCACGGACGAAAGTCAGACCGGCGCATTCACATGGTTGCCCCTTTCCACAGCAGTGTTCGCGCGTGTGGCACAAGTTTACGCCAAGCTTCCAGCCGATATTTTCCTCCGCGCCGCCGACGCCCTTCATCTGACCTGCGCTGCCGAAAACCACTTCCGAGCGATCTACTCCAACGACCAGCGTCTCCTCGCTGCCGCGGAACATTTCGGAATCAAGGGCGTCAATGTGATTTGAGGCGTTTACTTCCGTTGAAATTCGTTCCCAAAATACTGGATCGCCGTCTGCACCGGCATCGGGGCGAGACCGCCCAGGGCGCAGAGGCTGCCAAGCTTCATCGTCTCACCCAATTCGTCGAGCAGGGCGAGGTCCTCTTTCGTCCCCTGCCCCGCGAGGATGACTTCTAGGATTTCTTTTGCGCGTGTTGAGCCGATCCGGCAGGGGGTGCATTTGCCGCAGGATTCCTCGGCGGTGAATTCCATGAAGTGACGCGACAGGTTCACCATGTTCGTGTCATCGTCGTACACCACGATCCCGCCGTGGCCGAGGATTCCTCCCACCTTGATGAATTCATCGAAGCAGATTTTTGTCTTGAGGAGTGACTTCGGGAAAATCGAGCCGAGCGGACCGCCGACCTGCACGGCCTTGAATTTCGCTCCCTTGGGCATTCCCCCGCCGTAGCCCCAGATGACTTCCTCGAGCGTGACGCCGAAGGGCACCTCGACGAGCCCGGCGTTCTTCACCTGCCCCGCAAGCTGAAGCGGAATCGTTCCCTTGGATTTTTCGGTTCCGAGCGAGGCGTGCCAGTCGCCACCGCGCAGGATGACATCGGGGACCGTTGCGAAGGTGACGACGTTGTTGATGACGGTCGGCTTCTGCCACAGTCCCTGGATGGCGGGGAATGGCGGCTTGGGACGCACCATGCCGCGCTTGCCCTCGAGCGATTCGAGGAGTGCCGTTTCCTCTCCACAAATGTAAGCACCGGCGCCCACGAACACCTTCAGCTCAAAAAAATCCTCCTCCAGGATGCCGGCCTCGGTTGCATGGGCGATCGCGTTCCGTAATTTCGTGATGCCAGCCGGATACTCGCTGCGGACATAAACAAATCCCTTTTTTGCGCCCACGGCGTGTGCGCAAATCGCCATTCCCTCGATCAGGCGATAGGGATCGCCCTCAAGGATCATGCGGTCGGAATACGTGCCGGGATCACCCTCGTCGGCGTTGGCGACGACGTACTTGAGATCACTTGCGGTGTCCTTGGTGGTCTGCCATTTGATCCCAGCGGGAAACGCCGCGCCTCCGCGCCCACGCAGATTTGCCTTCTTCATCTCGTCCAGAATCTTTTGCGGATCCATCCCGCGCGCCTTGTTCAACGCCTTGAACCCGTGCTGCTCGATGGACATCGGCTCCGTCACTCCCGCGTTGGCAAACGTGAAACGCGTTTGCTTTGTAAAAAAGGACATTTGAGAAATCGGTTCCGGCGTTTTCTTGAGCAGAACGGGAACCTGGCTGGGGGGGACATTGGAGTAGCCCGCCCGTCCCTGGGGCGTGTCCACCTCGACGAGCGGCTCGAGGAAGAATGCGCCACGAGAACTGGTCCGTACAATTTCGACTTCCTTGATCTTTTCAAATGCGGACGCGACCCGGTCCGCCCCGGCGGCGCATGCGCTCGAATCGTCCGGGATGTAAACTTTCATTTGTAATCCTTGAGCAGGCTCATCACATTCCCCGAGGTGAAGCGACCATGGACATCGTGATCCACCATCAGGCTGGGGGACAACGCGCAATTTCCCAGGCAATAAACTTTCTCGATCGTGAACCGCTTATCCTTTGAAGTGCCGCCGAGTTTGCAACCGAGTTTTTTTTCCAGCGCGGCCAGCGATTTTTCGCAATGGGTCGCCAGGCAGGAATCGCCGAGGCAGAAACGGATGACATGGCGGCCGGGTGGCTCCGTCCGCAGGTCGTGATAGAAACTCAGCACGCCCGCCACGTCGCTGTCCGTGACGCCGAGAGCATGAGCAATTTCGGGGACGGAATCGCGCGGCACATAGCCAAACACTTCCTGTATTTTCTGCAAAGTGGCCAGGATGTTCGGCTGCGAGGACCTGCATTCCTGGAGAATCGGGGCAAGATCGGGCATAATTTTCGATCATCACGCGCACCCCATTTCATGTCAAGCGCTAGAGATAATTTCGGAAGCAAGGTGCGATCCACCCTGTTTTCTTCCTCCTTGTTTGCGTTCCGCTCTTGAAGTATCTGTTGACACATCATGATTGGTCTGGGCCGTTACAATCTGCTTTTCAAACTTGGCCAGGGTGGCATGGGTGCCGTCTATCTTGCGCGACAGCGCAAACTCAAGCGCTTTTGCGCCGTCAAGGTCATCAGCGCGAACTACGCCCAGGACGAGGATTCTGCGAAACGTTTCCTGAATGAAGCCCAGGCCGCAGCCTCGCTCTCGCATCCCAACGTCGTCAGTATTTTTGACTGCGACGAATACAAGAAACAGTATTTTATCGCGATGGAGTTCATCGAAGGGATGAGCCTCGGGGAAGTCATCAAGACGCTCGGCCCTCTTCCCCTGCCCCTGGCTCTTCACTGGCTGAACCAGGCCGCCATCGGGCTCGATTACCTGCACGGCAAGGGCGTCATCCACCGCGACATCAAGCCCGACAACATGATGATTGACGGCGAGGGCACGATGAAAATCATGGACCTCGGCCTTGCAAAGCATCACTTCGAGGGCAACCTGAGCATGACTTCCACGGGGACGATCATGGGATCACCTCATTACATGAGTCCTGAGCAGATTCAGGATTCGAAGACAGCCGACCATCGTTCCGACCTCTATTCACTGGGGATCGTCTTCTACCAGATCTTGACGGGCAAGGTACCCTACAACAAAACCTCGGCATCGGCCGTGTACATGGCCCACCTGAGCGAGCCAATGCCTTCTGTTGCGGCAGTGCGCCCCGGGATCACGCAACCCGTGGATGCCCTCATCAGCCAGCTCACCGCCAAGGATCGAAACCAGCGCATCCAGACTTCGTCGGACCTCATCGAGGAACTCAAGCCATGGATCGCCAGCAATCCACTCAACGAAGAGACCACTGCATATTGGACGCAGTTTGAACGCAAGAAACATCTCGTGGGCGAGCTTCTGGAACGGGAGAAAATTGACCCGTCGAAAATTGACCTCGAAATTTCGGATGACAGCGACACGCCAAAATCACCCAGTTTCGTGCCCAAACTCGTTGGTGTGCTGGCGCTGCCGATGATCGTCCTGCTCGGCCTGCTTGGCCTCGGAGCGTGGTTCCTCCTCAAGGCCGGCAAGGATAAGACTCCGCCACCCACCACGGACAAGGCCACGAACATTCCCATCGCTCCAGGCAAAAATACAATTCCACCGAAAACACCCACGACATCCATCTCACCCTCACAACCCAAACAAGGCGGCCTGTATGTGAAAACGCAGCCCGAGCAGGCTCTCGTGATGTTCCGATCCTCTGCACGCGCCAGCCCCGCCACATTCGAGAACATCCCGGTCGGACACTACACCGTCAAGGCCACATCCAAGGGTTACAAGGACACCGAAAAGGAAGTGGACGTGGAGGAAGGAAAATTTGTCGAATTGACCATCAGCCTTGCGCGCATTCCCGGCTTCGCCAACATCACCACCCAGCCCACGGGCGCCAGCGTGATCGTCAAGGACAAGGTTCTGGGCCAGACACCCTACAAGCTGGAAGGAGGCGATGGCGATACTGTTGAATGTCACTTGAAGATGGATGGTTATGAGGAACGGACTTTCAAGGTCATGCTCACAGGGGATGGCGCGGAGCACGCCGAGCGTTTGCTGGTGGGTTCCAAGCCCATCGGAGGCGGGACTGCCGGAAAAAATGTTTCCGCCCCCAATCGCGATCAATTCCTTCGTGAGAACGGCCTGAATTTCAGCATGGCGGTGATGTTTGACGGTCAGCGGTACCAACTCCTCAATCGCATTCCCTATGGCGGCGACCGGAACGAGTCGGTCGGTGAATACATTGATCGCACTCTCACTTCCCAGCAGAAGGAAAAGCTGGCAACCCTTCGCGAGCAGGCCATCAGCAATCTTTCCCAGAACATGGACGCCACGCAAGCCATGGACCAGGCACTGACCGACACGCTCAAGATGACCTCGGACCAGAAACATCAACTCGCCGATTCCGTGGAACAGGTGAAGGTTGCGCTAAAGAAACGCGCCGAGGATCGCGTGAAGGGTTTCAAGGTCACCGGCACCAGCACGCTCGGCGGCACCTCCACCGCCACGCTCAACAACCAGATCGTGCAACAGGGAAAAACCTATACCTTCCGGCGAGGGGGCATGGAGTTCCAATATACCGTCAGCAAGATCGACAACGATAACATCACCCTGCTCATTGATGATATCGAAATCGCCATCCCCAGTTCTGAAACCTCCCTCGACACATTCAGGGAGCAGTAATCACTTACCGTCACACGACATCACAGGACTCCAGTCGCGCGTCTCCACGATCTTCCAGTAGTTGCCGGTCCGTTGCTTCTCCTCCAGCGTCGTCATCTGGTAACGATGCACCTTCACCTGTAGAAATTTCGGGCCCCCATCCGGGAATGGATCAGCTTCAAGCAGCGACTTCGCCACGCGATCACCGGCGCTGATCCGCATCAACAACCGCGAAAGATATCGCGACTGCCGAAAATCACCACTCCCGTCGAATGTCAAAAACCAGCACTGAAAATCAAGTCTTGGCTGATGCGGCGCCACAAAGGGCGGACGCCGATCCAACGCCCCCGCCTTGTAGCGAAATGGATATGCTTTCCAATGAACCCCGTCCACGCTTCCCAAAATCTCCACCTCCCAGCGTTCCAGTGTCATATTCGCAAACAGGCCGTAAGAATTGATGGAGTGAAACGGCCGCACGACCGCCACGGTCCGCTTTCGGAGAGAGCCCTCACCCGTGAATCCCAGAAAACACATGAGCGGTAGCAAGGCCATGGCCGCAAAAAGCCCATACGACACTGCGGGATGGACGCGAAAAAGTGCGGGCGTGGCGGGACGCGCCAATCGCTCGCGAACCCGCTGAAGCCTTTTCACCCAGCGACACCAAAACGCGTCGTCCAGCACCAACAAACAGAGGGCGATGGTGATCAGGTTGAAAAATCCGTAGTTCGCCGTCAGCCCGATGAAAATCTGAAATCCGATCAAGGCCAGCGCGCCGAGTATCCGAATCTTGCGCGGGCCAAACAACGCAAGTGGCACGATGATCTCCACCACGAAGGTGCCGAGTACCGACAAGGCCTGAACCCCATGCGGCAGATGATGTGCCCACCATCCCAGCACCGTGGGGATCGGTGCGGTCTCATAATAAAAATCCATCGCGGTGAGCCGGCGCCAGGTCTCATCGCCGCTCGCCCACTTGCTGATGCCACTCTCGAGATTGAGCCGGATGAGCAGCAGCACCAGCAGCCATCGGACAAGCCGCGGCGGCTCGCGCTCCCCCCGCCCGCCTTTCCATCCATGCGATGGGGTGAAAAAAATTGAAAGGAACCCCGTCTCCAGCAGCAGGATGTCCCACTGGAAGGTAAAGAAATCCTGGCCCACGTTGGTGAACGACAAATAAACCGCCCAAAGAACCACGCAGCAAACACGCGGCGCCACGTTGAGAATGAGCAGGGCGGACGCAGCCAACCCCACACCAATCCCCACCCGCAACGCCGTGTCGCCGTCCCACAACCAGAAAATCGCTGGCCACCGCCAGAAACGCTCCAGCGGACCAAACGTCGTGATGTTGGCATCCAGCAACAAATGCGCCGGCAACAACCCATGACTCCCGATCAACCCCATCACCTGGCTCCCCAGCGACGCGAAGGCAACCAAGTAAATCACACCAAGCACACGGAGAAATATCCATCCACTCACCCGATATTCATGCTGATCCTCATTCCACATGACGTCCAAAATACCATCCGCCATGAATCCTGCCACCCATATTCATCATCTGCAGGAGGTAGGGCGTGCTCGCCGAGCGCGCCTCGTGACCTTCGATATCAAACGCATGACGATCTTTTTGCTCATATGCGATGAAAGGTTGCACAGACGAAAACCGGCCATTCCTCGTCCCAACCTGCTTTGGCGCCCCTTCTGGCTTCTGGCTCCTGACTCCTGAATTCTGGATTCTGGATTCTTACCCAAGATCCTGAACGGAGTGGCAAAATTCAGTTGATCGGATTGCCCGCATGAATTAATCTATACACATGAGCAAGACTGAAATCCTCACCGAGCTGCCCAGGCTCACCCCCTCCGAGCGGGACGAGATTCGACTCAAGCTGGCCGAGATTGATGGAGAAAAATGGCTCGATGCGGATGAACCATTGACCGACGCCGAGAAGGCGCTTTTGGATACCCGCCTGGCCGCCTATGAAAAGGACCCGGACGCCGGCAGTTCATGGGATGAGGTGGAAGCACGCATACGCGTCCGTCTCAAGCGATGAGTCATCTCATCGTCCGTCCCGAGGCCGAGAATGATCTCACCGAAGCCGCACTCTGGTACGAAGGCCGTGATGCCGGACTCGGCTTGGAACTGACGGCCGAAATCCGATCGGCCATCCAGCGTGCCATTCAAAATCCGCGTGGCTATCCACAACTCCGCCGTCGGCCGGAAGTTCGACGCATTCTCTCTCATCGGTTCCCCTACCGCATCTTCTACATCGTTCGCGCGGAGACCATCATTGTTTTTGCAGTGTTGCACGCAGCAAGACACGACCACCACTGGCGACGCCGCATCTGAACTAGACCCCCTCTTCGAGAACTGCAGAAGGCCGAGACCGCATGATAATTACCGGCGGCCGTAATATTGGCGGATCTGCTCGCGAAGGTCCTCAAGATCTGCTTTGAATCGTTTTGGATCACCTAAAACCGGTCGAATTGCCGTGAAAATCATGTCTGGTGAATCCAACAATTCCTTGGATGATAGATCAAACCGGACGATGACATATCGTGAGGGAATTCCTTCACGTTTTGAAATGAGGTCACCCCATGCTCGTGGCCATTGCCCATGGTTGGATATGATGAACTGTCGTGTATCAATAATCACGTTTTCGGTCAGATCGTAGCACAACTCTGTTTTCCTGCGTTCCTGCCAATACATCCATCCTACCGAAAGAATGAAGAGCCCGATGAACTGGGACCGAGGGTCCCCGGAATTTGTTTGTATTCCCCGCCTTTCTGTCGCGTGATTGCCTTATGAAACCTTCCACCCTTTCCGCCCTGCTCGTTCTCTTCCTCGCCGGCTGCGCCAGTGACACCCCCCCTCCCAAGTACGTGGATGTCAAAGATCAAGGCGCCATCGCCGGCACGGGCATCGAGTCGCAGGACCTGGTCGCCGCCACCGATAAGATGGTGCTCAAAATTCTCGAAACCCCGCAGCTTCAGTCCAGCAAGGGCGAGCCGCCCACCATCGGCCTCCTCCCCGTTGAGAACCGCACGCGTTTCGCGATCGACAAGGAAATCTTCAACACGCGCATCAAGGCGCTGCTCAATGAAAAGTCCAACGGCAAGGTCCGCTTCGTCGCCCGCGACCGCATGGACGCCATCAAGAAGGAAAAGGAAATGAAGGAGAAGGGCGAGGTCACCAGCGGCAAACGCCTGAAACCCTACGGCGTGGATTACTTCCTCACGGGCACGCTTTCCGGCCTCTCGACTTCCACCAAGGAAGGCAAAAGCGATTACATGCTTTTCACCTTCCGCCTCATCAATGCCGAGACCTCGGAGGAAATATGGGAGGGCATGCACGAATTGAAGAAGGAAGGCGTGGAAGACGCGGTTTATCGCTGACGGATCCATGAAGCCGATGTTGTGCGCGGGTCTGCTGTTGACGCTGGCCACGGGTTGCGCATCGGGGCCGGACCCCACGCGTCGCGACCTCGGTTCCTCCGAACGCATGGCCGGCGAACAAAACGCCCCGGCCAAGCTCAAGCCTTACTACCAGCGCCTGTACATGGAAGGCGAATCCAACGCCACGCTCAATCGCATGCGCCTTGCCAGCGCCGCGATCGAGCAGGGCGAATGGAAGGACGCGGAACTCTCGCTCGATGATGTCATTCGCAACGTCGAGGCCCTCGGCCCGGCCGATGAACGCTCGCGCGAGGCGCTGAGCAAATTCGAATCCGAGGACATCAAGCGATTCAAGGGCGAAGCCTACGAGCGCTCCATGGCGTATTTTCTGCGCGGGCTTCTCTACCTGCGTGCTGACAGCTTCGACAACGCACGGGCCTGCTTCAAAAGCGTGCAGGTGTTTGACGCCGCCAAGACCGATCCAAAACTTCACGGCAACTGGGCCAGTGCCGACTGGCTCGAAGGCTGGTGCAACTGGAACCTCAACGAAAAAAATGCCGCGCAGGAATGTTGGGAACGCGCCAAACGCCACTCCAGCACGCCGCTTTCCATACCCTCTCCCGATGACAACACCCTGTGCGTGGCACTCCTCGGTTTTGGCCCGATCAAGATTCCCACCGGCGACCAGGGCGAGCGACTCGATTACCGTGCTGGAAACTCTAAAACTTTGCATGTGCGTGTCAAAGTGAATGGCGTCTCAAAATCTCCCGTTAAAATGGAAGACCTCCTCGCACAGGCTTCCGGACGCGGACTCCGCCAGATGGACGTCGTCAATGAAGGCAAGGCCGACACGAAGGCCTCGGCGGACACCGCGGGCGACGTGTTGATCCTCGGTGGTGCGGGCGCAACAGTGGGAGGCTCGGTGGCCGGCGACACCACGGTCGCAGCCGCCGGTCTCGGTGCTGCAGCGGCCGGCATGATCACCAAAGGCATTGCGTCCGGCATCCACCCCAAGGCTGACACTCGCACGTGGGACCTTCTCCCCGCATCCATCCAAATCCTGCCGCTCAACCTTCCGCAAGGAGATCAATCGCTCGATGTGCAGTTTCTGAATGACAAAGGCAACGTCGTCTCAGAGAAAAAAATCGTCTCACCAAATTCTTCCCGGCCCCGTCTCCTCCTGTTGATCGAAAGATAACCGCACCCTGGCGAGCGCGACTACAACATCCGCGCCGCTTCCCTCGCGTAGTACGTCAAAATCAGATCCGCCCCGGCCCGCTTCATCGCGGTGAGCGTTTCCATCATCACGGCTTTTTCATCCAGCCAGCCCTTTTGCGCCGCCGCCTTGATCATCGCGTATTCACCGCTCACCTGGTACGCGGCCAGCGGCACGTCGAGCGCATTTTTCAATTCACGGAGTATGTCGAGATAGGGCAGGCCGGGTTTCACCATCACCACGTCGGCCCCCTGCTCCACATCGGCGCGCGCTTCCAGCAACGCTTCCCGACGTCGCCGCCCATCCATCTGGTATGAACGGCGATCTCCGAACGCCGGCGCGCTCTCTGCAGCATCACGGAACGGACCGTAGAATGAGGACGCATACTTCACGGCGTAACTCATGATGGGCAGATTGGAAAATCCCTTCGCATCCAGCGCGGAACGAATCGCCGCCACCGCGCCGTCCATCATCCCGCTCGGGGCAATCATGTCGGCGCCGGCGCGCGCATGGTTTACCGCCTGCGTTGCGAGACGCTTCAATGTCGCGTCATTTTCCACCGTCACGTCGCGCGACCGCTTACCGACCTTCATCAACACGCCGCAATGGCCGTGCGAGGTGTATTCGCAAAAACAAAGGTCGGTGATCGCCGCCATGCCGATGCCCGATTTCTTTACGGCTTGAAGCGTGCGACAGATCAGATTTCGAGCATCAAGCGCCGCGCTCCCCGCATGGTCTTTCTCATGACGTTCGAGCACGCCAAACAAAATGAATGCCTTGAGCCCAAGCTGCTCCGCCTTCTTCAAATCCTTCACCACCTCGTCGGATGAAAGCTGGAACACGCCCGGCATCGAGGACACCTCCCGCCGAATGCCCCGTCCCTCGCGCACGAAAAGAGGAAGGATCAGGGATGAGGGATGAAGGCGCACATCCACCACCATGTCGCGCAACGCCGCGTTCCCGCGCAATCGGCGCAAACGGGCAAAACGCGGCAATGCACGATTCATTTTTTTGCGGGTCACAATGAGAACCCTAATGTTTCCTGCCTTTCAGGACAAGCCCGGACCGATTGTTGCGGATCGGAAACGTTGAATTAAGTTTTGCGTTTTTCCCTTCCACTCGTCACCAAGGAGATGTGCGCATTCTTCTCGTCAGCACCACAGCCATTGGCGACACGGTGATGGCCACCCCGTTCGTGAGGGCGGTCCGCAAACGTTCTCCGAGCGCGCACATCTCTTTCTTCGCCCACCACAAGCGCATTGGAATCCTTGAACACAATCCGCATATCAACTCCCTCCTGCCGTATTACGGCAAAGGCAAACGCCTGCTGAGAACGCTTTGGATGCTTCGCAAGGGACGATTCGACCTTGCCATCGTCCTGCATGCGAACGACCCCGACATCGTTCCGCTCGTAAAATGGACCCGCGCCCCGATGCGCGTGGGCTGGGGCGAAAGCAAACGGGCCAGTCTCTTCACCCACACCATTCTCCGCACCAACCCGCCCGAGCATTTTCTGCTGCACAAAAAACGCCTGCTCGAATCCGTCGGCATTCCCGTGGATGATCTTCACACCGAACTTTTTCTTCGCCCCGAGGACGAAACACCGTTCCAGCGGGACATCGTTCCCTGGCTTCGAAAGTCATCCGCGAACGGCGGCTACGTCGTGATGCACTCGTTCGGCACCAACCCCGCCAAATGGTGGCCGCTCGACCACTTCTTCGGCATGGCACAACACATCCGCGACAAGCACGGATGGGCCACCATCTTCGTCGGCGACAACGATTCGCTCGCCCTCGTGGAACGGCACCCGGGATTTAATCCGACACTCCATTTCGCAGCAAAAGATTTTGGCATCCGCGAAAGTGCCTGTGTCATCCGCCAGGCTTCCCGCATGCTCACGACCGATTCCGGCCCCATGCATCTCGCCTTCGCTGTGAAGTGCCCCACCCTTTGTCTCTTCGGCCCGACACAACCCGCCCTGCACGGCCCATGCTTCGACACCGACAAACACCGCGTCCTGCACCGCGATCCACTGGCTTCACTCACGTTGGAGGAAGTCATGCGCGAGTGGGATCAAATCTTTGTGTAGCCGCGTTCGCAAGATCGCGGCCTCCCCGGGCATTGGGAGAAGGAAAGGTTTCGCGCAAAGGTAGGATGAGAAGGCTGGTCCCCCTTCAGAAGCGAGCTGTGATATAAAATCACGCTCAATGATAGATAAACGGCAGTCGAGAGACTGCACATTGAAAGGAGACCAGCAATG
>JAHFSY010000029.1 GCA_023269615.1 Verrucomicrobiota bacterium
CATCGGCTTGGGGATGCATGGTGAGCAACCTTGCAGTCCTCCCCGGGCTGGGTTCCGTCGTGGCGGGGCGCCGTTGCGGTTACGTCCAGGCGGCGCTGGCTCTTGTGGGGATGACGTTTTCGCTCATCTGGCTGGTTTTGCTTGTGATGCAATGGCATCGCACCGGGGAATATCCATTTGATGGCGGACCGCATGTGATCATGGGGTTGTCTGGTTTTGGTGTGTTTGTCCTTGGGTGGATCTGGGCATTGGCGACCAGCGTTTCACTCATGCGTGCGGCGAAGAATGCAGAAGGGGAGGTGTCATGAGCGATGACGTCCCGACATCGAAGCCCCCGCTGCTGCGTTCGGATCGCACTCCGTTGTATTGGATGGGCGGGATGCTTGCGGCGCTGGTGCTTGCGCCGATGGCCTTTCGCGGCTGGCTGCCCGTTCCGCCCTGCCTTCTGCGGAAGGTTGCGGGCATCCCGTGCCCGCTCTGCGGCGGGACGCGCTGCATGATGGCGCTTTCGTGCATGCACTGGGGGCAGGCCATCTGCCTCAACCCGCTTGTGGCGGCGGTGTTCGCGCTGGTGGTTGTGTGGGCGTTCCTCTGGCTTGTGGAGAAAATATCCGGCGGCTCGTGGCTTGCCCCGTTCACGGCGAAAGCGGGCGCAAAAATCAGGTGGCCACTGTTGCTGGCGGTGTTGTTGTTGAACTGGTTCTTTGTGTTGTGGATGAAAGTGGTGTAATGGGAATTGGGAATTTCACATGAACACGAACATCACATCCACCCACCAGAAGTCTTTGCGGATCAATCTTGATCCGGCGAAGTATGGGACCATCGCCGAGATCGGCGCAGGACAGGAAGTGGCCCGGTGGTTTTTCCGCGTCGGGGGGGCGGCGGGCACGATCGCCAAGACCATGTCGGCCTATGACATGACTTTCAGCGACGCCATCTACGGCGCCACGCAGCGTTATGTCAGCCGCCAGCGACTCCAGACCATGCTCGAGTACGAGTACAAGATTCTCCTGGAACGTCTCGACGGAAAGCGGGGCGCGCAGACGGCGTTTTTCTCATTTGCCGACACCGTGGCGGCGCGCAGCTATTCGCGCAAGGAGGATGGGCAGGGATGGATGGGCGTCAAGTTCCAGACTGCGCCCCATGCGGAGCCTTCCCACATCATCATCCATGCGCGGATGCTGGACACCGACAATGTGCGCGAGCAGGAGGCGCTCGGCATCCTGGGGGTCAACCTGATTTACGGGGCGTATTACACCCACGAGGATCCGCGCGCATTGATCGTTTCGCTGATGGACGAGCTGTCGCGGGACCGTGTGGAGATTGACATGATCAAGTTTTCGGGGCCCGCATTTGAGAAGGTGGACAACCGTCTCATGAGCCTTCATCTGGTGAATGAGGGGCTGACCGACGTGGCGATGTTCACGGAGAAAGGCGAAGTCGTGCAGGCATCGGAGGTCCTCTATAAAAAGCCGGTGTTGGTGGAGCGCGGCACATTTCGCCCGGTGACGCGGAGGACGGTGGACATGCTGGCGTGCGCGGCGACCCAGTTCGAGCGTGACGCGGGAGTTGCGGAGGGCGAGCCGGTGGGCCTCGCGGAGATCACGATGCACAACCTGCAGTCGCCCGAGGGGATTGACGCGACTGATTTTCTCGCGCGCGTGGACCTGTTGGGCTTGCTGGGCAAATCGGTGCTCATCTCGAAGTACGCGGAGTACTACCACCTGGCGAATTACCTGGCTGGAAATCCCAACAAGGGAATTGGCATTGCCCTGGGTATTCCGAGCTTGCGGGAAATCCTTGACGAAAAATTCAATGAAACCCTTCAGGGCGGTTTACTCGAGGCATTAGGACGGTTGTTCAAGCATGGTCTGCGCCTCTACATTTATCCAATCAAGGAACCCGCGACAGGACAGCTCGTCACTGCGTCCAACCTCGAAGTGGCCCCTTCGATCAGGCACCTTTACGCA
Organism: Verrucomicrobiota bacterium; assembly: GCA_023269615.1. Taxonomy (GTDB): domain Bacteria; phylum Verrucomicrobiota; class Verrucomicrobiia; order JABWAM01; family JABWAM01; genus JAHFSY01. Next base: position 1,971 of record JAHFSY010000029.1, read on the forward strand.
CACCTGCTCGAAAATCGCCTGATCGTGCCGATCAAGGGATTCAACGAGAAATGTCTGGATCTTTTCCCCCGCAAGGTTCTCGCCCAGATCCAGGGTGGCGACTCCTCATGGAAGTCCATGGTTCTTCCCCGCGTTGCACAGATGATCGAGGACAGGAAGCTTTTTGGATACAAGCCGGGAAAATCCGTCAATGCCTGACATCGTCCTGAGCACGATCAACGCGAAATACATCCATGCCGCGTTCGGCTTGCGGTATCTGTTTGCCAATCTCGGTCCGCTGCAACAATGCGCCTGCATTGCGGAATTTGAAATCAGCCAAAGCGCCGAACGAATCGCGGAGCAGCTGCTGGCGCGCAATCCGCGCATTATCGGGCTCGGTGTTTACATCTGGAACGTCACGCTCGCCACTGAGGTGGTGGGCATCCTGAAAAAGACGCGGCCCGATCTGTGCGTGATTCTCGGCGGGCCCGAGGTGAGTTTTGAAACGGACCAGCAGGAAATCGTTCGGCTTGCGGATCATGTGATCACGGGCGAGGCGGATCTCACATTCGCGGAGGTGTGCGGAAGGATTTTGAACGGGGAGCGTCCGACAAAAAAAAACATTCCCGCCGGGTTGCCGGAGTTGAAGGACCTGGCCATGCCCTACGAGTTTTACAATGACGACGATGTGGCCCATCGCATCATTTATGTGGAGGCGTCGCGCGGATGTCCCTTCACATGTGAGTTCTGCCTTTCCTCGCTGGACGTCCCGGTGCGGCAGGTGGAAGTCGGGGTTTTCCTTGCGCGAATGCAGGAGCTTCTCAACCGGGGCGTGAAGCATTTCAAGTTTGTGGACCGCACCTTCAACCTCAACCTGTCGTTCAGCATGGCCATCCTCCGGTTCTTCCACGAACGATATCATCCGGGACTCTTCCTGCATTTCGAAATGATCCCCGACCGCCTGCCGGAAGATTTGCGCGGATTGATCGCACTCTTTCCGCCCGGCGTGCTCCAGTTCGAGATTGGTGTCCAGACATTCAATGAGGAGGTGGGCGCGCGCATCGCGCGGCGCCAGAACAATGAAAAACTTGAGGCGAATTTTCGTTTCCTGCGGGGCGAAACGGGAGTGTATTTGCATGCCGACCTGATCGTCGGCCTGCCCGGCGAAACGCAGGAAAGCATCGCGGCGGGGTTTGATCGCCTTGTGAAATTACGCCCGCACGAGATCCAGGTTGGGATGCTCAAGCGGTTGCGCGGCACGCCGATCGTGCGTCATGACAAGGAGTGGGCGATGGTTTACAACCCGCATCCGCCCTACGAGATCGTGAGCAACCGGACGCTGGATGCCGTTACGATGCAAAAGCTGAAACGTTTTTCCCGGACGTGGGACTTGGTGGGCAACAGCGGTAATTTTGTGGAGTCCACCCCGCTGATCTGGAGTGTGGGAGAGTCACCGTTCGCATCCTTCATGCGCTGGAGCGAGTGGCTCCACGCAAGGTTGGGGCGAGCTCACGGCATCCCGCTCGTCACGCTTGCGGAATCGCTCTTCCGATTTCTCACAAACGAATTGGGCTGCGATCCAGACGAAGTCGCGAGCATCCTGTTGCGCGATTATCGAAGAGGAGGAAGGCCCGACGTCCCGCCCTTCCTCCGTCCGCACGTGAATGCGCCCGCGCTTTCCCCGCGCCCCGGCCGCGCACACATGGGACTCAAGCGCCAAGCCCGTCATCTCGCCGCCTGAATGTAGCCACGCTCGCGCTCCGGAATGTAGGAGCCGATGCCATCGGCGACCGGGATGAGGGTCCTGTTCCTCTTGCTTGCGGCCATACCTCTTGTCCCACAAGTTGCAGATTGGCCGCAAAAAGGCGCAAGAGGCACAAGCTCAAGTGCAGAAGCCCAGTATGGCATTCCATCCGGTCTTGCGGGAGAAACCATTTTCGAGTAGTTTATCAACATGAGTACCGTTCAAGAAATCGAAAAAGCCATCAAGCAATTGCCACGTCAACAGGCATGGGATGTTGCAAACTGGCTGCATGATTATCTCGATGATGAATGGGATCATGAGATGAAGAAGGACGCCAAGCCGGGAGGAAAACTCGACCGCATGGTGTCTAGGGTGAAGGCGGATGTGAAGGCTGGGAAAGTGTCGGAGATTCGTTGTTGAAAGCCCGGGCACACCCCGATTTCTGGCATTGTTTCAATCGGTTGCCGGAGGAAGTTCAAAATCAGGCTCGTCGTCGGTACAGTCTGTGGGAGAGGGATCCACGGCATCGGTCATTGCACTTCAAGAAAATCAGGGATGATCTCTGGTCGGTGCGGGTAAGCCGGGATTATCGGGCGCTGGCTGTCAAAGATGATGCGGGCTGGATTTGGTTCTGGATTGGCCCGCACACCGAGTACGACAAGATTCTTGCTGGGAAATAGGCGCCTCAATCTGTGAACGGACGGCCCCGATAAATGCGAACGGGCCCAATGACCTTGTTTAATGGCGTCCAGCGTCCGCCAGTTTCATCAAAGGGCACCTCAATCTTAACTTCGGGGTCCTCGTAATATCGAGACCTATTGGGTCCAGAGAGTCCGCCGTCACCTTGAAGGAATATTTTTTCAACCTCCGAGCGTTCCATTCCCACCTTGATCCGGGCAGCCCTTTCGGTGACTTCCGCCAGCCGTGCCTCATACGACATTGGGCGTGGATGGGTGGGTTGATTGTGCCTTCGAGTTGGGCGATGGGGAGTGGATTCCTTGCCGAATCCATAAGCCGCACCGACGGGCCAGTCCCAAAAGGATGTCTCAACCCAGTTGGGGCTCTCACGAAACTTGTAAAGCTTGCCATTGTTGGCGCGGATAAGAAAGGCCGCACGGCGGCTCCCACCATCGATTGGCTCCCAGCGTATTCGTTGGATCCTGTAATCCGGAGCTTCCGCTTTTACCCAACCCGTTGCAGTTCGAATTTCAAGGAGCGTATCATTCACGCGTCGAGCATCTGCGACACCGTCATCGTCAAAGTCTTTTTGGGGAAACTTATCATCGAGGGGCCCCCAACCAACCAGCGCCGATCTTTCCTCCACTTCCCTCTCCTCACGGATTTCTTTGAAAACGGGAATGGAAAGAAAGTAGAGCAGGATGACGATCAGGACCAATATGGGCACGACCCACACCATCATGATCTTCCTGATTCTGCTGGGGTTGCTCATGGAATGGTAAAAATATAGCACTCGTGGACTGTGCGCACAAGGCGACACTGGGGATCGGGTAGGCCTCATGCGCCGCGGTCAACCAGGCCTTGCCATGAGACAACTGTCTGGTACGTCGGCTGCTGCGCCCGGGTTCCACGGATAAATTTCTCTTTCCGTGTGGTTGAGTTGGGGGCCCACCACGCCTATACTGTTTCCTTCGCATGCCCGAAAAATCTCAAACGCCTCCTGATCTCGCCGTCACTGTACCCGCCGGGCCTTCCCCGGCCGCACCCGCAAAACCGCCCGCGCCGGCACGGGGCGGAGGCTCGAAATTCCGGCTGCGCATCCTTGTCGGGATTCCCTTTCTCCTCGTGCTTGCCGCCATTGGCTTTGTCTTTTTTCTCACGACTGATCCAGGCTTCCGCGCCTTCGTGCTCCCGCGTGTCGCGAAATCGCTCGGGCGGGAAATCACTGCGGCCCATGCCGAATGGCATTTCCCTTCGCTGGTCAGGCTCAAGGATGTCCGCATCGGCCCACCATCGCATCCGCTGCTGCAATCCAAGCTGCTCACCGCTCGCTTCGATCTCTGGGAAGTCCTTCGCGGCAACAACCAGTTTTCAAACATCACCCTGGAATCCGCTTCCCTGCATCTTTCCCAGGAGGAAGAAGACTCCGCCAGCCAGTCGCCGGCCCCGCCCTTGCAAGGAAGTCCACGCTCCGCCCCGTCTTCATCGGCACCGCGTCGGTTTTCCTGTGACGCCTGTGAAGTCACGGGCCTCGAAATCATCTACGACGCCCGCTGGGGCAGGATCGTGCTTCGCGATGCACGCGTGAGCGCCCGCAGCATCATTCCGGGGGGCACCATCCCGATCGAGTACCAGGGCGAGCTCAGTTTGAAATCCGGCACCACGACCACGCTGTCGGTTCCATTGAAATCGTCGCTCACGCTGAATCTGGACAAATCCCTGGCTCCCACCGCCATCTCCGGCACTGCCGAACTTGGCGTTTCCAGGGGTAGATTCAAGGATGGGACGATCGTGGCGGCTCCCGCCTCGGTGAAACTCGGCCTGCTTTTCCTGGGCTCCTCCGCCTATCTGAACGAGGCGCAAGCCACCCTCCCGAAAATCGATTACACCTCCGCCATCCGAACCACTTCACTGGGCAATGTGCAGCTCAAGCTCCAGAACGTCCGCCCTGGCGGCTCCATGACCCTCGCATTCCAGGGAGACGTCGACACCCGTGGCGCCAAGTCCGATTTCCTGACCGCCCGGGGACAGATTCGTTCCACTCTTGGGATGGAACTCAGCGCCGCGTTCGAGCCCGTTGCGGCCAAGGGGGAGATCGCGCTTGATGGACTTTCTGGCAGGTTCGCCGGCGAACCGCTCGATGGATTCGCCGTCGTCTCAAAGGTGGACCTTGGCCTCTCCAACGGGACCAGCATGCTGAAGGAGTGTCGCATTTCACTCCAGAAGGGCGGGGCGGCACTCGCGAGCATCACGGCGGTCGGGCCGCTCGATCCCGCGAAGAAGGAGGCTGAGCTCGAAATCCAGGCCGGCCCATTGAAGAGCAACGTGCTCAATCTCTACTTCGCCGATCGAAAGTTGGATTTTCAGAATACATCGCTTGGCTACACGGGACACTTCTCGCTGGGCAAGGGCGGCAATCTGTTGAAGGCCGAGGGCCGTCTCGAGGCCTCCCCCCTGGCTTTCACATCCCCCACTTTGCCGGCGGGAGCGTGGAAGCCGGCGCAGGTCACCGCTGATCATTCGGTGGAATTTGATTTCGCACAAAAGACAGCGACCATCACGCGTCTCAGCATCGATGGCACACAAGGGCAGAAGCCGCTTCTGAAGGGCAACCTCAGCCAGCCTGTGACGCTCACATGGAACGCATCCGCACCGGCCGACTTCAAGGGCAGCGACGCCGAATTCACCCTCCAGCTTTTCGCCTTCGATGTCGCCCCGCTCGCCCCTCTCATGGGATTTCCAGCAGACTGGAAACTTTCCTCCGCGGTGTCGGATGGCAATCTGAAGGTTGCGGCATCGAAACGGGGACAATCACTTGCCTTCGACGGACACCTCGGACTTTCCCACATCGCACTCACAATGCCTGGCGCCGTGTTTGCGGACGCAACCCTCCTCTTTGATGGCAGGGCCGGGCTCGACAACCTGCAGTCCGCGAGATTCGATTCCCTTGGTCTCAAGGTGACTGAGAAAGCCAAGCCGCTCCTGGCCGCCACGGTCAGCGGGGCGTTTGATTTCAACAAAAAATCCGGAGCCGGCACGGTTCTGTTTGAGACGCAGCTTCCCAATGTTCTTGCTGTCAAGCCCGTTGCCAATCTTTCCGTCGTCTCGGGTGTTCTCGCGGGCAAGGGTGAATGGAAGCAGGAGGGTGCGAGCCGGTACGCGTGCCAGGGGCATGTGACAGCCCGCGACCTGTCCCTCACTTATGGCAAGGTCCAGTACCAGAAGGCCGCGGTCACGTTCGATGGAAACGTGGACTCTCGCGGCCAGGTGCTCAAGATGAACGACTCCCGCCTCGCCGTGTCCATTGATGGCAAACCTGCCGGCATGTGGCAGGGCAGTCTCTCCTATGATTCCGAAACGAACGACAAGGCCTTCACTTTCAAGATGTCCGACTGGAAGGCGCCCATTTTTGCCCCGCTGTTCGCCGTATGGCTGCCCGACCGGAAGCTCCGCTCCATTGAACTCAATACCCAGGGCGAAATGAGATGTGCGCAGGGTGAGATGACGGTGAAGGCCAAGGCTGACGTGAAAAAGCTGCTCGTCGAAAGCGACAAGAGTCCGGGCGCAAAGCCGCTGAACGCCACACTCTCCACCGATGTGACGTGCGCGACCAATGGCACCTACACGATCCGCTCGCTGGCACTGCAGCTCGATCCCACGCCCTCGGCAAAAAATCTCTTCCAGATATCAGGCTCGTTGCGCAACGAGCCAAGCCTGCTCTTCGCCAACCTGAAGATCCAGGGCCAGTCGCTCGATCTCACATCCTATTACGACCAGCTTTACCCAACCAAGGGTACTTCCTTGTTCGATTCAACCATCCTCGAACCAACCGCCACACCGCCCCCCCTGACGGTGGATTCCGTTGTCGAGCCATCGAGCAATCCACTCCCCAAGTCATCCCCCTCCACACCGGCCAGAGACGTCACGCTGCAAATCTCTTCCGACTCCCTCAGAATCCATGAATTCACGGTCACCGAAGTCAACGCGTCCTGGCGCCAGAATGGCGGCATCATCCAGCTCAACGACGGGCGGCTTAAAATCGGCGGCGCGCCTGCCACGTTCAAAATCACCTCCCAGCCATCACCGTTGGATCCGAACCGCCCCGCCTTCAAGTATTACGCGAAAGTGGTGAAACTGGAGATCGGGCCGCTCGTGGATATTTTCAAACCAGAGTCCAAAGGCATGGTTGGTGGCACGATGGACGCGGATGTCAGCGGCTCGGGGGACGGCATCGCGCTTGCAGACCTCTATCAAAATCTCACGGGTGATTTGCATATGAAAGTCCGCGAAGCCCATCTCGAGAAAGTGCCGTCCATTCAACGGTCTCTTGCGCAGGCAGGCACAGCGTTAAAATCCCAGGATATTGCCATGTCGACGATCAACGACATGGACGCTTCCTTTCACATCGGCGGAGCCAAATTGCATACCGAAAACTTCCATCTCAGGGGGTCTGCCGTTGAGGTCACGATGAAGGGGGACCTCTACTTCGACCACCGGCTCGCGCTGGAAGTGCCGGCCAAGGTGCCGCCGGCCGTCGCCCAAGCTTCCCCCCTGTTGCGTTATCTTGTGCTCGCCCCCGTGCCTGTGGACGACAAGCCCGTGGACCCGGAGAATTGGATTCACCTGCCTGCGCCCGGCAAGCTGACTGGCACGATGGAGCATCCCAAATTCGAAATCGATTACTCCAAGTTCAAAGTGGAATCCCTCGCGGCGCCCGTGCTGAATATTCTCAAGGACATCTTCGACAAGAAGAAAGACAACCAAAACCAGCCGCAGGACCAGCCACAGAATCAGCAGGAGCAAAAGGACCCCCTGCAGAATCTCCTGGATGGCCTCTTTAAAAAGAAAAAGTGATAGTTCCGGACGTAGCCACGCTCGCCAGAGCGTGGTTTCCGCGGGCGGAGACGGATACGGAGTCCACGCTCTGGCGAGCGTGGCTACATGCGACCGCGCGCAGACGCCCGCTACAGAGGGAAGATCGACTTCCCGACGAGTCGAATGGTGCCCGAGACAGGATTTGAACCTGCACAGCCTTGCGGCCACTAGACCCTGAATCTAGCGCGTCTGCCAGTTTCGCCACTCGGGCTACATTTTCTCTCTCAATAGAGAGGCCGGAACCGAAGTTCCGGCCTCGAAATTGGTTGCGGGGGCTGGATTTGAACCAGCGACCTTCAGGTTATGAGCCTGACGAGCTACCAGGCTGCTCCACCCCGCGGTAACTGAGTTGACCAAGGTAAAGCGATTGGAGGGCTGATGCAACAGCGAAGATTGGAAATCGCTGATCAGGGTGCGCGACAAAAAGTTGGTTTCCCCGGTCGCCGCTGACAGCGGCTCCTACAAAAACGCAGAACGGTGTGGAGGAAAAATGTAGGAGCCGCTGTCAGCGGCGACCGGGGTGTGAATTGAAGGGCGACCAACAAATTTGTCGCGCACCCTGCTGATCATTCATTCGGAAGTCCCGTGACGCAGTGTCCGCGAAATCATGTCGCTTGCTTCAGCAATTGCTCGGGGGAGACGTTGCGGAATTCGAAGAGGCGGCGAATGGTTTCCTCGATCAGGTTGTTGGGACAGGAGGCGCCGGCGGTGATGCCCACGGTGATCACTCCCTTGGGAAGCCACTCGGTGGTTTCAATCTCGGTATGTTTCTGCATGCTGAAATGGATGATCTTCTCGGTGGAAACCATCTTGCTCGCATTCTTGATGAAAAAGGTCGGGAGACGGACTTCCCCCATTTCCGCGAGGTGCGATGTGTTGGATGAGTTGTAACCGCCGATCACGATCAGGATGTCGAGGGGTTCCGCGAGAAGTTTGTCCAGTGCGTCCTGGCGATCCTGGGTTGCGCCGCAGATGGTGTCGAAGACGCGGAAGTGCTTTGTGACATTCTCCACGCCATGGCGGTCCACCATGGCCTGGCGCACGCGGCGCTGGACCTCCTCGGTTTCGCCGCGCAACATGGTCGTCTGGTTGGCAACGCCGACCGCTCCGAGGTGAAGGTCGGGATCGAAGCCCGGCGAATACGCCCCCTTGAATTTCTCGAGAAGCTCCGCCTTGTTGCCGCCCTGGCGGATGTAATTGCAGACGTAATCGGTCTCGGCGAGGGTGAAGACGACGAGGTAATGGCCGTTGCCATTGGCCGCCAGCGCGCGCGAACTCGTGGCCTTGGTCTCCTCATGCCATGCCTTGCCGTGAATGATCGAGGTGATGCTTTCCGAGGCGTACTGGCGCACGCGCTTCCACACGCTCATCACGTCGCCGCACGTCGTGTCCACGAGCTGGCAGCCCTTCTGTTTCAAAAGCTCCATCACGGAAACTTCCGCGCCAAAGGCGGGGATGATGACAATGTCCTCGCTCGTGAGGTCCTCGATTTTCGCCTCGGGGTTCGGGCCGGTGAGCGTCTTGATCCCCATGGCGCGGATCTGGTCATTGACCTCGGGGTTGTGAATGATTTCGCCGAGGATGTAGAGCGGGCGGTCCTTGAAAACCCTGCGCGCAGCGTAGGCGAGGTCAATGGCGCGCTCGACGCCGTAACAAAATCCGAATTCCTTGGCGAGGCGGATGGTGAGCCCGGCGGCGGAGATCCTTCCCCCCTGCGAGCGGATGCATTCCACGAGCTGGCTGCGATAATGCTCCTCCACCTGGGCCACCACCGCCTGCAACACCTCGGGCGTGCGCAGGTTGACTTTTTTCTGGACGGGAGGAGGCAAGGTGGCGGTTGTCATGGGAGGCAGTCTATCGGGGGAGAGGGGAATAGGCAAGGCTGGGGAATTTCACTTCGTGCTGGAAAATCTTCTCGGCGTGCTTCATTGCAGGATTCATGCAAACACCGAGCCTTGAGTTTCTGAAAGCGTTGTTGAACTCCGTCAGCGTCACGAGCCAGGAACAACCGGCTCAGAGGGTGTGGCTGGATTATGTGCGTCCGCTGGCTGACCGCGTGGCGACGGATGCTTATGGAAATGCGTTTGCGTATTTGAACGAAGGCGGGTCGCCGAAGATCATGGTGACGGGGCACTCGGATGAAATCGGGTTCATGGTGCAGAACATCACGGACGAGGGGTTCATTTATTTCACGGGCGTGGGCGGGGTGGACCCGGCGTTGGTTCGTGGGCAGCGGATGCGGATCCAGACGCGGGCCGGCCCGGTGCTGGGCGTGACGGGGTCGCTTGCGCCCCACATGCAGGATCGCGGCAAGGATCCCGAGGCTCCGAAGTTGCATGAATGCTTTCTCGACATTGGAGCGAAGGACAAGAAGGAGGCGCAGAAGCTGGTGCGGGTGGGGGACGTGATCACGTATGCCGACGGGTTTGAAATTCTGCGCGGCGACATCGTGACGGCTCGCGGGTGTGACAATCGCATTGGAATTTTTGCCGCGGCCGAGGTGCTGCGTCTGCTTCGCAACGAAAAAAAGCTCACGCCGTGCATCGTGGCGGTTTCGACCGTGCAGGAGGAAATCGGGCTGCATGGCGCGGCGATGACGGGCTACAGCGTTCATCCTGACGTGGCGCTCGTGGCCGATGTGGGGCAGGCGACGGATATCCCGATTGTGAACAAGAATCGTTTTGGCGACGTGAAATTGGGGAAGGGTCCGATCATCGGGCGGGGCAGCGCGAATCATCCCGTGGTGGTGGACCGTCTGGAGACGGTGGCTGCGAAGAAAAAGATTCCGATCCAGTTTTCAACCGATCCCCGGGGCACAGGGACGGACGCAGATGCGATCTTTTTGCAGCGTGGAGGAATTCCGAGCGTGTCCATTGGTTTACCCAACCGTTACATGCATTCGCCGGTGGAAGTGATCCATCTCGACGACTTGGAGAAGCTGGCGCAGTTGATGGCAGAGTTTTGCCTGGATGTGAAGCCGGGGGAGAAGTTTGCGGTGAAGGTGTAGATTTCGGAGAGCCTCTCGCAACCCGCGCTACGCCGTAGGCTTCGGCGAGGCGAGAGGCGCAAAGGCGCAAAGTTTTTCGATCTCTGGCGGACCCTGTCACCCGGGTTCTCCGCAGATTAACGCAGACTTACGCAGATTCTGAAAAGGCCATCAAAGCGCGCCATTCCGATTGAAAGCTATGCTTTCAATCGGAATGGCACGCTTGGGATCATGGGCAAGCTTTGCGTCTTCGCGTCTTTGCGAGAGGGTCTCCGAGAATCATGATTCTTTGGTTGGACGTTGCCGGTTGGGCTGATTTATCGCAAAATGGAATGATGATTGAAGAACGATATCATGCGATCCAGGAGCGCATCGCGGCCGCGTGCGCGCGGGCGGGGCGCGATCCTTCCACCGTGACGTTGGTGGCGGTGAGCAAGACCCATCCGCCGGAATCGGTGGATGCGCTGGCGCGCCTGGGGGTGAGGGATTTTGGCGAGAACAAGGTGCAGGAGGCGAAGGCGAAGATACCGCTTTGCAATGGAAGTTTGCGCTGGCATGGGATCGGACATCTCCAGACGAACAAGGCGCGTGACGCGGTGAGGCTTTTTTCCATGTTGCATGCGGTGGATTCGTTGAAGCTGGCGTTGGAAATCGAGAAACAGGCCGAGGCGCAATCGCGGAAAATGCCCGTATTGTTGGAGGTGAATGTATCCGGAGAGGGGAGCAAGTTTGGTTTCAAGCCAGAGGAAGTGGTGGCGGCGGCGATCGAGGTGAACCGTCTGAAGCGTGTGGAATTGCGCGGGTTGATGACAATGGCGCCGTACGCGGAAGAGGCGGAGAAGTCGCGTCCATTTTTCCGGCGTCTGGCGGAGCTGAAGCTGCAGGTGGAGCAGAAGCTGGGCGCGAGGCTTCCCGATTTGTCCATGGGGATGAGCGGGGATTTCGAGGTGGGGATTGAGGAAGGCGCGACGCTGGTGCGGATCGGGACGGCACTTTTTGGGGAAAGAAAAACTTCGGCATTCCGTGTCACAGCTGCAGACGATTGACAGAGAGAATCGGAATTGGGAGGAACCACCAAGACACCAAGGCTCCAAGCTCCCCTTTGTCCCGAAGAACGATTCACGCCACGCAACGCGTGGCGTGAATGGGGGTTCAGGGCTGCTTTGTGCCTTGGCGTCTTGGCGGTTGATTGCTCCCGGTGCGAGGAAATGCCTGGTGCGGGCATAACGGCATAATACCTCTTGAAATCGGCGTCCGTTCGGGTAAAGTGGTCGTCTTTCTGCATTATTCCACCTTTGGCCGTGTGTGTCGGGGGAGAAGGGTGCAGTTCTTGATTTGGACATCATGCCCGCACCTTTTGAAATTGGATTGATGCTTGGGAACGTCGCCCCTTCGCCTGCCGAGAAGTTCGGCCATCTGCGCGAGCTGGGTGTTCGTTGTTGCCATCTCTGGCTTGGCAAGTCGGTGCTCGGCAACGGCCTGGAGCAGAAGATCGCGGACATCACTCTGCGCGACGGGTATGAGATCACCACGGTGTTTTGCGGGTTCGATGGCGAAAGGTACGATGACATTCCCACGGTGAGGTCCACCATCGGACTGGTGCCCGAGGAGCCGCGTGCGGCCCGTGTGGCGGAAATGAAACAGGTGGCTGACGTCGCAAAACGCCTGGGGGCGCCTGCGATCGCGCTTCACATCGGTTACATCCCGCCCGATCGCAAGTCCGACGCCTACAAGAACGTCGTCAAGGCGGCGCAGGAAGTGGCGGACCACGTCGACAAGATTGGATTGAAGCTGACGCTGGAGACGGGGCAGGAGACGGCGGCGCATTTGAAGGATTTCATTGGGGACGTGGGTCGTTCGAACCTCGGCGTGAATTTCGACCCGGCGAACATGCTGCTTTACGGCAATGACAAGCCGATTGCCGCACTGGAGGTGCTGGCGCCTTATCTTTTCAACGTTCACGCCAAGGATGGCGACTGGCCGACGGAGCAGGGCAAACTGGGTGCGGAGAGGCCGATCGGAAAGGGACAGGTCAACTTTCCGGAATTCATCCGAAAGCTCAAGAAGGTGGGATATCGCGGGCCGCTCATCATTGAACGTGAAATTTCCGGAGATCAACAACTTGCCGACATGCGTTCGGCCATCACCTTTCTTAAGAAAGAGATTCAGTCATGATTAAATCCATCAGCATGTGGTCGTTCCCCCCGAACCTGGGCGTGGAGCAATGTTTCAACCTCGCCAAGAAGCTCGGTTACCAGGGCATCGAGATGACGTGCGACCTGAAGGGGAGGTTCACGGTGGGCGCCAGCGAGGAGGATTGCGAAAATACGCGGCGTCTCGCCCACAAGACGGGAATCCTGCTGACCTCGCTTGCCAGCGGCGTGGCGTGGTCGGTCTGCCCGACATCCGACCTGGCTTCCGAGCGCGACAAGTCGGTTGAGCTTTATCGCCGCATGATCCAGATTTCGCGCTGGCTTGGCGTGGATTCGATTCTTGTGGTGCCGGGCGCGGTTCAGGTTCCGTGGGACAAGAAATTCAAGCCGGTGCGCTACGACACCGCCTATGAGCGGGCTGCTGATTTCATCGAGAAACTCCTGCCCTTTGCCGAGAAGTACCAGATTCGCATCTGCGTTGAGAACGTCTGGAACCATTTCCTGACGTCGCCCCTTGAATTGAAGGATTTCGTGGATTCATTCGATCACCCCAGCGTGCGCATCTATTTTGACGTGGGCAACATCCTGCGGTTTGGTTTGCCGCAGCACTGGATTGAAATCCTCGGGAGCAAGGTGCACCGCGTGCACATCAAGGATTACAAGCTTTCGGGGAACTGGCTCGACGGATTTTGTCCGCTGCTTGAAGGTGATGTACCTTTCAAGGAAGTGATGAAAGCCCTGAAAAAGCTGGGTTACGATCGCACCCTGACTGCGGAAGTCATGCCCGCCACCGAGTCCACACTGAAGCACACCTCAAAGGCGATGGACAAGATTCTAAAGATGTAGTTCGAGGCTAGAGGTAGGGCGCGTTCGCCGAACGCGCCGTTGGTTTCGTGTGGGCCAGACGCTTCATTCCGGAGGCGCTTTCGGCGAAAGCGCCCTACCTCGGAAATCTCTTGAGCCTGGATCAAGGTCACGGCAAGGAATACGTCGATGAGAAAACTACGGGTGGGTCTTTGCGGTCTGGGGTTCATGGGAGGGGCGCATCTCGCAGCGTATGCGAAGATCCGCGACGTCGAACTGGTGGCTGTATGTCACGCCAGCCCACGGCGTTTTTCGGGGGCGTCGTCCGGTAATATTTCCGGGTTTGGAGGCGGGCAGGTGATTTTACGCAAGGCGCGTCGTCATGCCGACCTTGGCGCCATGCTTGCCTCGGAGCGGCTCGACCTCGTGGATATCTGCACGCCGACATTCACGCATGCGGAACTCGCCTGCCGCGCCCTCCGTGCGGGCGTTCATGTCCTTTGCGAAAAACCGATGGCACTTTCCGTGGCCGACTGCGACCGGATGATCCGTGCCTCGCGGACGTCGCGCAGGTTCCTGATGGTGGCGCATTGCCTGCGCTGGTGGCCCGAGTATGTTTACCTGCGCAACCTGGCGCGTTCACAAAAATTCGGCGCCTTGAAATCACTTCATTTGTTCCGGGGCTCGATGCCCACGTCTTGGGCGCCATGGATGTGCGACGAGCGGAAGAGCGGCGGGCCGTTGCTCGACCTGCACATACACGACCTTGACCAGGCGCTCTGGATTTGCGGCAGGCCTTCAGCCGTGAGCGCATCGCTTTCCCGCGATCGCCGTGCGGGCAGCGTGTTGTATCGTTATCCCGATGCCGTGGTGGTCGCCGAATACAACGCCGGGCTTGCGGGCGGATTTCAGTTCAACATGTCGTATCGCGCCCAGTTCGAGCGGGCGACGCTGGTGTTTGATTTTTCGCAGAAAAAGTCGCTCACGCTTTGGGCTGCGGGAACACCAAGGCATCCAAAACTTTCCGCGGCGAAGGCGTACGAGGATGAAATCCGTTACATGCTGCATTGCGTGCGACGGGGGAAGGCGCCGAAACATCTGACGGCCGGGGAAGCCCGCGACAGCGTGGCGCTGGCGCTGCTGGAACGGAAGGCGGGATTGGAAAACCGCTGGGTGCGGGTGAAATTTTGACGAAGCCGCGTTTGCAAGAATGCGGTTGGGATGGGGCAAAGGAGGCCAAACTCTTGCGAGTTCGGCTACGAGTCTTCGAGCGATTCTTCCTCGTCAGAGCCGGACGAAATCCTGGCGATGACGAAACCGGAGATGAGGCCGATGCCCAGGGCGCTGAGTGTGAAAATCCACGGGTACTCGTGGGCGACCTGGTCGGTCTTGTTCGCGGCGCGGAGAGCCTTGTCCTTGATGCGCTGTTTCCACTGGCGCACCTTCTGGCGGGCGACGGGCATGCTGGTTTCAAGGCGCTGAATGGTGGCGACGGCGGCCTGGCTCAAGGGAGTGGAGGTGCTGAGCGAAATGTCGCGCAGGGCCGCAACGCCCTCGTGCAAATCGTCCAGCATTCCATCATCGGGGATGTCTTCGTTCATGTGGTTCCGGGCAGCATAACGCGGCGGTTGGAAAATCGCAAGGCCTTGGGAGTGCTTTCTAAACGATCCCGAGGATCCTGGTGGTGTCGCGCTGGAACACTTCCTCCATCCAGTCCGGGTTGAGGCGCGGGAAGTTTGTGCCTTCGCCAAATTTCGTGATGGCGCGGAGGCGTTCGACGGTTTCCATCGGGGTGGTGAACGGATAATCGGTGCCGAAAAGCAGCTTGCGCGTGACGCCATACTCCTGCATGAGCATGAGGCTGTTGAAGAGCTGCCATGGGCGGTAGAAGAGGGCGGAGAGGTCGGAGTAGATGTTCGGCTGCTTGCGAATGAGCACGGCAGTCTGGTGCTCCCATGGATGACCCAGATGCGCGGCAATCATTTTCAAATCGGGAAATCGTTCCGCGACCTCCTCGAGCAGCATCGGTTCGGTGAAACGCAATGGCGCCCAGCGGACGAACGTGGTCCCCATGTGAAACAGAATGGGCAGCCCTTTCTTCTCGCATGCGGTGTAGAGAGGGTCAAGGCGGCGGTCGCGCGGATCAAAATTTGCGTACATCGGCAGGAGTTTCACGCCACGAAACTTCCAATCGCCCACGCATTGCTCGAAATCCTGCATGAAGTTCCGTTCCGTCGGGTCAATGCCGGCGAATGGAATGTATTTCGAAGGATTGCGCTTCACGAAATCGCGGACGAATTCGTTCGGGCAGTGGACACCCGAATGGATGGCGCGCCCACCAAAGACGACCACCTTGTCCACCGGCTCGAAGATCTCATCCATGCGGTTGATTTCCACGTTGAGGCAACCGGGGCGTCCGGAGACCTCATTCGCCTGCTTCAGGAAGGCGGGCGAGACATGTTCTGCCGCCGACCAGACATGGACATGAACATCGCAGGCGATTCTCATGATGATGCAGCCACGTTCGCAAGAACGCGGCCCGGGATGTCCAAACTCTTGCGAGTTCGGCTACAGGAGATGGGCCTCACTTTTTCGCCTTCTTCCCGCGGCCCTTGAATGTGAGTTCGGCGATGCCGGATTTATCCAGCTCACCGAAGCCGAGTTTGATCATGCGGTCGTATTGCTGCTTGGTCGCCTTTGCGAGCGGGAGTGCGAGGCGGAGGGATGCGCCCAGGGCAAGGGCGATGCCGGAATCCTTCGCGGCGTGTGCGGATGAGAAATAGCAATCATGGTCCCGTTTCTGCATGTCCCCGCCGTCCGTTTCCAGCACCCGCGAGTTGGCGCCGGTCTGCGAAAAAACCTCGCGCAGCGTCGTGAGGTCGAGCCCCAGGGCGTCGCCGAGCCCCAGGCCCTCGGCCAGGCCGGCCGTGTTGATGTTCATCACCATGTTGACGAGAGCCTTCACCTTCGCGGCATCGCCCGTTTTCCCGATGAACCGCAGGGACTGGCTCAGGGCGTCGAGCACCGGCTTGAGTTCGTCGAACACCTCGCGGCTGCCGCCGCACATGAGGTAGAGAGTCCCCTGTCGGGCTTGAGTGATGCTGCTGGCCATGCAGGCTTCGAGGGTGCGTGCGCCCTGCTTTGCCGCCAGCTTTTCCACCTCGATGTGGACCTTTGGCGAAAGCGTGGCGCAATTGATGAAAAACCGGCCCTGTGCTCCTTGGAGAAGATTGTCCTTTTTTGAAGTGTAGATGCTCCGCATGGAGGCGTCGTCGGTAACGACCGTGACGATGACGTCGCTCAATTGCGTGACGCGTCCGAGAGTGGAGGCGGCTTCCGCGCCGATTTCCTTTGCGAGAGCCTGGGCTGCCTCGGGGCGTACATCGTACACGGCGGCGACGGTGAAGCCCTTTTCTTTGAGGCGGCGGGCCATGTTCGATCCCATGCGCCCGACGCCGACGACGCCAATTTTGGAGGAGGTGGATGTCATAAAATTATCGTTGGTGGAGAAGTTTGAAAAATGGAATGAAACGGAATGCTTATCGGAGCCCGCAGCTTCGCGCAATGGGAAAAAGGCGCCTTCGTCCCTTATGATCAGGGCGGGGGCGGTTCGTTCAACCGGGGTGGCTGCGGCTTGGTGTCATCATGAACAACTTTGGGTTGTTTGCCCAGGGAGTGCAGCCCGGCCCAGCTCAGGACGATCGTTCCCACGATGGTTCCGCTGATTGGAGTGGGCACTGCTGCAAGGATCGCCAGAAGTGTCGCGATCGCCGCCGCCTGCCCATTGCCATCGCCCCGCATAAACTTTTGGAGCAGGAAGACCGGGACGAAACACGACACGAAGCTCACCGGGATGGTGATGATCCACAGGAGCGCGTCCCAGTCCGCAAGCAGCCAGAGGCTGTCAATCACGATCAATGCAATGGCAGAAAGAGGATGAATCGGCGGTCCCGTCGGCGGCATTTTCTCAGCCATGTTTCCCTCACGCAAATGGATTGTGTTGCAGCTCTTCCTCGACGGTTGTGGTGGGGCCGTGGCCGGGACAGAGCAGTGTCGCCGCGGGAAGGACGAGGATTTTCCCCTGCACGTTTTTTCGGAGGCGCGGGTATGAGACGGCGCCCCCACCCATCGAGCCGGCAAAAATTGCGTCTCCCACGAGACCGACAGGTGCGGGCCAGCCTTCCTGGCCTGACACCACGTAGGTGATGTGGCCGGGGCTGTGGCCATCGGTCAGCAGTGTCGTCGTGCGCAGGGGGCCAATGCGGATCTCAGCGCCTTCCTCGATCAGGGTTGCGTTGGGAACGGGTTCGCCCTTGGGCGCGTACAGTTTTGGCTTGTACATGGCCATCACGTCATCGAGCACTGCGACGTGATCGGCGTGGGTGTGGGTGATGCAAAGCGTGGTAAGCTTGAGATTGTTTTTTTCGACGGCATGACGAATGGGGGCCATGTCGGTGCCGGTGTCGAAGAGCGCGGCTTCCCGCGTTTTGGTGTCCCAGACAAGGTAGCTGTTGACCACCATGTCGAGATAACGGGTGGGAATCTGCGCCACGCCGGGCCAGCGTGACGCTTCAAAGGCTTTGGGCTTGTAGCGTCCGTAGGCGAGATCGAGGAATGGGCCAGGGTTCAGTCCGACGGCGATGGCAAGCCGTCGCAGCGTGTCTTCAGATGGACGCTCACCGCCCATGATGGTTTTGAGTTGCGAGGGGATGATGTTGGCGGATGGCGCGAGGTTCTTTTCATCAATGCCAGTGCCTCGAACGGCTTTGCCGAGCACATCAGACCAAGAGTCTTCAAGCGGAAGGGGAAGGGGGATATCAGACATAGTGGTTAGTTTGTAGGGGAAAAAAAAGTTTCCGGCAATTGGAGAGTGATTCCGATTTTCAAGGGCCAGAACCAGCCAGACGATTAATCCTTCGTTCCATCTCCACGCCCCAGGGTTTCATCGAGTGATTGTTGGGCGCCCAAATAAACCTGAATCAGCTTGCGCCATGAGAAGAAGGTGACGACCGCGATGAGCAGCAGCAGGCCGATGAGCAACCGCCAGTCGGGAAGGAGCGCCGCGCTGACAAGAAGCACCCACAGGCCGAATGCGCCGCTGCCGGCGAGAAGCACCGTGTTGGCGATCAGCCTGCGTATGATGGGCCCCCGCGCGCCAGCTGCTTCATCAGGGGCGCAGATTTCCGCGACCAATACACCAAGAACGTCCAGCTGTCGAAAACTGGCAATAAACAACGGCATCCCCACGATCACCGCTCCAAGCCATATCAAGGCGTGGGAATGGTCCAGAATGAATGGCTGGTGTTTGAAGAGTGTCTCGAAGGGATCCTTCAACCACACGGCTACAAGTAGCAACGCCGTGATGAGTGTCACGTTGAGGCTGATCTGCATGCCGAGTTTCTTTGCAATCTTCTTGGTGATGTCGTCATCGCTTTTCCAGATCCGCTCGACCCACTTGCTGTAGAGGTCCAGATAGCCGACCACCCCGGGCGGCGCCACGCGGTCGAACCAGCCGACAACGGCATCGGAGTTCTTGATGAGATAGGGCGTGAGCAGGGTGGTGATCGAGGAAACGGCGACAGCGATCGGGTAGAGGAACGGTTCGATGACCTTGAGCTTGAGGCCGAGTGCGGCGATGATGAATGAAAATTCGCCGATTTGCGCCATGCCCATCCCGACGCGAAATGATTTTCGTGTGTCATGTCCCGCCACGAAGGTGCCGAATGCGCATGACGTGACCTTGCCCGCGACGACGACGAAGGTGATCAGCAGGATGGGAAAGGCGTACTGCCACAGCAGTCTTGGCTCGATGAGCAGTCCGATGGAGACGAAGAAGATGGCGCTGAACAGGTCGCGGATCGGCTCGATCAGGGTTTCGATTAGGTGAATGGCCTTGGTTTCGGCGATGATGGCTCCGATGAGGAACGCGCCGAGGGCCATGCTGTAGTCCATCTTGATGGCGAGCATGCAGACCCCGAAGCAAAGGCCGAGCACGGCGACCAGCAGCATTTCGTTGCTCTTGAATGACGCCACGTAATCAAGCAATCGCGGCACGAAGAGCAGGCCGATCACAAGGACCGTGGTGAGAAATATCCCGAGCTTGCCAACCGTCATCACCACATCGACCACGTTCAGGTTCCCGGTCATCGCGATGCTTGACAGCAGCGCAAGCATCGCAATTGCCAGGATGTCCTCGACGATGAGGATGCCAAAGATAAGTTCCGAGAAATGCTCCTTCGCCATGCCCAGCTCGTTCAGAGCCTTGACGATGATGGTGGTTGAGGAGATGGAGAGCATCGCTCCGAGAAAGATGCTGTTCATTTTATTCCATCCCATGAACCTTCCGACGAGGTAGCCGACCAGGACCATGAAGATGATTTCGAGGCTTGATGCGATGAAGGCCGTGGATCCCACCTTCTTGAGCTTGCCGAGGCTGAAGTGCAGTCCAAGGCCAAACATCAGGAAGACGATGCCGAGCTCGGACAGCGTGTCGATGGTCGCTTCATCGTGGATCAGCGAAAACGGTGGCGTGTGCGGGCCGATGATCAACCCGGCGAGGATGTATCCCAGCACGACGGGTTGCTTGAAACGGTGGAAGAGGATCGCCACGAGTCCTGCGACGATCATCACCACTGCAAGATCCTGAATGAGGGAAGCGCCGTGCATGGGGCGCAACTTTTACGGAAAAGGTGTTGCCCGATCAATCCATTCTTGCGACATCTTGATTTCGTGATTTCATATTCCCACGCTCTTTCGCGGCTCCAGGCCTTCGAGGCTGAGATTCCGCGCCTTTATCCCGAGTCGCAGACGGATTACCGGGGGCGCAAGGTGGATGCCTCATCCGTGGCCCGTTACCTTCATGTGGAGCGGCATCGGTTCGCCGAAATTGCCTCGGCCATGCCGTCGCCCAAAAAAGGGGAGGATCGGCTGCTCGATGTCGGGATCGGCTACGGTTTCCTGCCCGCTCTCCTCAAGGAAGATGGCTGGAAATGCGAGGGCCTTGACGTGGCGGAGAACATTCCCGTGTACGGCGCATTTGCCCGGTCCCACGACATTCCCATTCATTCCGGCAGGATCGGTGTCGCGCCTCTGCCCTTTCCCGAGGCGAGTTTCCATGCCGTGATATTTTCAGAGGTGCTGGAGCATCTCCGCCTCTCGCCGCACCTCGTCTTCCACCAGATCCATCGCGTGATGCACGGTCATGGGACACTCCTTCTCACCACGCCGAACGTGGCGCGTTTGACGAACATCCTGAAGCTCGTGCTGGGATACAACGTGCTCGAGGAGTTTCCCGAGAGCATGGAGAGCGAGAATGCCACGGAGCTTCTCACTCATGTCCGCGAGTACGCCATGCGCGAGGTCTGCTCGGCGCTGCGTAAATCCCATTTTGCCATCCGCAATGCCTGGCACAGTTCGTGCATGGAACAAGATCGCCCCCACCGGCTTCTCACCGCTCTCGCGCCACGGTGGCGCGGAAATCTCATGGTGCTGGCGGAGAAGTTGACGTGAAAATCTGCCTGCTGCTCAGCACGTTTGCCTACGACGGCATCAAGCGGTCCGTTGTCCACTTCGCCAATGCCATGCACGACATGGGACATGAGGTCTGGGTGGGCGTCCTGCACGAATGGCCGGGCAAGGTGAGCCTGCGTTCCGAATTGAGCCTGCCGCCGGAGCGCGTCGTGTCGTGGGATGGCCTGGGGCAGGGACGCCGCGAATGGGCCATGTACCGTTTTTTTCGAAAGCAACGATTTGATGTCGTGCATGCGAGCACGGTGAAGATGAACCACGTGGGACGCTGGATGGCGCTTGCCGCGCGAGTGCCGTGCATCATCGCGTCCGAGGACAACCTCTGCCTCAATCGCTCGTGGAAGACGCGAACGGAAGACCGCATCCTTGCGAAACTGGGAGACGGCGTGGTGATGATTTCCAATGCGGTGGCGGAGTCATTCATCGAGGTTGAGCAGCTGCCGCGGAAAAAAGTGCACACGGTTTATTACGGCCTGCCGTTGGAGAGCTTTGCCTCCTTAAGGCGGACAACGGATGAGCTGGGGGTAAAGCGGGCGGAGCTGGGCGTGCCATCGGGCCCGACGGTCGTTTGCGCCGCGCGACTGCATTTCTCAAAATCTCTGGACACGCTCGTGCAAGCCGCGCGCCGCGTGGTGGATCGTTTACCCGGGGCTCAATTTATTTTGGCGGGCGACGGTGACGAGCGCGCGAATCTGGAGGCCCTTCGGGACAAGTTGAAACTTGGCGGAAATTTTCATTTCGTGGGGGCTCGCGGGGACATCTACGACATTCTTCAGCTTGCCGACGTCGTCACGCTTTGTTCGTTGTGGGAGGGGCTTGGATTCACGTTGATGGAAGCCATGGCGTTTGGGAAGCCGGTCGTCGGCACCGATGTGACCGGGATCAATGAAATCATCGAAAACGGCCGCAATGGTTTGCTTGTGACGCGCCAATCTCCCGATCTGCTGGCCGACGCGCTCCGCCGTGTCCTCACCGACCATTCATTCGCCGGGACGATGGGCCGCGAAGGCCCGAAGATCCTCGCGGAAAAATTCAACGTGAAAAAAAACGCCCAACAATTGATCAAGCTGTACGAACAAGTCCGGTGAGAGTGTCCGGAAAGCAAGTTGCATTGCTGGTGGTAGGGCGTGACCGCCGGGCGCGCCGCTGCGCAGCGGACGGCCCGGCGGTCCGTCCCTACCTCGAACTTGGTTGTTTTCTGGACACTCTCTTACACATAACCGCGCAGGAGGCGGAGGAGCCAGTCGGTGCCCAGGAGGAGGGCGAGCAGGATGATCAGCGTGAAATTGTTCCAGAGGTCGAAGACCCGTGTCTTCTGGACCATCACGGGGGCGAGGTTGTCGCCGATGGGCCAGGTTTTGGAATCGTTGCGGTCAACTTTCTTTCCACCGGTGTCGCTGGCGATGCGGGAGAGGTTGGCCTCGTTGATGCGGATGTTGCTCATCTCGGCGAGGGATTTTTCGACGTCAACGACGGCGATGGATTCGGAGGCGACCTTGCCCTCGGTGCTGACGGTGGCGGTGATGATGTGCTGTCCGGGGACGGAGGCTTCCAGCGAGGCCTGGAAAATGCCGGCCTGGGTGGGATGCGGGGAGAAATCGAGCGGGATTTTCTTGCCGTCGGGCAGCGTGATCGTGGCCTGGACCTTGGGCTTCACGAGGGGGTGATCGGATTGGATTTCAGCCCGGAGGGTGATGTTTTCCCCGGTTTCATACTTGGTGCGATCGGGCTGGATCCAGAGGTTGACGCTGCCGGTGGAGAGGCGGACGGGGGCAAGTCCGCGGAGGGCCTGCTGCCAGAAGACGATGTAGGGGGAGTTGGCGTTTTCGGCCTGCTGGGAATTGGTCTGCCATTTCCAGAGCGTGTCGGTTCCGATGAAGAGCACGCGCCCGCGCCCGATGGTATGTTCGGCGATGATGATGAAGGGGCCATAGTTGTTGCCGGTGGTTGCCTCAAGGAGGATGGTTGCGGCGGGGCGCTTGCGAAGGGGCGGGTAGATCTGGTCCAGCGGCTGCAACTCGGTCCAGATGCTGGGATTGGAGGCGAAGAAGAATGGCGAGGCTGCGCCTTCGGGGCTGATCCGGACCTGGACCGGGTTCCCGGCCAGCTCGGGGTTTGCTGTTTCGGCCGTGATTTCGACGGGGAGGAGCGAGGTCAGCTCGGGAATGTCCACCATGTCGGCAATGTTGGGGCCGGCAATGACGATCAGGGACTTGCCTTGATCGACGACCAGGGTGTGGATGGCGGGGATGAGAGCCTTGGTCCAGTTTTTGGGGTGAACATCGCCAAGCACGATGGTGTCGAACCTCTCGAGCTCGGCTTTGGTCTGGGGGAAGCTGCTGAGGTTGACCTTGCGCTCGGGCTCGCCGAACTGGACGTAGGTGCTGCCGCCGCGCGAGATGAAGCCGGTGAATGTGAAGCTCGGGTCATCCTCGAAGATGCGTCGCAGGAATTTGAAATCCCAGCGCCAGGTGTCCTCGAGGAAGAGGACTTCATTCCTTGCGCTGAGGACCTGGATGCTGACCTTGCTGTGATTGTTTTCCTGGATGGAATCGGGAGGGGTTGACACGACCTCGACTTCGTATTCCTTGATGCCGGGCTCGGTTGGGCGATACGAAAGACTCACCTGCTTTTCCTGCTGTCCCGTGGGAAAGGTGATGTTTTGGAATTGGACGACCTTGCCATTTTCCTTGAGATTGACCGTGATGGTTTTGTTTTCCATGCCTTCCTGGCGGAGGGTGATCTGGAAGCGTGTTTCAGACCCGATGGATACACGCCGTGCAGTCTGGACGTTGGCGATGGCGACATCGGCGGCGCCACCACCCTCTTTTGCGGCAGCGGGGGCGAGGGTATAGATGGTGAGGCCGAGGCTTTGGGCGAGTTCCACGACATCGCGCGGGCTGAAGTCATTGCCATCGCTGGCAAGCAAGATGGTGCCGGAGCTTGCCGAGCCGCCGGCCGAGGTGGTCTGCCGGTAAAAATCCCAGGCCGAGGCAAGGCTTTCAGCATAGCGCGTGGTGGCGCCGGTGGCTTGCAGGCTGTTCAGGTCGGCGACTCCGACGGGGCGGGAATTCTGGTCGAACGCGAACCAGTAGGTGTTGGATGATTTTTCGATTTTTGATTTCAGATTGCTGTCCATCCAGGCGGTGACTTCCTTGAGGCGTGAGCCTTTGCCCGTGGGATCGGGGACGCTCATGCTTTGCGATGTGTCGAACATGACGAGCAGGGTTTGTCCCTGCTTGACGCTGCGATTGCAGGAAACGACGGGTTGCAGAAGGCAGAGGACAAAGACAATGATGATGACGACGCGGAGGGCGGCGAGGATCCCGATCCATTTCACGGGCACATTCTTGCGCACGAGGAGCCACGACCCGTAGCCGAGAAGGCCGAGCAGCCCCACGACCACGAGGGCGATGATGGCGGGGGGAAGAATGGGGATCCAGTGGGTGGACATGCTGAGGAGAAATTAAGAATGAAGAATGAAAAATGAAGAATCGGCGGGGAAGGCTAACTTTCCTGGGTTTGTCTTGGGGTGCCTGGGGCGAGGATGCCGTGGGTGCCTACGGTGGAGGAAATCACCTTGGGGTTCATGATGGGGCAGAGCCAGTGGACGAAGAACATTTCGCCGAGCAACATCAGGCAGGCGGCCCCGACGAACCAGGGCCAGAGGAGGATCCGGTTTTGGGTGATGGCGCCCGCCTTGGTGACGACTTCAAACTCGGCGGGCTTCCACCAGGCCTTCAGAGTTTCCAGGTCGGTCTTCGTCAACACACTGTCACCGCGTCCCGCCTGCACGACGAACGTTGGAGGGCCGACAGCGTCGGGGTTGGGATATTGAATGGTGTACACGCCGATCTCATCCACGGCATCGAGGCGCAGCATGCTCTGGCTGCCGGAATTGCGGACGGTTGCGGTGAGGGTTTTCTGGCTGGGGGTGGTGACGGGGATCTTGGTGTCATTCTTTTGGGTGGGAATCGGAATGACCACCACGTCGCCCACCTGGAAAATGCGGCGCGCGATGCCGCCGCCGAGGCGGGTGACCATGCGGTCGAGCAGGGGCACAAAACTTTTGCGGCGTGGCAGGTCGCACCACTCGTCGTTGGCGGTCATGTTGAAGACGAGGACCTTGCCGGCCCCGACGCTGCGCTCGAGGATGGCGGGGACGGAATCATCAATCCATGCGAGGACCTGGGCTGCGCTGCCTGGCGGGATGGTGCCGAGCTGGTAATAGGTGCTGAAGCGGGACTGGGCGAGATCACCGTACGTGGGATCGTAGAGGGGCGTGAGCATGGGGTGAGCCCATTGGATGCGGGTGATGCGGGCGGGTGGGCCGTTCTGGGTTGCGTGGATGGGGTTGGTCAGTGGCGCGGGCATCAAGCCATCGGATGGGTGGGAGGCATTAAAAAACTTGTTGTTGTAAAAGGGGAGCAGGACTTTTGGGCCCAGAAAGACGGCGAGGCCGGCCCCGGCCTTGACGCGATTTTCCAGGGCGAGCAGGGTGCTGTCCGAGAGTTTTTCGATATTGGCCATGACGATGACATCGGCGGTGGTGAGATCTCCCGCAGTGACGGTGGTGTCGGTTTTCCGTGTGATTTGCAGCGAGCCACTCTGGATGAAGGAGAGAGCCTCGAGGCCGGTGCGGAGGTGGAAGTTGGACTGCTGGGATTCGATTTGTGTGCTGCCATCGGGCTCGATGAGCAGGATGCGCACCATGCCGCGGGAATCGAGGTTGAGCCAGAAGAGATCGTCACTGGAGAGAGCGTCCTTGGGCTCGATCTGGATCTGGGCGACCTTGCCCTTGGTGTCGTAGGCGGCCGGGATGTCAATTTCGACTTTGACGAGTTGTCCGGGCAGGAGGTCGACTGGCTGGGAGAGTTCGTTGAGGCCGGCGAGGTGGGTCACTTTGAGAGAGCGGTGCTGGCCTTCGTCACCCACGCAACCGACCTGGGCGCGGATGAAACGCCGTGGGGGATTGATGGATTCGACGAGGTGAGCATCGGCGACCCACGCGTTTTGGGGCGAGGTGATGCCGACGTCAATGAGGTGCATGCGGACCGGCCTGCCGAGGCCGCTGAGGAACTGGGAGATGGTGCCTTCCGACCAGCTCAACTGGTGGTTGTCGGTGATGTAGAAGAGGTCCACGCTGGTATTGGGCCGTTTGTTGGCGAGCATGGGCTTGATGGACAGGAGAGCGGAACTGAGGTCGGTGTCGGAGAGCGTGGGCTTGGCGGCCTGGAGACGGGCGAGGTGGGCACCGGGGTCATCAAGGAGAGGGCCGAGCGCGGCGGTGGTGCTGCCGGTGAGGAGGACGGTGGTGCGGTCGCCGATCATGTTGCCATGCAGGAGGAGATCGATCGCGGCTTCCCTGGCTTTTTCGAACGGCGTGTGCTTGTCGGCCATCTCGTAACTCATGCTTCGCGAGACATCGAGGATGATGAAGCGTTCGGCGAACGTGTTTTTTCCGTGGAGCGAGAGAACGGGCTTGGCGAGGGCGAAGATGAGGAAAAGGATGAAGAGGGCGCGAAGGATGAAGAGAAGAATCTGGTGCCACTGCATGCGGCGGGAGAGGCGTTGTTTGGTGACCTTGAGCCAGCGGAGGCTGCTGAAGGGAGTCTGGCGGACCTTGCGCGGCTTGAAGAGGTGGATGAGGATCGGGATGGCCAGCAGGGAGGCCCCGAACAGCGCAAGAGGTGTTAAAAATGTAAACATTTTTTAAACGCGGAACGCGGAACGCGGAACGCGGAATTTTAAGAAAGTGGCCATGTCTTCATCCCTGAAGTTTGGCCCTTCGTTGCAGGTAGGCGGAGAGGGCGGTGTCGTAGGGCTCGCGCGTGTTGATGGGTTCGTAGTCAATGCCCATCTCGACGAGGCCTTTCTTGTAAAAGTCAGAGGTTTCCTGGATGTGGCGGATGTATTCCTTGCGGACGGAGGCCGGGTCAATTTCCAGTTCCTCGCCGGTTTCCATGTCCCGGAAGACGGTGGCACCATCGAATGGAAAATCAATTTCCGCGGCGTCCTGGATGTGAAAGACAATGGCGTCATGCCCATGCGCGCGGATCATGCGGAGGGACTTGAGTGTTTCCTTTGGGTCGTCAATGAGGTCGCTGATGACGACGACGAGGCCGCGGCGTTTGAGGTTGCGGACGATGGCGCGCATGCTGGAGGGAACATTGGTTTCGCCGGAGGGCGGGTTGCGGATCATCACCTGCATGATCTGGCGAAGGTGGGAGGTGCGGCAGCGCGGCGGGATGAGGAGGCCGGGCTTGGAGCCGAAGAGAGCCAGGCCGCAGGCGTCCTGCTGTTTCATGATCATGTAGGCGAGGCAGGTGGAAAGGAAGCAGGCGTAGTCCCACTTGGTGATGGCGCCGGTGCCGAAGGACATGGAGGCGGACCGGTCGAGGACGATGTAGCAGCGGAGGTTGGTTTCCTCCTGATAACGCTTGATGTAGTAGCGGTCCGTGCGGGCGTACACCTGCCAGTCGAGATATTTAAGGTCGTCGCCGGGGACATATTCGCGGTGGTCGGCGAACTCGACGGAGAAGCCGTGGAACGGACTTTTGTGAAGCCCGCTGATGAAGCCTTCGACGATGAGCTTGGCGAGGAGCGGGGAGACGTCAAATTTGTTGAGGACAGCCGGGTCGAGGTAGCGCTGCTGGTTGCCTTCCATGACGGCGGTGAGCACCTTGGGGTTGCCGCGCTCCAGGATTCCCCCGCGGACGCGGGTCATCACTCCGCGCACTTTTTTGGAAATCTTTTCTTTCCAGGAAGGAGGAGGCATGGGGGTGTGATGCTTCTTCGTGGGAGGCTGTCGTGGGCGGAGGACAGCGGGGGATGAGGAAAGCCGCCGCGGATCAACCGCCTGCGCGCTCGGGAACTTCCTGCATGAGCCGCTGGACGATGGCATCGGTAGTGATGCCCTCGGCCTCGGCGGTGAAACTGGCGGCGATGCGGTGGCGGAGCACGGGGAGCGTGATGTAGCGGATATCGTTGCAGGAAACATTGACGCGTCCCGAAAGCGCGGCGTAGCATTTTGCGCCGAGGATGAGTGCCTGGCTGGCGCGGGGGCCGGCTCCCCAGCCCACTTGTTCCTTGACGAAGGCGGGGACGCCCGGCTCGTTGGGGCGGGTGGCGCGCACGAGGTCCACGGCGTAACCGGTGACGTGGCGGGAGACGGGGATGCTGCGGATGAGATTTTGGAAGAAGAGGAGCGTCTGGCCATCAATGACGGCCTGGACATCGGAGACCTGGTTGGAGGTGGTGCGTGAAACCACGTCCTCCTCTTCCTGGATCTGGGGATATTTGATGAACGAGTTGAGCAGGAAGCGGTCCTTTTGCGCCTCGGGGAGAGCGTAGGTTCCTTCCTGGTCGATGGGGTTTTGGGTGGCGAGCACGAAGAAGGGAGGCTCGAGCTTGTAGGTCTGGCCACCGGCGGTGACCTCCTTTTCCTGCATGGCCTGCAGGAGGGCGGCTTGTGTCTTGGGCGGTGTACGATTGATTTCGTCCGCGAGCACGATGTTGGTGAAGATGGGGCCGGCCACGAAGCGGGTGACGCGCCGGCCCGTCTCGTGGTCTTCCTCGATCACGTTGGTGCCCACGATGTCAGACGGCATGAGGTCGGGCGTGAACTGGATGCGCTTGAAACCGAGGGAAAGGACCTTGGAAAGCGTGGTGATCATGAGCGTCTTGGCGAGGCCGGGCACGCCTTCGAGCAGGTTGTGGCCGCCTGCGAACATGGTGATGAGCAACTGCTCGACCACGTCCCCCTGTCCGACGATGACCTTGGCAATCTCGTGGACCATGCTGTTGCGATACTGATGCAAGCTCTGGATGTTCTGTTGGATTTGGTCGCTCATAAGGGGAAAGTGCTCGGGGAGTTGGGGGGTGACTGAGACCTGAAACGGGAATGTTTGAAGGGTTCGGGGGATTTATTCAATGGTTTAATGATCATCGCCTGGGCAATGCGGGTCCGGACACAAAGCGTTTCGTTGACCTGGGCGCAGCGAGACACGGCCGCGTCAGTGGCTCAAGGTGTAGGTGATGATATTGATGGAGAGGCGAAGCGCGTCATCCGAATCAACACCCTTGGAGTAGGCATTGGACTCGCGGTTGAGGCCGCTGTTGATGTCATAGGGCGTGTAGAGGACGGCGAGACGGTCCTCGAGGAAGAGGCCGAAGAACTCGGGATGCTTGAGTTCCTGGTTGTCCTTGAGGGCGCTGGCGGTGTAGGTGACCTCGTTGATGGGGTTCCACCCGCCTGAGAAGATGGGATGGGTTGGCGGAATTTTGATCAGGGAATTTTTCACCATGGATTTATCGCCCTGCGGGATGGCCGGGATGACTTTCTGGATTTCGCGTCGGAAGGCATCGTCGAATGGTTTCAATCCGGCTGCTGCGCTGGCCACGAGGGTGCCTCCCTTTTGCAGGTAGCGGGAAAGTCCTTCCACCTCCTTGGGCGTGAGCTCGAACTCGTAATGGCCTGTCATGAAAATGAGAGGGTAGTTGCCCAGGTCGGGGTCATCGAGCGAGACGATGTTGGGTTTGTAGTCCACGTCAATCTTGGTGTTGTCGTGCAGTCCCATGAGCATACTGTTCTGGAGGCCGGGGTTGACGTCCCAGCTTCCGCTGTATTTGACGATGGCGTAGCGGAACATGTCGCCGCCGGCCCGGGTCTTGTCCTGGTACATCGGGAATTGCTGGGCGAGGAAGCGCCCGTACTCGGTGCTGCCAAGGACGTAGGCGATCATGTTGACGCCGAGGCGGATGGCGGTTTCGCCCATGATGTGTTTGCCGGCGGGATTGTAGGGGGTGCCGCTCCATGCGGTGCCAAGGCCCGAGGGCACGAGGATGATCGCGGCGCGGGTTCCAATATCAATCGAATAAGCCTCGGGAGGCTGGGTGAATTGCACGCCGTTGACCTGCGTGGTCACCTGCTGGAGGCGGTACTTGGCGTTGAAGATGGGATGGTCGAGGGGGACGCGCATGAAATCCTTTTGCGGGAAAACCTTCTTCATCTCCCGCATGACGGAGATGTTGAATTCGTCCTTGCCGCGCGCGGCGTTAAAGATGATGGTGCCGCCGTCGAGCAGGAATTTCCGGAGGTTGACCACTTCCGCCTCCGTCAACGCGAACTCATAGTCGCCGGTCATGTAGAGGATGGGGATGTCCACGGGGTCAAAGCCCGGGCTTTCGAGAGGCTTGGTGGCGTACTGGTAATTCATGCCATCGGCGAGGCGCTGGTTGGTGTAGCTGACGATATTCGCGGCGTCGTTGGGATAGCTCTGCCACTGGTCGAAGGTCTGGACGGTGCCATCGGGGTGGGTGTACTGGAGTTTTTCACCGTACTGCACCTTGTACATGATGGTGAGGTTGGTGGGGGGTGGGGGCGAGCGTTCCTGCGTCTTGCGCATGGCGGGGCCTGCATCGGGGAGGATATCGGTTTCCTCGCCGCTGCTCTGGGTCTTGGGGGGCGCCTTGGCGGCGGGGGGTGGCTTGCTTTCCGCAGGCGGGAAACTGACGGCGCGCTGGGCCATGAGCAACGGGGCTGACAGAAGCCCGAAGGTGGCCAGGGAGAACAGAAGGAGGGATGACCGAAAAATGGGGAGTGTGGTTTTCATGGTAATGTGACCTCCATGGCTTGATTTGGATCGTTGGGGATGGGGCGATACCAGGATTCGTCGGGTTTGATTTTTTTGTTGAAGAGGACTTTGTTCTTGTCGCCTTGTTTTTCGGCAGGCGTCCAGATGCTGAGAGTATAATCGGGAGTTGGGGTCGTTTTTCCGTCCCGCTCGATTTTCCAGGCACGGATGACGAGGCAGCTGGGGCTGGGCGGCAAAGCGGTGAGGCCCGAGGGACGGATCATGGCGGGTGAATTGCGGACGTTGAGATCGGCGACGCCCTCGGCGAGGGGTTTGCCTGTCTGCACGGTTGCCACTTCCACCTGGGTTTTAGGTGGAACTGTGCCATTGGCTTTGACAACGAGGAATTGCATGGAATCAATCCACGGGAGGTCCACTTGTGGATTCGGTGTTTTGGTGCAATGTATCTGATCCGGCTTCAAGTTGCAATTCAGGATTGTCAGGGAACTGGAATCCAGCGTGAGGGCGTGCCCACCCTTGGGATCCACGTTTTTGATCCCGATGTTGGTGAGCTGGGCGATGGTGGCGTTGGCGGAGATGCCGAACTTGCATTTGTCGATCTCGATGTCCTCGAAGGTGCCGGTCACGTTGGCGAGGTAGATTCCCGTTTCGCAGTCGCGGATGACATTTTGCCTGGCCATGGCGTTGTACACGTACCAGTAAAGGCCGACGGTGCATTTTTCGATGATGTTGCCGTTGACGCTGCATTCCCCGTTGACCTGGATGCCGTAGGGGTAGGGGCCGACGACCTTGTTCCCGCGGATTTCGGCGAGAGGGCAGGCGTTAAGATACATCGCGGAAACGGCGACGGCTGCGTTCGTGGATGCAAGGAAAAGGTTGCCTTTGACGAGCGGGGTGTCGCACGAGGTGAACACCATGGACGAGAGGCCGGTGAAACGGTTGCCCACGACGTTCAGGCGTTCGTTCGGCTTGGAGCCGGTGTTGTCAATGCTCGATGCCTCGAGGACCATGTGCTGCAGGTCGGTGTACTTGATGTCGATGGCCACGTGCTGGCCCCCGGTGATCTTGCCGGGAACGAGGGTCTTGGCATCGCCCACGGGCCACGCGATGAGGGTTGCGTTGTGCTTGTCATCGGCCAGTTCCTCGTTTCCGGTGACGATGAGTGCCGATCCTTTCAGGAGACGGATGACGCGCTGTTCGGGGGCTGCAGCCACCATCCGCAGCTCCATGTTGTCCTTGGAGTTCGAGGCATCAATCTTGAAGATGCCGTAGGATTCAATGATGCCATCCACGCAGAGGATGCGGCTGCCCGAGTTGCGTTGAAATGCAAGCGTGCCGTTGGGATCAATATGTATTTCCTTGCACGTATTTTTTCCGGAATCATCCCGGTCGAAGAGCACGACATCCTTGGCGGCGATCACGACCACATCGGTGGCGGTGGGCACCTTCTTTCCGTTCCAGGAATTGGGATCGCTCCAGAGCCCGCTGCCGAGGCCGTTGGAATGGATTTCATCCCCGAGCGCGCAGGAGACTGCGAAAACGGCTGCCAGCGCAAGCCCATGATGGAGGTGGATTTTCATTCGGAAGAGTTGCTGCCCTCGATAAAGCTGCGCAGGGAATCATTCTCGCGGTCGCTGATCGGAAGGATTTTCACGCCGTCAATCTCGATCACGCCGTAGATGTAATTGAAGTCAATTTTCAGGAGACCGTCCTGGCTGACAGGCGCCTTGAGCTTGGCCCCGACTTTTCTCCATTGCCCGAAGGTGCGGTCCACGGGAACGACCTTGCTGCCTTCCTCGGCGTCGCTGGAATTTCCGGCGCCCTGGAGGGTGAGGATGAATGCGGGCGCGTAACCAAAAGCGGCCTGGCCCTCCTGCTCGCGGTACCAGAATTCGACCCAGTAATATCCGTTGGCCATCATGTTGCGGAGGCGTTTGAAATAACTGAAACTGTTCATTGCCGGCAATCCCTGGATGAAGCCGACGTGAGGGCCCATCATGCCGAG
This sequence comes from Verrucomicrobiota bacterium, assembly GCA_023269615.1. Lineage (GTDB taxonomy): Bacteria > Verrucomicrobiota > Verrucomicrobiia > JABWAM01 > JABWAM01 > JAHFSY01. Next base: position 34,318 of record JAHFSY010000029.1, read on the forward strand.
GAGGGGGGTGAACTTGAAATGCTCGGGCCGGCCGGGATGCACTTTCTCAGTGGGCTCGAAACCGGTGACGAAACCCTTGAAGCCGATGTCGGTGACATCCTCCTTGCCTCCGGCAGGCTTGTCTTCCTTTGCCGCCTGCTGGCGCTGGATGCGTCCTTTCACGACGCGGAGGTAGGCATCCAGGTTCGCCGATTTGTAGTAATCGGGATAGGTTTCACGGATGGAATCGAGCCATTGCATGGTCTTGTCAAACTTTTCCATGCGGTAATAGGTGTCGGCGATGCCGAAGAACGCGCGATCGCGGAAGCCGCTCCACTGGGACAGTTTCACGAGCACCTCGTAATTGCGGATGGCCTCCTCGTAGCGTCCCGCGTAGCGGTCGGCCTCGGCGCGCAGGAAGCGGTAGAGTCCCTGCATTTTCTGCTCGGGATAGTTGATCTCGATTTGTTCCAGCAGCTTGCGGCTTTCGCGCACGTCGCCGCTCCGCAGCTTCTGTTCGGCCACGCGCAACGTCGCGCCCATCTTGATGGCGTCCATGGACGAGCTGGTCCTGAACTGGTCGCCGCCCAGGCCGTTGGCGAGCTGGTAAGTCTTGGCGGCCTCGGGGATCTGGCCGGATTCAAGGAAGAGATCGCCCCAGTGAATCGCCGCCTGGCGGATGAGCGGGATGCCGAGCCCCTTGTGTTCGTTGATGAGCTTTTCGTAGAGCCGGCTCGCCTCCTTGAAGTCGCGCAGGTTTCTCCAGTTGATGTCGGCTCCTGTCATCAGGATCTCCGCCTGCAGGCTGGGAAGTTTTGCGAATTCGGTGAGCGGCTTGTCCATGAGCTTCACGGCCTCCGCCCCCCGTCCCTGCTCGGCGACGGCCTGCATCAGCGATGTGAAATAAATCACCCGGCGCTTGGGGTCGCTGCCGGGCTTGTCGAGGAGGAATTTCGCCAGCTTCTCGATCATCGGCCAGCGGTCGGGCTGTTCGCAGATCAGCAGGAAGTCAAACACGGTGTTGACCTGCAAGTTGTCCCAGCCAGTCCAGTTGAGCTCTGAAAGGATTTTTGAGGCGGTGGCGAGCGATGCGGGGCTTGTCGGCGAGGTGCCGGTCCACACATAGATGGTCTTGGTAAAAGGCGGCATGTTGGGCGCGGACTTGAGCGAGACCTTGTATTCGCCGGGCTTGAAGTAAATGTGTTGCACTGCCACCGTGTTGGTTCCGGTCAAGGTCGCCCCGTCGCCGAACGTCCATTGGAGGCTCTTGGGATCGTGGACGTTGCCCTGCGCCTCGAAGCGCGCGAGGTAGAGCGTGACGCCCTCGGAGGTCAGGCAGTCGTCCACTCCGAAGGCGAAGGTGGCGGACTGGGCGCCCGAGGAATCTTCCACGCCAGCCACCTCGGCGAAGAGGGGTTGAGGGAAGGCTTCGGCGGGAACAAGGGCCGGGCCTGTGGCGCCGGGCGGCATCCACAGGAGCGTGCAATAGCCTTCCGCCGCCGGGTTGTTGCCGCAGACCTGGTGGACTTCGAAGGGATAGACGCCGACCGCGAGATCAATGGCCTCCCACAAATTGGTGTCCGCGCGGCCCTTCATGCGCACATTGGAGCCGGGGTGATCGAAGAGCTTGTAGTTGGTTCCGCCCTTGTTGATGAAGAAGAAGGATGCGTCATCGGCATTGACCATGAAACGGTAGTACCCGGCATTGGTGATGCTGAGGAAGCCGCGGTAGGATGAGGCGAAGTTGCGCGGGTTGTCGGGGCGGACGGGGCTTTCAATCTGCGCGACGTAGGGAACCCACGCGTTGCCGGTCACGGTGTCACTCTTCTTGAGTCCTGCGTTTACAGACGCCCAACTATCAATCACATCGCCCTTCCACTCGCGGAACTCCCCGTAAACTCCCTCGGGCGCCACGGCGGCGGCTTGTGCGCCGGGCGCATTGGGATACACCGCGTAGGCCCAGTAGAAGCGCTCGTTGCCGACGCGCTTGAACTGGATGAGCGTGTCGCCCGTGGTGTGATACGAAACCACGGTGGTGGGGAGAACCTCGCCGGTGCGCGACTGGACCACCACATCGCCGCCGTCGGGACGCAGCCAGCCCCCCGTGGGCAGGCGTGCGACGACGGACTGGGACCGGTTGGTAAACACGCCGTTGTCGCCCACGACGCGGAGCGGGAAACGGATTCGATAGCCGCCAAGCCACGCCGGCGACTGCACCGTGGTTTCATCGACCTGGGCAAGAGCCATCCACGACATGAAAAGCACCGCCAGCAGCGGCAACCATTTCCAGATCGGGCGATGGATGCCGCGCGTGGGCGTTCGCGGGTCAGGAATCATAAATCATTGGGGCTCGTACGTGATGCGCAGTTCCCAGCTTGCGGTACCATCGTAGATGGGGGATTGCAACTGGATGGCTGTGTCCTTGTCCTCCACGCTGATGAGCCATCCGTGATTGGGCGCCGCGCCCGTGTACCAGAGTTCCACGTCCTGGGTGAGATTGACGGATTTCTCGCCCACTTCCGGGACGCCGATCACGGTGGAAGGCTTGGTGGCTCGGTCGGTGGAATTTCCGCGTGCGCCCGGCACCGTCCATGCCTCCTTGGTCGGGCGGATCATGCGGAACTGGTTGCAAACGCCGACGCCCCAATCCACGAGGATGCGCCAGAAGTAGAGGCGCGCCTGGGGGGGGCTGACCAGGGCGACGGGAATGGTCAGTTCCGCGAGGGAGATGTGCTGGCCCTTGGGAATTTTATCCAGGGGGTAATGGATGAGGAATCCTGACTGGGGTGTGCAAAATTGAGGCGCGTTTCGAAACATTCCGACGGTCCCTTCGTAGGCGGCCCAACTGTAGCGCGGCCCCTGCTCGGTGATGGCTGCGACGCGGTCGATGTCCTCCGCTTTCAAGGCGATGGTTCGCGCCTGCAATGCGCATGGCAGTGCGAGAGCGAGGAGCGCGGGCAGGGCGAAACCCTTCAGCCCATTTGAAATTTGATCACCGCCAAGGCGGGACAGGAATTTGATCACCGCCGAGGCGGGACAGGAATTTGAGATCATTTCGCTTCTCCCACCGCCACGTACAGGCGGTCCAGTTTTTCCGAGTAGGCGACGGCTCTTACCGTGGGCTCTCCCAGGGTGGCCATCTCGGCGGTTTTGCTGAAGCTGCCGTCCGCCTCAAGCTTCACCAGGTAGATGGCATTCACGCCGCCGATCGCCAGCTTGTTCTGGCGCGCCATGAAAACCGGTGCGGTTTGGAACACCCCGCCCCCCACGTTGACGCGGGTCGGGAGCATCGTGAGGTATCCATCGGCATGTTCCATCCGATGAATATACGAGGCGCTGAGCGTGGTTGTATAGATGAAGGGCAGCTTGGGATGGCCGGTAAGCAGGCAGGGCGTGGCAACGCCGGGAAACATATACCAGTCCACCTGCCCCCGCCGGTTCTCGATGTCCCATGTGGTGGGTCCGTTGTAGCCCCCGTAGATCACGGCCTCGTTCGACCCGGAAACAAAACCCGTCCCGATCGGGTAGCTCATCATGGGCGTGACCATGACAGGATGCACCACGGGAGCGTTTCCCTTGATCGGCATGCCCTGGGCGTCGAGACGAAAATAGCCGACCGAGGCGTCATATCCCGAGACGGGGACCGACGCGCGGAGGTTGGGCATGAAAAGACGCTGCGCGTTTGGGCTGATGCCAAGCCCGCCGTTCATCAGCTTGTAATTGAATTCGGGCCCGCGCGCGTGGCTTTGGACGAGCTGGAGGGTTCCATCCTTTACGGCATAAATCAGCAGGTGGTCGAATTCCTTGAAGATGGGATTCTGTTCCGGCACGCCCACGTCGGGGCCGGCGATGTCCTGCCAGACGTAGAGCAGGGGGAGGGTGGGGTGGAAGGCGAGCGCGAGCGGATAATTCTCAAACGCCTTCAATGAATCGGCGCGCGGAAGGGCGATGCGAAAGGGGGATGCGGATACCTTGCCACTGGTATCGAGCTTGTACACGCTCAGATGCTGGTTGTTCAGCACCTTGTGTCCCACGACGAGGATGGATTGGGCATCGCTTACGGCCGCGCACATCGCATTGGGAAGCACCACTTGCGCCAGGCCTGCGATGGTGGTTGCGGCGGGGGCGGCAATGTCAAACTCACGCTGCGCGCATACGGGAAGGGTGCCACCTGCAACCCATGCGGTGAGCACAAGGAGGCGTCGAAACCAGGTCATCGTTCGGAAAGTTTCTCGTAGTAGTATTTGACGGCATCCTCGTAGCCCGGCGTGGTCTGCCAGGCGGGTTCATCGAGGACGCGCCCCCTGACAGCCTGGTCGCGCGGCACGCTGGCCTGGAAGCCGGCGACCGCGCGGTTGAAAACACTCATCTCGTTGCGCAGGCGGTCAATCGTTTCCGCCTGCATGCGGAACACATCGGGATTGGGCCGCTCCTTCATCCGCTCGAGATTTGCCGTCATCTGCTTCTCAATGTCGTCCAGGTAATCCGTGGGCAGGTAGAGATTCTTGAATTCCTTCTTGATGACCTTCACGCGTTCGATCATCTGCTCCTGGGTGCCGGTCATGTCGCGGAGCATCTCGGCGACGCGCGGGTCGAGGGGTTTGCCCTGGCGCTCCACGATCTTGTTCACGGCCTTGGGTTTTTCCATGCGCTCGGCGTACTTGTCCTTCCATTCGCCGGCATCGTGCGGGCTGAACTGCGATTCATCGCTGGCCGTGCGTTTGCCGCCCACGCCGGCGGAAGGATCCTTCTGCATGTCGTCGGTCTTCACTTCCTTCATGAGGCCGGCCTGGTCGGGCGCTTCGTCATCCCCGTCCTGGGCCTCGTCACGCCCGCGGCGGTTCACGGCTTCGTCACCGGCCACTTTTCCATGCGCCCGCGCGCCTTTGCGTCCCGCGCCCGAGGTGCCGCCGATATTGGTGGTGGGTGGCTTCATGTTGCCGGTAAGGCCGACAGCCGCGTTGGAATTCATGCGGCCGCTCAACTTGCCGCCCACCGTCCCGGTGTCGAGCATGGTCATCGCCGTATTGATGTTCATGGTCTCAAAATCCTTCTTCATCTCGTCGGCTTCCTCCAGAAGTTTGCCCACGAGGTCTTCCAGTTTATCTGGTATCTTCGGGGCCTCGACGGCATTGGGAGGCAGGTCGGAGGTGTTGGGCGCCCTCGGGGTGGCGCCTCCGGGCGTGTTTCCGAGTGACATCTGGCTGAAGTCGGGACGCATTCCCTCGTTGGCCTTGTTCTTGAGGGCCTCCTTCATCGCATCGTCGAACTTGAATTCAAAAATCTTGCCCCCGATGAGACCATCCTTCATGGCTGCAGCTTTTTCGGCAGCTTCCTTTTTCTCCTTCATGGTGATGAGGTCGGAGATGGAGATTTCCTTGGTGCTGACCATGTCCTCGGAGTTGCCGGCCTTGAGTTCTTCGATTTCCTTCTGGCCCGCGAGTTTTTTCTTCTCTTCCTTCATCTGTTCGATCGTGCGCGCCGCAGCCTCGGCCTGGGCCTTCTTCAGCGCCACATAAATGGCCCCGAGCGCATCACCCGCGAGCGTCTGTTTGGCCGCCCCATCCTTCCAGCGTCCTGCGGCGAGGTCGGCGCCCGCGGCCTGCATCTGCGCTTTGACCCCCGCACCGTCGAGACCCGCTGCCGCGTCGGAAAAAGATTTCCCGAGCGTCGGGTCAACCTTGGTCACGCGCTCGGCGATTCCGGTGAAGGCGGTCTGCGCCAGTCCCGCAAGCGCGAGGAGTTTCTGCTGGCGCTGGGAGTTGGATTTCTGGATCAGATCGGACGCGTTGCCGGGCGGGGCATTTTCCGCGAAGCCGCCGGACTCGTCGCGCAGGCTGAACTGGCGGTCGGCCAGCATTTTTGTGAAAGGTGTCATGTTGGCCAGCTCCCAGTCCTGGCGGAATTTCACGTACTGCCCGAGGAGATCCTCCATGCTGCGCACCGTGCGCTCCTGGGTGAGCCGCGCCTCGGCGAGTGCCGCGCGCATCGTCTGTGGATTGTCGCGCGAAAGGACGCTTTCCAAAATGCGGCTTGAGCGCACCATTTCAGTGTCGGCCAGGATTCCAAGAGACATCCGCAGGTTGCCCGCCTGCTGGGGCATCTCGCGCGCCACCGCACCGGTGGAGAGGCGCACCGTGTCTTGGTAACGCGACTGGTCGCGCATCGCATTGCCGAGATCGCCCAGGTTTTTCTGGTCATCCCAGCGCAGCCCGGACGCGGGATCGAGCTTGGCCATCCAGTCGGTGGCTTTCTGGATGGACTGCCCCTCGGCGGCGATCTGCTGGCGGACATCCGCCTCCGTTTTCAAAATCTGTTCGTACAACACCTGGAACGAAGCGCCTTCGCCGCCGACAAGCAGCGTGTAACTTTCGCCCGTGGTCCATTGGTTGGCCTTGAGCGGATCCGCGTCCTTCCCCCGCAGCGCGATCTCGATCCTGTCGCCTTCCGTCACTCCCATGGTTGCCACGGGCAGCGCGTAATCGCCCGTGAAATCCTTCGCGCTGCCGCTCACCTTCCAGATGTTGATCGGCTTCCACTCCACCAGGTCAACCTTCGCATCCGCCGCCGGCGCGTTGGTGCTCACGCTGCCCACCACCGGCCTGGCGTAGAAAATTCCCACCTCCACCAGCCCATAGTCATCGGCCGCCACCGCCTTCAGCGGATAGATCGTGCTCACCTGCGCCTCGTTCTGCTTGTTCATGCCGGTCAGCGTCAGGCTGGGCGCCTGGTCGGCCATGATATGCAGCGCATATTTCGGGCTCAGGCGCGGTGTCTGTTTCCCCTGGTGTGTCTCAAGCTGGTATCCCAGCACGTCATTGAAGGTGACGTCGCCCGTGTATTCCGTTGGGCCGTTCTTCTTCAGCGCGATGCGCTCGATGGATGGCTCCGGGGCGGTGGCCGGCTTTTCCTTGTCCGTCTCACCCGCCTTCGGCACGGGCGCGGGCGGCACCACCTTTTCCAGCAGCATCACGGCTTCGTCCGACGCCTGGTCGAGCACAAAGGTCAGCGTCGCGCGCGTGTTAAAAAGCGCTTCCAGGTCGGCCCCGGCGCTCTCCGTTTTCATGTCGGGCATGCGGGTGTATTCGGGATAATGATACTGAACCTTGACCAGGTTGATCTGCGGCGGCGTGGGGATGTCAATCTCGTACGATGGGCTGCTGAAATCGCCGCCCTTCACCCAGTACGTTGTCGAGCGCTCCAGGTTTTTGAAAGTGTACGACGCGTGGTCCCCGTTCACCGGGATCGTGTCCGACGTGTGAACGCCGGCCACATTTCGCTGGATCACCAGCTCGTCCGGTTTTTGCCCCTCGATCCGGATCGTGATCACCACGTCGCTGCCGGGCGATGCCTGCACGTTGCCCGGCTCCACCGTGAGCTCGGTGCGATAGATGATCTTCGTCTTCGAAAATGGGTTGATGAGGCGCCCGCCGGAGCTTTTGAAGATGTCGGGGCGCAGCACCCAGAAGCACACGCCGAAGGCGATCATGAGCGTGGCGACGGAGAGGCGGATGAGCGCGGGCTTGATCTTCGAGGCCTGCTGCAGCTCGATCTGCTTGAGCCGCGTGTAATTTTCCTGGATGACGGCGTTGTTGAGCTCGGGAGTCCTGGAATTGACATCACGCGCGATCTGGATGGCGTTGATGAGGCGGTTGTCCACGCCCTTGCTTTGCTTTTCCATGGCGATGGCCACCTGGTCCTCCGTGAAGCGCGCCTGTTTCCATTGCCGGGCCAGCCACCAGCCGAACCCGCCCACCGTGCCAAAGAAGAGCCCGCATGCGACGAAACGCCCCCACGTGGGAAGGTGGATGAGATTGTCCAGAAGAAGCATCAGCAGGAAATACCCAAGCGGAACGGCGATCGCGAGGCCGAGCGCTTCGAGCACGATGAGAATCTTCCAGCGCCGCGTGCTGCGGCCCACCACCTGGCGAAGCTGGACGACCAGATCGTTGGACGCCATCTTCGCGACATGCTGCTGTGATTTGTCGGGCGCACCCGCGGCGGCGTTCGGCGGAACCGGGGCGGGAGGGGGAGAGGCAACGGGTTTTGGAGCGGCGGAAACCGCCTTGGGAGCGACTTTCGGACCGGCCGTAGCAACCACCTTGGGGGCAACGGCGACTTTCGGAACGGCTTTGGGCTGAGCCATATCAAAGGAATCTACAGCATTGTGGCGCAATGACAAGTGAAACGCGTCGATTTTCTGAGAACGACTTCAGGCTTGTCAAGAGATGAGGGGCGGGTGCGAAGAGATCATGACGGGGCGAGGAGCCATGAACGGGTGGCTTCGTACACCGTGGCGATTTGGGCGCCAAATCCGTGATCGGCCCCTGCAATGGTTCGGAATGCAACACCTTTGTTTCGCTTGCAGTAGTCCATCGCGTCCGCGTGCGGCACAAGATGATCCTGATCCCCGTGAAGGACCAGGAGCGGGACCGCCTTTGGCCAGATGGTTTCCTGCGGGCGCAGATGCAGCATTTCCATGGTCATGCGCGGGCCGATGGTGAATGAAGTCTGCGGGATCGGGGTGCCCTCACGACACGCCAGTTCATCCGTCCGGGCCTGGTTGAAGAAGGTCTTTCCCCAAGGGACGGTGGAGTGGATGAATGTGTGGTCGTAATCCACGACCGGGTTCCAGAAGGCAACACGGGCGAAACAGCCCAGATCGAAACGCGCCGCGCAGAGAAGGGTGATGCTGCATCCAAAACTGGCGGTGACGTGGTAAAGCTGCCTGTACTTCTTCTGCGCCCGCGCCCATTGGAGCACCGCCATGAAGTCGAGAATCTCCCCCGCGATCGTCACGTCCCGCGAGGACATCCGCGAATCGCCATGGCCGCGAAAATCAAAACGGATGCTGTCAAATCCAGGCGAGAGAAATTCGTCCACAAACCGCGTGTAAATTCCGCCCTCGTCCTTGTTGCTGGTGATCCCATGCGAAAGGATCACCAGCCGGTCCGAGCCGTGGGTGACATGGGTCGCTGGGACCTCGTTTTGATCGGCGGCGCGGAGGATTAGGTTGGAGGCCATGAAATTGGGATTCCCGTTGGGATTCAGGGTCCCCAAATGGTCCATGGACTGGCATAAGTCCAGTCGGATTCGGAATCTTCTTTCCACCACCCTGACTTGGTTGCTGAATCGTTCTTCTTCCCGGTCATGACCTGGGCATGACCATCCACAAACATAAAATTCAGCATCCCGCCTTTGTGCCGCGGAAACGGGACTCCGGTATCACCGGTGCTGAAAGCCGTTTGATCAAAGACAATGGGCCCGTAGTCCGCGATCGATGACCAGCATTCAGCGATGAGGAAGGTGGTGGTGGGCCGTTTGACCTCACGCAACGCGCGAGGAGGTATGCCCGGCCCCGCTCCCCCGCTGCTCCAGGTCCATAATTGCTCGATAAAGGCGTCATTGACTCCATACGGCACCGCATCCCACTCGAGGTCGGTGGCACGCAACGACGGACACGCCTTGCTGCGTTCCCCCGAGTATATTCTCCGGACCAGGTCATCCTTGCGACCAAGATAAGCCTGAACCGCAACGTCCCAGTTTGTTCCCGTATGAATCCAGTCGATATACTCATTATTGTCCCCCGACAACATGAAGAGCCCAAGGCCGACCTGTCTCAAGTGGTTCAGGCATGCGGTCCGGTTTGCGGTTTCTTTTGCCCTTTTCAGCCCGGGCAGCAGCAAGGCCATCAAAATCGAGATGATGGCAAGCACGACAAGCAGCTCAACCAGCGTAAATGAGGGCAGTCCGGAAAACCCGGGGCGCTGCATGGGTTGCTCAGCCTTCATGCGGGTGGGGGGTGGGAGGGGAATCCTCGGTTCATGGTGCGTTGAAATGGTTTCACACGCAAGATCACCCGGCACCGTCGGAAGGACAATCTACAAAAACTGGGTTAAAAAATCGCCCAGATGGTTTATGGGGTCGCGGGGACGGCTTCCAGGGGGAGTTTTTTTTGGATGCGGGGCAGGGTGCCGGTTTCAAAAAATCGCACCGCCGCGTCCGCATAATGCTTCACCGTCGCTTTCAGGGGAAAGGGATAGTGAACCAGCTTGGGGCACACATGGATGGAGTTTGGAGGAGTGTTGAGCGCGATGAGTTCCACATCGCGGTGGATCTCGATGTTCCGCTCCATCAGGGCTGTCATGACCATGGTGACGGAAACCGGCTGGCATACGAGGACACCTTGCCGGGCTTTTACGCGGGCGGCAAAATGCCGGGCGGATGAACGCATGGCATCCGGGTCAAGTTCGAAGCGAAGGGTTTCCGCAAGGACGGGTTGGTGCGGCCAATCGGCGCAGGTTTTGTGAAACGCACTGATGATTTGCAAGACTCCGGGAGGTGTTCCCTTGTCAATGATCAGGCTGATTTTGGAAAAGCCGCGACGCAGCAGGGATTGAGCGGCATGACGAATGGCGCTTTCATCATCCAGGGTGACATAGGAAAGTGGGGAGCCCGGGGACGGATGACCGCAGACCAGGACGTTGCCCTTCATGTGGGCGAAATAGCGGTGATGCGCGGCGGGCAAAGAGGACAGAAGCAGCATTTCGTGAGAGGGCAACGGTTCCCGTCCAATGGCCTTCAATCGGGCATGTGTGCATCGTTCAAGGCTCAATTCAATCCCCTTGGAATGGAGGAGCTCCACCAGGGGCGGAAGTTCAAAGAAAGATGATTCTGAATACTCCCGCCCGTAGTAAAGATAGCGCACCATGGGGTGGAAATGGCCATCGGGACTGGACGCGGATCGTTGCTGTGAACGGAGACGGATCGCCTTGCCCCTCGACTTCGCTCGGGACGCGGCACGAGCCAGTCGGATGGACTTGCGTGGATGAATGATCAGCAAGCCTTCCCTCCGCAGCATCCTGAGGGCAATTTTCAGGCTGGTGTGGCTGACGCCCAGGGTTTTGCACCAGGTTCGTGTGCCGGGCAAGGGGTCGGTGAGTTCGTTTCTCGTAATGCAACTGCGAAGGTAATCGGCAAGTTGCTCGGATCGAGAACGCAAGAAGTTCATGGGGCGGATGGTCGCACTCACCACACCAGCGTGCAGCGATCATCGTCAATCATCCCGAATTCATCCGCGAGCTGCAGGTAAAAAATAAAATGACGATAGCCCATTGCGATGAATCCCTGGGTCTGGTTCAGCGGCTGGGGACATCCAGCGAGGACGAGGCGCAGGCCATTCTTCCCAAGCTCCACGTACCGGCGGTCGCCCGTGAGCTGGTACCACCGCGCCAGCACCGTGAGGTCCGCCCACTTGATCTGCCAGTTGCGGAAATGCACGTAGCCCCAGCTGCCCGGATCGCTCAACTTCTCCACCGAGCTCTTCGTGATGTTTTTCCACAGCTCGAGCACCTTCGCGTCGCCCGTCGCCGCGTACATGTCCCACACGCCGTTGAACGTCATCTCCTTCATGAGGCCGCTGTAAATTCCGGAGCCCGGGGGATCTTCCCACGCCATGTCACCGTGCTTTTTACAGGCCGCGCTCATGTTCCCGATGATGCGCATTCCCGCGTCGCGATATTTCTCCTCTCCGGTCACCTCGTACAAGGCCGCCATCGAGAGCAACGGCCATGCGCTTTCCCGCCCCGAAAATGTCAGCGCATCCTGGCGGGGCCCTGTGATCCACCATATGAGACAGTCGCCAATCCGTTTCGAAATCCGCAACGCCTCCTCGTCTCCCGTCGCCAGGTAAAAATAAAGAAGCCCCTGGCACCACTGGTGGCTCGGATACGTCTCGCCGTCGGTGTGATTGGTCGAGTGCGGGCAGCACGCGCCATCCCTCGCTGGATCGGGCGAGTAATCAATGTAATCAATGTCCATCAGGTGCCGCGCCATGTTCAGCCCGCCATAAGCCCTTCCTGTCCGCCACGCGTCCAGCATGCAGGCGTGGAGGTAGTCCTCCTCGTTGTTGATACATTGATGGATGCCAAGCTCGATGCTCCGCCCCCGCGCGCCGATCTCGTCGCCAAAATTCCTCCAGCCATGGGACTTCGGCCAGTCGTACGCCTGGGGCGCACTCAGCAGCATGTCGATCTTCGACTCGAGCATCGGATACTTGTTGCGCTGGGGCACCAGCGTGTGATGCACGTCCGCAAACCGCGCCAGGCGACGCATCTCGTGCGGCACGGCCATGACGCCGGGATGGGAAAGGTTGTCGCTTTCATGAATGAGATTGAACGCGCCAAGCGAATCATCATGAACATTGAAAAGCACATCGCGTGTCTTGCCCATGCCCTCGCCCAGATGCATCGGCTCGGGCGATTCGGGATAGAAATCAATCGCGAAACGGTTGCGGTCCGAACTCAGGCGCAGGGGCCCCTCGTGGTCGGGCTGGGCCATGGCGAACTTGAAGAGCATGCCGCCCGCGCCGGGCTCATGAAGATCAATCAATGGCGAGCACGACCCATGGCTCCCGATGTTGAGGCTGTGCTTCATGGAATAGCAAATCTGGTCGGGGTCCTCGCGCAGGCTCGCCTTGTTGCGAATGAGTGTCTGGTACACCCCGGTGTCGAGGTCCACGTTCTCCGGAATTTCCACGATCGCCTGGATCGTGTTCAACGTGCGGTCGCCCTGCAGGATGCGGCGGATCGCTCTCTCATTCACCCGAAGCCCACCCTCGAGCCAGAGACGGCGGATGTCCCGCCCCTCGCGCCCATCGTGGCGGTTGCGCACCGTGTGCTGCATCAGGACCTGCGCCCCGCCCGCCGTGAAATGCAGCCGCATCTTGTAACTCATGAACCGCCCCAGCGGGTTGCGATAATCGCCCTCGATCAGCACAATGACGCGATAAATCCCACGCTCCTCGACGGAAATGTGATAATTGCCGGCCGACGCGCGAAAAATCTGTCCCAGCATGTCCGTCACGCAAAGGTCGGATTCCACCCCGCCCACCCATTCGCGTCCGTTGAAATGAATTTCCTCGGCAAACGAAAACCGCTTCTTCGAAAACTTCCAGCGCAACCGTCCCGTGTCCACCTCAAGGGACGCAGTGTCCTCGCGGATGGCAATGACGGCGGAAGGTTTGGCGGATTTTGAAGAGGAACCCTCGCGGCGTTTCAGGTGATACGCGCGATTCGTGCGGGGAGGGATGACGGCTTCCGAGTAATCCATGAGTGCGAACCGGGCCGTCCCATCCTTCCAGCGGGAAAGGACGCGCCATTGGGCGCCGAGGTCGAGCCCCTTTTCGTCGAGGAGAACAAGATCCGACGAAGGATCACGCACCGATCCCTGGGGCAGGGGAACACTGCAACGGAGGGGAATTCCGCGCAGGGGAAACTCCCAAGGGTTGCCGAGTTGAAATGAAACATTGAGCGCAGGATCAGGCATGGCCAGGAAATTTCAACGAGTAGAATCCTGCCATGCAAAATTGCAATCATTATTGTCAGTAAAAACGGAGGGACACGCTGCCTCCTACGCCGAAGCAGCACTGGCTGCGAAGGCCGAGCCGTCGTGTCCACCCACGTTACGAATGGTATTCGGGCAAAGGTTTTTTCGAGAGAACCCCTTCCCGCAGCCCCGATTTTCTCCGCAGATTAACGCAGACGGACGCAGATTTCCAGAGAGTCTCGCGCAAAGACGCAAAGCCGCAAAGGCAGAATTTTCACGCCGCGCCACGCGCGGCGTGAAAAGGCTTCAGTTTCTGAAAATCTGCGTCCTTCAGCGTTAATTTGCGGAGAAAAATCCGCGGGTCCCGTCTGCTCTGTTGAAAGTTCAAAGTTCGGCGTTCGATGTTGGACGTTCCTCAGGATCTCCCTTTCCCGCTTGACAGCATGCTGCATGTGTATTAGTGAAATACATCACTCATGTTCCTCTACATCAATCCGAACAACGGTGTTCCCATCTACCGGCAGATGTTCCAGCAATTGCGCGAGCGGATTGTGAGCGGGCAGCTTGCTTCGGATGAAAAGCTGCCCTCGGCGCGGGATCTCTCGGAGGAACTCAAGGTCAACTTTCTCACCGTCGCCAAGGTGTACCAATTCCTGGAGCGCGAGGGGCTGGTCGAGTTCCGACGCGGACTCGGGACGTTTGTCAGTGCGCGCCAGGAAATCCGTTCCCGCACGGAAAAACGCAAGCTCGTCGGCCCCGCCGTGGAACAGCTCGTGGCCGAGGCGCAGCACCTCCAGCTCGATGAGGCCGAAATCCAGCAGATGATCCGCGAACAATTCAAAAAAAGGCAGAAGCCATGAATTCACTCATGATCGAAACACGCAACGTCAACCGAATGTTCGGTTGCACGTACGCCGTCCAGAATCTCAACCTGCAGGTCCGACGGGGAAGCATCTACGGCTTTCTCGGACGAAACGGCGCCGGTAAAACCACGACAATCAAGATGCTCGCCGGCCTGATCTGGCCGGATGACGGCGAAATTGAGGTGTGCGGAGTGTCACCCAGGAACTTCACAGCCGAGCATCGCCAGAAAATCGGCTACGTCTCGGAGAAACAGATGCTGCCGCCATCCATGCGGGTGGGAAAGCTCATCGAGTTTTGCTCCAAGCTGTACCGGGATTGGGATGGGCGGCTCGTGGATCGGATCGTCAACCAATTCAGGCTGCCCCTGGACAAAAAGGTCAAAATCCTCTCACTCGGCGGCACGCGCCAGTTGAGCATCCTGCTCGCGCTGGCACAAAAGCCCGATCTCCTGCTGCTGGATGAACCGGCGGGCGGACTCGACGTGGTGGCCCGTCGTGAGTTTCTCGACCAGATTTTGGATCTGATTCGCGAGGATGGAAAAACGGTTTTCTTTTCATCCCACCTTCTCGGCGACGTCGAGCGGGTGGCGGATGAAATCGGGATCATGGACCAGGGAAAACTCAAAATCAGCGAGCCGCTGGACCGCCTGAAGGAAACCGTCAAGCAGGTGCGATTCCATGGATTTGCGAATGGATGCGAAACCTTCGAACTCCCGCACACCTTCCGTGTGAAGAAGGACGGAGGCGAAGTCCTGGCCACGCTTCGGGTGGAGGATGAAAACACCCTGCGTCAGCTCGCCGCAAAATATCACTGCCAGTACGAAATCCGCCCGCTGAGCCTGGAGGATATCTTTGTGGAAATCGTCCGTGAATCTTAACTGGAAAATAGAAATGAAAACACCATCTCAATTCTTGACGGTCCTGAAAAAGGAAATCTTTGCTTCGCCTCAACAGTGGATGCTTTTTTTGGCATTTCTGTATCTTGTTGGCTTCGATGTTTACTTCAACAGACTCGGCATAAATTTTTTGTACGATTCGATTGGAGGAATGTTGCCTTTTTTTATAGTCTTGGTTGGGTGCTCGTTACTAACCCCAGGGCTTTGGGGTGGTACCAAATGGCCGGCCGATGACCGTGAACTCATGCTGACCCGGGCCATTGAACGATCCACATATTTTCGCGTCAAGAGCGCGATCTATTTTGCCGCCATCCTCATTCCTTTGGCGGTTATCCTTGGGATGGCGCTTTATCATCCCAAAGGCGTCATCGAGTATGTGGATTCAAATAAAATGATTGTCGGAATCTCCCAGGAGAAATTTCTGGAACTTTTCCCGGGAAGCCTTTTGGAACCCATGGAGAGCAACGGCCATGCAAATCAAATGGTGGTTCCCAATGGCAAATTGCTCCTCGCGGAATGGAAAATTTGGAAGGCCGTCGTCATGCTCGTGTTCGCTCAAGGCGTTCTGATCTGGCTGGCAAAGAAAAATCCCAGGCAGGAAATCCTATGGGTATTCGTTGGATTGTATATGCTTTGGGTCTTCGCGCCGGGGATCTCCTATGAGGAAAGTCAGTTTATGAATGAACAGGCTTTCCTGTTTTTCATCGCCCACAAGATCAGCCTTTTCATCGGACTGCTGGTGCTTGGCGTCATCCTCCAACCCTGGTGCGAGCGGCGGTTTAAAACGATCGAAGTCCTGTGACCCGCTACGATCCCGAATTTCTCCGCAGATTAACGCAGAGGCACGCAGATTTTCAGAAAATGAAGCCTTTTCACGCCGCGCGACGCGCGGCGTGAAAACTCTGTCTTTGCGCCTTCGCGTCTTTGCGTGAGACGTTCCGGAAACCTGTCCCGCTGCAGCGGTGATCTGCGTCCGTCTGCGTTAATCTGCGGAGAAAAATCCGCTGCAACTCAGTGTTGAAGAAACATTTCATTGATCCAACATTCGCCATCGTTTCTGACGGCGATTGGCAAGGGGTGATGTTTTTTAGGATCCTTTGGATAAAACTCCACCGACCAATCGTATTTCTTTGGCTGTGGCGGGCAGAAATGACCCACAGCCGGGTTGTCCAGGTCAAGGTGATCAAAAGGCGGATGTAATTTCACAAATGTCCGGGCGTAATCTGCTGCTTGTTTTGCCTCGGCGAGATACGCCGGTAAAATGCCATCATAACATTCCCCGGCGTATTGTGCTCTCCCTGATTTTGAATTCAAATCCATGGATGCGGACTGGCGCGGTTGTTTTTTCGCCGACTTCTTCCCATCACGGATAGCACCTCCTGGAGTTGATGAGATGGGGGGATTGGATGCGAGATATCCATTATAACCCTTGTAGAATGGGTCTTGCACCTCCACGTCGTTGAGGACTCCCAAGCCCACGCAGCCTTCATAGATGGCAGGGTATCCGTGGATGGTCGGTTCCATTTTCTCAGGTGCTCCAAGAACAAGATAAGTGGCTCTTCCAGCTTCGCGTTGCTCCATGGCTACGTGTTTGCCGAGGTTTTCAATCGCCCGCTCGTAGGCGCTTTTGATCTCCGCAGATGGCGTAGAGATCTGAGTTGGTTGCGGGTGATGGAAAACAAGGGTTGCAGCGACGCCACAGCCGAACGCCACAAACATCAGCAAAAAGATTCGTGTTTTCATTCGACGCTAAGGCCTTCTTTGATGACCTTCATGCTTTGAAGATCCCACGTTTCCCAAACATACTGAATCGAGCTTCCAGGGGTGGTTTCTCGGGCGACTTTGAGAAGAGCACGCTTGCCATCATCCGAGATGGCTCCAATCTCAGAGACCCCGACAGCGCCAAGATCTTCCTTCGTCATCAGGCGTTTGATGCTCCATTTGGAGTCTGGCTTGGAGATTATGGCAAGACATACATAGTCGAAGCCGACTCCGCCATCCATCTTGCCATCCGATGACTCGACGATTTCATCTTGTCGATATGCATATATTTGGCACAGAAGAAACTGCTTGTTCTTGCTCTGTACAATCTGCTGGACAAGTTCGGTTCCGGGTAAGGCGATAAGAGCATGCTCTTTGTCCGTCTTGATGATGTCGTGCCTTTTTTCTCGGACGAAAACAATGTGTTGTCCATCGTGCATGCTCCACTCCTTGGGATAATCGACATCGAAGGCCCAGTCGTCCTTTAATTCCCCGCTGATGGAGACACCGCGCAGAGCGGTGAGGATCAAGACACAGATTAGGGCGGAGCGGCTTGTCTTCATGAGCATCTGACGGTGTCTTGGACGATACGCCATCTTGCATGCTTGTCAATGGACGGGGAGGCGGAGGATCGCGGAATTGGGCGGACGGAAGGATTTCCGGAACACGAAACCTTTTCACGCAGCGCGGCGCGCTGCGTGAAAATCCTGATCCTGCAGCCTTTGCTTCGCGTCTTCTCGCCTCGCCGAAGCCTATCCGACTACGCCAAAGCGCTTCGTCGCGATGGCGAGCGGCGTAGCGCGGGTGCGAGAACCCTTCCGGAAATCCGCGTCCTTCCGCGTTGATCTGCGGAGAAAAATCCGCTGGTTCGACGATTCGTCGTGTCGACTTTTGCCCAAATGGCATTGATTCTACAACGGACTGCTCGTATATTATCGCCATGAGCGTTGCTGAAATCATTCGTGAAATCAAAGCCCTGCCCCAGGTGGAACGCTGCAAGGTCATCGAGGAGCTGTATGAATTGAGCGGGCAGGACATCCCGGAGTCTTTCAAGGAAGGGATGGAAGACATCCGTGCGGGACGCGTGGTTGATATGGAGACCGCTTTGTTCAAGCCGTATCCCGGTGACAAGGCGTGATCTACCAGTATCGGGCGTCGCGGCGTTTCTGGAAGGCTTTTGATCGCCTTGAGGAAAGTCAGAAGCGATCAGCACAGAAAGCCTGGGAAATATTCAAGGTGAACCCATTTGATTCCCGTCTGAGAGCGCATAAAATCCATCGCCTATCCGCCGAATATAAAGTCACGATTCACGCCATTGAAATTGAGGGTGATCTACGCGCTTTGTTTTATCTCGATGGCAACATCGTCTGGAGCGTGGACATCGGCAGCCACGCCATCTATCGAAGGTGAACATTCACCGTAACCCGACGATGGCATGCGCTCCGATCAGCAGCACAACCAATCGAAATGCGGCCAGCATCGCCAGGATTCTGGCTGCCCGCACATTCCAACGTTTGCAATCTGAAGGGTCCAATTTGTAAGCTTGCACAACCAGAATCGCAGCCAGCACCAATCCCAACATCAGTCCAATCGGAGGTGTCAATCCGCTCAAGATCTGCTCGCCCCAGGGCTTGGGTGCTTTGAGAACGTGATAGACGACGCCCATCGCGGAACTCACGCATGCCATCCAATAGAACACCCCCACATATAGAATGGCCACGACCCACGACCCGACACGAATCCAAACCGAAGCCTTGTTCGATTCCGCCATGTCCAGACTTTAGCGCATTCCCAGCCCACGAGCAAGGTCACGGCATGGTGAAAGAGATTCTATTTTGGGCTTCATTCCCGCATGACTCCGAAGGCAATGGGGAGGGTTGAAACTGCGATCCAAGCGGTGAAGAGGACTGCGGCAAGAATTGATCCATATCGGGGGCGCGTTAAACAGTCCGCAATCCAAAGTACCCCCCAAAGCATCATGCCGATGACGAAAAAATAGTGTGGAGGCCAGAGCAGACCGTGAGCGCGATGGCTCGCTTCCAAAACGTCGATGGCGGTATACACCCAATAACCCGCAAGCAACAAAACTCCCCATGTGACAACCATCCGAGGGAATAGCGACCGGAACATCGCGGGAAAATTCTGCAGTCTCGGATAATAGGCCACATCTGCGGGTGATTTCTGAATCGCAACGCCGAAGGGAAAGATAATGGCCATGCCGGCCGCAACCCAACATGACCAATGGAGTGCTCCAGGAATCGCCAGGCTGAACCACGTGCCCGTTGCATAGGTAGTATGTGGCTGGATAATGCAGTCATCCATAACGAACAAAACGCAGGGGAGAACAAACCAAAGAATGCAGCTCATCACCCAGCCAAAAACCATGGATTTAATTTTCAAAATTCCATCTTTGCTCTCTTCCAGGAACACGCCGTTTTTATCTGCTGTCATTTTTGGGTGCCTGACTTGGAATGTTGAATCCACCAGAACTTTTCCTCTGGTGTCAGATGATCTCCTGGATCATTCGCATTACTTTTCGGGATTGTAATTGATATGAGCCCCACGTGGCGATTCGTGTGCCCAGTTTCATCAATGATGATAAATACATTTTTTGTGTCCTCCACATAGTTGGTAATAATTGTGAAGTTCTTTGCAGGCGGTGTAACATAAATGGTGAAAGGATCACTTGCCAACGAGTTCGTGATTTGCCCGGGGTCGTTTGCGAATCCGTAGGAAAGAGTGGCGCGTGCCACGGCGGATGTTTCTGTCTGTCCGGGAACGTGCGCCCCGAAGTGGCGGTACACATTGAAGGTTTTTGCCCGGAAAGGCTTGATTTCGACGAGGCCACCCCCGGTACCACACTTGAGATTTGGTAACTCACCCCACCCGGCGCTGGTTTTGAGCTCAAGTTGATACATGAGGGTTTGTTCTTCTGGATAACCCCAAAGATAGATGGCCGTTGCGGTTGTGTTGGTCACCATGATTTCCGGTCCGTCCTTCGAATCCGCGACGATCCTGAGCTTGGGATTTTCGGCGCCGACAACGACCGAAGCCGCCCAAAGACAGCAGAATATGAATATCCTTTTCATCTGTTATACATAGATTTTCAGAAAATGAAGCCTTTTCACGCCGCGCGTGGCGCGGCGTGAAAATTCCGTCTTTGCGCCTTCGCGTCTTTGCGAGAAACTCTCCGGAAATCTGCGTCCGTCTGCGTAAATCTGCGGAGAAAAATCCGTTGCTTCTGACCCGTCATGGATTTTATTTTCCGGCCCCGGCGGTCAGGAGCATCTGGGCGATGAGGGGGTGGTTGTGGGCTTGGGCCATGGTGAGGGCGGTCTTGCCCTTGAGGGTGATCGCTTTCACGTCGGCGCCCCGATCGAGAAGGGCTTGCACAGTTTCGACATAACCATATCTCGATGCGTCCATGAGGGCGGTGGTGCCCTGGGTGTTTTTTGCATTCACGTCGGCACCCTGGATGACCAGGAGTTTCACGGTGTCGGTGTGGCCGTTGATGGCGGCGCACATGAGGATGGTCCAACCGTTCTTGTCGGACGCGTTTACGTCGGAACGAAAGAAGATCAGGACCCGGCTCACATTGGTGTGGCCATAGGCCGAGGTCCACATGAGGGCGGTGCGGCCGGTCTTGTCACGCATCTTCGCACCAACCAGCATGCCCGCACAAATGGCAACGAGGGGAAGAAATCCCCAGCGGAACCACAGTTTCAGGGCGCGTGAACGGATGAAAGCCAAGCTGCGTTCAATCTACCCCATTTCGCATCCGAAGCAACTGTACAGAATTGCAAGACAGAAGGATTTCTCCGCAGATTAACGCTGAAGGACGCAGATTTCCGGAAGGTCTCGCGCAAAGGCGCAAAGGCGCAAAGCTCCCTTCATCCCCGAAAGCATGTGGTCGCTTCACACATCGCAGCAAGCTGCGATGTGTGAAGCGACCGTCCGTCTTCTCTTCCGAAAACTTTGCGCCTTTGCGCGAGACCCTCTGAAAATCTGCGGAGAAAAATCCGCTGCCTTACATCGGAAGCCACTTGCCGGTGACGGTGGAATAGAGGCCGGCTTGGACCTTGAAGGAGGTCAGGCTGCGCAGGGATTCGAGATAGGTTTCGATTTGTGGGGCGTAGGTGGTCCGGAGTTCGTTGAGCTTTGCTGCGTCAACGCGGTCGGTTTTCCAATCCACGATCAGGATTTTTTGTTGGGCCTTGTCGCTGACCACAAGATCCATCACGCCTTCCACGCACCTGGATGGTTTGGATTTCCAGAGGAACGGCATCTCGGGTTTGTGGACGAGACCGGTTTTCCGAAGTTCGTTCGCGAGGTCGGATTTCAGAAACAGATTCCACTCGATTGTGGCGCGCCCGGGATCGGGGGAGGTTGTGAGGAGTGTATTGAAATGGCATTCCCATGTTTCGATTGCGGCACTCCAGTCCGTGTGTTCCATGAGCGAGTGCCACCAGATGCCGTAGGCGATGGCCTGGTCACGAAGGAGGGCGGGGGATTCTTCCGCATCGCGGTCCATTCGCAGCTCGGATTCCTTGGCGGACCCATGACGCGCGAGGGTGTGGGGCAGGATGCGGGATGGAAAATTCCGGGCCCGCGCGATGGCGACATCACGTTCATTTTTGCTCGTAAGTTCGAGTGTTTTGGTTTTTACGGGCTTGCGGATTTTCTCGGCGGGCGGCGCGTTTTTATCCGCGAAAAGTTTTTCCGGGAGGCTGTTCCATGCGGTGAGGTTGCCTCCATCCTTGAGCTGCAGTTGCTCGGCGAATGATTTTTTATCATTGGCGAACAGCGTGGAATCATCCACGAGGACCAGCGTGCGACGGGCGCGGGTCAGCGCCACGTAAAGGATCCGCTGGGCTTCGTGATCCACCGCCTGCTGCATTTCTTCCAGGATGTCGGCTGGAACATCCGCCTTCTCGAAGGCCGTCATCATTTCGCGCTCGCGCGGGTGCTTGACCAGGCGCGGGTAGGAGGGGGCGCGCTGGTGGATCTTGCGAAAGAAGAAGGGGAGGATGACGGTGTGCCATTGCAAGCCCTTCGCCTTTTGACAGCCGATGAGCTGGACGGCGTTTTCCTGGACCGTTTCACCGGCACGCGTGGATTCGAAATCCTCCCTCAACGCGTCCGCCCAGTCGGCGATGGATTTTCCTTCCGACTCGGCGACGGCGGTCCGGATCAGCAGGGCGTCGAGCTCGTATTCGAGTTCCGCGGGATTGTAGTGGGACTCGGGGAGGGCGCGCAGTCGCCCGCGCAGGGAGATGGTTTGCGCGAGATGATGGACGGCGTCCCTCAAGGGAAGGAGCATGGCTTCGGAGCGGGCGAGGGCCAGGTGATTCAAGGTTTCGGCGACAATCCCGGTTCCCGGGCTTGGTTTTTCGATTTGAAACAGCGAGCCGTCGCCCTGCGAAAAATCGGAAAGGCTTTGGTCGGAAATTCCAAACACTTCACGGAGCACTCCCGCGATTTCAAATCCGTTGCGTGGCTCCGAGGCGACGACGAGCAAAGCGGTGAACCAGGCGTAGGCCGGGCTGTCGCCGCACACCACGTCGGTGGACTGGACCTGGAACTTGATGTCGGCGGAGTGCAACGCCTCGCAGATGGGGTTGAACCATTTCTTTCTCGGGCACAGAATGGCGACTTCCGACCATCTGGGCGCACGAAGTTTTTTCAAGCCCTGGTCTTTCAACCATTCCACAAGGACGTTCGCCTCGGTGCGCGCCTTGCGAAGGACGGACGCCTTGGGAGGCAGGTTGGATGGAATGTCGAGGCGGATGACCTGTCCCTCGGTGGCGTCGGGGCGCGGCTGAAGCTTGACGAATTCCACCTGGCTGTCCTGTCCGTCGAGCATGAGTGGCGCGAGTTCGTTCACGCGGTTCACAATGGCGGTGTCGCAGCGGAACGTGACTTCAAACTTGAGGGCCTGGCCCCGTGCGGATGTGGTCAGCAAATCGTGCACGGCGCGATAATGGGCCAGGTCGGCGCGTTCGCCGTAGATGGATTGCTGGGGATCGCCCACCATGCAGAAATGACCGTCACGCGGCGGATGGGTTTTGTTTTCAAGCCATGCGCCTGTCGCCTCGGGCGGGCGCGTTACTTCCGTGAGCACGT
>JAHFSY010000120.1 GCA_023269615.1 Verrucomicrobiota bacterium
CGACGCGGCCTTCACACTTCTCACAAACCGTCATACGTCGGACGGATTGGAGTTGGTCGCGAGGCTCCTACGGCCAGCATAGAAACAGGGGCACAGCTAATCGGGAAGTCGCCAAAAGCACGGAAAAGATGCCTCGATTTGTCTGGGAAACTTCGGACTTTCTGGTGAACGAGTTCGAAAGCCCCTTATGGGACTACTACTTCAATTGGCTTGACTCCTGCATGCTGGCCCGGGCGTGCCAGCATGCTCTGTTGAATACACCCCGCGTCATCCTGAAGAAAGCCTGCTGTACCGCGTCGTCGCCGAACAACTGGAAACGTTCCTCGCCAGGCAACGGGAGCGTGACCGCCCAGTCCCGCGATTCGTCGAGCGGGAATTCCGTTCTTTTCTGGACTGCGGAATTCTCGAGCGAGGTTTTCTCCGGCTTCGTTGCCAATCCTGCGGGCACGACCGACTGATTGCTTTTTCCTGTAAACGACGCGTTTGGTGTCCGTCCTGTGGTGGAAGGCGCATGAGCGGCTGCGAATGCAAGCCCGATAGGGCGCGGCCATCAAGAAATGGCCGATACCGCGGCGCACCTGGTCGACCGCGTATTTCCGGTCGCCCCGGTCCGGCAGTGGGTCTTATCGCTGCCCTTCGCGCTGCGCTACCGCATGGCTTACGACGCGTGCCTCACCAGCGATGTCCTGAACGTTTTCATTCGCGCTCTGTTTGGTGAATTGCGGCGGCGCGCTCACGAATTGGAGAGTCTCCGCTCTGCGCAGTGTGGCGCCGTCACGTTTGTGCAGCGCTACGGAGATGCCCTCAATGCAAAGATGCGCTCATAATACCCCGCTTTGTGAAGTTATTGATTTTGTGGAAACAGTGCTCGCTGATCTTTCAAACGATACCCTGCACAATAAGTTTCCTGTTTTACGAGGTCATTCAAACGGCGCCACACCGGCGCTGCTTCCAGATCGGCGCGCTGGATTTCCCCACGAAACCCAAGGCGCCTTTTGCGTTCGTCGGGAGCAATTCCGAATCAACCCGCTTTCGAATGCTCGACCGCTAAACACCGCGAAAATTTGCGGCCTGAGCTAGACGCTTGAATCTCAACTCTGAGAAAGAACTTTTCAGAGTTGAGATTCAAGCGAGTTTTCAGTTCTGAGTTTTGAAGTTGTGAGTCATTGTTTGCGATACCAGCCATCCTTATATATAGAGGATATCCTCGTCCTTCAGATCCCGGTTCCGCCAGGCGCTGAAGTCTTCGCTCTGGCGATCGACCAACCGCGATACCGCATCTTTCGGCACTGTTGCACCGGTCCACCCTTCAAGCAACGGCGCCCGAGTTTGGCGTATCCGCCAGTATGGCCTCGGCTCAAATCTACACCCATAATCGCTTCATCGATCCGCTGGGTTCGCCTGGGATTGCGGCTCCCGCTCGGCTTTTCCATTCCTTTGTCTTGCCACCTTCGTCTTCAGCCGGCTCGCCGCACCTCGTATGTCGCCGGACCCAAACTTGTTGTCAACGTCCGTGTCCCATGCCCCGCATTGTGAAGTTTATTGATTTTGCGGAAACAGTGGTCGCTGATCCTCTGAAACGATCCCCTGAACGATCAGTTTTCCTGTTCTCCGGAGATGCTCGATGATTCCGCGCACGGGTTCAGCCTCCAAATCGGCGCGCCGAATTTCCCATGGCGCCCAAGGCGCCACTTGTGTCATCGGGAGTAATTTCGCTTCAACAAGCTTCCGAATCGTGGTGTCGCTCACACGACAAGAACTTGCAGCCTGAGCCAAGCTCAGGATCTCCTGTCCACGCGTTTTCAGGTTCGGTGCGCTGGCGATTCCGTGTTTCCTTCTGAGATCCGCGACTCGCGATTGACTCCAGGACAGGCCCTTTCCGGTGCGCCGATTCAGTTTGTTCAATACGCGAGCAATCTCACCATCCTCGTAGCGATCGGCCATCTTGCGAATCAGTTCGACATCTTCGAGGTCCGTCGCCTTGCCAACAGGAGATCGTGGTTTTTCCATTCGGAATTCGGTGTGGCAGCCGCCTTTCCAGTGAATGATGAACTGAAGCATCTGCGTCGACTCGTCGAGTTGGACCACGATTTCCTCGATCACGGTCCGGATGATTTTCTTTTTCGCTTCCATCGGGCAAGCATCGGAATGCCATACCTGTTTGAAATAGCCGCCCATTTCCAACAGTTGTTGCTTTTGTTCGGCAGTCAGTGTCTGTCGTTGATTGATGATGTCCTCGAACGTCTTTTTGGATCGAGCCAGCTCTTCCAGTTTCTCATTCCATCGCCGTTCCAATTCGGTGGCAACCAACCGGTGCCGCGCATCGACGGCGTTGTACTGCTCAAAGGCGCGCTGGGCTTCATACTCCAGCTGCTGGAGCTGTTTTTCGAAAACAGCGGACTTATGATCCACTTCGGAATTGACGCTCTCGATGGCTTTCAAACTGGCCTCGAGCCCGTACGGTGAAATGACATCCAGCAGCAATTCCGAAAAACGACGATCCACCGTTGCTCCTCCAAAACCGATGCAGTACATTCCTCCATTCTGGAAGTCCCCTGCACAAAGGTATCGCGCGGCCGTTCCGCTTTTTCCCCAGTACCGCACGTGCATCTTCTTGCCGCATCGGCCGCAGCGCAGCAATCCGGAAAGCAACCCATGACCCTCGCGAATCACCGACACCGATTCATCACTTCCGAAACGGAGGGCGTTGGATCGCAGCATCCGCCGGTTTTCTTCAAACTCCTCCCACGAGATATAGGCCTCATGATGATCACGGATGAAGACGCGGCATTCTTCGGGCGGCAAAGTACGGCCAGTTCGTTTCACAATTCGCCCTTCGCTCACTATCATCTTGGTCGGCTTGCGGCCGTACACGTAGGCTCCAGCGTAGATTGGGTTCTTCAACATCGATCCAATGAACGTCAGCGTAGGCAACTGCCATCCGATGGTGGTTTTCCCATTGCCACACCGATTCACCGGCAAAGTCACTTGGTTGGCTATGAACCACAAGTGCGTCTGGCGCGCACTCCAGGTCTCACGGAATTTTGTAAACACCAACTCAATCGCCGTCCGAACCCGATTGTCCGGATCTTTGGCGATCCTCTTACCGTCCTCGTCGCACTGGTATCCCGGCGCCACGAGGCGAAACAGCTCTCCGCGCCGGGCCTTCTCTTCCTGCCCACGCAGGAGCCTGCTTTTTATAACTTTCAATTCCACTACGCTCAATGTCCCCTTAATACCCAGAACCAATTGATCGTCCATCGTGGACAGATCGTATATTTGATCGGCATCCGCGATCAATGTGTCGAACACCTGGCAGAGTTCCAACAGGTGGCACCAATCTTTATCGGTTCTCGAAAGCCTCGCCACTTCAATGCTCAGGACCATGCCCACTTCTCCGAGCGCCACCGTTCCCAATAGCTGCGTGAATCCCCCGCGCACTTTCGCACCCAGCGAAGCGCTGGAGCCGAGATCACCGTCAATGATGTCCACGTCCTGGAAACCGAGCGTTATGGCTTTGTCACGAAGCGCATATTGAAGACGCTGGCTTTGGAGATTGTCCTGAACCTGTTTGGGCGAAGACTGCCTCAAATACACTACCGCTTTGCGCGCCAGATGCTGCGGCGTGATTTTAGGATGACTGACGATCATCACCGCCCTCCCTTTCCCGAGCGATCACGGCCAGCACCACCTCGGCCATGAGCTCGACCAGTTGCTTTTGGACGACCGGATTCAGAGCGATTTGCTCGTCGCTTGGAAGATTGAGTTGAAGCTGTTGAAGCTGTTGCACGCTGTTCCTCCTGTTCTTTTTGAGCAACAGTCGCACTTGGCTCTTTCAATGTAGGACCCGGCATCAATTCCATTAACCGGACGAGAGCGTTCGCACTCCATATCGGATTGGGAGAGATGACGATCATTGACGCAGATGGCTCAACCATCCACTGCGGAATTTTTAACGAAGACCCGTGAGGAGTTCGGACAA
>JAHFSY010000001.1 GCA_023269615.1 Verrucomicrobiota bacterium
GCCTGGCGGCGCTGGCGATGGTGGCGGTGACGGTATGGCTGGTGAGAAAGTGAAAAACCTATGGGCGGAATGGACGAATTTGGATATGGCGGCGGCGGTGGCGGTGGTGGCGGTGGTGAGGGCGGCGCGCCCAAATCGGCGAGCTCCTCGGCCAGCTCGGCCAGCGCCATCCAGTTTGGCAATAGCCTGCTCAACAGCGATGCCGGCCTTACGCCTCTTGCCGGGGTCATCCTGGCGGCGGTGGCGCTGATTGCCTTCGTCGGGCTCATCATCGTGGCGCGGAAGTGACCTATGGGATTCGGGCCCTTCAGTAGCGAGAGCCAGACAAAGGACAATACCGAGACGAGCGACAATCGCACGGCGGCCTCGGAGGGCAGCATCGCTAGCGGCGGTCGGACAGGAAAGGGCAGCAAGAGTGTCACTGGTGGGGGCATCGTCGCGGGCAACAAAGCTCAAATCGGCGGGCTCCAATTCGGCAAGGTCGGCAGGGGCGCGACCGTCAACATTACCACGGAGGTGGCCAATCCCGACAGCGGCGCGCTGGAGAATGTGTCGGGGCTGCTCTCCACTCTGGTCAATGGCCAGGCCAACGCGTTTGGGCGGACGGCATCCGATGAGATGGCGGCGCAAGCGCAAACCCCGGTGCCAGGGGTGAGCAAGAATGCGGCGCTGATTGCGGCGGCCCTGGTGGCCCTGATTGTGGCGGCGGTTTTTCTGCGCAAATGAATGAACAGCTTCGAGCACTGGAAGGACTGGGACTTCGACGGCTTGCTCATCGGCCAGCCCTTCACGCTGGGAGTGCATCACAAGACCGCCCTGCCGGGGACGGCGCGCGAGCATTACATCTGGATTGGGGGCGGGGCCTTCAGGCAGGAGGACATCTCCGACAATTGGTATCTCCAGGTTGCTCTTCGCTTCAGTCTCAACGGTTCGCCGGTCGGGTCGATGCTTTGGAGCGATGCCAGCACCAACGCGGTGACGGCGTTCCCGCAGCCCAACCGACCCATCCTGCGGGTCAAGAGCGACGGCAGCGGCAGTGTGCAACCGACGCTGCGGATGCAAGCGGCCAGCAACGGGGCCTGGTTCCGGGACAACCTGGACATCGGCTGTTTCTATGTGCCCCTGCCAGCCGATGCAGTCGAGTACGAGGTGGAGGAGGGCAGGGTATCGGTGGCGGCGGGCCGGCGCGTCTCCATCCGCACCGGTTTTAGAATCATGAGCTTTTGATTATGCCCGAACAGTTTTTCAAGCGCGATTACATCCACGGTGCCACCAACGCCGATACCGATTGGGAGAAGGAGCATCTGTTTTGTCAGCGCCGTTGCCTGGTGGGCAGCGTGGCGGTGGCCAACAAGGGCGCGGACTTTTGGCTCTGGATCTGCGACTCGCCCAGCTGCGGCGCGCAGAAGCCGACCATGGCCCCAATCTACGTGCCGGGCAACACCACCCAATCGCTCGACTGGAGCCTGTTGCCCAAAAAGTTTTCTGCCGGGCTCTATGTGTGCGCCAGCACCAACCCGGTGACCAAAACCGCCCCGGTCACCAACGACGCTTTTTTCGAAGCCGCCTATGAACTGTATTAAGCTGCTCCTTACCCTCGTCATTGCGCTATCGAGCTGGCGAGCCTGCGCGGCAGTGGGCGGCGTCGTCACAACTCCTGTTGTTCCAGCCGGCGGGGTGCTCTGGGTGGGTCCAAACGGCAGCAACAGTCAGCGGGGCACGTCCAACGCGCCGATGGCTACGTTGGACATGGCCGCGCGGGCGCTCCGGGGCGTGGGAACTATCATGATGATTGGCGGGGATTACGGCCGCCAAAATCTTGATCTGGCGCTGTGCAGCAACATCACCGTTTCGGCCAACGGCTTTGTCAGGGTGAACAATGGGGCGACCTACACCAACACCGGTGGGGCGGTCTTCATCTCCGACGGCAGCGGCGTCTATCACTTCCAAGTGGCCAGCGCGGATTGGATCACCAATTATACGTTGGCCAATCCGGGGCTGCAATTCATATACGAGTATGGGACGCCGGAACGCTTCATCCCGCTGTCCTCACGCCACCCGCTCCAATACATCCACAACTTTGCGCTGCGAGAGTTCTTCAGGCTCACCAACGCGTTTAGCCTGGCGCAGGTGTCGGCGGCCAACGGGTCCTACTTCGTTTCGAACGATTCGCCCTCCACAATTTTCTTTCGCCTCTCCGACGGTGCTGCCCCAGGGACGCGAACCCTTCGCTTCCCCTCGCGGTGGACGACAAATTGCCTTGTTTATAACGGCAAGCCCTGGTCCCACGTGGTCTTGCGCGGCATCCAAGCCAGTTTTGGTTACGAGGGCATCGACGTTACAGGAGCGGAATCGGCGGAGGTGGACAACTGCGCGCTCCTGGGCAATTACGACGAGGGAATAGCGAGCTGGGACATGAACGGGACGGTCAAAATCTTTCAGTGCGAGGCGTCAGCCAACTGCAACGATGGCTTCGGGTGGAGCACTGGGGGAGACAGGACCAACGCCAATTCGGTCAGCGAAACCGATTGCTGGGTCCACGACAACGCAGATGAGGGGACCTCCACGCACTACGGCGGGCCCGTCACGATTATCGGTGGCCTCTACGAATACAACAAGAGCGGCGGCATCACGCCCTTTGCCGGCGGGCGCAACACGGCTTACGGAACGGTCATCCGTGGCAATGACATCGGCTTTCAGCCGGCGGGCACGCCTACCATCGGTAATGCCAACTGGACCAATTTGCTGACCAGCATCGTCTGCAAAGGCTGTGTGGTGACCGATAATCGGTTAGGGGCTTACGAGACTGTCGGCGATGCGCAAATTCTGATCGACTGCACGGCGTGCTACTTCAGCAATACGTTTGAGTTTTTCCAGCCGACCGACACGGGCAACAATCAGCAAAGGATTGTCCTGCGCAATTGCTCCGTGGGCACCCTCAACGCTGTCTTCTCGCCTGCCGGTGGCTACTCCCTCCCGACGATCGTGGGCAATCTGACGGTCAACACGGGCGGCGGTCGATACGAGCCCATGAACGGGAGCCGCAACTATTCGGTGGTCTCGCTCACGGTTGGCATTAGCGGCTTTTACACGAACACCTTGCAGGATTCCGTTGTCGGGATACCCAACGCGGTCAGCGCGACGCAGGGCAGAACTAATTGGCTCACGACCGCAGTCGGGCAACAGGGCCGTATTTTGACCATCTACGATGGGGGCCGCACAGCCAACGGCGCGGGCATCTCGAACATTTGGATCGTGCCCGTGGCCGGGCAGCTCGTGGGATCAACCACGACCACGAACATCAACACGCTCTGCGGCAGCGTCACGGTCATGAGCGACGGGGCCAACTGGCTCCTGCTCGGCCGATTCTAAAGCTATGAGCTGGATTCCTGCATTTCTACTGGGCGGCGTCGACGTCGACGAAGAGCAGAAGCGTCAGCAGGAGTTGGACGCCCAGCTTGCCGCGCTCAATCGCTCGCGCCTGGACGCCGGGATCTGGGACCAGAATACCTATGACCAGGCCAACGCCCATCTGGAGGCAAGCCGCATCGACGATGTGAGCGGGGAGGTCGACAACGCTTTCCAGGTCGGATGGAACGAGGGCGTCGACAACATCCGCGGCACCGCCGGGGCCATCATCGGCACGCCTTTCCGGCTCATCCCGCCCATCGGCTGGGCCATCCTGGTGGTGGCCCTGTTGGTTTACATGGGCGGGTGGGCGCGCTTGAAAAACATGCTCAAGTGAACGAGCTCTTTAAGCTTATCCTCTCGGAAAAGGGCCGCGACTCCAACCGGGCGCTGCTCCTGGCCCTCACGCTCTACGTAGCCTGGCAGGTCACGCAAATTGACAAGCGCGTGGCCGTGCTCGAAACATCGGCCAAGGAACGGGACCGGGCCGCGCTGGCCACCAATCATCTGGTGAGGGTGCCGTGAAACGGTTCCTTGCGCTGACGCTGGCGCTGGCTGCGGTGGACGGCAGCCAGGCGCAATCCTCACTGCAACGCCATCCTGACGGCCTGTATCTGGTCATTTCCAACCCGCCCCCTTCGTTCCGGCTGCAATGGGCCCCGGACCTGGTCACCTGGCGCGATTACATCGTCAAGCCTGGCCCAGAGCCCGTGCAGGTTGTGGAGGTGCGCATCGGGCGGACCAACGATGCGCAGTTCTGGCGCGTCCTCCCTTTGGATGGCACTAACGCCAGCCAACGCTGAACAGGTTCGCCTCATCCGGGAGTATCTGGCGGCGCGATATCCCAAAACTCTCTTGCCGCCTCCCTGCTCACCAGCGCGCGGTAATGAGCAAAAAGCATCGTCTCGGAGTGCCCGGCCTCCAGCGCCGTCTTCCCGGCGTTCTCGAAAGCGGCCAGGTGGTAGGAAACAAACGAATGGCGCGTGACGTTGGCCGGCCAGGGCACCGGCGCCCCGTCACACTTGGCCAGGCGCACCACCCGCCGGATGGTGTCAGGGGAGACGGGCCGCAAGCGTCCTCCCAAGGCCAGCCAGCGAGTCAGTGCCGGCTGGATTGACACCAGGCGGCGGCGGCGAGTTTTAGCCTTGATGGCGGGCACTTCCAAGAATCCCCGGTCCAACAACAGGTTTTCCTCCCGCAGCCGGTGGGCCTCGGCGGAGCGCACCCCGGTGAAGTAGCGCACGGCCAGGTGTCGCATCACGTCCAGGTCCGCGCGCCTGGCGGTCTCCAGGATGGCCCGCACCTGGCCCGGGGTATGGATGCCCGGGGCCTCCAGGTCCCCGGCGGCGGCGGGCAGCTCCACCGCGCACGGCGTCACGCTGGCCACGTAGCCGCGGCGCTGGGCAAAGTGAAAGAGCGTGCGCACGTCGGCCAGATAGCCGCGCATAGTGCGCGGGGTCCAATCCTGGCCGAACACCCAACGCTCGACATCGGCCAGGCCGACGCTGGCGATAGGGGTCAGCGCCCGGCCCCGGGAGAAGGACGACAACGAGACGCGCAGTTGGCGCAGATAGCGGTCACTGCGGGCGGCGCGGGCCTTGGCCACGAGGAATTCGTTGACGACCTGGCGGACGGTGGCTGGGTCCGGCGACAGGGGGCCGATCGTGGTTTGCGGGGGGGCTGTGAGTGAGTGGGAGTAAACGGGCGTCGGGCCTTTGAGCGCGGCAGCCACGGCCGCTAAAGCGGCGGCCATGGCGGCCAGCGCATCGGCCAGCCCGCCCTGGGTCACCTGTGGGGCGACAGGTAGAGCGACAGGGGCGGGCGCACTTTTGCGCTTGATAGCCAACGAAAGAATGGTCGGAGCGACAGGATTCGAAGGGCTTTTTGAAGGCCCGTCTGACGCGTCTTCTGACATACTCACTTACGAGCCGAAGCCTTGGGCTCATTGAGTGGATAACGCGTGCCATCTGCGCAATTTTGCGTGGTGAATCTCATCGGCCATTGGAATCGGTAATGGGATTCTTTTAGTGCCTTCAGCCCCGAGCTAACCAGCAACGTCAACACATCGGTTTCCGTCCATTTCGGGAAGGATTCCAGTGCCTCGGAAAGCATCCTTTCCTCCTCGGAGTCCAAATAGATTCGGACCTGCTTCAGGGACTTTTTCGGGGCAGCCATACGGGGGGTGATAATACAGGTTTGACGGCATCTGTCGCTAATTGTCGTTGACAATGACAGTCAGTGACTGGCACAAGGAGACATGCTCTATGACAGAGCGTGACAAAACACCCATGGACACCCAAACACTCACGAAGAAGGAGCTGGCGACCCGCTGGGGCTGCTCCGTGCGCACGGTCGAAAGAGCTGTGCGTCAATTCCCCGTAACCCCTGTGGCCTTCATCGGCCATCAACCCGTGTTCGACCTGCCCTCGATCCTGAACATGGAAGAACGCCGGACCCGATACCGGCTCGAAAAGGCCGGCTACGCCACGCCGGACACCCAAATCATCACCGTCAAGGAGGCCAAGCGCCGGGCCGGGAAAGGCCGGCGATGACCACGGACACAGTCAGAACGATCTGGGGCAAGATTGCCGCCACCTGGCTGAGACACGCCGCCGCGATGGAGCAGCTGGCGGAGGAAGCCCAGAGGACGGGTCACCCTGAGCTTGCGCCAGGGTTCAAGGCCAAGGCGGAGGAGTTCAAAACCAACGCGCAGTTGGCCGAGGCCAAGGAGAAGGGAGAGCCGTCGTGAAAGAGAAACCTTATTGCCAAACCGTCCTGCCGTGGCTGAAGGCCAACCTGGGCAAGCATTGCCTCGCGCCGCTGACCAGCACCGACGCCAAGGCCCTGTCCGCCGCGGTCCAAATCATCGCGCTCTATGCCTGTGCCAGAGATCAGAGCGTATTAGATGCATTCGGAGGAGTGGTGGAGTTGATGCAATCCAGCACCCAGCACCTCGCTTATCACGCCATCGCGCATGTCATGGATTGGAGCGACCGCGATCCAATCTGGGCAGACGCCGGTCTGGGGCAGACAGCAGTGCGGCTCAAATGCGCTTACGAGCCTACCGGGGCGATGCGAGGTGGAGCATGACCAACCTAAATAAGCCGGTGACTAGGCGCACGGAGCAAACGAGCAAGGGCAAGCGGATTGTGGTCACGCTGACGAAGGACTCGATTGTCCTGCGCCTGGAACGATGCCGTTACCGTTACGTGCTGCCCATCTCGACGGCCTGGGTATATGCCGCGATGCTGCACGCCGAGGGCCAGAGGGGCGAGCGGAGAGGGAGGAAGCGCCATGGCTGACATCCAAGCGGCCTTTCAACTGCGCATCCTGCGCCAGCGCCATGAGCCGACCGTGCCGCTCACGGTCGACATGGAGCGGGCAATGCGCGAGGGGTTCTATCAGTGCCGGCGCTGCCACGGCGTCGTCACGTTCGTCAACGCCGAGGGCGCGCGCCAGTGCGCCAGGTGTCACGGGTTCGCACTGAAGTTTCACGCAGGCATCGACGCCTAGACATGAGGAACACACGCCGGGTAAGGACACGAGGGACCGTGTCAAGGGCAACAACTGTCCCCAATTCAACGCCCCAAACTGACTCCGAGCTGCCGCCCCACTCGCCGGAGATGGAACGAGCAGTCCTGGGGTGCATTCTGCTGGCCGCGGATAAGCAGTCCATGGCGGAAGCCGATGAGCTGCTGCACCAGCTTCGTCACCAGCACTTTTACGAGCTGCGCCATGCAAAGGTGTTCGATGCGATGCGAATGCTGCGCATCGACAACCATTCGTGCGAGGTCAGGATTCTGGTCGAGTGGCTCACCACCAAGGGTCACATGGAGGAGTGCGGCGGCCTGGCCTATGTTGCCGGGCTCCCCGAGGCCTCGGCGGGCATTTTCAGCTTCTCGGAATATCTGGCGGTGCTGCGGGACAAGGCACACCGGCGCTGGCTCCTGGCCAAAAGTTGCGAGCTCACCGCGATGGCCAGTCAGGCGGAGGTCACCATGGAGGAGACGCAACAACGCCTGGCGGAGCTCTTCGACGCAACGCACCGCAACACCGGCAAAGCGCTCATCGAAATCATCACGCCCAAAGAGGCGCGGGCCTTCGAGGCGGACCCTTCAGACTTTCTCGTCGGCAACGGGCTGATTGCGCGGGATCAATTCGTGACCATCGGCGGGGAACCGGGGTGCGGCAAGTCGCGCCTGGCTACGACCCTGGCCGTGGCCATGGCCCGGGGCAATGGCTCGTGGCAAGGCTATCCCGTGCGCAGCCAGGGCCGAACGCTTATCCTTCAGACCGAAAACAAGGGCACGCGGTTGAAGGAAGAGTTTGCCGCAGTGCCGGCGGACTTCGACGATTTTATCCGCGTGAGCAAGACGCTCCCCAGCGGCCTGGCCTTCAGCAATTCGGACTTCCGGCGCGAGCTCACCCGGCTGTTTGAAAAATGGCCGTTTGAACTGCTCGTGGTCGACCCGTGGAACGATGTGGTGGCGGAGGAGGCCCAAGGCGACTATGCCGAGGCGCTCCTGAACATCCAACGCTGCTTTCAGGGCAAGAAGATGCCGGCCACGCTCATCGTGGCGCACCTGCGCAAGCCCCGCGCGGACGCCAGCGGCCGGCGCAAGAGCGGCCGGGAGCTCCTGCACGAGCTCTCAGGAAGCCTGAAGCTTGGCAGCACGTCGCGCACGGTGTTTGCCGTGCAGCCGGCCAGCTACTCCATGGACGATGACCGGATCGTGTTTGAGGTAGCCAAGGCCAACGACGCCGATCCGGACTGGCTGAAGGAATATGGCACACGGTCAGCCTGGCACCGGCGTAACGCGGCCTTCGAGGCATGCCGGGACTTCGATTGGGATGAGTGGATGAACCCCGGCCAGCCCAACGCCGAGAAGCGGGCGGTGACGCTGGAGATGTTCCAGACGGCCTTCCGCGCGACGCAGCGCCATGGGATGAAGAAGGGCGAGCTGGTGCGCGAGATAGCCGAACGCTTCGAGGTCGGCGAATCGACGGTATGGCGCGCCATCAAAGGCGACGGTTACGGACGCAAGTGGATTGACGAGGCCGGCGGGGTGGTGGCGCTGAAGGAGGAATTCCGTTGAAAACAATCGTGCTGCTTCTGCTGATGATGGTGCTGGGGACTCTGTTCTGGATTATCTGGTTCGTCGGCCTGGTCGAGGTGCTCTCCGGGTTATGAAGGCCGAACCAACGATTGAAGGGCTGATTGTTCGAGTCTCTGGCGTTGTGCGACCCGTTCGCCGCGTGCGCATGGACCGCGAGGCTTGGTGTCGTCTGCGAAATAGCCTGAACCGAAGAGCACCCCAGGGCGTGCGTTACGAGCTACGGCCATGCGTTTGAGCGGCTGGGGAGAAAAATACCGGTGCCTGCGGTGCGGATACGAATGGCTCGGACGCAAGCGGACGACTGGCCAAAAGCCAGCACGGTGTGCCTCGTGCCGCACGCCGCTGTGGAACACCCCAAAGGTGAAGCCTTCCCAAGTCGACATCAAAGCGTTGCTGCACAAATGGCAGGAATTAAACCTGGAGGTCGTGCTCTATATCCACCATCGCTACCGGCACGATGATGGCGATTGCCACGTGAGCCTTCGAGTGGGGAAAGATGCAGGCACTTGCATTGCCAGCTCCTACGCGGCATCCGCAGCGGCCTGCTTCGCAGAATGTCTGCCTGAGGTGGAGCGGTGGGCCGCCCGTGATGCCGGCACGCCGGCGGTGAGAAAATCGACGGGCTAGTTTCTCATTTCGGGGCCCTCAGATCGCGACCTTGTATCGCCGCCAGGCCGTGAACGTGTAACGGCAGCCGTTCATGAAATGGGCTGAGCCCTTCAGAACACCGGTCTTGCTGAATTTCCCGATCACCGTGTCCCCGATGCCGCCGACGTTCGAATTGAAGTATCCGGCGTTGGAGAAGAACGGCCACTCGGCTTTGAAATTGAGCTGAGTCACATTTTCCCAGTCGACGATTCTACCGGCAAGCTGACCATCGGCGCCGACCTGGATGTCAATCGCCAGTCGCTCGTTTGAGCAAGTTCCGATCGGGAGCAGGATTCCGAAATAATTTCCGCGCCAAGTCGCGGTATTGGCAACTTGGGCACGGGTCGTGACCGCACAAAGCAAGAGAAGGGCTGCAAGGAGTGTTTTCATTGGGCCGCTATTCTCCGCCGCCCGTCCCGCCTGGTCAAACCGGAAAACCCGGCGCTCGCTCCCAAGGCAAAACCCGGGTTTTGCCATTTTGGGGAGCCCCGGGTTCTCAAGGCCAGGGCGGGCCGGGTGGGGGATTCTCTCTCTCTCAGGGTTTTTTGTGCAATGAGGGTATGAGTGGGTGTGGGAAGAAGGAATTGATCCCCCCTTACCCCTACCCGACGGGGGGTCAAAAATCGCGGTCTCAGGCTCTCAGGGTTGAAGGGGCACAAAACCATTCTCACTCTCTCACACCCCTAGGGGTGTTGAGTGAGTGAGAGTGTTTTTTTTGAGCAAAACGGGGGGTAAAACGGGGGGGTGCCCCTCAGTGGTGTGAGAGTGAAATTGTCGCGGTCTGACGACTCCCTCGACACGGGGCAACTGAGGTAGTCTGCGTGCCTATGCCATCCCCCAATGAACCTCCCAAGGAGGAAAAGAAGGCCCGCACCTTAGAGGAACTGGTAGCGGGCACGGCAAGGCCATTGTGGCCTTAGCCGGCGCTCTGGCGCTCCTGGCGGCCAAGAAGTAACCAAGGGGAGCCCGTGTAACAGGCGGGCTCCCTCCCTCCTATGCGAATCCTGCGCAATCCAGAGCCCCTTTCAGGGGCCGGCGGGGCACACCCCGCGGCGGACAATCCGCCGACACCAACACCGGCTCCGCCTTCTGATCCCTCGCCGCCGGAGCCGACGCCTCCCGCGGCCCCTCCAGCGGCGGCGGCGGTGCTTTCCAGTGACGTGCAGGAAGGCGACGCGGCCGAGATCGTTCGACTCCGGCGCGACCTGGAGACGGAGCGCAAGGGCCGCAAGGGAATCGAAACACGCGTCAGCGAGCTGGAGGACGAAAACCGGCGGTTGAAGACGCCGCCTCCGCCTCCGCCTCCGAAGGCGAAAAAATCCTGGCTCGATGGCGCAACGTTCTTTGAGTGAAAGGTGGAGGCGATGGCGAATCAAGCGACGGCAACTCCGCTCCATCCGCAGGGTTCTGCGCCGCCAGGCGGCGGCGCGCCTGCTGGTGTGGGGCCCACTGCTCACAGCTATACAAAAGGATGCCCCTGCGCCCGCTGTGAGGCCAAGCGGGAGAAGTGGCGGCAGAAGGGTAGGGCGAAGCTTCCTGGGGGCGGCGTTGTGGCTCCTGGGGCTCCTGGCCAGGCTAAACCCGTGGCCATGGCTGGAACGCCTGGCCCCGAGCCTGCGCCGGCACCGGGTGTTGTTCCTGCGCCTGCTGTTGATCCAAACTTTATCCCATGGACTGCCGATACTCTTAGACCGGTGTTTGAGCGGGTCGTCCCCGTGCTCGAAAAAAAGGACATGCGGGGGCTTAAGGAGCTGGCTGGCCAGGTTTCTCCGGAGGCTGTGGCCCTGGTGGAGCGCAAGGGCGGATGGGACGAGGCGGCCAAGGTTACCGTGGTGCAAAGCGGCAGCGAGGTCGCGGCCAAGTGGGCCAACAAATTCGGCATCAGCGCCGAGTATGCGCCCGAAGTTGCCCTGACGATTGCCGGGGTGGCCATCTGGAGTTCGCGCGAGTCTTTGGTCGACGAGCTGCGCAAGCTGGCGGCGGAGCGGCGGGAAAGGGAGAAGGGGGCCGATGCTCCAACTCAACGCTAAGCCAGGCTGCACGCTGGTGGCGGGCGTGAGTGGGAGTGGCAAGACGACGTTTGCTCTGCGCTGGCTGGTGGCCCGGCGCGACCTGACCTGCCGTTTTGTTTTTCAGGAGCCCAAGCGGGACATCAGCGAACGGCTGCGGCTGCCCGATGCGGAGGACGATGAGGAGCTGGCCTGTGCGGTCGAAGACGGCTTCGTGATCTATTACCCCGGCCGGATGTTCCCCGGGGACTGGGCCAGCGGCCTGATCTGGTTTTGCGAATGGTCCTATGGGGTGGCCAGCCGGCTGCCGGGGCGCAAGCTGCTCATGGTCGATGAGGTCTGGAAGTATTGCAGCCCGCACGCCATCCCGCGGGCGCTGGCGCAGTGGATTCAGGACGGGCGCTCGTTTGGTTGCGAGACGCTCTTTGCCACGCAGTTGCCCAACAAGCTCAACGAGGCCATCACGAATGAGGCGACCGAATTAGTATGCTTCCGGCTGCGAGGGCGTAACGCGCTGGCTTGCGTAGAGGAGCTGGGCGTGGACCCGGACGAGGCGCGGGAGCTGCCGCCGGGCGCTTTCGTCGGGCTGAACTGCGAGACCGGGGGAGAGCTGCGGGGCCGGCTTTGGTAGGCTCCTCCTTTTCCAGGACCCGGAGACCGGCGCGGATGACTTCGGAGCGGTTGTTATACCTGCCGGAGGTGACGAGAGAGGTGATAAAGCGGTCCCAGTGTTTGGTCAGCTGGTGCTGTGGCATAGGATGGAGAGGGTATTAGATGGGAGCTGCTACCGCAATGGGGTGACGTGGTATGACGTGGTATGACGTGGTGTGACTACTCCCTCGACAGACTTCTTTTGCTGTAGTGCTTTTCTCCGTCGCTAGTGACAGCCCACAAGCGCGGCTCATGGATGAGCCGGGGTGGGCCCTGGAACTGGCGCTGCAATCAATCCTTCGGAGGTCTCGCATGTCCAAGTTCAAACCATATCTCGTCACGGCCGTTACCGCGCTGGTGGCCATCGTCGTCTACAAGAAATTCCTGGCCGGCAAATTCGGTCTTCCGGTCATTTGATCCGTCCGTTCCACCAGAGCAAAGGCACCAACAACCAACCCAATCCTTTCCATGTCCGTTAAAAGAATCGTCAATCTTCCGACAGTGGCCGGCTGGATTGGCACCGCTGGCGGTGCCTTTGCCGCGCACACCATCGTCATCGATCTGCCCGTGGGGCCGCGCTATCACGCGATCTGGTGCAGCGCCAATCCCGGCGCGGCCAAGCTGGGGACCGATCTGTTTGGCGAAATGCGCCTGAAGGTCAACGGCAAGACGCAGCGCACGATGTTTGCCGACGAGCTCAACAAGCTCAACATCTTGAACGGCGTGCTCTATGCCTCGCGCGGCATCGCCACGGCGGCCACGGAATTCCATATTCCGATCTGGCTGGCGGAGCCCTGGCGCAACAATCCGGCCAGCGCCGACGGCATGGCCTGGGGCACGGGCGATGTGGGCACGTTCCAGCTGGAGGTCGACATCAAAGCCTATGCGGGCGCGGCGGCGGGTCTGACACTGCCCAACTTCAAGGCCATCATCGACAACTCGCTCATCAACGTGAACGGGGTGTTCCGTCCGACGCCCTTGGGGGTCATCACCAAGTGGCTGGTGTTCCAGCTACCCATCGCGCAGCTCTCGTCCTATCACGATTTCACCGGGCTGCCCAAGCGGGAGTTTTACCAGTCGATTCACCTGATTGACTCGAACATCGACGAGTTCGAAGTGAAGGTCGACAACACGATCATCCGGCAGGACACGGTGACGGGCAACAACGCCAAGCTCTACCACCGTGAGATGATTCCCAACCCGACGGCCACGGCCACGCCGGCCACGGTGGCGGCGGACATGCCCACGCGCGGGATTGTGGACATCGTCTTTGACGAGGACGACCGGCTTGACTCGGCGCTGCCCATGGAAGACGGGCGGGGCAACAAGGTCCAGGACTTCAACCTGCGCATCAAGAGTGGGGCGGGCGGCGCGGCCCCGCGCAACATCAAGACGATTATCCAGCTGGCCGGCCCGGCTGAGTAGGGGTCTAAAAAAAAAGGCAGGCCCCGGCGGGTTTCGCGGGTGTTTCCCGCCGGGGCCAATTCTTAACCGATGAAAATTCTCGACCTCTTCGGTGGGGGCGGCGGCAGCCAGGGCCAGGGCGATGCTTCCTTCGAGCTGCCCAGCGACGGAGCCACCAGCGGCCAGACGCGCAGCGTGCTGGAGGGGCTCTCCAACGCGGTGGGCGACATTTCGAACGTCTGGAACGCGTTTAGCGACGACACGCAGGACGGCAAGGCCGGACAACAGGTAGTGCGCACCGGCGTGGCGCAATCCAGCGATTCGGGGATGCATCTGCCGGTCATCCTGGGCGCAGTGGCGGTCATCGCGGCGCTCCTCTGGTTCTTCCTGCGCAAACGCTGACCTATGGGCGGGACCGATGTTGCTGCCAGTTTTTCCGGCTCCAGCTCCGCCACCAGCGGAACTCAGGTCGACCAGAAAAGCACGTTCGGCGATTTCATCATCGGCGGCAGCGGCGGGGCCAGCATCAGCAAACCAAGCCCGCCCTGGCTGTGGCTGGGCCTGGCGGCGCTGGCGATGGTGGCGGTGACGGTATGGCTGGTGAGAAAGTGAAAAACCTATGGGCGGAATGGACGAATTTGGATATGGCGGCGGCGGTGGCGGTGGTGGCGGTGGTGAG
>JAHFSY010000030.1 GCA_023269615.1 Verrucomicrobiota bacterium
CCAAGCGCTTTTGCCGCCGATTTTTCTTCCCCCATGGGGGAAGATGGCAGTAAGGAAGACATCAACACCAACCAGGTAAGACTATATTTCGGAGGTGTCCACTAAAGCCTGTCAGGTCAGTTGTTCCTGTCTCAACGAGCCTCACGCAAAAAGATCTTCCTGCTGCCCTCCTGCCTTATCTTCACCCTTCGCCATCGACTGGTTTTTTCTTCTGGTTCGCCCTTTCATTGTTCATTCTATTCCTCATCTCATTCGTGGGGCTTATATGTTTATGGTCGCCCTCACGACATTTATTTATCATCTCTATGCTATTCGGGACAGCCCTCGCTCCATTTTCAGGACCGTATGTCGGCTCGGGGCTGACATACACCTTTCAGTGGATTACCGGAGTCCTTGCTGGCATAATTCTTGCCCTTGTTTACAGTTCTCCTGTCAAAGATATGTTTTTAAACAGCAAATGAAGTCCAACCTGCCAGTCCAGCCAACGTCCACCCGCGCCTACGGCACGGTTGGCCGCGGCTGACTGTTACGTTGGCTTGATTTAACCCGATGAAGCGTCACCGCAAAGCTCTCCTTCTTGCGGGAACACCACTTCTCGTCTATGTGCTTGTTTACATCGCCAATTCAAGCTGTGGCGGATACTGGTGGCCATTCGAACACCGTGACGGTTTCGAGTGGCATTCCCCCTACTTTTTGACCCCACTTCCTCACACCATCTTGTGGCAGCCCCGTTACGGACACCTCGCTTACCATCACAGCGATGCGCTCGGACTTCTATTTTTCCCACTGATTCGCCTTGATCAGGCTCTAGCGCATCCGACAATCGACATTTTGCGTGATGATGGTGACCGTAGATTTACTGCATTATCTCCATCTGGTTTCCATCCCGATTGTCGCAAAGAGTTTCTTGAACTGAAAACGAAGGCGGCCAACAAGCAGCTTCAGCAAACGCCCACCCGCCAGGGAGCGGCTGAGCGTCGCTGAGCAAACCGTTCGGCATCATGAATATTCGTCAAACATGGGCAAAGTCGGCTTTCATATTTTCAGAGACTGTTTATCTCACATGTTTCATTTTACGCGAGATCCTCGATCATTTTTATTTCAGGGGATCTCAACGTGCAGGTGTTTATGGCGACGCTTTGGCATTTCTTTTCATCACTTCGTTCATCCTGCTTCTTGCATCCAGTGCATTTCTCTACAGGGCTTCGCGCTGGATGGCTCTCACGGCTTTGATTACTGTGGTCTTTACCTTCGTTTATTTGCTATGTACCCCTTACCTGTGATTATGAAGCCGAACAAATTCGTGCATCTAACGCCGCTACGCGGCGCGGCTGACGAGTCACGTTATGCCTGAGAACGAGTACACTGAGCACGAGCGCATCCCGATGCAGCACTTGCTTATCGATGCAGTGCAAGATCCAACCTTTACCCATAAAGAAGAGTGCGGTGGTGCGGCGGTGGCATGCTGGATCAAGAACCAGACCCGAAAAAATGCGTATCTGATCGCGAAAGGATGGATCGAGGAGCATGGGTGGGTCGTACTGTCCCTTGACGAGCAGCAGCCGGTATCCGAGGAGAACTACAGAGCGAGCAACAAGGGGAAGCAGTATTTTGAGCAGGCCCTGATTGATGAAGAGGTATTCGTTTATCATACTTTCCCTAAACATGAAAAGGCATAACAAATCGCTCGACCCAAGAGCCGGGGCGGCTCCGGGTCAGCTCTGACGTTGGCTGGCAAAATGAAAAAACGACATCTCGTATATTTTCTTTGCCTCGTTGCTATCTCCATTGGCATCGCGATCTACACCGGACGTTTTACTCCCCAGAGGATGCTCAAGGCATGCTTTACATGGGGTTGCTGGATCTGGATTTATTTCACGTTTGTTCCGCTGGCCGCAGCAAGAGGACGCTCCACCAGCGCATGGTTTTGGCTTGGCGCTTTGGTTTTCTGGGCCACGTTTACCGTGACCCTAGTCACCGGTGCTCTCACGGTCCACTGGCTACGCGCTCCATTGCTCAATCTTTCCATCGGTTCCGCGCAGGCTTTGGGAGTCGTTGTCATCGCAGCAATCATCCTGAGTTTTTTTTCCAGTCGTAGATTGGCTCGACATCTTCGCCTGCTCTCACCATATGAACAATCAGCCAACCAGATAGCATCTAACGCCGCTACGCGGCGCGACTGACGAGTGACGATTATGCCAAGCAATTCTAGAAAAGCAGTTGCACTCGCAACGGTGATTTCTCAATCAACCGAAAAAGTGGCGTTTCATACTTCGGCAAGGCTCGAAGGTAAAAAAGGTCCAACGCGAATCATGTACATTGAGTGCAAGGATGGCAATCTTACAGGAGATGCAAGAATTGGACGCGTTGGATTCTCGAAAACAGGGAAGACACTTTATTACAAGGGCAAAACATTTCAGAGCCTGAAAGGAAACGGTTTTAAATCGAACTTTTATGAAGTCGAAACAAAAGCAGATTACTGGATTTCTGGACCAAAGAAAAACGGTGAGGATCGACTTTACGGAGGACGCGTCCCTATTGAAATTGACGAGGATGTGAGAGAGGAATATTGGAAGAAGGTTCGCGGACTTCCGGAACGAGCCCATGAAAGCGAGGCATAACAATTCGCTGGACCCAAGCGCCGGGGCGGCTCCGGGTCAGCTCTGACGTTCGGCATAATTTATGAAACTGATATTCGTTACTCTGTTACTTGCCCTCTGCTCCGTTGATTCTTCCAGAGCAGATCAGATTGACGGCGCATGGGTTCTCTCGGAGAAGTGGACTGGCTATATGGGCATTGCACTTGTGATTCATGGCGACCAGTTCAAATACTGGTTTTACTCGGACGTTCGCTTATCCGATGAACCTCATTATCCCATCGAAGGCAAAGTTTTATATCAGGGCGACACTCTACGATTGCAGCCATCTCAGGAGGCACACCTTTATGATACGGAGTGGCATCTCGTCATTTGGAAAGGCGAGATTTGCTTATTGGCCGAGAAGCACTACAAGAAATTTCAGGAAGACAAGAAACTTCCGGACGATCGCCTCCTCTTCAAGATGCAAAACTTTGACGAAAAGAATCCCACAGAAAATCGTCCGGGAAAACGATGAAGACGATGCCGAACCGCGCCGTGCAGCCAACGCCGCCAGGCGGCATGAAAGTGTCAGGCCACAATCCGTCAAGATCTGTTTCCAATGACAGCCTGCGGAATCCACGCTCTGGCGAGCGTGGCTACGTT
The DNA here is from genome assembly GCA_023269615.1 of Verrucomicrobiota bacterium. Classification (GTDB taxonomy): domain Bacteria; phylum Verrucomicrobiota; class Verrucomicrobiia; order JABWAM01; family JABWAM01; genus JAHFSY01. The sequence continues at coordinate 3,243 of JAHFSY010000030.1, forward strand.
CGGAATGCCGATTTCCCGAAAGACCTTATGAACAAGTCCGGCCGGCACCCAAGCCACGGGAGAAGGCAGGATGACTTGGCCGGAGGGCAGAGCCCTTGGTCCCATTTTTCCGCCGCTTCGCAGAGCAATCAATTCCGACTGCGGATGCGTGATTTACAGGAAGATGCAAAAGGTGTACATTGACCGCATGAAAGCAACATTGGCTGAACCCGAAATCATCACACGGAAAGGGAAGCCGGTTTCCGTCATTCTACCGATCAAGGACTACGAAGAACTGCTGGAGCAGGTGGAGGATGCTGAGGACGTCCGATGGATAAGACAAGCACGGCGAAAACCGATGCAGTACCGCCCTTTGGAGGAGTACCTGGCCGGGAGAAAATCAGCGTAGCATGCATAGGGTCCTTCTCGAACGTAATGCCGAGAAGGACTTGGGACGGCTTTCACACGACATCCACGACCGCATTATCGGCGTTATTCAAAATCTGTCAAACAACCCGCGCCCATCCGGTTGCCGCAAACTGACGGGTTCCAAAAATGATTGGCGCATTCGTGCGGGAGACTATCGTGTCATTTACGAGATCAACGATGACGTCCAGACTGTCCGCGTGCTTCGCATCCGCCACCGTCGCGAAGTCTATCGGTGAAGTTTTGCCCGAAATTCACCCACCATCGGTGGAGCCCTTGTCCCTTTTTCAGCGCTCAGCCATCAGCTCCCGATTCCGCCTTCTGTCTGCCCCTCCTCCGTGCCCTCCGTGCCTCCGTGGTTTTCCCCTTCCGCCACCTTTCTCTTTTTCCCGGCTCCAACTTCGACTGGCTTTCGACTCTCGGAGCGAGTAAAGAGAGACGAGCACAAAGGGGGGACATGCCTCAAAAATCATTCATCGCCTCGATCTTCGACTTCATCAAGCTCCTGATCAAGCTGGCCATCTTCGTGGTGGTTGTTTTTGGTGGATGGAATCTCTACCGCGCGCTCAACGGTGAAGGATACGCCAAGATCAGGGAGATGGCCTTCGGAGGCGCCGGCGACTACCCCAAATGCTGGGTGACCATGGAATTCAAAAAAATCCCGCCGGGCGTCGATCCGACCGACATCAAAATCGTATTCACTTCGAAGACCCTGGTGTCCAGCCCCGTCACGTTTGATTGGAATTTCATCGCAGCCAATGCGCAGGTCGGCACCGGCGACTGGAAACCCCGCGTGAAAGCAGAGGGCTTTTCCCCGGGGGAGCCTCCCAAACTGAACCTTCCCGTTGACGTCTATTTCCCCATGACCTACCAGGACAAGGTGAACCTGGGCAGCAACCTGGAATTCCTGTCGGTTCAGGCGGAACTCTACTGGGGGGGAAAGAAGCAGGACACGGCCAATGCCACCATCGAACATTTCTACAAGACAACCGGCCGTTGACCCGCCCGTGTCCCGATGAAACTCACGATCCATGGCGCGGCGAAAACGGTCACGGGCTCGATGTATCTCCTCGAGGCTTGCGGCAAGCGTGTCCTTTTTGAATGCGGCTTCTTTCAAGGCAAGCGCAAGGAATCGCTCGAGCGCAACAAGTCGTTTCCCTTCAAGCCATCCGAGATCGATTTCACGGTACTCTCGCACGCGCACATTGATCACAGCGGCAATCTCCCCAACCTGGTGAAGCAGGGTTTCAAGGGTCCCATCTTCTGCAACCACCCCACGCGCGACCTCGCAGCGCTGATGCTCGCCGACAGCGCCCACATCCAGGAATCGGACTGCGCGTACATCAACCAGCACAACCAGAAGATCGGCAAAAAAAACGCGCCGATCGCCGAGCCGCTTTACACCCGCCTGGACGCGCAGCAGGCGACGCAGCAGTTCATGTCGGTCGCCTACAGCCGGGCCTTTGACATCGCCGACGGCATTACGGTCACGTTCACCGATGCAGGGCACATCCTCGGCTCTTCGGAAATCACCTTCGACCTGCGGGAGGGCGGACGCCACGTGCGCCTTGTCTTCAGCGGTGACCTCGGGCGCGGGCACAACGACATCCTGCGCGACCCCACGCCGTTCGAGGACGCGGACATCCTCATCATGGAAAGCACCTATGGCGGACGCCTTCACGAGCCGCAGGAAACGGCCAACGGGCGGCTCTGCGACATCGTGAAACGCACGCTCGACCGCCGCGGCAAGCTCATCATTCCCGCATTTTCCGTGGGGCGCACCCAGCAATTTGTCTATTCGCTGCACGAACTCACGAAGACCCGGAGCATTCCAAAAATCCCGATCTACGTGGACAGCCCGCTCGCCATCAACGTCACCGAGGTCTTTCGCATGCATCCCGACTGCTTCAATGCGGCCACGAATGAAATGCTGCGTCACAACGAAAATCCATTCGGCCTCGACAACCTCACCTACATCCGAAGCTCCGACGAATCCAAGGCGCTGAATGACATCAAGGCCCCCTGCATCATCATCTCCGCATCCGGCATGTGCGAGGGCGGTCGGATCCGGCATCATCTTCGCAACAACATCGGCAGTGCCAAAAACACGATCCTCATGGCCGGCTTCTGTGCGCCCAACACCCTGGGAGCCGCCCTCATCGAGCGACGCCCCAAGGTGAACATTTTCGGGGAGGAATTCGACGTCAAGGCCAGCGTCGAAATGCTGGATGCCTTCAGCGCACACGCCGACCAGAACGAACTCATGGGACAGCTCTCCCGCAGCACCGGCTCGATGGGGACGATCCTCCTGACCCATGGGCAAGTGGATCAGGCGGAAGCACTTGCAAATTTGATCCAGGTGAAGCATCCTAAGAGCAGGATTCGCATCCCGGATCTGCACGACAGCCTGGATTTGTAATGCAAACATGGAATACAGACGTGGAAAGCCCGAGCGTGAAAAACGCCCCTGTGCCATTCCCGCTCTCGACGTCGCCGAAGCATCCCTCGCTTCCCCCACCCTCCAACGACTTCACCGCGTCCAACACCGCCTACCGCGGCCGCCTGATCTCGTCCATCATCGCGTCCTTCATTCTCAACCTCGCATTTCTCTGGCTGCTCTTCGCCACGGACATCGCAAAGCTCGCATGGTTCAAGGAAATGGCAAAACCGAAGCCCGTCAAAGAGATGCCCCGCCTCGTGCTGATCGAGCGGCCTCCGCCCTCGGAAAAGCATCAGCCCAAAACATTCCTTGAGACCGACGCCAGCCAGGCCGAAAAAGAACCGCCCAAGGATCCGAAATTTTATTCCGAGCATAACACCACCCCGACGCAGACGACCGAGTCACCAATCAAGTCCGACGAAATTCCAAAGCTTGACGGCCACAATACAAAGACCATTGCGACCGAAACGGTTCGTCTCAGCAGGCCCTCCGCTCCCTCGCCACCGATCCCGGCGGAAGCGCCGAAGCCCGCGCAACCCGAGCAGCCCAGGCCGCCGCAGCCGGAAACCCCGAAGGTCGCGCAAACCGAGCCACCCAAACAGCAGCAGCCGGAACCGCCCAAGCCCACGCCACCGCCTGAAAAATCCACCATCCCCCCTCCCCCTCAACCCACGCCCAAGACGCCGACCGAGCTTCCCAAGGTAGGCGAGTACGTGCTGCTCAAGCCCGTGCCGCGCGAAATAAAATCCGCGCCCATGGAAGAACCCACTCCGCCCCCGCCCAAGCCCACGCCCCAGACCGCCCCGCGCCCGCCCCCGACACCACCCACTCCGCAGCAACAAAACACCAACCCGCATCCCGCCGTTCCTCCGTCCCCCGCGTCCCCCCCTCCGTCCTCCAATCGTGAAATCGTCACTTCCATGTCCAAGCTCGATGGTGGCGTCGGCAAGGTCGGAGAGGCGGCGGCTTTCGGTTCAGCCGAATCCCCCTTCGCCACGTACGACAAGAAAGTCATCGGCAAAATCGGCGCTTACTGGCAGGCAAATGTCTCAAACAAATACTATGGTGAAACCGTGGGCGAGGTGGAGGTGACATTCAAACTCTTGTCTGACGGCAAGGTCAGCGACCTGCGCGTGACCAGGAACAATGCAAACCGGGTGCTCGCAGGCTGGTGCATCCAGGCCATTGAGGATTCCGCTCCATTTGCACCCTTCCCAGCCTCCATGAAAGCCATGGTCGGCGACTTCAGGGAAGGGACACTGACGTTTTCATATTGATTGTAGGGCAACGGGCCCCGTTGCCAATCCAAAGACGGCAAGCGGGCCGCTTGCCCTACAATCCTTCATCCTTTCTCATGAAGCTTCAACTTCCCGTCTCCCGATTCCCGCGCCAGTTCGATCCGGGGCTTCTGGAGATGATGGACCGGCCGGATGTGGACCCGTCCCTGCTTGAGGACGACCTTCGAAACATCCAGCGCATCAACCGCTGGTGCGGCGCTTACCGCCTGATTCGTGACGAGCTGGAAATTTTTCTCGCCCGATGGAACGCCCGTGCGGAGCCGCGGCCGTCCACGTGTTCCATCCTCGACTTCTGCACCGGTTCGGGGGACATCCCGCGCGTGATTGCTGCGGCATGTCGCGCGCAAAATTTTCCAATCCGCATCACGGCCACAGACATCAATCCCCGCATGACCGACCAGGCCCGGCGTGAATCGGCGGACTATCCGGAAATTGTTTTTGAGCGGGCAGACCTTCTGGATCCGCATTACGCCCCGCTTTCCCACGACTGGGTCTTGTGCAACCTGGCGCTGCATCATTTCTCGGCGGAACAGGCGGTGGCCGCCCTGCAAAACCTCTGGCGCATCGCGCGCGTTGGCATCCTCGTCAACGACCTTCACCGCGGCCGCCCGCTGACCCTGATCGTGAAGCATCTGATTCCCTGGATGAGTTCCAACCCGATCACCCGTTTCGACGCGCATCTTTCCACGTTGCGCGCCTTCACGGCGGATGAACTGCGCCGCCTTGCCTTCCATGCGGACATCCCCCCGCCTGAAATTCGCGTGTACCCCTTCGGTCGCCAGGCACTGGCCGCGTGGCGGTAGAATCAGGGCTTACGCATTTGGATTTGGCAATCATATCGGCCCGTCATTCTTGTGTTTCTTGCGCCTCTTCGCGGCCGTATTCCGATGCACCGAATGCAGAAATTGGCCGCAAAGAGGCACAAAAGGCACAGGGCGGACAACAAGCAGCTCCATAACCACTGCAAATGCGTAAGCCCTGGCGGTAGAATGATGTAGCCGCGTTCGCCAGAACGTGGCATATTACACTGATGAAGCAGAATTTCGCCGCCATTCTTCTCTTGCTCGCCCTCATGATGGGTGCGGGCTGCGAATCCACGCCATCGAAGAGCGATCAGGAAAAGGACGGCAAGAAATATTCGGGCGTCACGTTTGAAATCCACACTCCGCCCCATGTCACCGTGGTGCCGGACCAGGGCGAAGGGTACGCCGTCCACTACGTCCGCATCGACACCTCCAAGAGCATGATGGGCATTTACGAGGGGCTCCATCCCAAGCTGTTTTCAAAAAAGGAAACCGACCTCACCCCGATGAAGCGTGGACACCCCACCGTCAGGGACAATCTCGATCGTGGAGATGACGTCTGGGGCGTGGATTCCAACGGCAAGGGGTGGCGTGAGAGCGTGTGGGAATGCAAGAGGACATTTCAGGGAAAGAATGGCAATCCTTTCCAGGTGCCCACCATGATCCACATCTGGTACTTCGGCGCGTCGGAGCAGGAGCAGGTCGTGTTCGACACAATCATTGATGGTCTGACCATGAAACCCTGATACGGATCCGACATGACAACACCAAATTCCGACATCATCTCCCTCGCGCGTGATTGCGACACCGTCCAGATACCCAGCGGCACCCGCACGACACTTCCCAAGGGTACGCAGTTGATGATCACACAGTCCCTCGGCGGCACCTACACGGTGGCGCCCAACACCGGGGGCCTCTTCAGCGTTGCGAGCAAGGATGCCGACGCCCTCGGATTGAAAGTGCAACCCGCCGAGCCACAAGCCGCCAAGCCCGTCGTCACCGGACCCGTGGACGAAAAACTGGTCTGGGACCAGCTCAAGACTTGTTTCGATCCCGAGATCCCCGTGAACATCGTGGACCTCGGGCTCATCTACGATCTCAAGGCCACTCCGCTGCCGCAGGGCGGAAACCGCGTGGACGTGAAGATGACGCTCACCGCGCAGGGCTGCGGCATGGGACCCTCCATCGCCTCCGATGCCCGTGCCAAAATCCTGACGCTGCCCGGAGTCGCCGAGGCCGACGTGCAGGTGGTGTGGGACCCGCCGTGGAATCAAAGCATGATCTCCGTGGACGGAAAAGCGAAGCTGGGAATGGCGTAGAGAAAAGCAGCTGGCTTCCAGCTGCCAGCTGCTGGACGGAAGGGCAGCGGGATATGCCTCGAAGCCTATCTCCCGGAATTTGGCCGCGTCTTCAAAGACAGCAAAACAGGGGTTGTCGCACGTTCGCTGACCAGCAGCGCTCCCAGTCAGGTTTTCTCGAAATTCAGATACGTGTACTCCTTCAGTCCCTTTTCGTATTCATCCAGCAGGCGCATCCCTTCGTTCGGCTTCACACGGTCCTCCTTGATCGCCTGGTCCACCTGTGCCTTGACCTTGCGCACCAGCTCGGTCGACTCGTATTGGGTGACACCCAGCACGTGTGAGATCGTGGAACCCTCGATGACTTCCTCGATGTAATATCCTCCCTCTTCATCCGGGTCGAGGAATACGTGCACTTCGTTCACGCGTCCGAACAGGTTGTGCAGGTCCCCCATGATGTCCTGGTATGCCCCAAGCAGAAAAATCCCGACATAATAGGGCTTCCCGTTGGGCGGGTGCAGGGGCAGCGTCTCGCGCACGTCCTGCAGGTCAATGAATTTTGAAATCTTGCCGTCGGAATCGCATGTGATGTCCACCAGGATGCCGTTGCGGGTGGGCGCCTCGGTGAGGCGATGCAGCGGTACGATGGGGAAAAGCTGCCCAAGCGCCCAATGATCGAGGAGGGACTGGAAGACGGAAAAGTTGCCAAGGTACTGGTCGCACACCTGGTTTTCGAGATCGCGGATTTCCTCGGGCGTCACGCGCGTCCCCTGGTAATGTCCAACCACCTGCGTGGCGATCTGCCAGAAGAGCCGCTCAACCCTGGCTTTCGTCGGCAGGTCGAGCAGGCCGAGGTCGAACATGGATTGAGCCTCCTCCTTCAACGACTGCGCGTCGTGCAGGTATTCGCGGCGGTTGCGGCGGTTCAGCCCGTCGCGAATCTCGAAAAGCTGCCGCACGATCTTCGGATCCTCCTTGCCCGGCCACACCAGGTTGGAGGGATCATCCTTCTGGATCGAACCAAAGAGCTCCACGACCAGCACCGAGTGATGCGCCGCCACGGCGCGCCCGCTCTCGCTCACGATGTGCGGATGGGGCACCTTCTCCAATTCACAGATTTCCATGATGGAATACACGATGTCCGCCGTGTACTCCTGCAGCGAATAGTTCGTGGAGCTGTCGAATGATGAACGGCTGCCATCGTAGTCCACACCCAGCCCCCCGCCCACGTCCATGAACTCAATCTCGTATCCCATCTGGCGCAGCTTGGCATAATAACGGCTCCCCTCGCGCACGGCCTTCTTCACGATCGAAATATCGGGGATCTGCGAGCCGATGTGGAAATGGAGAAGCTTAAAGCAGTGCTCGAGCTTGTTTTTCTTGAGCTGGTCCAGGGCCTCCAGCAGATCGGCGGTGGAGAGCCCGAACTTCGCATTCTCCCCGCCCGAAAGCGCCCACTTGCCCGCACCCTTCGCCAGGAGTCGCACGCGAATGCCGATCATCGGCTCCACGCCCACCTCCTTCGACACCGTGATGATGTGCCCGAGCTCCTCCAGTTTTTCAACCACGAGGATCACCTTCTTGCCAAGCTTGCATCCCATCAGCGCCGTGCGGATGAACAGCGGGTCCTTGTACCCGTTGCAGATGATCAGGCTCTCCGGATCCTGGTGCACCGCAAGGGCCGCGAAAAGCTCTGGCTTGCTCCCAACCTCCAGCCCAAAATGATACGGCTTGCCCGCGTCAATGATCTCCTCCACCACCTCGCGAAGCTGGTTCACCTTGATCGGGAACACGCCGAGGTACTGCCCCTTGTACCCCGTCTCGGCAATCGCCGCGCGAAATGACTCGTTGATGGATTCCACGCGATGCCGCAGCAGGTCATGAAAACGAACCAGGATCGGCAACCGCAAACCTTTCGCACGCGCCGCCTCCAGCACGTGCATCATGTCCAGCGTCGCCCCCTTCCCCTGGACCGGCGCGACGGAAATATGCCCCTGCTCGTTGACCGAAAAATAGCCCGTGCCCCAATTCTCGATATTGTAAGTCGCCAGTGCCTCCTGCACAGACCAAGGGGTTCCGTTCTTGGGCGTCATCGCGTTATTGGAAAAAACAAATCACTTCCCGCGTTGAAACAAATTTCGGCGGCATCTGCAAGAGTGGATTCACAATTCTGCAAAATAGTTTTTACCCGGCCGCGCAGTCTTTTTCACGCCGGGGCAAATGCCAATTGAAAATCCAGCGGCTTCCTGACACAAACAGGGCTTCATGCGCATCAATGGCCAAACCCGGATCGTCGCCGTGCTGGGACATCCCGTCGCCCACACCGCCTCGCCGGCGATGCACAACGCGGCATTCGATGCGCTCGGCATGAACTGGCGGTATCTCGCCTTCGACGTGCCGCCCAATCTGCTTGGGCCGGCATTGTGCGGGCTCGCGGCAGTGGGCGTGGTTGGTGTCAACCTCACCGTGCCACACAAGATCATGGCAATGTGCCTCCTCGACCCATGCGACCGAAGTGCGCGTATGGTTGAGGCTGCAAACACGATTTCTTTTCACCGCTTGCGGAAACGGCTGATGCTTCGGGGTTACAATACGGACGGCCACGGTCTTCTCACAGCCTTGCACGAGGAATTTGCCTTCAGACCGCGTGGAAAAACGGTGGCCATCCTCGGCTGTGGTGGCGCGGGACGTAGCGCGGCCATCCAGCTTGCGCTTTCCGGTGCAAAGAAGCTCATCCTCCTCAACCGCACGCGCTCCAAAGCCGCAGCCGTGGCGCGGCGCATTCGCGGGCTCGATCTCAAGACGGACTGCGTTTTCACGCCCCAGCCGTGTGACCTCGCGATCCAGGCCACCAGCCTCGGGCTTCGTTCATCCGATCCGTCGCCCATTACTCCGTCTGATTGGAAGCGGCTCAGCCCCCGGCTTTTCTTCGACATGGTCTATCGTCCGGCCGAGACTCGCTGCATGCGAATGGCGAAGAACTCCGGATGCAAAACAGCCAATGGCCTCGGCATGCTGCTTCACCAGGGCGTGCGTGCATTTGAAATCTGGACCGGCCGCCGCGCCCCCATCGGGGTGATGCGACGCGCGCTCCGACGTGAGATCTACGGCAAATGATCCAGCCCCAGCCACTCCTCCCGCCATGGTTTGTGCCCACATGGGCGTTCGTCATGGGCTCCATCATCGGAAGTTTCCTGAACGTCTGCATTCACCGCATGCCGCGCGGCCATTCCATTGTGAAACCGCGCTCCCGCTGTTATTCGTGCGAAAAAACCATCCCGTGGTCCGACAACATCCCGATCCTCAGCTACGTGATCCTGGGCGGCAAATGCCGGCAGTGCGGGGCGCGCTTCTCTCCGCGTTACATGTTCGTCGAGCTCTTCACCGCGATCATGTTCGTTGCCATCTGGCAACACTTCGACCCGGCGACGGCGATGGTTTACACCGTGTTTGCCTGCGGCTTGATCATCGCCACGTTCATTGATTTCGAGCATTACATCATCCCCGATGAAATCACGTGGGGCGGCGTGGTCGCCGGCATCATCTGCAGCGGGTTCGTGCCCGAGATTCAGGGCGCGGAATCACACACCCGGGCCGCGCTGTGGAGCCTCGCCGGCGCCGGCCTCGGTTACGGCGTGCTCTGGGGCGTGGTGGAACTCGGCAAACTCATTTTCGGAATCAAAAAAGTGGAACTCCCCGGCCCGACGGAAATCGCGATCACTCCCGCCGGCATCCGCATGGCGGATGAAACTGAAACGTGGGAGGAGATTTTTTCGCGCCCGACCGACACCCTCTCCTTCACCGCCGCCGCCGTCCGCCTCGGCGAACGCACATGGGAACAGGCCCTCGTGCGCGTGAACTGGCAGGAGTTGAAGGTGAACGAGGAAACGTTCCCGCTCGATGGGCTTGCCGAATTGAGCGCCACCACCAGCAGCATCTATGTGCCGCGCGAGGCGATGGGCTTCGGCGACGTCAAATTCCTCGCCGCCATCGGCGCGTTCCTCGGCCCCAAGGCAATCTTCTTCGTGATCCTCCTCTCGTCGCTCACTGGCTCGTCGGTGGGACTCTTCACGATGGCCATCGGCAAGAAAAGCTGGGGCATGAAACTCCCATACGGCCCCTACCTCGCCTTCGCCGCGCTCGTCTGGATTTTCGGCGGCGCCGAGCTGACCGCGCATTATTTCATGGGCTTCGGACGTTGACCTGAATTTTTCCATTTATCATTCGCCGCCGTTGGCGTAGCGTCCCCGCATGGAAGAAAGCCCCCCACCGATGGACGAAGCGCGCAAGCAAACGATGCTCTTCGCGCAACTGATCGAAATCCTCGCGCAGAATGCCGTCATGCTCCTCGGCGTGCCGGACCGCTCAGGCCGCCAGCGCCCCCCCGACCTCAACGGCGCGGAAATGATGATCGAGATGCTTTCCGTCCTGCAGAAAAAAACAAAGGGGAATCTCACAAAGGAAGAAGACCGGATGATCACGGGCACGCTCTTCCAGCTTCAAAGCGCATTCGCCGAAGTCGCCAGCAAGAGCGGCGAATTTGAAAAAGCCCGCAAAGCCACTGAGGCGAATGAGGCGTCTGAATCCGCCGGCACAGATCCATTTGAGGAAGACCTCGACGCCCCCCCGCCCGCGGCACCACCCCAGGCGCAGCAACCCGTCTCTTCCAATCCCCAGCCCAAGCCCCAGGGCATCCAATCTTCCGCAGCCCCACAGTCCGCCGAGCGCAAGGTCAAGTTCACCAAGAAGTACGAGTGATTCCTCGGACGCTTGCTCCGAAGGTGCTTGGAAGTTCCGAGGTAGGGCGTGCTCGCCGAGCGCGCCGTCGTCCTCCATCATAATTACACATTCACTTTCCACAGGCCATCGCCTCGGCGCGCTCGGCGAGCACGCCCTACCACCAGCAAGGAAAGGCACTTAAGAACAATTCCTCGTTTCGCGCTGGTACGCCTCCTGCAATTGCCGCGTCACCGGCCCTGGCTTCCCGATCCGTAAACGATCCACGTGTGACACAGGAATCAGTTCCCGGTTGCTCGACGTGATGAAGACCTCGCGAGCCCGTTTCAACATCGCCCGTGAAATCGGGGAGTGGATGACCGGGATTCGCATCTTCTTCGCAAGGGAGATCACAAGCTCCGCCGTGACACCGGGCAGAACGCCTTCGCGCGCGGTCACCAACTTCGGCCCCGGCATCACCGCAAACACGCTATAGGTTGTTCCTTCAAGTATTGCGCCGCGTCCATCCACATACACCGCCTCGTGAAACCCGCGCTTCACCGCGCGGACCGTCTCCACCACCGCCGAAAAATAAATGGTGGATTTCATGGAGGGACGCAGGCGCGAAAAGGGCGCCGTCATCAACCGGATCCCCTTTTCATACTGCCACGACGGAAACGAATGAAACGGGTCCGCCAGGATGATGAAAGTCGGCTTGCCCTGTGGAACGAGCGAGCCCGCGACACCGCCGGTCAACACCATCCGGATCAATGCCTCTCCAAAATTGTTCCTTCGAATCAACCGGGCGATCACGCTCCCGATGCGCTTCCGTCCCAAGGGGGGCTTCAGTCCAACTTCTTTCGCCGCGTGAAACATGCGATCCAGGTGCGCTTCCAGCAAAAACGGCTTTCCGTTGTACGTCCTCAGCGACTCAAAGAGCCCGAATCCGCGGATCACCCCAAGGTCGTTCACCGAGAGCGTGGCACGCCCCGCGGGAAGAAATCTCCCGTTGCAAAAATAGATCGGTTCTTTTCTTTTCATTTTCCGGATTTTTCCATCGCCGGCAATTTTAAAATCTTCCTCGCCCGCGCAAGCGCCTCATCCACGTCTGCCACCACGTTTTCATGTCCCAAGTGGTCGAAGAAACCCGCCTTTTCCATCATCATGTAAGGTTGCGTGTGGGGCCCGCACAGGATGAGCTGCTTGCCGCGGGACGCAAGCCTCTCGTAGATGCTTTCCAGCGCATTCAAGCCCGTGCTGTCCATTGCGATCACGTGCTGGAGGTGCAGCACCAGGACCTCGGGCTCCTGCCCGGCGCGCTTGAGGGCGGTTTCCAATTTCTCCGCGGCCCCAAAAAGCAAGGCACCGAACACGCGATAGATCAACACGCCCGGGGGAACATTCTTCCCCGCCATCAATTCCCGCTCTTCCTCGGAGCCGGAGGATTCATCCGCCGAGGTGATCTTCGTCGTTTCGGAAACGCGCTTGATGAACAACATCGCCGCAAGCATCATCCCGATCGCCACGGCGTAGGTCAGATCCAGGATCACCGTCAGCACGAACGTGGTGACCAGCACAGCCGCGTCACTTTTTGGAAATCTTTTGAGCCGTGCGAACTCGTGCCACTCGCCCATGTTCAGGGCCACCACAACGAGCACGGCGCTCAACGTCGCCAGCGGAATGAATTTTGCGAGGGGTGCCGCGACCAGGATGATCACAAGCAACACCATCGCATGCATCATGCCCGCGATCGGCGAAACCGCCCCGCTCCGAATGTTCGTCGCGGTGCGCGCAATCGCCCCCGTCGCGGGAATGCCGCCAAAAAAGGGACAGGCGATGTTCGCAAGCCCCTGCGCCATCAGCTCCTGGTTGGAATCATGGCGGTCATTGATCATCCCATCCGCCACCACGGCGGAAAGGAGCGACTCGATGGCGGCGAGAAGGGCGATCGTCGTCGCGTTCCAGATCATCACCTCCAGGTGTCCAAAGCTGAAATGTGGAACATGAAAGTGCGGAAGTTCCTGCGGAATGCCATCGGGAAACTGGCTGCCAATCGTTTGCACCGGCAAAGCGAAAAGGGTCACCGCCACGGTTCCTGCAATGACCGCCACAATGGATCCCGGCACCCGTCGCGCCCAGCTCCTTGGCCATAGACGGATCAGCAGGAGCGATCCCACCGCAAGCACCACCGTCGGCCAATGAATGCTGCCCATGGCCTCCCCCAGCACTTTCATCTTCTCAAAAAACTTCGCGGGGACCGGCCCCACCTTCAAACCAAGGAAATCCTTTACCTGCGTCGTGAAAATCAGCACGGCAATGCCGCTCGTGAACCCGGTCGTCACCGGATAGGGAATGAACTTGATCATGTCGCCAAGCCGCGTTATCCCCATCACCAGCAGGATGACACCCGCCATCACCGTGCACACCAGGAGGGCCTCCATCCCCTGCCCGGTGATGATCCCATACACGATCGGGATGAATGCCGCCGTTGGGCCACCGATCTGCACGCGCGATCCACCAAACGCCGAGATGATGAATCCCGCAACCACTGCCGTATAAATTCCAATGCCGGGCTTCACGCCCGAGGCGATCCCCAGCGCCATGGCCAGTGGCAGCGCAACGATTCCCACCGTCAAGCCGGCCGTCAAATCCGCCATCAGTTTCTGCGATGTGTACCCCTCCAGACAATCAACCAGCTTCGGACGAAACGGAATGCTCCAGGGTAGTTTCATGAAGAACGGATGAACCCACCATTTCGGGCTTCACGCAGATGGCGTCAAGATAAGAACTTGCGATCCGCTCTCAATAGAAACGTCATCCACCATCGCCTCGATGGTGCCGGGGAAGCCTTGGATGATCAGCAATCATATCGGCAAATATCGTGGATTCAGCAACCTCTCACGATGTGATATTTAGAATGAAAATAGGGCTTTTCATTTGAAATATGATCGGTAAAATGATCGGCAATTTCATGGCTAAACAACGCCTGTTTGATCATCCAGCCGACATGGAGCCGCTCCTGCCCAAGAATCGTGGCGAACGGCTTGCCGCGCTGGCTTTGGATGTCATCCGCCGGGCCGGGCGGCTCAGCGGGGCGCTTCATCCTGTGACCCGACGTGGGGTCGCCGATCTGGTCCGTTCGATGAATAGCTATTATTCCAATCTCATCGAGGGACACCGCACCACGCCTCGGGACATGGATGCCGCCCTCTCCCGCAACTTTTCATCGGACCCGAAACGCCGAGCGCTTCAACAGCTTCACCTCGCCCACGTGCAAACGCAGGAATGGCTGGAATCCAAGGTGACCGCGATGCCGGCTGCGGAAATCTGCTCCGAGGAATTTCTATGCAGCCTTCATCGTGAGTTTTATGAGCGACTGCCCGATTCGCTGCGGCGGGTTGAGGGTGACCGTGGCAGGCTGCATTCGGTCCGACCCGGCGAACTCCGAACGACAGAAGTGAGCGTTGGACGTCACCTGGCGCCGGCAAGCCGTCATTTGTCCACGTTCCTCCAGCGGTTCGCCGATTTCTACGGTCCAAGGGTGGAGCCAACGCCCGGGGGTTTCGTCACCGCCGCAGCCGCACATCACCGTCTGGCATGGATTCATCCCTTTCTTGATGGCAATGGGCGCATCACGCGGCTTTTTACCCACGCATGGCTTCGCAAGGCGGATGCGGATGCGGACGGTCTCTGGACGCTTGCGCGGGGTCTGGCCCGCAGCCAGACGGAATACCTCAGCGTCCTTGCTCGCGCGGATGAACGCCGTCTCAACGACATGGACGGGCGCGGCTATCTCTCTGATCAACGCCTTGCTGAGTTTTGCGAATTCCTGCTCGGTACAGCGTGCGACCAGCTTGATTTCATGGGCGGGCTGCTTGATCTGGATGGCATGCAGCGTCGGATCGTGGGGTATGCGGAACGGCGCGAATCAGCGAAGGAACTTCCGTCAGGCGCTGCGGTCGTCCTTCGCGACATCTTTCTCCGTGGCGAAATCATCCGTGGCGACGTGGCGCGGATCGCCGGCGTCTCGCCGCGCACCGGCCAGAACATCACGCGGGAACTGCTTGCGCTCCGGCTCCTGCGCTCCGACACCCCAAAGGGGCCAATGCGCCTCGGTTTTCCGTCGGACGCCGCCGGCCATTACTTTCCAAATCTCTTTCCAGCCGGCGCGGAATAGTTTCCCCTCATGTTCTCGCTTTTCAAACGCAGGTCCGATTCGCCCGAGGAACCCACGTTCAAGACACGCATCCGGCGCTTCTGGGACTGGTATGCCCAAGTTGCGCCGCGATTTTACAAGACCATTGAGGATGGACAGTGTGCGAGCCTTGTGTCGGAAGTCAGCAGCAAGGTGGACGAGTTGATTCCTGGTTTCGCGTGGGTCTTCGGCCCCGGTGAGGGAGGCAAGGGACATTCATTCACGCTCTCGGGCGAGGGCAACATTCATCGCCAGCTTCTCACCATTTTCTGGTTGAGCCATGCGCCAAAACTGGATGGATGGTCCTTTTATGCATCCCGCCAGCCCGGTTCCATCCAAGGAATCCGCATGCGCATCGGAGAACGTGATTTCGATCCCATCGAGTTTTGGCTTACCCCCTCGATCGATCGCGAGTCCCAAAAGGTGGACCTCACCATCTGGCATCCGTTGCTCAAATGCATTGAAGAACGTGCTCGGTGGACCACCTTATTTCTCTTTCTGGACGAGGTGCTCGGAGAGTATGGAACACACCAATGGATCGGCGAGATCAACTTGAACGACGAACAACTCTCCAATGCGATACCCCTGCAGGAGCTGCCGGGATTTCTAAAAAGAATGGAAGCGGACACGGGCTGGAAACATCTCCCGCCTGGAGAAGCCGCCACGTCATACCACTCCAAGGACCCGCAAGACCGCTTTCTCCGCGACGACGTCATCGCCGGTTCAACCATGAATTGGCCACTCGTTAGGGATTACATCAAGGCTGAAGGCAATCTCAATGATCCACTTGGCGGAACGGGCGCGAATTATGTGTTTGTCGCTTTTCCCGCTGATTTCCTGCCCGATGGCATGTGGGTCGAGGCCAGGGGCGCCATCGAAGACTCTCTTGACAATGCGCTGAGATCAGCATCTAGCGGACGCTTGCTCGGCGGATCTCACGGCAGACGCTTCGCCTACATTGACCTTCTTCTGTTCGACGGTATCAAGAGCCTGGAGATTGTGAAGCAGGTGTTGGGTGAAAAGAAATTGCCCGCCGGCACGGCCATCCACTTTTTCGCAAAGGAGAAATCCGGGCAACAGATTGTGCTTTGACCGGCTGGACACCGGCGTCTCACGCGTTTCCACCCAAACGGCGGGCAAGATGCCCGCCCTCCCGTTTCCACAGCGCTGATTGAATCAGGAGCTGATGCCCCCCCTCCCAGCCAAACTCTTGCGAGTTCGGCTACGGGCGTGAGTCGACTACAGGTGCTTGATCCAGTCGGCGTTTTCGAGCAACGAACGGATGGAAAGGAGATTGTTTTTGTTGAAGATGGCCTTGGCCGCCTTGATCGGCTGGCCTTTCTTCAGGGCGGCTGCGGCATCGCTCACGTTGATCGCCACACTTTGCAACACGCTCGGGTCGCGGTAGCAATCAATCATGCAGCGAGTGCAGCCATCACGGATCAATTTGCTCTCATCGAACTCATAGATGTTGCACATCGGTTTTTCCCAGTAGTGGCAGCGGTAGAGGTTCAGATGCCAGTCGAGATAGAAATATTTGTGCCCGCCGAGACAGCCGAACCGTTCCTTTTCTCCGCGCAAATGACTCTGCATGTCGTCCATCGAAGCCGATGGATTGAAGACGTGGAAATCTTTTTTCAATGCCTTCAGGTGGTCGAACACCGTGATGAGCTCCTCGTTGGTGTAGCTCACCAGCTTGGAATCGCTGAAGCTCAGGTAGCTGGAGCCCAGGGTCTGGAGCGGGTAGCTAAACGTGACGTTTTCAAAGCCGAGGCTCTTGAGGAAATCGGGCAGGAGCGCGTAATCCTCGATGAGCTTGCTCACGGTGACGGAGGCGGTGACCTGGATGCCGCGGCGCTTGAAGTGGGCATTTGCCTTCTTAATTTTCAGACAGACATCGGGGAGGCCGCGATTTTTTTCGTGCACGCCCATGTCGTGCGAATCAATGGAGAGAACCATGCTGCTGAGGCCGTTATCGCAAAGCGCATCAATCTTCTGCTCTGTGAAAAGCGATCCGTTGGAACAGACCATGGGCGCAATGCCAGCTTCAGCCGTATAGCGGATCATGTCCACGAGATGCGGATGGACGAGCGGCTCGCCGCCAACGAAGAGCATGTATCCAATATGATTGCGGACGGCGATATCCACGACATCCTTTGTCTCTTCGAGCGTGACGGACTTCCTTTGCTTGGGATCAAAGCGGTCCACGGCAAAGCCGCAAAATCCGCATTTCGCATTGCAAACGTTGGTGATGGCGAATTGAAGAAAGCCGGGGCCGCCGTGGCGGACGACTTCCTTGAAGAGTTGCCACGCGGGCTTGCGCGGGGCGCGAATGGGCGGTGCCGCGCGCTTCTCCTCCGTCGGAGGAGGCGGGGCAGGAGCGACGAGGGGCTCGTCCAGGACTTCGAGAGATGCGGGAGCGATCATGCCACCGCCTCGGCGGCGCCTTCCTGCTTGCGGGTGGCCATGAACTTGAAGAATTCGTAACCTTCGCGGAGACGACGCACACCGGTGCCGGCGGGATCCTGGATCATGGTCTTGACGATGCGCGCGATGGGCTTCGGACGGAAATACCAGCGATGGTAGAATTTCTCGACCGAGCGGAAGATTTCACCCGCGGGCAGGTCGGGATAATTGAGCGCGCCGCGCTGGATGCCGTCGTTGACGAGTTTGCCGTTGGTGACTTTCTCGTCCACGAACCAGTTGTTGGCCTTGGCAAGTTCGTAGAGCTCGGTGCCGGGATAAGGCGCAGCCAGGGAAACCTGGATGGAGAAGACGTCGAGCGCCTTGGCGAACTCGATCGTCTCGAGGATGGTCTGGCGCGTTTCACCGGGAAGGCCGAGAATGAATGTGCCGTGGATGGTGATGCCAAGCTTGTGGCAGTTGCGCGTGAACTCCCTGGCTTCCTCAAGCTGGATGCCCTTCTTGATGCCATCGAGAATCTTCTGGTTGCCGCTCTCGTAGCCGACCAGGAGCAGGCGGAGGCCGTTGTCGCGAAGGACCTTCAGAGTCTCGTAATTCACGTTGGCGCGCGAATTGCACGACCACATGAGCCCGAGTTTGCCGAGCTTCACCGCGATTTCGCGGGCGCGCGGCAGGTTGGCCGTGAAGGTGTCGTCGTCAAAGAAAAACTCCTTCACCTGCGGAAAAAGCTTTTTCATGTAGGCCATTTCGTCCGCTACGTTCTGGGCGGACCGAACGCGATAGCGATGTCCGCCGATCGTCTGAGGCCAGAGGCAGAAGGTGCACTGCGCCGGGCATCCGCGCCCCGTGTAGAGCGAAATGTAGGGGTGATGCAGGTAGCCGATGAAATATTTCTCGATCTCGATGTTATCCCTGTACACGTCGGCGACCCACGGAAGTGCGTCCATGTCATGAATGAGATCCTGTTCGGGATTGTGGATGATGCGGCCGTTCTTGCGATAGCTGATGCCCTTGATCTCATCGAAAGGGCGTCCCTCCGCGGCGTGCAGGCATGTGAAATCAAATTCCTTGCGCGCCACGAAATCAATGTGCGGCGAGGCGTTGAGCGTTTCCTCGGGAAGAACTGCGGCGTGCGCGCCGACAAAGCCGATCATCGTGTCGGGCCGCTGCTTCTTGATTTCCTCGGCGGTCTTGCAGTCATTCGGAAGCGAGGGGGTGCTGGTGTGAATGATCACGAGGTCGCATTCCTTGGCGGATTCGAGCGTCTGCGCGACAGTCGTGTCGTGCGGCGGGGCATCAATCAGCTTGCTGCCGGGCACGAGCGCGGCGGGCTGCGCGAGCCAGGTGGGGTACCAGAAGCTGCGAATTTCTCGGCGCGCCTGGTAACGGGAACCAGCGCCGCCGTCGAAGCCTTCAAAGGATGGGGGACTGAGGAAGAGGGTTTTTTTCATATTGGGTGGACGAAAGCTAAATTACTTCCCGACGGCGACGGCGTCGTGGTTGACCTGCAAGACGGGTGCGGTGCGCGGGAGCAGCTCAGGCATGGGGGGCGGAAAGGTGGCGGGCAGGGAGCGGGTGACGTATCCATTTTCGACGAACCAGAGGACTGCCTTGCGCAAGGCGGAGCGGGCGGGCGCTGGTTGGAAGCCGAGTTCGCGGGTCGCCTTCTTGCAATCGTAGAACATGTATTTGCGGGCCATGTAGACGCCTTCCCGCGGCACACGCGGGTCGCCCGCGCCAGTGATGACGGCCCAGCCTTCCGAGCACCACGCGGCCATGAGCGCAACCGAATAAGGGCAGCGAAAGCGCGGGGCGGGAAACCCGGTGATTTCAGAAAGTATGTCGAGGATCTCGCGAAGCGTGAGATTCTCGTTGCCGAGAATATAACGCTCGCCGTTGCGTCCGCGCTTCGCCGCAAGCAGATGGGCTACCGCCACGTCCTCGACATCCACGAGGTTGAGGCCCGTGTCGAGGTACATCGGCATGCGTCCATTGAGAAAATCGAGAACGATGCGACCCGTCGGGGTGGGCTTCCAATCGTGCGATCCCACGGGCGCACTGGGATTGACGATCACCACGGGCAGACCGCGTTTGGCAAATGCGAGCGCTTCCTGTTCTGCGAGAAATTTGGACTTTTTATAGTGACCCGTCTGCGCGCCGATCTTGAGGAAGGAGGATTCATCGGCGGAGGCACGTCCTTCCAGCTCGATGGTCCCAACGGTGCTAGTATAGACGATTTTTTCGACGCCGCAATTCCACGCCGCCTGCATGATGTTCCGCGTGCCATCCACGTTGCTGGCGTACATTTCCGACGGATTGCGTGTCCAAAGGCGATAATCGGCCGCGGCATGAAACACGACGTCGCATCCGCGCGTTGCCTCCTGGATGAGCTCCGAGTTGCCGAGGTCCCCCTCGAACAGCTCGATCGGAAGAGTTTTCAGCGCATCACGGCAACTGGTGGGGCGGACCAAGGCGCGCACTTTGTACCCTTGGGAGCACAAACGGCGGGCGAGATGCCCTCCTAAAAAACCGGTGGCTCCTGTGATCAATGCGGTGGACATGAATGGATCTTGATTGGTCTAAAATGCGTAAGGGCAGGCTGATGCGTAGGCGATTTGTCATCATGGCCTTTTTTGCTTCTGAAGTCAACGTTTGGGTTGGTGCTAAATTTGGAGGGCGTGGCTCCGTCCACGCTGCGGAGTCGCCTCCCACACGCACAATCCCCAGGCTCGCACGGAGGCGAGCCCTCCATTTAACAAGCCGCCTCGAAATAAATCAGGAAACATCCTTCAACGTAAACTTCTCCTCGTACAAGGCCTTGCCCACAATGACGCCCTCAAGATTCGAATGACGCAGATGCTGCAGCGCTTTCACATCTTCGACACTTCCCACGCCACCCGAGGCAATCACAAAGCCGTGGACGGATACACAAAGGCGCCCCACGCTGGCGAGGGGTGGACCCGTGAGCATACCGTCGGTCTGCACATCGGTGAACACAATGCGGTTGGCGCCCATCGCGCTCACCTTGCGGGCAAAATCAAATGCGTCCACGTCGGATTTCTGCGTCCAACCCTCCACCGCCACCTTGCCGTCACGGGCATCAATCCCAACAATGATGGATTCGCCATACTCGGCGAGAATGCGGTCAAGAAACGGTTCCGAAAGCGCCTTCGTGCCGAGCACCACACGGCTGACGCCCGTACCCAGCGCGCGTTCCACCGCCTCGCGCGAGCGCAAACCTCCTCCCAGCTGGACGTTGCACTTCACCGCCCCGCAGATTTTTGCGACCCAGTTGAGATTTTTTTGCTCGCCCGAGAACGCCCCATCAAGATCCACGACGTGAATGAGCGTCGCCCCCTCCCCTTCCCATCGCTTCGCCATGGCCACCGGGTCGTCCGAATAAACCGTCACGTCGTCCTTGCGTCCCTGCTTGAGGCGGACGCATTTGCCGTCTTTGAGATCAATGGCTGGGATGACGAACATGGGGGGATTGGGTGAGAGCTGCTGGCTACCAGCTTCTAGCTACTGGATGCTGGCTGCAAGCAAGAAGACGCGGATCGGCCTCCCTCCGACCTGTAGCCACGCTCGCCAGAGCGTGGTTCCGGTCCGCATACATCCCGAGATCCGCGTTCTGGCGAACGCGGCTACATCTGACACAGACCTGTTTTTTACCACGCACCGGATTGAACCTACAAGCCTTACAGCTTCACAAAATTCTCGAGCATCTTCAACCCGACGGACTGGCTTTTCTCCGGGTGAAACTGGCAGGCGAATACATTTTGGTTCCACACCATCGAGGCGAAGCGGAGGCCGTATTCGGTTTGGGTGCAGGCGATCGTGGCATCGGCTGGTTGCGGGAAATAGGAGTGCACGAAATAAACGTAGCTGCCGTCGGACACTCCCTGCAACAACGGGCAATTCGATTTTTTGATCTCGATCCGGTTCCAGCCAATCTGTGGAACCTTGAGCTGGGATTGCGGAAAGCGCACCACGCTCCCCTTATAGATGCCAAGCCCGCCCACCTCGTTGCCCTCCTCGCTGCGCTCGAACAACGCCTGATAGCCGAGGCAGATTCCAAGGAACGGTTTTCCGCCGCGGATGAATTCTTTCAGCGGCTCGATCAATTTCTGTTTGCCGAGGTTTTTCATGCAATCCGTGAACGCGCCCACGCCGGGCAACACGAGGCGATCCGCCTCGGCGATTTCGCGCGCGCTCTTGACGATGCGCACTTTTCCTCCCACGCGCTGAAGCGCTTTCTCGACACTGCGCAGGTTTCCCATTCCGTAATCAACCAATGCGATCATGGATCAAGTATCATGGATCATGGATCATGGGACAAGTCGGAAGGCATGCCTTTCGCATTTCGACTTCACCACACCTCGACCCGCCTGCGCCTCTTGCGCAAGCCTGAAGAATTTTCCAACGGGGGACCACACGCGGCTCGCGTGTCTTGTTCGACGGCCCGTCGAACAAATCCCTTGGGCCCAAGGGAAAATCGGCGGGCCGCCGATTTTTACACGCGAGCCGCGTGTGCTCCCCATCCCCTTGAGTCTCTTAGAGTGTGTCCGGAAAGTAAGTTGCTTGCTCGTGGTAGGGCGCGACCGCTGGGCGCGCCGCTGCGTAGCGGACGGCCCGGCGGTCCGTCCCTACCTCGAATACTGAATTTCCGGACACGCTCTTATGGATTGAATGCAGCGCCTGAAACGGACATCCTCATTCCATGTTCAGGGTTTTCATGAGGAATCTGGTTGTGTCTTTTGGCGTCGCGATCCCCTTGCTCGTTGCGGCTGACGCTGCGGAGAGTCCTGCCGATTCCAAAAGTTTCGTGGATGCCAGCAACCAGTTTGCTTTCGATTTGTATTCAAAACTTCCGAGGAAGGATGATGACAACATCCTCTTTTCTCCGTTCAGCGTATGGAGTGCGCTGGCCATGTTGAACGAGGGCGCGAAGGGAGCCACTGCGAAGGAAATCTCCACAACCCTGCATCTTCCGACGGAGGCAGGTTCGTGGAAACAATCGCTTTCCGAATGTTCGGCCCGCCTTCAGCGCGAAGATGCAAAAGCCAGGGTGTGCGTGGCCAACGCCCTCTGGATTCAAAAAGGCTATCCTCTGAATCCCGGATTTGATGCCGTCATCCGCAAATCATTTGGCGGTCAGGTCGAATCCGTTGATTTTGGAAAGGCGGATGCCGCTGCCAAGATTGTCAACGCATGGGCTTCCAAGCAGACCGATGGAAAAATCCCACAGGTGATCTCGGCGGCGGACATCGATGTTTTGACCCGTCTCATCCTCGCCAACGCGATTTATTTCAAAGGGCTTTGGGTCAGCAAGTTTGACCCCAAGGCCACGCATGACGCTGATTTCCGGATTACCAAGGAGCGCAAGGTGACGGTTCCATTCATGCGGAAGACAACGGCTGTATATTATGCCGAGGACAATCAGGCCCAGTGTGTGGAAATTCCATACGAAGGTGGCGAACTGGCGATGGGGATCTTTCTGCCCCGGAAAGATAATCTGATGGAATTTGAGAAATCGCTCGATGCGAAAAAATTGGCCGCGTGGCGGAAACGAATGGATTCCCATACAGTGAGCCTCCTGATGCCCAGATGCCACATGGAAACTGACTATGAGATGATCCCATGTTTGAAAGATTTGGGAATGCCCCTTGCATTCACCAGTCCGCCCCTATCCCCGCACGCCGATTTTTCCGGGATCAGCAAGGCTGAAGAACTGATGGTGGCACGCGTCATCCACAAGGCTGTGATGGACGTGGACGAAGGCGGGACCGAGGCCGCTGCGGTAACAGTCATTCTGATGGAAGCTGGAGGCGCCCCACCGAAAGATTATAAACCGCCACCCATTCCCGAGTTTCGGGCCGATCATCCATTCCTGTTCTGGATCGTCGAGAGCAAAAGCGGCTGCATCCTCTTCATGGGGCGCGTTCAAAACCCGTCATCTGCCGAGAAGAAGTGAATGGGGCGTGACGGGCCTCGGGGATAATCGAAAGGCTCGTTTCCCTCCAATGGGTAAAAAGCGGAGGGACACGCTCCGTCGTGTCCGTCCCCGTTGCAAACGAAGATCAGGCAAGAGATGCTTCGAGGGCGATGAAGACGCATGATCGGAGTTCGCCGTAAGTCGGAGTGTTGTGAGCACGAGCACCGACGGACACGACGGAGCGTGTCCCTCCGTCACCCTGAACCACACAAGAAACCGGGGGTGATCAAAACATTCCCAACAAGCTTTTTACAATTCTCGGAGCGGTCTTTCCATCCCAGAGCGGGATCGGTTTCGGCTTCTTCCAATTTCCCCGCAGAATTGAGCGGAGCCTTGCCAGTGCGCGGTTGTAATTTTCGCCCATCAACTCGGCGGTGCCGCGCTCCACGCAGATGGGACGCTCGGTGGTTGTGCGCATGATCAGGCATGGGACGCCCAGATACGACGTTTCCTCCTGCACTCCCCCGCTGTCGGTCACCACGGCACGGGCGCATCGCATCCGGTTCACGAAATCGAAATATCCGACGGGCTCCATGATCCGCAGGTTGGGGATCGCTGAAAATGTTTTCCAAAGACGGTGTTTCTGCAACTGGACGCGCGTCCTCGGATGCAGTGGTAGTTCCACGGGGAGCAGTTGCGTGGCTTTCTTCAAAAAATCGGTGAGGCGTTTCAAACCTGCGAGCGAGTCCACGTTGGATGGACGGTGAAACGTCATGAGGAGAAAATCGGATGTCGGGCGGCGCGCGCGCTTGAGCGCGTCCACGAGCGAGTCAATCATCACGTTGCCGACGCGCGCGATGCGCGAAGCAGGAATGCCTTCGCCGCGCAGGTTGGCGTCGGCGTCGGCGGACGGCGTGAGGAGCAGGTCGGAAATGAGGTCGGTGAGGATGCGGTTGGTTTCCTCGGGCATGAGACGGTCGCGGCTGCGCAAGCCGGCTTCGACATGCGCCACGGGAATGTGGAGTTTCGTGGCGGCGAGCGCCATCGCAAGCGTGGAATTCACATCGCCCACGACGATGACGGCGCGGGGGCGGAGCTTTTGGAGGATGGGCTCGGCGCGTTCGAGCACGCGCGCGGTGGTCTGCGCATGCGAGCCGCTTCCAACGCCGAGATTGTAGTCGGGACGCCCGAGTCCAAGTTCGTGGAGAAAAACAGAGCTCAGGGCTGCATCGTGATGCTGTCCCGTGTTGAGCAGGCGATGGGCGATGCGGCGGCGGCGGAACTCGCGCGCAATGGGCGCAACCTTCATGAAATTGGGCCGCGCACCGGCGACGAGAAGAAACGGGGAAGCGTTCACGCGGAATGTCATATCAGCTTGGAGCGGCGAGCCGCAACTCCGCAATCGGATTTCCGGAGACCCCTGATCCCGGTTTTCTCCGCAGATTACGCAGATGGACGCAGATTTTCGGAGGGTTTCGCGCCAAGTCGCAAAGTCGCAAAGGAAAAGCCCCTTGATCCCAACCGCGCCATTCCGCTTGTAAGCCAGGCTTACAAGCGGAATGGCGCGGTTGATTGCCGTTCAGAGATCTGCATCCATCTGTGGAGAAATTCCGGGGTCAGGGGCCTTTGCGCCTTGGCGTCTTTGCGAGAGACCCTCCGAAAATCTGCGGAGAAATTCCGGGGCCAAGGGGCCCGCGGTCATTCCGCAATCCGCACTCCGAAATCCACAATAAAAATGGCGGTCGCGACGAGGCTCGAACTCGCAACCTCCGCCGTGACAGGGCGGCGCTCTAACCAATTGAGCTACGCGACCGGCCAAGAACCGTGCACTCTACACTGCGGGCGGGTTTTGCCAAGAAGCATTTTCTGAAAGACTGCGAGTGGATGCGATTCAGATGAGGACCTCTCGCCTCGCCGAAGCCTGCGGCGTAGCGCGGGTTGCGAGAGACCTTCCGAATTTCCGGCTCTTTTCCATTCACTTACAGTTTGACCCTTCACCCGCCCCGGAATATGCTTCGCGGTCTTTCACCAAACTGAACGCATCCACCATCCATGAAATTGAAAATTGGCATCAACGGATTCGGCCGCATCGGCCGCATGATTTTTCGCGCACTCTGTGACCAGGGACTGCTCGGCAAGGAGATCGACGTCGTGGCGGTCAACGACCTCGTTCCCGCCGACAACCTCGCCTACCTCGTCAAATACGATTCCTCGCAGGGACGTTTCGCCGGCGAGGTGCGCAGCGAGAAATCCTCCCCCAGCGTGGCCGAGGACGACGTGCTCGTTGTGAATGGCCACAAGATCAAGTGCCTCGCCGTCAAGGAAGGCCCCACCGCGCTGCCATGGAAGGCACTCGGCGTGGACATCGTGGTCGAATCCACCGGGCTTTTCACCGATGCCGAAAAGGCGAAGGGACATCTCACGGCCGGCGCAAAGAAGGTGCTCATCTCCGCGCCCGGCAAGGGCGAGGACATCACCCTTGTGTTCGGCGTGAACCACCAGAAATACGACAAGGCGAACCATCACATCATTTCCAACGCGAGCTGCACGACGAACTGCCTCGCGCCCGTGGTGCATGTGCTCTTGAAGGAAGGGTTCGGCGTGGACGAGGGGCTCATGACAACCGTGCACAGCTACACCGCCACGCAGAAGACGGTGGACGGCCCCTCGAAGAAGGACTGGAAGGGCGGACGCAGCGCGGCGATCAACATCATCCCTTCCACGACCGGCGCAGCGAGGGCCGTGGGGCTTGTGATTCCGGAAGTGAAAGGGAAACTCACCGGAATGTCGTTTCGCGTCCCCACGCCGACGGTTTCCGTGGTGGACCTCACGGTACGCACCGTGAAGGAGACCTCCTACGAGGAAATTTGCGCGGCGATGAAGAAGGCGAGCGAGTCCTATCTCAAGGGCATCCTCGCCTATACGAACGAAGAAGTGGTTTCCACCGATTTCATCCATGATCGTCACTCCAGCATCTTTGATGCAAGTTCCGGCATCGGCCTGAACAGCAAGTTCTTCAAGCTCATCAGCTGGTACGACAACGAGTGGGGATATTCCAACCGTTGCGTGGATGTGCTGAAAGTCTTGATTTGAAGGTTGACGCGATTGCGAGGTTTTTCAGCCGGTATTTTCACCCACATGGCCAAGCTTTCCGTCAGGGATCTTGAAGTTCGCGGCCAGCGCATCCTGGTGCGCGTGGATTTCAACGTGCCACTCGACGCCGAGGGGAAAATCACGGATGACTCGCGGATCCGCGCGGCGCTTCCCACGCTGGATTACCTGCTCGAGCGCGGCGCTCGCGTGATCGTTTGCAGTCACCTGGGACGTCCCAAGGGACGTGATCCGTCGATGAGCCTTCGCCCGGTGGTGCAGCGTTTGTCAGACCTCATCCTGCGTCCAGTGGCGTTCGTGGATGATTGCACTGGCGAGAAGGTCGAGAAGACGATCTCGATCATGCAGAACGGCGACTGCCTCCTGCTCGAGAATCTGCGTTTTTACGAGGAGGAGGAGAAAAACGATCCCGGATTTGCGAAGAAGCTCGCGTCGTACGCGGACATCTACATCAACGACGCCTTCGGCACGGCGCATCGCGCACACGCCTCGACGGAAGGGGTGACGCATCATGTGAGGCAATCCGCCGCGGGTTTCCTGATGCAGAAGGAGTTGAAGTACCTGGGCGAGGAATTGTCTGATCCCGGTCGTCCGTTCGTCGCGATTCTCGGCGGCGCGAAAGTGAGCGACAAGATCAAGGTGATCGAGTCGTTGCTCGACAAGGCGGACATGCTGTAGATCGGCGGCGCGATGGCCTACACATTTTTGAAAAGCCAGGGCATTCCCACCGGCGCGTCGCTGGTGGAGGAGGATCGCCTGGACATCAGCAAGCGGATGATGGAGCTGGCGATGTCGAAAGAAAAACGCATCCTGCTGCCGCTTGACCATGTGGCGGCGAAGCGCGTGGAGACTGACAAGCTCGACAAGAAGGGACGAAAGATCGTGGAGTTCCAGGGGGCGCACGCGACGGATTGCCCCTCGATTGACGACGGCTGGTGCGGGGTGGACATCGGGCCCTTCACGATCAAGGCGTACCAGATGGCGATTGCGAAGGCGAAGACGGTACTCTGGAACGGGCCGATGGGGATATTTGAAAACAAGGAATTTTCGAAAGGCACATTTGAAGTCGCGGCTGCAGTGGCGAACAGCGGCTCAAAGTCCATTGTGGGAGGTGGCGATTCCGTGAAGGCGATCCATGCCAGCGGGCTTGCGGAAAAGATCACCTTCCTGAGCACGGGCGGCGGCGCGTCCCTTGAGTTCCTCGAAGGAAAGACCTTGCCAGGAGTAGCCGCCTTGACGGATAAGTAAGGGTTTCCCGAATGAAAGTCCGACGTCCCATCATTGCAGGCAACTGGAAGATGCACAAAACAGTGCATGAAGCGCAGACTTTGGTGAAGAGCCTTCTCCTCGAATTGCCCGACACCATCATTTCCGACAAGGACGTGGTGTTGTGCCCGCCCTTCACGGCGCTCCACAAGGTGGCCGACATGGTTTCCAACACCAGCATCCGCATGGGCGCGCAGGACATGCATTGGGAAAAGGAAGGTGCGTTCACGGGGGAAATTTCCGCCACGATGTTGCGCGATGTGTATTGCCGTTACGTGATCCTCGGCCACAGCGAACGCCGCCAGCATTTCGGCGAGACAAGCCAGACCGTCAATCTCAAGGCCAAGGCGGCGCTCGCTTCAAACCTGCGCCCGATCGTGTGCGTGGGCGAGACTCTCGAGGAGCGTGAGAAAAAGGATTTCAGGGCGATCGTGCGCGCGCAGGTGCGCGAAAGCCTTCACGGCATCGCGGCCGAACTGGCCGAGGAGGTTGTGGTCGCCTACGAGCCGGTCTGGGCCATCGGGACCGGCAGGAACGCGTCGCCCGCCCAGGCGCAGGAGGTGCATGCCTTGATTCGCACCGTGCTCGCCGATCTCTTTGGCGCAAAGCGCGCCGCAAAGGTCCGCATCCAGTATGGCGGCAGCGTGAAGCCCGCCAATGCGGAGGAACTTCTCAGTCAGACCGACATTGACGGGGCCCTTGTGGGCGGCGCGAGCCTTGATGCCCGCAGCTTTACCGCCATTGTCAAAGCCGCAAAATAATATGAACTGGATCTCCATCCTCATTGGTTTCCTGCTGACGGTCCACGTGATCGTCTGCATCCTTCTCATCATGATCGTGCTGATGCAGCGCCCCAAGAGCGAGGGACTTGGCACGACGTTTGGCGGCGGGGTGACGGACACCCTGTTTGGTTCCGGCGCCGGCAACGTGCTCACCAACATCACCCGATGGCTCGGCACCGTCTTCTTCATCACCACCATGCTGCTGGCGTATCTCTACAGTCATCGTGAGCCGACGAGCACCCTTGGAAGTAAAATGGCCGCGCCAGACGTCACGATGACCAATGCCGCTCCCACGCAGCTTGGGCCTGTTGTGCCTTCGACGGGCACCTCGACCAACAAGACGACGAGGTAGCTGATTTGGTCGCGTAGGAGCCGTTGCCAACGGCGACCGGGTAGAGATGGCCAGAGCGGAGATCGCCGATGGCATCGGCTCCTACAAATTACGCAGCGCCCTCCATCGCCGACTGCTGTTCCACGCGCTTTACGTGCACCTGCAAAATCTGGCGTCCCGTGGTGCGGAGGACGATGAATTCGTGGTTCCCGATGCGGATTTTTTCGCCGATCTGCGGAACGTGGCCAAATTCCTTGACGAGATAGCCTCCCACGGTGGTGACATCCTCGGACGAAAGGTGAACACCGAGATATCCCTCGAGATCATGCAGCGCAAGCTCCCCGTTCAGCCGGAATTCCGTCTCGGAAAGTTTCTGGAACATCAGCGATTCCTGGTCAAACTCGTCCTGGATGTCGCCTACGATTTCCTCAAGAATGTTTTCGAGGGTGACCATCCCCACGATCGTCCCGTACTCGTCCACAAGGATGGCGAGATGAATGCGGCGGGTGAGAAAGCTGTTCAGCAGTTTTTCGAGCGGCATGGTTTCAGGGACGAAGAGCACATCACGCTTGATCGAATTGATATCGGCCGTCACACCCTTGTCCTGAACGAGCCACATCAGGTCCTTGAGATGGACCATGCCGACCACCTGGTCAATCGTTCCATCGCAAAGGGGGAAACGGCTGTGGTTGGATTGCCGTGCGATTTTGAGATTTTCCTCGAGGGTGCGCTTCGTGGACAGGAATGCGATCTTGGTGCGGTGGAGCATCACCTGTCGCGCCTTCCGTCGGCGGAGGTCGAGCGCATTGAGCAGCAGGGAGCCGGCAACCTGCGTCAGTTGCTTGGTCCTGCTCGATTGCATGAGCAGGGAGCGAAGTTCATCCGCGGAATGTGCGGACTCATGCTCGTTCGCAGGCTGAAGCCCGATCACACGGAGCAAACCGACCGATGCGGTGTTGAGCGCCCAGGTGGCCGGGGAGATCAGCGCTTGAAAAATGCGAAGCGGCCACGCGACCCAGAGGGTGACGGTTTCCGCCTTTTGAATGGCGAGGACCTTGGGGGCTTGTTCCCCGACGACGACGTGGAAAAAGGTGATGACCGCGAGGGCCGCGACAAAGGAAAGGCTGTGCCGCACGTCCGGCCACGGGGCAGCCAGGGCATCGAACACCGGTTCCAGCAACCGGGCCATCAACGGTTCGCCAACCCAGCCGAGGCACAAGGTGACCATGGTGATGCCGAGCTGCGTGGCGGACAGGTAGGCGCCGATGTTGCGGACGATGTGCAGGGCGACCTTGGCGCCGAACCGGTTTTGCTCCGCAAGATGAACGAGGCGCATCTCGCGGATTTTCACCAGCGAGAATTCCGTCGCAACAAAAAAGCCGTTCAGCACGATGAGCGCGAACACGCCAAGAAGCTTCAAAATGGTCCAGACAACATCCATGGCCCACACTGTAAACGGGCACAACGAGTCCGTCAAACGATCCGCAAGACGTCAAAGTCCGTGCCTCGCTGCCTCTTTGTAGGAGCCGCTGTCAGCGGCGACCGGGAGAGGGACAAGTCAGCTTTCCCTCCTCGCCTTCATCCCTTCCGCCAATTCCGCAATCCGAAATAAAAAAATGCCGGGCAACCGTGGCAGTGAAAGTCAAACTACCGTTGCTGTCTTCCGACCCTGGCGGGGTTCGTCAGCCTCCATTCCACGGCGCCCGGCAAAAAATCATGGTACCACAAGCAGGAGTGGATCAAAGCTGAAAAATCACACCTGCCGCCTCAGAAATCTCCACAAAATCTCCGAACTCTTCCCCCCAAAACCCGGGAGCATGCCGATTTCCTCAACGGTGGCCTTTCGCAGTTTTTCCAGCGAGCCGAACTTTTTCAACAGCGCGGCTTTTCGTTTCGCTCCGAGACCGGGGAGCTCGTCGAGCATGGACTCGCGGATT
This sequence comes from Verrucomicrobiota bacterium, assembly GCA_023269615.1. GTDB lineage: Bacteria > Verrucomicrobiota > Verrucomicrobiia > JABWAM01 > JABWAM01 > JAHFSY01. The sequence goes on from JAHFSY010000030.1 coordinate 34,184, forward strand.
TGCTTGCGCCTCCATCCCTCGTGATGTGTGTTGGCGAAACGATGCGACTCGTCGCGCACGCGCTGGAGCAGGTGAAGCGCGGGCGAGGAATCGGGGAGCTTCAACGGCGCAGCGCGGTCCGGCATGTAAATCTCCTCCTCATCCTTCGCCAGCCCGATCACGGGAAGCGATACACCGATTTCCTGCAAGGCCATGAGTGCGTAGTTCAACTGGCCGCGTCCGCCGTCAATCAACACGAGATCGGGAAGCGGCTTGCCCTCGTCCTTCAGGCGACGATAACGGCGCCCGACGATTTCGCGGATGGAAGCAAAATCGTCGTTATTGGATTTCGGATTCTCGCCTCGCCGCTCGCCGTCGCGACGAAGCGCTCTGGCGTAGTCGGAAAGCCTCTGGCGTAGCGCGGGGCGGATTTCGGATTGCGGAATGAGTTCCCTTGGTCCCGACGGATCGCCGATGGCATCGGCTCCTACATCTGAAAGCTGAGGGCTGAGAGCTGAGCGCTGAACGCCTTTGATGTTGAAATGTCGGTAACCGGCTCTCGCGGGGCGCCCTCCCACGAACTGCACCATCGAGCCGACCGTGTGTTGACCATGGATGTGCGAGATGTCGAAACCCTCGATGACACGTGGAATTCCTTCAAGACCGAGAACTGCTTGAAGTGCTGCGAGTTCGGTCTCGGGATTGATATGGCGCGGCATGTCGCGTGCGAATTTTCGCGCGCTTTGTTTCACCGTCTGTCGCAGGTCGTGCAGCGCGTCGCGCAACACCGCGGCGCGCTCGTAATCCTTGCGCCCGGCGGCCTTCGTCATGTCATCCTCCATCTCCTTCAACGCGCCTTCATCGCGCCCCTCAAGAAAATCGCAGGCGCGTTCGATCCAGCGCTGGTATTCCTCCTGCGTGACGCGGCCCACGCAGGGGGCGGAGCAATGCTTGAGGATGTCGTTCATGCAATGCTTGTAATCGCGCTCGCTCGGCTCGACCGGGGGGCATGAGCGGATGTGGAAGTTTTTGCGCAGGTACTCGAGCGTGTTGCGCAGGGCAACCGAGTGGATGAACGGGCCGAAATAGCGGCACCCATCCGGTTTTTGCAGCCGCGTGAGGACGAAGCGTGGAAACGGATCGCGCGTCAGCCTCACCAGCAGGAAGCGTTTGTCGTCGCGGAACGCGATGTTGTACTTCGGCTTGTATTCCTTGATGAGTTTGCCCTCGAGAATGATTGCCTCGGTCTCGTTGCGGACCTCGTGAACATCAAAATCCGCCGCCATTTCCACGAGCGCGCGTGTCTTGGGATCCATCTGGTGGAAGCGTCCCGGTTGAAAATAGGACCGCACGCGCTTGTTGAGCGCCTTCGCCTTGCCGACGTAAATCACACGGCCAAACCGGTCGCGCATCAGGTAAACGCCGGGCCGGCTCGAGAGGTTCGACAGCTTCGCCTTGATGTTGGGTGGCACTTCCATCTTGAGAGAAGCTGCTGGCTGCTAGCTTCTGGCTGCTGGTTTCAGTTTCCGCAACAACGCGCGTTCCAGTTCCGCGACTTCCTCCAGCTTCAGCCATCGCGTCATTCCCGCGTAGGACAGTGCGCCGAGCCCGACGCCCACGACCACGCGGCTCAAGTTTCCCCAGAAGAGGAATCCCACACCCAACTCGGTGTGGATCCACAGGGAAAGAAACACCAGGCCACTCATTATGGCGGACGCAACCACAATTTTCCCGATGGCTTTCCATGTGCCGGGTGAGGGTGCTCCCACGAGGCACGCGAGGTTGGCGAGAAGGATTCCCGAGCTGAAGATTGAAACCGTCGAGGTCGTCAAGGCGAGGCCCGCGGCACCGAACGTGGTGTACTTCACCAAAAGCCAGTTGAGGGTGAAGGTCACGATGATGGAACCAAGCGAAACGCACATGGGAATGGCGGTGCGGTTCATGGCGTAGAAGGCGGAGACAAGAATCTTGGAAGATGCGTAGGCGATGAGGCCGATGGAGAATGCGATGAGGATGCGCGCGGTGGCCAGCGTGCTGTCGGAATCAAATTTTCCACGCTGGAACAACACCCCGATCAAGGGAACGCCCAGGATCGCAAGGCCGCAGGCCGCGGGGATGCAGAGCGCCGCATTCAATCTCAGGGCATGCTCGATCCGCTGGCGAAGTGATTCCTTGTTGTCAAGGGTGGCGGCCACCGCCATGCCGGGAAGCGAGGCCGTTGAAATCGCCACGCCGAATAGTCCGATGGGAAGCTGCACCAGGCGGAATGCCACCGCAAGCATCGTGACGGCGCCATCGAATTTCGAGGCGAACACGCTGTTGATCACCACGTTGATCTGCACCGCAGACGCGCCGATCAATGCAGGGCCCATCAATCGCCCAATGTCGCGCAGCCCCGGGTCGCTGAGGTTCCACGCGGGGCGATAGCGGTAGCCGAGTTTCCAGAGCGCAGGGACCTGCACGAGCCATTGCAGAATGCCGCCACAAAGCGAGCCGATCGCCATGCAAACAATGGCTGTTTCGCCGAATGAGGGATCAAGGATGAGCGCCAGCCCCACGCCAACCACGATGGAGCCCAGGTTGAAGAAGGAGGAGGCGGACGCCGGCAGGCCGAAATGTCCGTATGAGTTCAGCACCCCCATGCTGAGGGCGGCCATGCCCACGAACAGGATGAAGGGAAATAAAATGCGCGTGAGGACAACCGTCAGCTCCATCTTGCCCGGCTGCGTGTACCCATGGGCCATCCAGCCGACAATGGCTGGCGCAAACCAGACTCCAAGCAGCACGAGCGCCCCCAGAAGCAGGCATTGAAGCGTCATCGTCAGGCGTGAAAGCCGCCATGCAGCCTCATCTCCTTCCTGCGCCCTCTTGCGGGCGAACACCGTGACAAACGCAGTCGAGAGAGCGCCTTCCGCAAACAGGTCCCGCAGCAGGTTGGGAATTCGGAACGCCATGTAGAAGGCGTCGGTCAAAAGGCCCACGCCAAAGCAGGCGGTGAAGACCTGGTCGCGCACCAGCCCGAGAACACGGCTGACCATCACGGCAATCCCCACCGTGCCCGCCGACTTCATCAATTTCGCATCACTCACGCAGGGAAAAATAACACAGCGTTGCCACGGAAAGCGAGAGAAGGAACGGCATCCGCGTTCTGGCGAACGCGGCTACATCAAGCCGCCACGGTTTTCGCAGCCTTCGCCGCCTCGGCCTTCGTCTTTTCCTGCAACTGGTAGAGGGACTTCACCGTCTTGGGCATCTGGGGAACGTACGGGGGCGGACCTCCGAAGCGCGCAAACTGGGCGGGTTTGCCGCGCAGATGATGCACCAGTGCCTCATCGTCCACGGTCTTCAGGCCGCAATAAATCGGAAACGAATCGGCAGCGCGATATTCAAAGATCAGCGTGCGGCGCGCCTTGTCCGAACGGTTCGGCAGGGAGCTGTGAGGGGTGATGCAATGCATGAAGATCGCGCTGCCCGCCGGTGCCTCCAGTGCAAGCGGCTTCCCAAAACTCCCGCTGTCCAGATCCTCGGTGATCATCCCCGCGAAGGTTCCGTCAGGGCTGATGTGGTTGAAGAAATGATGATGATGGCGTGGAATCACCTGGAGACAGCCGTTTTTCTCCGTTGCGTCATCGAGATAAATCAGTGTCGTCACCACGTCGTCGTTGGTATGCGGAAAGTACGCCAGGTCCTGATGCCAGTCCACGACGGATCCCACTTTCGCCGGCTTCATGTTGAGCTTGCTGTGCTGGATGGCGATGTCGGGCCCGATCAGCGCGGCCACGCAATCCAAGAGACGGGCGTCGGTGCCCATGGCGCGAAAATGCTCGTGCTGTTCAAAGGGATTGTAAATGCGGCGCGGCACATGCTCGCCGTCAACTTTCTGCGGCTCGATTTCGAGAACCTTGCTGTAATCCCCCGCCGCCATGGCCGTCTTCGTGATGTCGCGAATCGTCTGGTCGGCCTTGCGCAAATCCTCGGCGCCGAACAGCGATGGCACCACGAGGTAACCCTCACGGCGGTAGCTTTGAACCTGCTCGTCCGTCAGTGAATGATTGCTCACGCTCCTCATCCTGCTCCGACAGCGGGATGAATTCAAATGGAATTTTCCGATTCACATTTCATTTTGTAGGAGCCGCTGTCAGCGGCGATCTTCGCACCGGTCCATCTCTCCCGGTCGCCGCTGACAGCGGCTCCTGCATTCCAAAACCATGCACGTCAGGCCGCTCCGACAGTCCAGCGCCCCATGAAGTCGCTCACCGGCATGGCTGCCAGCCGTTTCGCATCGCCGCACATCTCCATGATCGCGCCCACTTCCTTGGAGGCAAAACAGGTGGAGAGATTGGCGCGGAATTTTTCAACGAGAAGCGGGATGCCCTCCTTGCGGCGACGACGATGCCCCACCGGATATTTAACTTCGATTTTCTCCGTTTGGGTTCCGTCCTTGAAAAAAACCTGGACGGCGTTGGCGATGGAACGCTTCTCCGGATCAAGATAGTCCTTGCTGTAGCGCTTGTCCTCCCGCACCGACATTTTTGCACGAAGTGAGTCAATCCGGGGATCCTTCGCCACGCCATCCTCATAATGATCCGCCGTGAGGTTCCCAAAAATCAAACCGATGGCTGTCATGTACTGGAGACAATGGTCGCGATCGGCTGGATTATGGAGCGGGCCGGACTTGTCAATGATGCGGATGGCCGATTCATGGGTGGTCAGCTCCACGCGCTCAATTTCAGACAACCGATTTTTGAGAACCGGGTGAAGTTGCAACGCGGCCTCGATGGCCGTCTGCGCGTGAAATTCGGCGGGGAAGCGAATTTTAAAAAGCACGTGCTTCATCACGTAACAATCCAAGGGCCGGGCAAGACGCACAGGCTGGCCGCGAAACAACACATCGGAAAAACCCCACGTGCGCGCGGAAAGAGCTGACGGGTAGCCCATCTCTCCCTGCAACGCCATCATGGCCAGGCGCACGCCCCGGCTCGTGGCGTCGCCGGCCGCCCATGACTTCCGCGAGCCGGTGTTGGGGGCGTGACGATACACACGCAACGCCCCGCCATCCGCCCAGGCATTGGAGACAGCGTTGATGATCTGCTCCCGCGTTCCGCCGAGAAGCCCGGCAACCACCGCCGTCGTGGCGATGCGCACCAGCAACACATGATCGAGCCCCACGCGATTGAAACTGTTTTCCAGCGCGATCACTCCCTGGATTTCATGCGCCTTGATCATCGCGGTGAGGACGTCGCGCATCGTGATGGATTTCCCGGTGCGGCTGAGGTGATCGGCCACGGTGAGAATTCCGCCGAGATTGTCGGAAGGGTGCCCCCATTCGGCGGCAAGCCAGGTGTCGTTGTAATCGAGCCAGCGGATCATGCAACCGATGTTGAACGCCCCCATCACAGGATCGAGTTCATGCGCCGTGCCGGGCACCCGGCATCCGTTGGGAACCACGGTGCCGGGAATCACCGGCCCAAGCAGCTTCACGCATTCGGGATAACGCAATGCCAGGATGCCGCACCCCAGCGTGTCCATCAGGCAGCAGCGCGCAGTTTCGTAAGCCTCATCGTCCTCAATACGATGATTCAGGACGTAATCCGCAATCTCGACCAGCAGAGGATCGGGGTCGGGTCGAACGTTGCTGACGTGAGAGCTCATGATTTTTTCCTTTTCGCAAGCAGCTCGTCGAGCTTCCGCTCCTGTTTGTAATAACCCAGGCACTCGTACAGCTCAGCCCGCGTCTGCATCCGCCGCAGCACGCGCCGCTGGGTACCATCCTGACGGATCGCGCGATACACCTCCAATGCCGCGGCGCTCATCGCCCGGAATGCGGACAACGGATAAAGCACCAGGCCCACGCCTCCCGACTTTAATTGTTTCACCGAGTAAAGCGGGGTCTTCCCAAATTCGGTGATGTTCGCCAGGATCGGCACGCGAACCGCCTTCGCAAACCTGCGATACGATCCGAGGTCGCCCAGCGCCTCCGCAAAAATCATGTCGGCCCCCGCCTCCACGTACCGGCACGACCGGCGGATCGCCCCTTCCATCCCCTCCACCGCCACGGCGTCCGTTCTCGCCATGATGACGAAATCCGGATCCGTCCGCGCCCCAACCGCGGCGCGGATGCGACCCACCATTTCCTCCGTGCTGACGATTTTTTTATTCGGGCGATGCCCGCAGCGCTTGGATTCAACCTGGTCCTCGATGTGAATGCCGGCCGCTCCCGCGCGGATGATTTCCCTCACCGCGAGAGGGACATTGCCCCACCCCGTGTCCACGTCCACAAGCAGCGGCAGCGACGTCGCGCGCGTGATGCGCCGCGCATCCTCCACGACATCCTGCAAGGTGGTGATCCCAAGATCGGGCAACCCATGAGATGCGTTGGCCACACCGGCACCGGACAGGTAAAGCGCCCGGAAGCCCGACCTCTCGGCAAGGATGGCCGCATACGCGTTGATCACCCCGGCAATTTGCAAAGGCCGCTCCTTCCGAAGCGCCGACCGAAAAGTTTTCTTTTTAGTTTTCAAATGGATCTGGAAACGCCAGTTTTGCTTGCCTGCCCTCCCGTCCGCGGCATAATGCGCCTCCCCTAAAACTGCCTCATGGTGTAACGGTAGCACAAGTGCCTCTGGAGCACTTTGTCAAGGTTCGAATCCTTGTGAGGCAGCCAGGCACAAGTCTGCGCCTGGCTTTGCCAAAAGACAGACGCAGACTTGTGCCTGAGGCGGGTGCAGAATTGTACCCGCCCAGCCGATTAAAATGACAACGCACTAATTATGCAATTCTACTACGTCTACGTCCTCCACAACCCTCAGAAGAATTTCATCTACATCGGATACTCGGAAGATCTGAAATCCCGCGTTACATGCCACAATGATAGAAAAGTCCAATCCACGAAGCCTTATGTGCCCTTGGAATTAATCCACTACGAAGCTTATCGATCAAAAGCTGACGCTAAACGAAGAGAACTCTATCTGAAGTCAAATCGAGGAAGAACCACTCTCATGACGATGTTGAAAGAGCATTTCTCCAATGGTCGAAGTTGAGCCAGCCGTGACAGCCCCTTTGTCATGCTGGCTTGATTTTTTGACATTTTCGCAATAGACACAACAGATGCGTCATGGGTTCGCAATTGCGCTGCTGGGTTTTGGCCTCATGGTTGGCTGCGGCAAAATCACCCGCCCAACACCGTCCGCTTCGCCACCCAAGCCGAATATTGAAACGTCCACAACGGCTCAACCCGGGGAGGATCCCAACGAGATGAAAGCTCTCGAGTTGTATGACAGGCTGGACAAGGCGCATGACGTGAAGCTTTCGCCGCAAGACATCGCCTCGCTTCCCGCCAACGCCGCCGAAAGCGCCAAACAACTTGGAATGGTCGTTGATCTCCAGATGCTGATGGGGCGCGACGCCAATCCCGATCTCTACAACAAAATCAACGAGATCGCCCGCAAGCAGGTCGAGGCCGTCAATGCGGAAGTGGGCCGACAACCCAAGGCCGTCCAGGATATTTTTCACTCGCTCCTATCGGGACGTGGCATACGCAACCCGGTGATCCTGGACGATTCCCGCGTCGTTTTTGAATGTGACAGCAACGGGTATGATCCCGCCGACACCGACCAGCTTTCGGATGTTTACATCTGGGATTTGAAGGATGGCAGCGTGCGGTGCCAGAGCATGGGCGAAGGGGTGGATGGCGACTGGGAATGTCGCGAATCGAGCGCTGCGACCGGCAGCGGCACGATCGCTTTCGAACGCCGCTTCATGGGACTCAAGGGCACGGGGCCCAAGGATGCCTACGTGGGGGCGGTCCAGGTTCGTGATCCGGCCGCAGCCGCCCCCGTGTCGCTCGCGTCGCTCGAGTCATGGACTGTCGAAGGGGATGCGCTCCTGCCGAAGGAGGGGGATGAAAGGTTCTTCCGCAACCCCGTGCTCTCGGCGAACGGGAGGCGAATCGCCGCCATGATCCGTTTTCCACCTCGCGAAAACGAAGTCTACCAGAGCGGCGGTGAAGCGGGAGACGAGCTGGTATTACTGGATCGAAACACGAAAGCGTGCCGCGCCTTTTCCCGCAAACTGGGGGTTCTCGAACCGTTCGTGTTATCCCGCGACGGCAATGTCATCGCCATCCATGGGTGGCCGAGTGTCTTCGCAAAAGATGCGGAGGGTGAAGGCGGGGCATATCGCCTGGCCCTGGACGGGAGTCCTCCGAAACGGCTCCCGATTCCGGAGGGAGCGGAACTCGACCATGTCACTCCGGGCCGCCTGGCCATCTCCGGCGATGGCTCGCGCATCGTGTTTCAGGCCCGCGCAGGTGGCCAGGACCAGCTCTACCTCTACGACGATGCGAACGGGTCGGTGACACTCCTGAGCGCAACCGCGTCGGGTGCTCCCGGCAATGGCCAGAGTCGGAACCCTTTCATCAGCGCGGACGGCAACACGGTGGCATTTGTGTCCAGTTCCAACAATCTTCTCCCAGACAAGCGCGGGGGTGTTTTCCTTTACAACGTGGCGACGCATGAACTGACCAATCCGCTGGCAGGTACGTCGCACTACGCTGGCAGCGGAATCGACGAGAAATTCTCCCGCATCGCACTCAGCTCCGATGGAACCCTCCTTGCGTTCCTCTCCGCGGACCAGACCCTGCCCGGCGTGCGGGTTCCCAAAAAAGCCCCGGTCGGCTACCTGCCCGAGCGTCTCTTTGTCATCCGACTCAAAGACAAACAGTTTGCGATCCTGGGCAGCGCACTGAAACCGTGAAGAGGGATACACCTCTCCCGCCACCATCATCCGCATCATCTCCAAGTCTTTTTTATGCGAAGAAATATTGAATGGAAAATCAAGCGCGCCGACAGCACCGCCTACGAGGTGCGGGCGAGCTTTTTTGGGGGCAAGTTCAAGCTCCAATTCCGCGAGTGCACCCAGGAGCAGTGGGAGTACAAGCGTGCTCCCACCCGTGAGGAACTTGAGATGCTCCGCGATGCGGTAAAGCGCCGCTATCAACGCCGACATGCCTCCCATCATGAAGTGAACGAAGCCGAGCGCCTCCTCAAATCATGCCCTCGCTGATCGGGGGCATTGTTCAATGAATTTCCACGGCGACTTCCTCGCTGTGGGCGGATGTGATCTTGAATTTTCGGATCCTCGCGTTTCCCGGCGGCCCCTCCTCGTTGATCATCCCATCTTCCACCACCCACAATTCGAGATGGTCCGGTGATTGGACAACCGAGGATGGGTTCATGAATTGTAATTTGTCCACCGCGGTTCCCGGCGACCCATAACGATCCACCAGATGAATTTCCTCGCCGGTGTCCCAAAACATCGCGACCTCCCCCGCGTCGTAGTCCCACAGCGGCGCCCCACCGTGGGCCGCCACCCAGATCAGGTCGCCGGATGCGGAAGGCCCAGTGGCATTCACCAGGCTGACATCGGAATCCGATAAATAACCCGCCGTGACACTTGAGCCGGTATCCACGAATTTCTGGAGGCGGCCCGTCTCGCAGATGATGTAAAGCGAGCCCGCCATGTCCGAGGCGATGACGCGCTCAAACCCGATGGGATTCGGCATCGTGGTGGAATACATGACGCCCTTGAAAGCTTCCTTCGTCCGATCGTACACCCGGAGAACCTTGTAGCTGCTTGGAAGATAGATGCGATTCTGCGGGCCCATGGCGATGGAGTTCACCCATGTGGTGCACTGGGTGCCGAATGGATTGTTGTCCCATCCTCCAATCACCTGCTTCAGCTTTTGCCCCTTCGCATCGTAGATCAGAACCTCATGATAAATCGAACTGAGGTAAACTCTTTCATCGGAATCCACCGCGATCGAACGGATCCTGTTATAACACCATGCAGCCAGCTTGTCCCACGACGGCCCGAGCAGCGGCCCGACGCGGCCCTGGTCCCCGAAGGAAACATCCGGCGTTTTGTCCCGATGAAACTTGTAAAGGTAAGGCCGCCCCTCGAGGCCAACAGGCGTTTTTTCCGGTGGAGGCCCCTCCGGTGGAGCCTTACCCGAATCCAGGACGTACATGGACTTGTCCGTGACCACCAGGTCGGTCGGATTGGTCCACTTTCGATTTCCGGATGGGACCAGGCTTCCGTCAAACGCGAGCGAAATGCCCTCGCGAAAGCGGATTCGGTATTTTCCCGGAGAAAGTTTCGCGTCTCGCTTGATTGAAAAAATCTGCCTCGGCGAAAATGTCCCGGCATGCAGGGTTTTCAAACAGTCTCCGGTTTTGGCGTCAATCACCTCCAGCAACCCAATGGTCGATGTCCTGACCGGTGAAACCTTGACGCGGAGAATCTCCGGGTTCGAACTGTCAACCGTCACAAGTGATTCCGCCAGGCCGTTGAACGACACGGCGAATGTCCATGCGACAACCGTCAACAGCCTGAATGGCAGAAGGCGTTTCAACGGGAAGGGGGATGTTCACACCAGGGTGACCCGGATTTTTGGGTTGCCCTGTTGTTCGATGATCTTCCAGGCGCGTTTCCCCTTGTCGATACGGGCGCGGAGGGTCACGGGACCCAGCGGCGTGGAGATGGTTCCCTCCAATTCGCGGCGTTCATTGGAGGCCACGGGCGCGATTTCAAGCCCGCCCTTCCGCCAACGTGCGTTCCATGAATGCGCCTGCGCGTAAGGCAGGTGCTGAAGGGTTTTGCTAAACACATGATAGTCTCCTGCAGCCGGATCGGATTTGGCCCAATAAGCGTTATAGAACATGATCCACGCATCGAAGTAGCGGGCCTGCCCCGAGCGGCGCGTTGCAAAGTTAAGGGATCGGGCCTTGTGGCCATGCGCAAAGGGAATCTTGTCCGGAAGTATGCCCTTGCCCTCGGGTTCACGAAACGCACGCCACGGATCCTGGCGGGTGGTTCCAAAAAACGACTGGTACGGCCAACGCACCCCCCCGTTCTCAAAGATCGCCTCGCTCATCACAAAACCAATGTATTTCATAAACGCCCGCTCCAGTTCTGGATCGCCGGGGACACGCTCGAGATAATCAATGATCGAATCGTTGGCGAGGTTGGCCATCCACACTTTCACCGGCATGTGGCTGCCCCCGTGAATCCCGGTGCCGCTCCCCTGGTCGCGGTATGACCCGTCAGCCTGCTGGCATTGGATGAGCCGCCCCATGCAATCGCGCGCCATCGCGCGGTAATCTTCCTTGCCCAGATAATCCCACAAAAACACCAGCCCGCGAATGCTCGCGCCGTCCCGCCCATACGCATACCGCGGCCACATGTGGCGGTCCATCCAGTACCAGTGCGATGACGCCGACTCGGCGCACTCCAACAAATAGGGATCGCCCGTCTCCAGGTAGCCAAACAGCATGCCCACCGTCCGAAAAAGCGGGGGCGCAATCGAGCCATCCAGGGGATATTCCGTCATGCGGATCGTCTCGGTGGAATGATCGAACGCGATGTCCGCCATGTGATAGGCGTCGCGCAATGCGGCCCGCCGATGCGCCAGATTTCCACCCCGATAAAAATAGAGCATCTGCGCATAGGGACTCTCACCCTCCCATGTGTGCGCCATCACGTTGTCATCAAAACGCCCACCATGATCTTTTGCATTCGCGTGGTACGTCGCGTCCACACGCTTGTCCCAAGCGTCATGGACCGGCAGAACATGATCGGGCCAGAGGTCTCCGCTGGCTCCGTACCACCAATCGGGCACGACCAGCTGGGAGATCGCCGGCGACACCTCGCTGAGACTGGCTGAAAAGCGGACCGTGCGCGCCACGCCTTTGGGAACTTTTTTTTCCGACGCGCGAACGAGAAACCCATCGTCGCGTTCCCGATTGGTGTGTCCCCCCGCGATCTCCACCCCCTCGTAAGGCTGGTAGATGATCATGTTGTGGGAAGAATCACCCTGGGAAGGGTGATCCCCTTCCTTCCTCAAAAACCCGGGATGCTCCTTGCTGACGAACGGCATTGCGTCCCCAAGGTCCAGGCTGATTCCACCCAGGGCAAAACGCGACACGGTGCCATCCAGGCTGTGATCCACGGCACCCGCGTCCTTCACCGACAACCCGATCAGGGGGACGGTCTCTTGCTGTTCACGACCCTCGTCAAAGCGATGATTGTTCACGTGGCGGCAGGTCAACTGGACCACGCCGTTCGCAAAGCAAAGCACAAACACTTCGCCGAGGAGCCAGTCCTGGCGGTGCAGCCAGTTGCTCTTGATGATCGCAGCGCCGGGGGTTTTCTCATCCTTCTTGACGATGTCATCGAACGTCAGCGGAACGATCTCGATGCATCCTCCGATGCGGTAAGCCGTCACGAGCGGCCCCGACCAGAGCGTCTCCATGCGCAGCCATTCCCACCAGTGAATCTCGTCGCGCCAGCGGACGCCCATGCGCAGGCCGAAACTTTTTTTTCCCGCGGCGAACCGCAGTTCACCCACTTCATGCGGCATCATGCCATGATCCTTGTGAACAATGGGAATGCTCACCGACACGCGTGAGTTCGGCCCGGTGTAGGATGGCGATTTGCCCAGGCGATACGTGGATTGCAACGGCCCTTTGCCAAGCGCGAAGAGGAGACGACGACGCGGGACGCGCTTGCCGCCGCTTCGTGAATCGGGCCACCACCCGATATCCACGCTCTGGGTCGCCACGCCGGCAAGGCCTGTCGGCAGGCGCGTGTTCATCGGAACCGGAAGACTCACCATGGCAATGCGCGCATCCTCCCTCGGCTCGGCATTGGAAAGCTGCAACAGGGAGAAGGTTTTCGAGTCAACGGCGACAGGTTGGGTCATGAATTTGGGGATTCGATGGTAATCCGCCCGGAAGTCAACTGGAAAGCGTAACAGGGGGTCGCGAAGTCAAGCAATGGATGGAACCAGCGGCGAATGTTTCGGGGGGCGCCACCAAAAATCAAGATCAAGAAATCCACCTCCTTGACCATTGCACGAATGAGGATTAAAGTTCCTCTGTGCGTAAAACGACACCACTGACCGTCAAGTACAAGCAGCTCTTGTCCTCGCCAACCAAGCAAGGACGAGGCTGTCCGTTTTGGCGCAAATCCAGGATTGCGGCGCGAATTTTACTCCGCCATCGCAGGGGTTTCACCACGGCAAGGGATCGCGCCATGGCTTCGCTCCTGGCCAGCGATTCAGGTGTCACCAACGTCCTGATCGACCAGGGCATCGCCCACCTCAACGCCCGATATGCTCAAACTCAACGCAAGCTGGCAACCCGTTCTTGACTGGAACACGCCGGCTGGAAGAGTTCTCGAGCAACTGATCCAGGCGCTGCCGTCCAATTGGAAACCGGTCATCACCCTATTCGAATCCGCCCCCCTCCAGATGGGAGTGGACGGCGATCTTTCAAGCGCGGATGTGGATGTGTTCTGCAACGAGGATCTCAAGGCGATCGTCGAAAAGAATCACCTCGGCAGGGATCAAAGCCCGGTTTACATCCAGGTCTGCGACGAACTGAATTTTCGAACGAGCCCCAAGTGGCTGGCCCGCGCGTACATTTTCTCCCGAGACCGATGCACACTTCGATTCCCCCACCCCATTGACATCCTGATTGCGAAGATGCACCGCGTGGATCCCAAGGACCTTCGCGCTTTTGAAGTGGTCATCGAAAAGACCGGCCACCCCACCGAGGCCGAATTGATCTCTGAGTTGCAGGACGCCGTGGATTTGTTCCGCCCCGGCTTTGACGAGGAGAAGGGGTCCGACATGATCACGACCACCCGAATCCTCTGGCGCCACATTTTCAAACGCGACATCAACCCGCGCAAGGAAATCGTCGCCCCGGCGCTCGAACACCGGCGCAAGGGCTATGGGGAACCGTCGGTGGATTTGAAGAATGAACTCCGTGAAGTTGCCAAGATGCCAGCCAAAGCCAAGCGGCGAGTCTCAAGATGATGAACGTTGGGCAGATGATGTTCGTGGGCATGGGTAGATCGAATTTTCTCCTGTTTTTTGCCCTGGTCGGGGCGGCTTTGGTTGGCTGCGAAACGATCACCCATTCAAACTTCGGCGAACTGAAGGCCAAAGCGGAACACGGTGATGTTGATGCTCAAACGAATCTTGGTGAGATGTATGCAGCAGGTCAGGTCGTCGCCCGGGACACTGTTGAAGCAGCCAGATGGTATCGAACGGCGGCCAGACATGGCGACGCCGCAGGGCAATTTAAACTTGGTCAGATATATCAACGAGGCCGGGGGGCCACGAAGGATGAAGCCGAGGCGGTGAAGTGGTTCCGCAAGGCTGCCATGCAGGACTTTGCCCCGGCACAATGCAGCCTGGGAGCAATGTATGCGGAGGCCCGGGGAGTCATCCGGAATGACGCCGAAGCGGTTAAATGGTATCGAAAGGCCGCGGTCCAGAATGATTCCGATGCGCAAACCAACCTTGGATGGATGTATGCCCAGGGCCGGGGTGTGCCGAAGGATGACGCGGAGGCAGTCAAGTGGTATCGCAAGGCTGCCGAGCAAGGCGATGTGGATGCCCAAGGCTGGCTTGGCTCAATATATGGATCTGGAGGCAAGGGTGTGGCAAAGGATCAAACAGAAGCAGCCAGATGGTATCACAAGGCTGAAGTGACCGAACGTAAAGAGGTTGAGGAACTTCTCAGCCGGTATCGTCCACGCGCGGAACAGGGAGATGCTGAAGCCCAGTTCACCGTTGGATGCATCTTAAAAAACCACACTGGCAAAGGGGCCTCCCCGCCCACACGATGGGAGATTTTGGAATCGATCAAGTGGTGGCGAAGGGCCGCTGAACAAGGGCATGTTTTTGCACAATACTTCCTTGGACAAGAGTATCTCCACGGAAACAGTAGTGGAGGGGTACCTTATGATTTTGTCGAGGTGTACACGTGGTGGAGTCTCTATGCTGCGAATGCGAAGGGTAAGGAACAAGAGATCTACAAGAAAGGCTCCTTTCAGGTTCTCGAGAGAATTGCGCCCATGATGACGCCCGGGCAACTTGCCGAAGCAAAAAAACGGGTTGCTGATTTTGTTCCGAAGAAAAATCCGCCGGTGGATTGAAACGGCTATTGCCTCCGAATTTGTACCACACCCTTCCGTGGCTCTTGAAAGGCACCGTGGGAAGCAAACTGGACGGCCGTTGCCGCGAAGATCGTCTTTGTTTATGCATCATCCTTTCGCCTGAAGGCGCTTCATGAGTTCCATCAGCGAGATCGCGGTGGTTGTCGCGTCGAGCGCGAAGGCTGTTCCCTCCGGCATCACATAGTAGCGCTCGCCGGCTCCAATGTCAGCGCAGCCGAGATGGAATCCCTTTGAAATGGATGGCTGGATGGTACGCTTGATCTCAATCGCGATCGGTTTCTCCGGCGGATTTTCAAGAATCAGATCAATCTCCGCGCCGGCCGCCGTCCGAAAATGCCACGGCTGCCATCCGGGCGGCATCACCGAAAGCAGGTTTTCCAGGACGAAACCCTCCCACGAAGGACCGCATTGCGGATGCCCCAACAGCGTATCCAGGTCCCGGATGTGGAGCAGGCCGTGCAGCAGGCCGGAATCTCGCACATAAATCTTGGGTGCCTTGACGAGGCGCTTGCCGATGTTGCGAAACCACGGTCGGAGCTGGCGCACGAGAAACAAGCCCGTGAATAGATCCACGTACGTGGAAACCGTTTTGCCCGTGAGGCCAAGACCCGAGGCCAGCGAAGCGGCATTGAGCAGCGCCCCTTGCTGGTGGCAGAGCATGGTCCAGAAGCGGCGGAGTTGTTCCGACGGGATGCGCGGGGCGAGCTGCGGGATGTCGCGCTCCAGGCAGGTGGAGATGAACTGGTCCCGCCATTGCCAGCTCGCCATGTCGTCCGGTGCGAGGAAGCTGTCCGGAAATCCTCCCCGCAGCCACAGGCGGTCACGACGCACCGCGGGCGCGCGTCCAGCGACTTCAAATAGCGAGAAAGGCCTCAACTCAAGGCTGGCGATCCGCCCCGCCAGCGATTCAGAGGATTGACGGAGCAGCTCGGGCGAGGCGGAGCCGAGGATGAGGAAATGGCCGCCCCGTTCGCCGCCCCGTTTCCGCTCATCCACGAGGCTGCGCAGCAGCGGAAAGAGCTCCGGAACACGCTGGATTTCATCGAGGATCACCAGGCGTCCAGCCTGGGAGCGCAGGTAGAGCTCGGGCTCGGAAAGACGCGCCCGGTCGGATGGCCGCTCCAGATCAAGGTACACCGACGGCTTGCGCGCCCCCCGCGAAATCCCCAGCGCCAGCGTGGTCTTCCCAACCTGACGCGGCCCCAGCAGGGCCACGACGGGAAACTGTTTCAAGTTGTGGAGAATTTCCCCCTGCAGGGCGCGAGAAATCATCCTTGCAATTATGGAGTCAGATTCCCGATTTGCAAGGATTAATTCGAGGCACAACCTTGATCGTTGACGAAACTTCATCCCGTTCGACCATGGTCCGCGGTCACATCACTCTCCCGTGGACACGACGGCTCGGCCTTCGCAGCCAGTGCTTCGGCGTAGGAGGCAGCGCGTCCCTCCGTTTTATTGGCGAAGGCGGTTACGTTGCGGCGGGGGCTTCGGGCACGTCTTCCTGCTGCTCGCTGATGACTTTTGCGATCGCTTGCAGGCTGTCGCCTTCATCCAGGTTCATGAGGCGGACGCCTTGGGTGTTGCGGCCCGCTTCGCGGATGTCTTTCACGGCGGTGCGCACCATCTGGCCCTTCGCTGTGATGAGCATGATCTCGTCAGAATCGGTCACTGTGAGAGCACCCACCACACCGCCGGTTTTATCGGTGGTCTTCATCGTGATGATGCCCTTGCCGCCGCGTGATTGTTTCCGATATTCCTCGAACGCGGTGCGCTTGCCCACGGCGTTGTCGCCCGCGACGAGCAGCGTGGCTTTCGGATCCACGATGGCCAACGCGACCACCTCGTCCTTGCCTTCCAGCGTGATGCCGCGAACGCCATACGTGGCACGGCCCATCGGACGCGTGTCTTCCTCGTGGAAACGGATGCTCTGGCCTTCCTTCGTGATCAACACCGCCTCGTCGTTGCCGCGTGTGAGTTTCACGTCAATGAGGATGTCGTTCTGCTCGATGTTGATTCCGATGATGCCGCCCTTGCGGATGTTGGCAAATTCGCTGAGCGCGGTCTTCTTGACCGTTCCGATCTTCGTGGCCATGAGCAGGAACTGGTTCTCAACCCACGTCTGCTCCTGTCCGTCGGCGCCCTTGCCGGCCGTGATGCAGATGAGCGCAGCGATCATCTCATCGGGCTTCATCTCGAGCAGGTTGGCGATGCTCCGCCCCTTGGCGGCGCGGCCCATGTCGGGGATTTCGTGCACGCGTTCCACATAGACCCGCCCCTTGTTGGTGAAGAACATGAGGTAATCGTGCGTGGATGCCGTGAACAGATGCTCGATGAAATCGGCGTCCACATTCGTCTCGCCCTCGCGCGTCACCATGCCAATGACGCCTTTGCCGCCGCGTTTCTGAGCGCGGTAGGAGCTGACGTTCGTGCGCTTGATGAGGCCGGCGTGGGTGATGGTGATGATCACGCCCTCGTTGGCAATGAGATCCTCGATGGCGATCTCGCCCTCGTCGGGCACGAGGTCGGTCTTGCGCGGCGTGGCGTACTTTTCCTTCACCGCCTTCAATTCCTCCTTGATGATGGTGAGAACGCGATCCTCCTTGGCGAGAATGTCCATGAGATCGTCAATCTTCTCGAGCAACTCGTTGTATTCCTTCTCAATCTTGCCGCGCTCCAGACCGGTGAGCTGGTAGAGGCGCAATTCGAGAATGGCGTCGGCCTGCCGCTCGCTGAACGCGTAGCGGCCGCTCACAAGGCGCGCGTCACTGCGGATCAGGATGCCAATCTTCTCAACCTGCTTTTGAAGAAACTCGAATGCGAGAAGCTTGATCCGGGCCTCCTCACGGGTGGCTGACTCGCGGATGATTCGGATGAATTCATCCAGATTTGCGAGCGCGATCAAATAACCCTCGAGGATTTCCGCGCGCTCCTCGGCCTTCTTCAACTGGAAACGCGTGCGGCGGAGCACGACTTCGCGGCGGTGCTCGATGTAGCAGTTGATGAGATCCTTGAGCGGAAGCGTCTTCGGGCGTCCGCGATCAATCGCCAGCATGTTGATCGCAAAACTCGTCTCAAGCTGCGTGTGCTTGTACAGGTTGTTGATCACCACTTTCGCGATCGTGTCGCGTTTAAGTTCGATCACCACGCGCGTGTTTTCATCCGACTCATCGCGCACCGCCGTGATGTCGGTGATGATCTTTTCATTCACCAGCTCGGCGATTTTTTCCACGAGCGTCGCGCGGTTGACGTTGTAGGGGATTTCCGTCACGACGATCTGCTCTCTCGCGCCCTTGAGCTGCTCCACGCCGACGCGCCCGCGAACCTTCACGCTGCCGCGTCCCGTTTCAAAATACTGCTTGATCGGGTCGAGTCCGCACAACATGCAACCCGTCGGAAAATCGGGCCCCTTGATGAGCTTCATCAGCTTGGCGAGCGAAATGTTCGGGTCATCAATCTGTGCGCAAATGCCATCAATCACCTCGCCCAGGTTGTGGGGAGGAATGTTCGTGGCCATGCCGACGGCGATGCCGGTGCCGCCGTTGACGAGCAGATTCGGGAAGGCCGCAGGAAACACCACAGGCTCGGTGCGCGTCTCGTCGTAGTTGGGGACGAAATTGACCGTGTCCTGGTCCATGTCCTCCATGAGGATCGCGCCGAGATGCGTCATGCGCGCCTCGGTGTAACGCATGGCGGCCGGCGGGTCGCCGTCGACCGAACCGAAGTTGCCCTGTCCATCCACGAGCATCTCGCGCATCGCCCAAGGCTGGGCCATGTGGACGAGGGTCGGATAAATCACCGCTTCGCCATGCGGATGGTAATTACCCGAAGTGTCGCCGCAAATCTTCGCGCACTTACGATGCTGCCTATTGGGGAAAAGTGAAAGGTCGTGCATCGCGTAGAGGATGCGGCGCTGCGAAGGTTTCAGGCCGTCCCGCACATCCGGCAGCGCGCGGGAAATGATGACCGACATCGAGTAATCGAGGAACGACCCCTTGATCTCCTCGGCCACGTTGATCTTGCCGACGCGTTCGTTCTGCGCGTAGAGCGAATTGCCCGGCGTGGGCGTCTCCGGATTCTCGGGCGCAGGTTTCTTCTCGTCGTCTTTGTTGTCAGCCATAACGGATTATCATTCAGTTCTGAAATGTAGGGCAAGCGGCCCTGCTTGCCCGACGGGGTCAGCGACCCCGTCTACAGTTCGTGCGGCGGTCTTCACGCTCAAACGTCGAGGTTGCGCACATTGAGCGCGTTGTCCTCGATGAAACGGCGGCGCGGCTCCACCTCGTCGCCCATCAGCGTGGTGAACATCTCCTCGGCTTCCACGGCGTCGGTGAGATCAATGCGCAGCAACTTGCGGTTGGCGGGGTCCATGGTGGTGCCAAAGAGTTCCTTGGCGTTCATTTCGCCCAAGCCCTTGAACCGCTTGATCTGGATGCCGCGACGCCCGAACTCCTTCACGCTCACCAGGATTTCAGGAATCGAAAAAATCGGCTTCACCTTCGCCAGTTCGCCCTCGCCCTCGATCAATTCAAAGAGCGGCTTGTCCTGCGCGATGTAATGCTCCATCTCGAAACCTTTGCGCGATAATTTGCCGAGGAGATCCCCCACCGCCTTGCTCTCGTGAAGTTCCACGTGGTGGCAGCGGCGCGAGACGCCATTTTTGGCCGGCTCCGGTTTATCCACATTTTCAGCTTTCTTCCCATCCTCCTCCTCATCATCGAACAGCCCCAAGTCGGCATTGGCCTTCGCGAATTTCCCGAGTTCGTCATCGGTGTGAAAATAGTGAACACTCTCGTTGTTTCCCTCGCGAACCTTCACCAAATGACGCGGCAGGTCGCCGGACTTCTTGTTGCGCGCGTTGAGGTAGGACTCGAAATCGCCGCCATGACGCTGGATGGCTCGGATGTATTTGTCGAGCGACTCCAGCAGCTCGAGAATTTCCCCCATCTGCTTGGGCGAAAGCTCCTTGCCGTCCGCCAGATTTTTCAACCTCACATCCTCGATGCCCAGGTTGATGAGGATCTTGTTGAGCTGCACGTCGTCCTCCACGTATTCCTCGCGCTTCTTGCGCTTCACCTGGTAAAGGGGCGGCTGCGCGATGTACACATGGCCCCGCTTGATGAGCTGGGGCATCTGACGGTAGAAAAATGTGAGGAGCAGCGTGCGGATGTGCGAGCCGTCCACATCGGCATCGGTCATGATGATGATCTTGTGGTAACGGAGTTTTTCCAGATTGAACGCGCCTTCACCCTCGCCGTCGCCGATCCCCGTCCCGATGGCGGTGATCATCGTGCGGATTTCGGTGTTCTGCAAAACCTTGTCGAGCCGCGCCTTCTCCACATTGATGAGCTTGCCTCGAATGGGGAGGATCGCCTGGAACTTGCGGTCGCGCCCCTGCTTCGCCGAGCCACCTGCGGAATCGCCCTCGACGATGTAAAGCTCGGTGTTCTGCGGGTCGCGGTCGGAGCAGTCCGCCAGCTTGCCGGGAAGCCCGCCGCCCGTGAGCGCGCTCTTGCGGACCGTCTCGCGCGCCTTGCGCGCCGCCTCGCGCGCGCGGGCCGCCATGAGCGACTTGTCGATGCACTTGCGCGCCACCGGCGGGTTCGCGTCAAAAAAACTCATCAGCCCCTCGTACACCACCGAGGAAACCAAGCCGTCAATTTCCGTGTTCACCAGCTTGACCTTCGTCTGCGACTCAAAGCGCGGATGCGGAAGTTTCACGCTGAGCACGCACACAAGCCCTTCGCGCACATCGTCACCTGAAATGGGTGGATCTTTTTCCTTCAACAATTCATTCGCCTTCGCATACTGGTTGATGGCGCGGGTGAGCGCCGAGCGCCAGCCCGTGAGATGCGTGCCGCCATCCGGGTTCGGAATCGAGTTGGCAAAGCAAAGGATCTGGTCGTTGTAACTGTCGTTGTATTGCATCACGCAATCCACATAGACCTCGTCCTTCTGCTTGCTGAGAATGATCGGCTTCGGGTGGATCACCTGCTTGTTCTTGCCGAGCTGCCTGACGAATTCCTCGATGCCGTCCCGGTAAAAAAACCGTTCCGTCTTCAACAACTCGCCGCTGCTCTTGTTCTTGTCGCCCCGCTCGTCCGTGAGAATGATCTCGATGCCGGGATTCAAGAACGCCAGCTCGCGCAGACGGTTCGCCAGCAGATCGAATTTGAATTCGGTGGTGATCGTGAAAATTTCGGCGTCGGGCTTGAAGGTGATGAGCGTGCCCGTGTGCCGCGACTTGCCGATGACATCCAGCTTCTTGGTCGTTTTTCCGCGCTCAAACTCCATGTGATAGACCTTGCTGTCGCGCGACACCTCCACGCTGAACCACTCGGCGAGCGCATTCACACATTTCGCGCCGACGCCATGCAGGCCGCCCGAATACTTGTACGCGCCCTGGCCGAATTTTCCGCCCGCATGGAGATTCGTCAGTACGAGTTCAACGGCGGGCATCTTGAACTTCGGATGCTCGTCCACGGGAATGCCCCGGCCGTCGTCACGGATCGAAATCGAACCGTCCACATGAATCGTCACCTCGATGCGCTTGCAATGACCGGCCAGGTGTTCGTCAATCGAGTTGTCGAGCACTTCAAAAACGCAATGATGCAACCCTCGCTCATCGGGGTCGCCAATGTACATCCCGGGACGCTTTCGGACCGCCTCGAGCCCCTCCAGTTTGTCAATTTTCGAAGCGTCGTAAGCGTCCGCGCCGCGCGCGACCGGCGCTGTCAAATCAATCTCTTTTTCTTCCATTTTTTCGAGTGCTTCGGCCATGAAAATCAGTGTGTTTTTGGAGTCCAAAATTGTAAGCGAACCCACTCAAAACAACAACCTTTATTTCGCTTTTTCCTCCTCAAAAAACGCAATTTGTAGGGCTTGACATCCTGACCAACCACAACCGGTAGGTGTTAACCGGTTCGCAGCCACATCCTGTTGAAAAACACAAAAAAGACCCGAAAAAGACATGTTTTTTTGAGCTCAAAAAACGGAGGGACACGCTCTCGCCTCGCCGCTCGCCGTCGCGACGAAGCGCTCTGGCGTAGTCGGAAAGCCTACGGCGTAGCGCGGGCCGTCGTGTCCACCCACGTCACGCATGGAGATCAGTCACCGGATGCTTCGAGTGAGACCAGAAGACGCGCGATCCGGGTTCGCAGTGAACAGAAATGTGGTGAATGGGTGCAACAACGGACACGACAGAGAGGCTGTCTCAGAACTGGACATCATTGGGTATGGAATGATTAATGAGGGATGCGAAAGATCATCGAATCGGATTATCAACAAGTGATGCTGTTACCCGCGTGTGTGGAGGACTGGGTG
>JAHFSY010000091.1 GCA_023269615.1 Verrucomicrobiota bacterium
AATCAACTTTCGTTTCCCGGGTTGAGAACCGGGCTGCATAAACAAAATTCGGGTCGATCGTCCCCTCGCCACACAGCCACTTCGTGTCCTGCGAAACATAAACGTGCGAGTGATAACAGTTAAGTGGGTCCGAGAGGTAAAATTCGCGGCCCTCGAGGTCCGCAATTCCAAGCCTGAGCGGCATGGGCGAAAGTTCGCACCACGGGCGTTCATGCAATGTCTCATCCTTCCGACGATCCATGTACTTGTAGCCGATCGCCTTCCCATCCGGCCACCAAAACTCATGCACCACGTCCTCCCCCCTCTCCTGCGGACGGATTTTCCGAAGCTCCGAGCCATCCGTCCGCACCGTCCAGATCCTCTGGCAATGCGCTTCATATCCATCATGACAAAATCTCACGAGCGTCGGGTCCGCCCGCGATGGCTCGATGTGGATCGGGCAAACGCCCTCGGTCTCCACCACCTTCGTGAGCTTCCCCGTCGCCAGGTCGCACGCCCAGATGCTCCCGCGTCTCGGACGCGAAAAATAATGCCAGAACTGTTTGTGGTCGCCCTCGATCGGCAGCGGATAGTTGGACTGGTCATCCTCGTTCCTCGCAAAGACCATCGTCCGCCCGTCGCAGCTCACGTCCCACCAGGCACTCTCAGGCGGTGCCGGATTTTTTCCCACGCACTCGGGCTTCCCATCCGGCAATTGAACGCTCCAAATCGTCTTCGAGTCAGGCGAGACATACCACAGCCGACCATCCGACTCCCTCAAGCGCAGGGTGCGCGACGCCTGGATCGAAACCCGCTTCACCCCGCCGCTCTCGGGATGCAACAGCAGAATTCCAGGATCCGGTTTCCCGGCATGAGCCATGACCCAGCCGTCGGGAAGAAGCTTTGGTTTCTTGAACTTGTGGATGACCACCCCGCCCGGATGATCCGTCAGCTGGCGCACCAGCCGCCCGGTCTTTTCATCTTTCCATTCGCGCATAAAATTGTCTTTTCTCCCCCCGGAGCATGCCATACCTCCATCTTTCTTCCACGTCTTTCCGAACAAACTCCGCGTTCCACGTTCCGCGCTCCGCGTTACTTGTGTGATTTTTCTGTGACTTCGACGCCATTTTGAGGCTTCATGCAATCGATGCCGACGCAACCCTCAAAATTCGATGCAATCTTCTTCGACCTCGACGGCACGCTCGTGGATTCGGTGGCCGACATCGCTGCGTCCGCCAACCACGTCCGCGCCACCATGGGAAAATCCCCCCTGCCCGTCCCCACCGTGCGCTCCTACGTGGGCGACGGCATCCACAGTCTCTTCCAACGCGTCCTCGAAACCAAAGACCCCACCACCATCGAACAAGCCATCTCCCTGTGGCGCCCGCACTACATCGAGCATTGTCTCGACCAGACCATTCTCTACTCCGGCATCGCCGATTTGCTCATCCAACTCACCGCGCTGAAAATACCCATGGCCGTCGTCACCAACAAACCAGTCAGCCCATCGGAAAAAATCCTCGCTGGACTCAGCGTGCGAAACCACTTCGCCAGTGTCGTGGGCGGGGACACGATCTCCGAGCGCAAACCCAACCCGGCCCCATTCCTCCTTGCCCTGAAACAATTGAACCTCACCTCCCGCCGCATCCTGGTGGTGGGCGACGCCTCAAACGACATCGAAGGCGCACGCAACGCCGGCATGACCAGCTGCGGCGTCCTGTGGGGCATCGGCCACCCCGACGCCATCCGAAAACTCAACCCCGATCATATCGTCTCCCACCCCGCAGAAATTCTCAGCGTTCTCGGAATGTAGGAGCCGACGCTGTCGGCGATCCCCTAGTGCAACCCGAAGCCTGAGTCTCGCGCAAAGACGCAAAGGCGCAAAGGCTACCCCTTGATCCCAACCGTGCCATTTTCAATCGCCACCGCGCTGGCGATTGAAAATGGCACGGTTGAATGCCCGTTCAGAAATCTGCGTTGTTCTGCGTCAATCTGCGGAGAAACCCGGGGACCAAGGGCCCCGCCGGGGCGGGTAAACTTTGCGGCTTGGCGTCTTCTCGCCTCGCCAAAGCCTATGGCGTAGCGCGGGTGCGAGAGGCACTCCGTATCCACTCACACCTTCCTGAAACAAACCAGCCCATCCCCGCGCACCACGGTCAGCTTGCGGAAATGACGGTCATCATTTTGCGGATGGTCCTCTCGAAAATGACAGGCCCTGCTCTCCTTCCGCGCCAGCGCGCTCTGCACAATCAGCATCGCCACATCCGCAATATTCCGCACTTCAAGAAAGTCTTTCGTCACGCGGTAGTTCCAGTAGAAATCGTGGATGTTCTTGCGCACGGATTCCAGCACCGTGCGCGCGGCAACCAGCCGCTCCTCGTTGCGCGAAATGCCGCACAGATGGGTCATCGTCCGCCGCACCGCGTCCCAGTAATACGCCACCGTCGTCTTGTCTCGCAGCGGCTGGGCCGAGCCCGCATTCCAGAACGGTACGGGCGCTGGATGTTCCGACGGGGCAAAGTGATCGAGAAAATGCCGCGCCGAAAGTCTTCCAAACAACACGCACTCGGGACCGGAATTGCTCGCCAGCCGCGTCGCGCCGTGCAGCCCGGTGAACGCCGTCTCTCCCAGCACGTAACACCCGCGCATGGACGTCTCCCCGTGGGCCCCCACAAGGACGCCCCCGTTGGAATAGTGCACGGCGTAAATGATCGGCACAGGTTCACGCGTCATGTCCACGCCATGCGTCCGGCAATACGCATACGCGCTTCGAAAATCACTCCGGATTTTTGCCGCACCGATCCGCGTGCAATCCAGCCAGAGATGCTTCAGGCCGTGCTTGCGCATCTCGATGTCCTGCGCGCGCGTCACCACGTCGCGCGTCGAGTTTGATCCCCGTGAATCATAATCGAGCATGAAGTCGCGGGTATCGTTCTTGTGCAGTTTCAGGATCGCCCCCGCGCCCCGCAGCGCCTCGGTCAGAAGGAATCGGCGCTCGTTCTCAACCTCCGTCGTCGAGTCGTAAAATACGCTCGGATGAAATTGAACGAACTCCATGTTTGCCAGCGGAAGCCCGGCGCGATGACAGATCGCAAACCCGTCGCCCGTGGCCACATCCGCATTCGTCGTGTACATGAACACCTTCCCCAATCCGCCCGTGGCCACAAACACCGCACGACAAGCCACAGTACGCACGCGGTCCGATGCAATATCGTACACATAAACTCCGAGGCACGAATCCTGCCCGCGCGAATGCTTCAACTTGTTGCGCGTGATCAGGTCAATCGCCACATGCTCCTCATGGATCCGTATGCGCGGATGTTCCATTACGCGCTTCACCAGCGCGCCCATGATGGACATCCCCGTGGTGTCCTGGACATGAAAAATCCGATTCCGCGAATGTCCGCCCTCGCGATGGAGATCAAAAGGATAGCCGCGTCTTGAGGCATCGAAACTCACCCCCTGCTTTGCCAGCCACTGGATGACATCCGGGAAAAAATGTTCCACGCAGAATTTCACCACGCGAGGGTCATTCAACCCCTTCCCCGCCGCGAGGGTTTCCTTCACATGCAGCGCAAACGAATCCCCCGTAAGCGGCTTGCCGGAGAGAAGAGGCACAGCAGCCAGTCCACCCGCAAGCAAGTAGCTGTTGCTCTCGCGCGCAAGCCGTCCTTTGACAAAGAGATCCACCCGCCGCCCCGCCGCCGCCAGTTCCAAGGCCGCCGTGCACCCCGCCAGCCCGCCCCCAATGATGGCACACTCCGTTTCCACATCATGTTCCCGCGCTTTACCACGAATATTTCTTCGAGTCATCTCCAGATGATGCAGCTTCAAAAGAAAGCCGTCAAACAGTCTTGATTTGGAGGGCGTGGCTCCGTCCACGCCTCCGTGTCGCTTTAACGGGATTCGATCACCTCAGGCGCGGCTTCCAGTAACCAGGTCTGCGCTTCATGTGCATGACGGCCACGATCCAGAGGTAATCGGGTTCCTCAAGATAAATGACCGCTTACGGGAACCAGCGGCTGAAGTACCGACGAGCAGGCGGATCAAATGGGCGAAAGCGTTGCGGATCAGCGCATGCTTCACGGATCAACCGCTCAATTTCGTCGTAGAAGCGCCCGCCAGGTTCCGGATTGATTTCCGCGTAATAGCGAACCCCTTCCGCAAATTCGTCGTCAGCCTCCGGATGAAGAACAGGCCTCACCGCTTGAGGATTTTCCGGGCACGAGCAAGGGATTCCTTGAGGGGAATGCCACGGACTTTGCCACTTTTAATTTCCTCGATGCGTCGTTGAATCTCAGTTTTCCAGGCGGATTCGATCCCGGGTTCGATTCCCCCATGCCGAGCCAGCACGATCCGGTCCACCAACTCAACCACGATGTCCGCCGGCAGTTGACGGGTCTCCTCGACGATTTCATCCAGAGTGATAGGCATGATTTACCTTAGTCCGTTTGATTTCGGTGGTTCAAGCTGGCAACCAGCAAAAACCAGACCCACGCGTCCATGACAATGTGAAATTTTCCCGACCCGCCAACATTTCCTGCCCACTAGGGAAATCCAAATTTCCATGGGACCGACACCTATTCTCCACCTATTTCCTTCCGCTTTTTAGCTCGGGCATCATCCAAAGTCCTTTGTCCGTGAGAATCAGCAGTCCGGTGGGGGTCGAACATAAATCTTGAATTTTCTCGTTCCCCAGCATCTTGCGGATGTTCATGTCCCATGTCAGAAATTTGGAATTTTGCTCACCCTGCTTGAAGGGAAGAATATGATCGGTATCGGCACAAACCACGTGCTCACCAACTACAACCATCTGGATATCATGTCTGCGGCATTCTGCGGACGAAATCACATTGCAGTCGGCATCGGTTCTGATACAGCACCCAACGTCTTGGATTAGCATTTGACCCGACGAGCGCTTTAAATAGCTCTCTTGGCTGTCACAGTTGTCGAGCAAGAGCTCATCCAATAACTTATCCTTTTTTCTAGAAAATGACCGCTTCGATGGATCATACGCGTAGATTCCAGGTTGGTACCCCCTTCCTGCACCCATCAGAAGCCATAAACATTGCTTCTTCGTGTCGGCTAAAACGCCACGAATGGGACGCCCATCAAGTTCATCGCTTGGGTTCTTTGTCTGCGTGGAGAACAATATCCTGGATTTGCCCTTTTCAATGTTGATCTCAACCAGCCCACTCTGCTGGTCTCCAGAACCAATGATTGCGTACAAATTGCCGTTCAGAATTGCAAGCGCTTCGATGCTGTCACCTGGCAAACCGGTGGTCTCGGTCATGCGTTTTGGCTTCTCTCCTTCTCGAAAAACCAAAATGCCAGCGTTGAATAGACCCACAAAGACATCCTGATGGTTCATGACAACAGATGGTCCAAGCAGATGCATCTTGCGCGATGTCCCATTGTCAATTTGTCTTGGAATTCCTTGAGCATGTTTGCGACCGGTGCAGTGAAATCCCTTATCCAGATCGAGCAGCCCCACTCCGGTGTCATCTTCGTAAACAATGATGAACCCTTGGCCAATTTCAAAAATTCTGCGGAGGCCCGTCTCGTCAGAAACATCGTTGCCATCCTCATCATGTTTTTTTGATTGAGAAAGCGAAAAACAGTGCTTCAAAGTAAATGGCACGCTTATCGCATTGGTTGTGCCGCTGAAAATATCAGGATGGTGTTGCTTGATGACTTTCACTTGATCCATCGGCACTGCCATCCCCCTCTTTCCAATCTTCATGAGGATATCCACCGCCCTTTCTGGCTGCCCTGACTGTTCCAGATTGGAGGCATTGGAAGAAATGACACCGTTCCAATCCCTGATAGTGAGAGCCTTCGGAGCGGCAAGGGCCGCATCAGCAAGTTCAGATGTATAACGCGTTTTGATGGCAAGATCCTCGGCGGGATCTTTGGAAAATACACAGCCGCAGGTAAGAGGCCACCCGCCAATCCATGAAATGATGTCAAAACCACGAGATGTTTCCTCGTACTTTCCAATGAGGTTCTGGCTTAAAACTCGCGAGAGACCGAACAAGTGCTCTTTCGCCTTCGTGGGATTCTTCGTCAACGCACCACCCTGGTCGCTGCCCCGATAGTCTCCGTGGAAAAATACGAGCGCCATCTCTGCTCCTGCCCGAACCAGCGGTTCCTTGTTTTGAGCCATTTCCTCCAGATAGGAGGCATATTGTCGGTCGGTCTGCTCGCTGCGTGTCCATCCCAAGCCTTGGAAAGTCTCAACGGGGATGAGACTATGCGAATAGACGTGGGACAATGATGGGTCTTCCTTGAATAGCCTTGCAGTCTCGGTCAAAATATTTCTGGACATCTCAATCTCTTCTTCCGGCGACAGGCACATTTCGCCCACCCAATCTCCTGCGTTCCCGAGATAGTAATGATAGGCTTTGGAATTTTTCGACTTGAAACATTCACCACAGAGTTTAAAGGCCCACGCGAGAGATTTGTGGAGCCGTTGAAAATCCCCCTTCGTTCGTGGATCGCGAGAAAGCGCTATTTGACGGAAAGACTTAGATCTAAAGTTTCCTTGAAGATGGTAATGCCAAAAGTTGTTGATCGCCCACTCTGTTTCACTTCCCCAAGCGTAGCCTGCATTGGCCACCTGCTTTGGAGAGGGCCTTTCAAGAAGGATTCTAATCAAGGAAGCCGCACGTTCCGAATTGATAACCGCGCTTGGCAGATCATTCAGGTTGATGGAAATTGTTTGGAACACCCGCAAGGCATAAATTGTATCGTTGGGTTGCAAGGCGTATGCCGCTTCGGGATTCCCTTCGGCAAGCTGCAAGGCTGCTTCCGCCGCGGGATCCATGAATCCTTTCACAGTTTTCAATTTTGTCCCTGCAGAGATCAGTCCTGCTGCGCGGCCGTACAAATCTTCAAGATCCTTTAATGACCCCTTGATGGTTTCCTGCATGATCGTGTTCGAGTTGCGCCGGCACCTGATGGACAATAATACCGAGTCCGCGCCGCCTTCCCGGTCCAGCTTATACGTACCATCCACAATGATCGTGGAAGACTGCAGTGCTTCGGGCAACCCCTCCGTCAGGTTTCGCTCTTCAACCAAGGGCCTGACGCTTTCCCGCTCCAAGACGACAACATGCGGCAGTAATCCCAGATGTTGTTCGATCCCTGCCGACAAGCTTGAGGACAACGAATCCAAACTATGTGTAATTTCCTCACTTCGGAAGGTCCCCAAGCTGACCAGGATGCTTCCCGCCTTCCCGAGATGGAAGTGTGATAATTTCCAAGCAATCTTCCTGGCAAGCTCCTCAGCTTGATGCTGTTGGTCTGCGGCATCGCTCCCGAGAATTAAATACGAATCCCAGATTTTCAGCCCGAGATGCGCGTCAACGAGTCTGGATCGCAATCTGCCCTGGCTGCCCGATTCGTCAGCCATGTCCAACATCAGGATTGTATCGCTTGCCGTCAGCCTGCCAACGCGCACAGCTTCCTTGGCATCAACCTTTCCACCAAGTGAAACGGCCAATTCATGTTCGCGGAGCAATTTGTCCATCTCTTGCCGTTCCAGCAACTTCACACCTTCCTTGTTGCCGAAAGCAACCAAGAGCAAATCCAGAAAGACTTTTGAGACCTTGTCTTTGCGCCCGACATCAACGATCGCCAATTTGGTCGCGCCAGGCTTTGCGGGGTTTGCTCCGAACACCGATAAGCAAAAAATCGGTGTGGTCATGCAAATCCAAAGAACCCATTTCGTGGCAAATCCCATTTTTCCATGCATTGGCTGTGTCGTACCCATTATCTGATATGACAACCCAAAACGACAAATCCTTTGAAAAAAGTGAGAGATTTTTCGTGGCTCTAACTGAAAGCGATAACAATCGGGGCGGCTAAAGTTGGGAACTGAACGCCCGGACTGACCGATCACCCTTCACCTCTTCGCCATGCTTTTACTGGCAAGAGTGGCGGCGATGCGGGACTTTGCGTCGGTGATCTGCTCGGCAGTCATCCCGTGCGCCACGCGATCGCGGCGATCCTGCGCGCCTGCAAGACTGTACCAACGATAGGCTTCCACCGCGTCCTTCGTCACTC
Source organism: Verrucomicrobiota bacterium (assembly GCA_023269615.1). GTDB lineage: Bacteria > Verrucomicrobiota > Verrucomicrobiia > JABWAM01 > JABWAM01 > JAHFSY01. Next base: position 8,047 of record JAHFSY010000091.1, read on the forward strand.
CAAGACCGGATTCGTACAATGCAGCCAGGTTGAACTGGGCGCTCGATACGCCACGCTCGGCATCCGTTCGAAATTCCTCCGCGACTTCGCGATACCATGCCGTCGGGTCTTCCACCGTCGCCGTCGCCGCTTCGGTGCCGGCCGTTGATTCCTTTGCGGCGACCGGATGTTCGCGCTGGATGGACTGCGGATTATTTTGCGCGAACTGCTGCAGGATCGTGCTGGGGCTGGATGTGGAATTTTCACCCATGGAAATCCATTGCCCGGGCTCGCCCGAGGAGGTGCTCGCCGAAATGCAAGCCGGCCCATAATAATACGGCGAGTAAGGATACCCGTAAACGATCGGCCCCGAGTACACCACGGCAGGAAAATAATAGACCGGCCCGCATGGCGCGTACCAGGGCGCGTGACAAGAGCCGCCTGATCCCAACCGGATATTGATCCTGATCCCGGCGTGAACGGAACCCAACGACAATCCAAACAGGATCACGACGATCCAAGCCTTCAACCACTCATGTCGGATGGAACGATGCATATCGTTGGGACAAGTTTCGTTCACATTGCCGATTTGTCAACTGGATTTGAGAACCAATCCAGATTTTGGCCACGGATTGACACGGATGAAACACGGATATCCCTTTTGTCCCCAAACACTTCAACTTTTGCCTTTTGATTTTTGCCCTTTGCCTTTTGCCTTCCCGCCCCGGGTTCCGTGTCAATCTGTGGCTCAAATTCTCCGTTTATTCGAACTGTGCAAACCTCGGCAAGAATTTTAACCGCACCTTTCCCGATTTCCCGTTGTCATTTTTCACCACATCCATTCCAGCCGTGATCAACGATTGCATGGCCCGGCCTTTTTGCTCCTCGAAGGCTTCGTGGGGCGCGAGACGGCAGACGATGTCGGCTTCGTTCTCGATCACCTTCAACTCCCTGGCGGCGGGAGATGTCTTTGACGTCCATGCCTCTTCCGTGACCTGATGCAAAACCAGTGCGGGGATTTTTAAATCCTTCGCCAGTTGACGGATTCCCTTTGCGATCGCGGGCCGCCATTTTCGCGGCTCACCGGCGGTTGCCGGGACATCGGGGACCAACAGGTGAAATCCATCCACGATGAGCAGGCGGATGTGACGCCGTTCTTTCGAGCGTTGCGTCTCGACCTGCAGTTCGGCAAGCGTCATCCGCGGCGTGGCGTAGATCTGCATCGGCGCGCGGCTGATTTCCGCAAGTGTTGTTTTGAGTTTTTCCTGGGCGGTCTCCGAGCCTTTGCCCAGATACAACTGGAGCAGGTCAATCCGGGAGTGGAGACATGCGAGGCGGACGAGCACCTGTTGGGTGATCATTTCGAGACTCACCAGCAGGAGTGGAATCCCCTGCTCCAGCGCGAGCGCATCCACCACGCGCAAGGCAAGAGCCGGACGGCCCACGCCCGCGTGCGACACCTCAACCAGGGCGAGTTGGCCGGCATGCAAACCTTTTGTCGCGCGATCCAATGACGCAAGACCCCATGGAAGAACATCCGCCTTCGATCCCTTGGAGGATTTGACGCTCATGATGCGGACATTGTATCCGCATGTAGCCGAACTCGCAAGAGTTTGGACGGGGACCGCGTTCTTGCGAACGCAGCTACGAGGAGGTCACTGGTTCTTTCCCAAGACCACCGCGCCTTCTTCCGGCAAATCCAGCAGCGCCAGGTGGTGGCGTTGCATGATGGTATGGATGTTCTGCAAGTAATCCCCGTCAGGACAATAACCCGCCTGCAGGATGGTCTGCGCGAACTTCTCGCCACTCCGGTGGGTGAACGCCTCCTTGTAACGATCTCCATCACGAAGAAAATCCGCGTACCCTTCCACCGATTGCTTCAGGCTTGGATACATCCGAAAATACGCCATCCGCGCTTTTCCGTTGTCCCGCGTCGCAGCATAGACCTTGGGTCCCTTCCACGATCCATCAAACGCCTTGATCCCAAAATAATTGTGGTTCTTCACCCCCAGTTCACTGCGTCCGTAATTGCTCTCATAGATTGCCATTGCCACCGTTGCCGAGGCCGGCACGCCGTGCGTGACCTGGACGCGCAACGCCTCGGGGACAATCGCCTCAAAAAAATCCATCTGCACCCCGCGCCCGCTCTCCATCACCGTGTGCATGTGGCGCGCGATCTCGATGGACTGCGACGAAGTGTAAAGATTCAGATCGTGCAACCGCCCGATCTCCGACTGCAGGACAACGGTGCGCTCCTCCGCCGAGCGGAAACGCTGCTCATATTGCGCCACCGCTTCCTGGAAACGATGCTCCCATCCCGCAATCACGCTCCATAAAAAGAGAATCAATCCACCCGCGAAAAGCAGCCCGATAAACCAGCAAAGATTGGACACCCAAACCAGCCTGCGGACACTAAAGACACTCCAATGCCGTTGCGGCGCCTTCATGATCGGCATGTGTCGTCCCAGTGACAATGCCCTTGTCAGATCGAGCGCGCCCCTTCGCGGCCCCGCCCACTTCCAGTCGTTTATCATGTTCGCCTCTTGCTTCTCCCCCCTCCAAACCCGCCTGATTCTTACCCAGACTATAGCACAAAAATTGGCAAAAGCAGGCACTTCTTTGCCCATGCGTATCCGAAATTAAAAATCCGAGGTAGGGCGTGCTCGCCGAGCGCGCCGCAGCGGGTGATCCGTGGACTTTGAACCCGTCATCTCAAGAAACCCCGACGGCGCGCTCGGCGATCGCGCCCTACCAACTGAAATCCTCAATGCGACACGCTCGCCGCCGCTTTCTCGCCCACGAGATCATTCTCGTAGAAACGGGACAGGCGGAATGGGCGGATCAGGTTGGGCGTCTTCCTGGTCGCGATCAGCTCCGCGATGCGTTTGCCGGAAACGGGGCCGGCCTTGAATCCGTACGTGCCCCAGCCCACGTCCAGGATGAAGCCGTCCACGCCCTCCACGAATCCCATGATCGGGCTGTAGTCGGGCGTCATGTCGCAAATGCCGGCCCACTGACGCAGGAAGCGGACCTCCGACAGGCACGGAAAAAGATCCAGCAGATGCATCGCCGCACCCTCCAGGAATGGAAGGGTGGAGCGGAAGCTGTACGATGAAAACGGATCAATCTCCTGTCCGATCACCAGCTCGCCGCGATCGGACTGGCTCACGTAGATGTGCAGCGTGGAACTGACGATCACGGGATCGAGAAAGGGCTTCAATGGCTCGGTCACGCACGCCTGCAACGGATGCGTCGTGATGGGCAGGTCCACGTTCACCATCTGCGCAATCGTCGAGGCATGGCCCGCCGTGCAGTTGACCACAAACTTCGCCTTCACCTCGCCGCGGTTGGTTGTCACGGATTGAACGGCCCCGTCGCGCGTGTTGATCGCCTTCACCTCGGTGAACGGATGGATCTGCACGCCCATCTGGTCACAGCCTCGCGCGTAACCCCACACCACGGCGTCGTGACGGATGACGCCGCCGGGCGGATGCCACAGCGCAGCCATCACGGGATAATGCGGATTGCTGTCGAGGCAGATCGTCGGCACAAGCTGCTTCACCCTCTCGGGCTTGATCATGCTGCTGTTGATCCCAAGAATCTGGTTCATCTCCGCCCGTTCGCGCAGGCCCGTCACTCCCCGGTCCGTGTGGGCCAGGGTCAGGTGGCCGCGCTGTGAGAACATGATGTTGTAGTCGAGATCACGAGCCAGGTCCTCGTACAGCTTCAGGCTCTCCTCGTAAAATGGAACTCCTTCCGCCGTGCGATAGTTGGCGCGGATGATGGCCGTATTGCGCCCGCTTGCGCCTGCGCCCAGGTAGCCCTTGTCAAACAATGCCACATCCGTGATGCCATGGTTCTTCGCAAGATAGTACGCCGTGGCGAGGCCATGGATGCCCGCGCCGACGATCACGACTTCGTAGGAGGATTTCAATGTGTGGCGGCGCCACATTTTTTTATCGTTGGAGAGGAAGTTCAACATAAGCTTGGTCTGGTTTTAAAAAAATCCGTTTAAATCCTGTAAATCTTGTTAATCCTGTCAAAAATCCGCTCAGGATAATCCCTTAACATTTCCGTCCTCATCGAGATCAATCTCCTCGGACGCCGGTTCCTTGGGCAGCCCCGGCATCGTCATGATTTCACCGGTAAGCACCACGATGAATCCCGCACCGGCTGAAACCCGAACCTCGCGGAGCGGAACATCAAAATTTTTCGGGTGTCCGCGCAGCCCCGGATCCGTCGAGAAGGAATACTGGGTCTTGGCCATGCAGATCGGGAGATTGCCGTAGCCGGAGTCCTGCAACTCCTTGAACCTTGACCGGAGTTTGTTGTCAGCCTGGATCTCGTCCGCCCCGTACACCTCGCGGGCGATCGTGCGCACCTTCTCCCAAAGCGGGAGATCGTCGGGATAGAGGAGCTTGAAATCGCCCTTGGAACTTTCAACCACCTTCACAACCGCACGCGCCAGGTCTTCCGCCCCCGCGCCGCCGCGCGCCCAGTGGTCGGCGCGGACGATGTTCACGCCAAGATGCGCGCATTTCTCCTGGATGCAGCGGATTTCCTCGTCGGTGTCGGTGATGAACGAGTTGATGGCTACCACGACCGGCAGGCCGAAATGATGGATGTTCTCGATATGCTTCTTGAGGTTTTCGAGCCCCTTTTCGAGCGCCGCGATATTCGGCTCCTTCAACTTTTTTACCTCCACGCCGCCGTGATACTTCAACGCGCGCACGGTGGCCACGAGCACCACGGCGTCGGGACGTATCCCACTCTTGCGGCACTTTATGTCAAAAAATTTCTCGGCGCCCAGGTCTGCTCCAAACCCCGCTTCCGTCACGGTGTATTCCGAAAGCTGCATGGAAAGTTTGGTGGCGATCACGCTGTTGCAACCATGCGCGATGTTGGCGAAAGGCCCGCCATGCACCAGGGCCGGTGTGTTCTCCAGAGTCTGCACCAGGTTCGGCTTGAGCGCGTCCTTCAGCAAAACCGCCATCGCCCCATGAACCTTGAGATCCTTTGCGGTCACGGGCTTCTTGCTCCGGGTGTGCGCCACCACGATCCGTCCGAGCCTCTCCTTCAATTCCTGAAGCGACTCGGAAAGGCAAAAAATCGCCATGACCTCGGATGCGGCCGTGATATCAAAGCCGGTTTCGCGGGGGATGGAATTGCCCGATCCACCGAGCCCGATCACGATGTCGCGCAGTGAACGGTCGTTCATGTCCATCGTGCGGCGCCATGTAATGCGGCGGTGGTCAATGCCAAGATGGTTGTCGAAATGGATGTGGTTATCGAGGACGGCAGCGAGGAGATTGTGAGCCAGGCCGATCGCGTGAAAATCGCCGGTGAAGTGCAGGTTGATGTCCTCCATCGGCGCGATCTGGGCCTTGCCGCCGCCGGTCGCCCCACCCTTCATGCCAAAGCACGGGCCAAGCGAAGGCTCCCGCAGGCAAACCGTGGCTCGCTTGCCAATCCGGTTCAATGCGTCGCTGAGACCGATGCTCGTCGTCGTCTTTCCCTCGCCCGCGGGCGTGGGATTGATCGCGGTGACCAGCACGAGCCGTCCACGCTTTGCCTTGGCCGTGCTTTTCAATACATC
>JAHFSY010000031.1 GCA_023269615.1 Verrucomicrobiota bacterium
AGTGCGCAGTGCGCCAAGCCAGCTTCCGAGTAGTAATGTGTTTTTGAGGCCGCAACTTTCAGCAGGGCGGGCCATGCGGATGGGCCGAGGCTTGAGAGGTAGGGAACATCGAGGGCTTTCCCGGGGTTCAGTTCCCACTGCCGCACGTTGTAGTCTGCAACCCAGCCCGATGTGTCGGTGAATTGAACGGTGTAGAACAGGATGAAGGTTGCAATGACGTTGCTGAAAAACAGCCAGCGGAAGGATTTGTGTTTCAGGATGTAGAAAGCGAGCAGGACAAAACCCGTGGAGACCAGGAGGAGGAAGAAGCACACATAAACGCGGAGCGTGCTGAGCTGGTAGGCTCCCACGTAGAGCTTGAGTCGGAGGAGGACGCTGCTCACGAGAAAGAGGTCCTGAAGAATCCAGACGAGGGAAAGTCCCAGGATGCTGCGAGCGTCGAAGGATCCCTGATCCTTTTCGAAGATCAGCACGATGACGAATGCAGAAAGCAACACGGTGATCGTCAGGCTGTTCACGCCCGAGTGGAGGAAATCGCTGAAACTGACACCCTTGGGCAGTTCCGCGTTACGCCAGAGGTATACGGCGTCAGTGGTGTTTGCGGCGAGAAAGAGCACATTGGTTGCGATGAGCATCACCAGCGCGCGCCAGTGTCGCAGGCGGTTGGTGTCGGGTGCTGCGACGACCGGTGGTTTTCGGTTCCAGAATCCCCGGCTGGCGGGGGCTGTTGACGGACGAAGAAAAGCCAGGCCGAGTGTTGCGACCGCAAGCCAGAAAAGGATCCGTTTGAATTCCGGGAACTCGATCATTTGCAGCCAGTGGGTGATCACGTCCCAGCCCTGTCGCAGCCACAGGCCGATGATCGCATTTCCACTTCCCAGAAGCAAAATGAACGGGACCAGCACGAGGGCGGCGGGGAGCAGGATTTGAAAAATCCAGGTCCACGTTGTGATTTGGTCGCGGGATTTCCCATCATCGAGGTCTGACGGAAGACTCCATGTGCGGACGAGCCAAGGCCAGCGGCCTGGTGCTTTCAGCAGGGCGATGACAGATTCCGTCCAGCGCGCCCACGTGGGTTGAAGTTGTGAATAAAAAACTTCACCCATGCCGATGAACAGGAGGCTGGCAATTACAAGGATGTTGGAAAAGCTGGTCTCAATCGATGCTTGGAAAAGGGCTCCGAATGTCAGGAGGATGGGCAGCGTCAGACGTGTCGTCCGGATGGCTTGAGGCTGGTTCAGCGCCAGGAGGATCCAGAGAAGACTTGAAAAGACCGCCACGGAAATCCCGGGGCGCTTTCCGTAAAACAACACGTCGGCGAACGACACGATCAGGATGACCGATGGGAAAAACCATATAGCAAAGTACTTGGTATTGCAAAGGGATTGTGCAGGACTGGTTGTCATGGGAGGGCGGGGTGGGGTGTTACAGGGAGTGGAAGCGGAGGTTGGATGCGAGCTGCGGGCGGCTTGTGGTCTCCGATTCGATGCCTGTACTTTGCATCACAAAGTTAAATCTGTCAACAGGGAAAATGACATCAGCAATTCATTCATTGTGTAGGAGCCGCTGTCAGCGGCGACCGGGCCTTCGCCACGCCGCTCGCCACCGCGAAGCGCTTGGGCGTAGCGGGGAAGTGGCTACGGCCACGCAGGCGGGAGAGATGCGGCGCGTGTGGAAATCGCCGCTGACAGCGGCTCCTACAGGGGGAAATCGAACGGCCAAACTCTTGCGAGTTCGGCTACATCGATCAGGCGACGTCTTTTTCCTGTTTCTTGCGGATGAGCGGGGGGCGTTTGCCCTCGACGACGGAGCGGCTGATGGTGACGGCGGAGACGTCCTCGCGCGAAGGGATCTCGTACATGAGGTCGAGCATGATTTTCTCAAGGATGGCGCGGAGGGCGCGCGCGCCCGTGGTGCGCTTGATGGCTTCCTGCGCGAGGGCGCGAAGCGCTTCCTTGGTGATCTCGAGGTGGACGCCTTCCATGGCGAAAAGTTTCTGGTATTGTTTCACCATGGCGTTCTTCGTGTCGGTGAGCACATGCACCAGTTCGTCCTCTGTGAGCTGGCGCAGGACGGACACGACGGGGAGGCGGCCGACGAATTCGGGGATGAGCCCGAAGGCCAGGAGGTCTTCGGGTTCCACGAGTTGGAGGCAGTCTTCCTGGGAGTCGGAGGTGTCCTTGGTGATCTCGGCGGCAAAGCCCATGATCTTGTTGCCGAGCCTGCGGCGGATCATTTTTTCGAGTCCGATGAACGCGCCGCCGCAGATGAAGAGGATGTTGGCGGTGTTGACCTGGATGTACTCCTGGTGCGGATGTTTGCGTCCGCCCTGGGGAGGGACGTTGCAGACCGTTCCCTCGAGGATTTTCAACAGCGCCTGCTGGACGCCTTCGCCGGAGACGTCGCGCGTGATGGAAACGTTCTCCGTCTTGCGCGCGATCTTGTCGATTTCGTCAATATACACGATGCCGATCTCGGCGCGCTTCACGTCGTAGTCGGCATTCTGGAGCAGGCGCAGGACGATGTTCTCGACGTCCTCGCCCACGTAACCCGCCTCGGTGAGCGTGGTGGCGTCGGCGATGCAGAAGGGGACGTCGAGGATGCGAGCCAGCGTTCGCGCGAGGAGCGTCTTGCCGGAGCCGGTGGGCCCGAGCAGGAGGATGTTGCTCTTCTCAATTTCCACGTCGTCGTTGCCCGCCTCGGCCGTCTTGCTTGCGGAAAGGATGCGCTTGTAATGATTGTGGACGGCAACGGCCAGCGTCTTCTTGGCGTTGTCCTGCCCGATCACAAACTGGTCGAGCTTGGCCTTGATGTCTGCGGGCTTGAGAGTGTTGGGCCGTGAGGGAACCCGTTTGGATTCATCGCTGAGTTCCTTGTCGAGGATGCCCTTGCAGACCGAGACGCAGTTGTCGCAGATGTAAACGCCGGGCCCCGCGATGAGCTTGCGCACCTCGCTGTGGGCCTTCCCACAGAAGTTGCACATCGTGATGTTGCCGGGTTTGGCCATGGGTGAAACTTCAGGATTTGGTTTCTTCGCTCTTCTTGTCCGCTCCAGGGATGTCCTTGCGCGATTTGACCACGTCATCCACGAGCCCGTAGGCTTTGGCTTCCGTTGCGGACATGAAGAAATCACGGTCGCCGTCGCGCGCGACGCGCTCCGCGGGCTGGCCCGTATGGTGTGCGAGAATTTCGTTGAGGCGATCCTTCAAGCGGAGGATTTCCTTCGCCTGGATCGTGATGTCGGAAGCCTGGCCCTGGGCGCCGCCGCTGGGCTGGTGGATCATGATGCGGGAATTGGGGAGGGCATAACGCTTGCCCTTGGTGCCGGCGGCAAGAAGGACGGCGCCCATGCTTGCGGCCTGGCCAATGCAATACGTGACAACGTCGCAGGTGAGAAATTGCATCGTGTCATAAATCGCCAGTCCTGCGGAAACCACGCCGCCGGGCGAATTGATGTAGATGTTGATGTCCTTTTTCGAGTCCTGCATCTGGAGGAAAAGGAGCTGGGCGGTGACGATGTTGGCGACGTGGTCGTCAATGGCCGTGCCGAGAAGGATGATCCGGTCCTGCATGAGGCGGGAATAGATGTCCATGCTGCGCTCGCCGCGCCCGGTTTGCTCGATGACGATGGGGACCAGGTATTGATTGAGTTCTTCCATGGGATTCGGAGGTTGGGTGCGGGGGATAAATTTATTCTGATTCAACAATAGCATTCGTGACGAGCAAATCAAGGGTGCGCGCGATGGTCATCTGCTCGCGGATGGATTCGATCTCGCCGGATTCCTGCATTTTTTGGACGAATTCCCTAAGCGGCTTGTGTGCACGCTCTGCGGCCTGCACGATTTCCTGCTGCAATTCCTCGTCCTTCACCTTGACGTTTTCCTCGCTTGCGACGCGGCTGAGGATGAATGAGGCGCGGACCTTGTCCTTGGCGCTCTGCTGGGCGAAATCGAGGATCTCCTTGCTCTTGCCTCGGATCGCGTCCTCGCCCATGCCGCGCATCTGGTTTTCGCGGACGATGTCGAGCATCGTGTTTTGCGTCTCGGCCTGAACCATGCTGTCAGGCAGGTCGAAGGAAACGGCCTTGAGCAATTGCTCCACGATCTGGTTGCGGACATCGTGCTCCGACTGGTTGCCTCGTTCGCGGACCATGTTTTCCTTGATGCGCTCCTTGAGCTCCGCCATGTCCTTGGCCTTGTACGAGGCGGCAAAGGCGTCATCGAGCGCCGGGAGCTTCTTTTCCTTCAAGCCCAGGATTTCGACGGAATAGGTCGCCTTCTTTTCCGCGAGTTCCTTCACGCGAAAATCCTTCGGGAAACTGGCGGGCACCTCCTTCTTGTCGCCGATTTTTGCACCAACCAGCGGCTCGCAAAATCCTGGCAGGAAGGAATCCTTCGCCATGAGGAGCCAGAATTGTTTGTTTTCCGAGAGCGGCTTGGCGGAGGGAGCGATCTCGGCGATGGGTTTCCCTTCGCAGACGCCCGTGTAGGAGATGACGGCGAAATCGCCAAGGGCGAGTCCGCGGTCGGCGATGTCGTTGAAGCTGGCCATCTGCTCCGAGAGCATGGTCAGCGCGTTGTTTACATCCTCGTCCTTCACCTCGACCTTTTTCTTTTTGACCTTGAGGCCCTTGTAGGTGGGGAGTGCGAATTCGGGAGCGACATCCACGGTGGCGTCAAAGCGGAGCGGCTCATTGCGCACGAACTTGACCTCGCCGATCTGGGGCATGCTGACGACCTTGAGTTTTTCCTTGGCGATGGCCTCGCGGAAAGACTGGGGGATGAGCTTGCGCTGGATCTCGTCACTGATCTCCTTCGTGTACTTGCGTTCGAGGACGGGAATGGGCGCGTGTCCGGCGCGAAAGCCGGGGATGGGCGTGAACTTCTGGAATTCCTTGAGGATATCCTTCCATTCGCGCGCGACCTCGTCGGCGGGAATTTCGATGTTCAACTTCTTGCGGCAAGCCGCGACGTTTTCAACCGTTACGTTCAAAATACATTCCTTTGTTAAGTGGCAAGCGGACGAGAGTAGGCGAGACGGAGGGGAGCGTCAAGCGTGGGAGAAGAGCAGCGGGAACGCTCAACATCGAACATCGAACGTCGAACTTCCAACATGAGAAGGCGGCAGAAGGGGAAATCACGGAGCCGAGAGAGGTCAGTGTTCAGCTTTCGAGATTAGAATCCGAAGCTGAATGCTGACCGCTCAGAGCTTCGCCCTGTTCGACGTTGGAAGTTCGAAGTTCGATGTTGGAAGTTCCTGCCGTCTGCAGTGCCGCCCGCTTTCGCTCGCGGCTTGGTCGTCGGACTGTTCAGGAGTACGGACCCCAGAAAGTGGTGCCACCGGTAAAGGTCAAGAGATTGCTTTGAGTGACGGGGCTGACTCTCAGTCTGTCAGCAATTCCTCCGATGACAAAAGGATTGCCAAGGGAATCTCGTCCTCCATTGGTCGCCAATTTGATGTCTCGTTTCAGGAATGGAGTCAGGTCGGCAAAATTCGGGGATGGGCATTTGGTTTCGAACTGGAGGGCGTACTCATCCTTGGCCATATCCAGCATACGCGCTTCATTAAGGATGGTTTGGCAGATTCTACCCGGGCCGCTGTCACGTGCGTGCATAAAGCTCGGGATAAAATGCATGCGAAAAGGCAGATAAAGGCCACAACGATTCCGATTTCATACGCAGTCCGTAGGAAGCTTCGTATCCAACATACCGTGGCGGAATTCATTGTGTCACTTTAATCGCGTCGTGCAGGTTCGTCAAATTTGGGCGTTCAAGTTCAAGCCGGTCGCCGCTGACAGCGGCTCCTACAAAACCAAAAATGACATCCGTGTAGGAGCCACTGTCAGTGGCGACCGGGCAACAGGGGGTTCTTTACGGCGTTATGCCACCCGATTACGGCTCTCGCCTTTCAGAAACGCCTCGATGTTGGCGACGCTTTCTTTGAGAAGGCGGGCGCGTGCTTCGAAGGTGGTCCATGCGCTGTGGGGGGTGATCATCAGGTTGGGATGCTTGTATTGCAGCAGGGCGTGATCGGGTGGGGGGGGCTCGACGGAGAGGACGTCCAGGCCCGCGCCTGCGAGTTTTCCACTTTTCAACGCTTCGATCAGGGCGGCTTCGTCCACGAGATCGCCGCGTCCTGCGTTGACGAGCAGGGAGCCGGACTTCATCCAGGCCAGGCTTTCACGGTTGATGATGTGACGTGTCTGGTCGGTCAGGGGGCAATGCAGCGAAACCACGTCGCTTGCTTGAAAGAGTTCGCGCAGCGGAAGACGCGGCCATGTGTCTTTTGAAGCAGTTGCACCCTCGCGCGCCCACGCGAGGACTTTCATTCCAAATGCCTCGGCCATCCGCCCGAGCTGGCTGCCGATTTTCCCCGTGCCCACGAGTCCGAGTGTTTTGCCCGCGAGTTCGATGATGGGATGATCCAGGCGGGTGAAGTGCGGAGATTTGCTCCAGGTTTTGGGCTCCTGCACGTAGCGGTGCATTTGAGTGGCCCAATTCAGGATGAAGGCCATGGCGTGCTGCGCCACCGAGGCGGAGCCGTAACCGACCACGTTCGCGACGCAGATGTTGTGCTTTTTGGCGGCGACGAGATCCACGTTGTTGGTTCCTGTTGCCACGACCGAGATCATTCGGAGATGTGGAGCATTCGCCAGCACGGTGGCATCGAGCACCGCCTTGTTGGTCAGCACGATTTCAGCCGTGGCGGTTCGTTCGCGGATTTGCGTGGGCGTGGAGATGGGATGGAGCGTTACTTTTCCAAGCTTGTGCAGCGGGTTCCAGTCGAGGTCGCCCCGGTCGAGCGTGGATGCGTCGAGAAAAACGATGGTGGGTGAGTTCATGGAAAGAAGCGGTTCAGGAATCAGAATAAGAAAACGAGAGGTTGAACGCAAGTTGACATGGATGACGTTGTGCGCCGGAGGGGACGGAGAGTCTCACGCAAAGACGCTAAGGCGCAAAGTTTATGCAAGCTGCGACAGAACCGCGTGCCATCCCGATTGACAGCATCGCTGTCAATCGGGATGGCACGCTTTCATGGCTTTCAATCGGCAGAAAGATGGATCGAATCGCATCACACGCTGCGGAGTGCCGCAGCGTGTGATGCGATTCTTTTCGGAACTTCCCACCTTTGCGTCTTGGCGTCTTTGCGAGAGACTTCTGGATTCTGACTCTTGCTCAGCTCTCAAAACTTTTCAATGCCTTCAGCACCTCGTCCACGCTGATATCCTGGATCGTACGGCTTGGGCTTTGGAGGACTTTGGCGCGCGGGGTCCATGGCTTCCAACGGACGGGATCGGATTGTCCGAACATGGAGACGATGGAGATTCCCATGGCGGCGGCCAGATGCATCGCTCCTCCATCGGGCGTGGCGAGCAGGCGGCATTCCTTCAGCGTGTCGGTCAGGTCTTTCAAAGTCGCGGTGGGACGCGGCTCAAGGATGTCTGGCGCGAGACCGAGAATATCCGCCGCCTTGTCATCATCGCCCGGGTGTGTGAGCGTGGAGACGTCACCGGGCGACCACAGGAGAAGGGGTTTTTGTTTGAAGTGTCCGTGCACGAGTTTCGCCAGTTCGACAAAGCGTGATGCATCCCACTGGTTGCCGTGTTTGCGGCTGGTGATCTGGATGGCCACGCGCGAGCCGGTGGCGCGGATCGGGTAATGGATTTCCGGGGGGGGCGCTTCATTCACGCCACAGAGGTGGCATGCGAGACGCCAGCTGTATTCGAGTTCGTGGAGGCCTTCCGTGAACGACGGACCTTCATTGCCGGGACCGTAGCCAACGACGCGTTTTGCACCTGACCATCGCGCAAAGGATTGTGCCTGTCGGCTTGTGCCACCGACGAGCAGCATGGCGGTGTCATAACCTCCGCTCATGAGCCCCATGTAAAATTGCGCGAGATGAACAAGCTGTCCGAGGCCAAGCCCCACGTGCTTGGTTTTTTGGTAGATGATCAACCGGTCCACATGGTCGGGGACAAGCGGTCCGACCACGGGCGCGTTGTAGCTGTTGACGAGCAAATCAATTCGCGCCCGGGGAAAATGACGGCGCACCAGTTGGATGGCGGGAATCGAGCAGATGAGATCGCCAATGTTGTCATTCCGCACAAGAAGAATTGCTGAAACTTCTGACCGCTGACTGCTGACCGCTGACGGCCTTCCTGTTTCCTCAGTACGCATTTTTGAAGCTGAAGATCGTGGCGATGCAGATGCGGATGTCGAACCAGAGGGACCAGTTTTCAAAGTAATAAAGATCGTAGCGAACACGTTCGTCGAGCGGCGTGTTTCCGCGCAGGCCGTTCACCTGGGCCCATCCCGTCAGGCCGGGCTTGAATGCGTGGCGCGGCATGTAGTGTTTGATCTCATCCTTGAATTTTTCCACGAAGAAGGGGCGCTCGGGGCGGGGCCCCACGAGGCTCATCTCGCCGGAGAGCACGTGCCAGAACTGAGGCATTTCATCCACGTTGAACTTGCGCATGTACCCGCCGACTTTCGTCCTGCGAGGATCGTTCTCCTTCGCCCATACGGGGCCGCTTTCCTTCTCGGCATCCACTTTCATGGTGCGCAACTTGGCCATTTCAAATGTGCGCCCTTCGCGTCCGCAACGTTCCTGCATGTAGAAAATCGGGCCGGGAGCCTCGAGGCGGATGAACAGCGCGCCAAGAGCCATGGGCACCGAGCTGAGGATGAGGCCGACGATGGATCCGATGACGTCGAACGCGCGTTTCACGGCACGGTTGAACGGGCGGTCGAGGGGGAAATCGCCCAGGCCAAGCAAGGGCACCCCGCTGACGAAATCAAGATGCACACGCGATGCGAGGATTTCAAAGAGATCGGGCACGAGGCGGAATTGCACCATCTCGCGTTCGCACATCAGGATCCAGTCGCTGATCTGCGCATGCGGGACCTGGAGTGTTCCAAGAATCACTTCATCGGTTTCGTGCTGTTGCAGGATCTTTTCCGTGTCCGCGAGTTTCCCGAGCCAGCGGACATTGTTGGGGAGGTCCTTGGGTTCCTCATCGGAAAGCACCCCCATGATTTCACGGCCCGAGTTGACGTCGGATTTAACGTGCTGCACGATTTCCACGCTTCGATCACCCCAGCCGATGAGGAGCACGCGCTCGAGCATGTTGTGACGCCGGAGGTAGGTTCCCCATGCGCGACGGAGACGGTCGCGGATGATTAAAATCCAGATCAGGGAGAGGATGGTCATCAGTACCACGGTGGAGCGCGAATATCGGAATTGGGCTCGCAGAAAGAAGCTCAAGGCGAAGAGGATGCCCAGGGAGATGAAGACGCCTTGGGTGACGCGCGCCGCCTCGGCGAGGAAGGGCAGGGGCATGCGGATATTGTAAAGGCCAAGCCACTGAAAAACTGCAATGAGAGTGATCGCCCAGAGGGTCACAGCCGCCAGATAGTCAAAAAAAAGCGGGGTGTCCTGCAGAGGAAGACCCGATTTGAAACGAGTCCACCACGCGACCATCAGGGCCACGTACATGGCCAGCAAGTCGCAGAACACGGTCAGCGTGACCGTATAGGCGCGGACATCTTTGCGTTGAAATATCATGGGCGCCACAAGCTAAAGGCAGTCAGCCGTGGGCTGCAAGCTGCAAGTAATTCACTTTCAACGCATATGCCTTCGTGGTATGTCTTCGTAAATTTACGATTGGAAAGTATTTCCCGGGTGTCAGTCATGCTGTCTCAAAATAATCCACGGTTGGCGGGCGCTCCGCGGGGGCTGGCGCCCATGATTTTCGTCCTGTTTTTCGCGTCGGGAACGGCTGCTCTCGGGTATGAAGTGGTCTGGTCCCGGTATCTGGCATTGTTGTTTGGAAGCACCGCCCAGGCCCAGGCGGCGGTGCTGGCGATTTACATGGGTGGCCTGGCAATCGGAAGCCGCCTCTTCGGCAGGTGGTCCGGAATCCTGCGCCGCCCCCTGCTTGGCTATGGCGTGGTCGAAATCATCATCGGCATCTATGCCTTCTCCTTTTACAGCCTGTATGAAATGGCCGACGGCGTGTTCGTGCAGGTTGGCGGCGGACTTCTGGAGCAGCCCCGCCTCCTGCTTGGCCTGAAGGGAGCGGTGAGCCTGCTGCTGCTCGCGTGCCCCACCATCCTGATGGGCGGCACCCTTCCCCTGCTGAGTGCCTGGCTCCAGGATCATTCAACGGAACCCGGTCGCATGTCCGCGCGCCTTTACTCCATCAACAGTCTGGGCGCAGTGCTGGGGGCGGCACTCACGGCTTTCTGGTTCATCCCGGGGTGTGGGCTGGGGTTGACGCTCTGGCTGATGGGATTGATCAACCTGCTGGCTGGCTGTGGAGCGGTCTGGCTGGCTTTCCGCCAGAAGGAAATTTCCGCTGATCCTCATCCCGCCCGACCAACTCCCACGTCGGACGCGACGGCGGCGGCCTTGCTTTGGAGGGGCTGCGTGCTGGTTGGATTGACCGGCGCCATTTCCATGGGGCTGGAGGTGCTTGCGTCGCGGGCGCTCGCCCTGATTTTTGGGGCTTCGACCCACGCCTTCGCGATCATGCTGATCTCGTTCATTTTTGGGATTTCACTGGGAAGCCTGGTCGTCTCCTCCCCAAAAATAAAAGAGACCGACGTGTCCCGGAACACGGTCCTGCTGATCATCCTCGCCGCATGCTGGCTTGGGATCTTCGTGTTCGGGATCGAGAAGTGGATCCGCCTTTACGGGTTCGCCGAAAGTGGATTCGCCCCGAGTCGGACGGGCTATGTCTATCACCTGATGTTCACGGCCCTGGTTTCGATCATTGTCATCGGAGGTCCCGCATGCCTCATGGGTTCCGTGTTGCCGCTCTGGATGGGCACGCTGACCGGCCGTCATCCAGGATTGGCCGACCGCATGGGATGGCTGCTTGCCTGCAACACGTGGGGTGCCGTCGCGGGCGCCCTCGTCACCGGCTTTGTCTTGATGCCGCGGTGGGGGTTGCGGGGAACGCTGTGCGCCACGATCCTGTTCCTCATCGGAATCGCATGGATGACAGCCATGATCCGGAAAAAGTGGATCACGTGGGGGATGTGTTCGAGCCTCCTCGTCCTGTTCCTCTGCGCCTCGTGGATGGGAGGGGAAGGTTGGCGGCACACCCTCAGCTCCGGCCTGTTTCGCCAGCGGCAGGATGGTGAGAAATTCGATTTACTCCTTCAATGGCGGAAAGAGCACATCCGCCTGGATTTTTACGAGGATGCCCCGGACGCGACGGTCTCCGTGGAGCGGAATGACGGCGTTGGTTTTCCGTCCGAAATCTCGCTGCGGATCAACGGCAAGCCGGACGCATCAAGCCACAGCGATCTTTCCACGCAATACCTGCTGGCGCATCTTCCCATGATGGCGCGGCCGCAGAGCCGGGATGTCTTTATCCTGGGATTTGGGAGTGGAATCACGGCGGGGGCCTTGCTGGGACATCCCATGAAACACCTGGGCATCGCGGAAAATTGCGCGCCGGTCCTGCGCGCCGGCAGGTTGTTCGAGCCGTGGAATCGAAAGGTCCTCCAGGATTCACGCGTTCATGTGTGGAATGAGGATGCACGCACGGTCTTGAAACTCAGCCCGACCCAATACGACGTCATCATCAGCGAGCCATCCAATCCGTGGATGGCCGGGGTCGGAGGCGTGTTCAGCTTCGAATTCTACACGCTGGCTTCACAACGCTTGAAGGAGGGGGGCATCATGGCCCAATGGTTTCACATCTACGAAACGGATGACTCCACCGTGGCTCTGGTGTTGCGCACCTTTCATGAAGTCTTTCCGTGCATGGAGGTCTGGGACGTCTCCAAAGGCGACATCATTCTCCTCGGGTCGAAGAAGCCCTGGGATTCCAGTCCTGACATGGTTCAGAGCGTGTTTGCGCGTGATCGGCCGAGGGCGGATCTCCTGCAAATCGGGTTGTCCGGGCCCGACGCCGTGTGCGCCCGACGGCTGGCATCCCAGCAAACGGCCCCGGCTATCTTTGGATTTGGGGACATCCAGACCGATGAATGCCCCATCCTGGAATATGAAGCCCCGCGTGCATTTTTCATGGGAAACACCTCCAGGCTGCTGATGCAATTCGACGAACGGACATGGAAGACCGCGGCCCTCCTCCCTCGCGAGCGGCGGATCCTTGCTTCGCTGGATGATTCCACTCTTCGGGCGATCTTCCAGGAATACTCCTCGATCAATCCCGATCTGCTGCGTTTCCTTGCACGGCGTCTCGCCCAGGGTGAAGGCGGCGCTTCGAATCGGAAGACTGATTCCGGGATGCCATGTGTTTTTCAAAAAGATCCCCCGCATCCCAGACTTGCGCAATGAGATCCCATCCAATTCACTTTCCTTGTCGGGCGTTTTTTGCGAGATTGTCGGGGTGACTGCATCCTCCCCAAGCGAGACGTCGGCACCGGCACCGGGTGGTTCCCCTGTGGGACGTTGGCGTGTGGCCGCCCTGGGCGCCCTGCTGCTTTTCCTCGGCGTAGCCGCCTGGGCATGGCGCCAGCATGAGGAGCGTGAGCGCGAGCTCGAACGCATCCACGCTGAACAAATTGCGCGCGCGCGCGGTGGCTTCCGTCTGACCACCGCGCCCGAGGGAGCGTCCGTCACGGCGGATGACACGACCACATTCAAGACTCCCGCTGTGTTCGAGAAAATGAAGCTTGGACGTCACCAGCTGCGGATTGAGCTGGACCGGTACGAGACGGTCTACAGGACGGCCGTCGTGAGGGAAAACCAGGTTGCCGACCTGGGGTGGGTTGCCATGACCCGGCAGAAGGGAACCCTACAGATTGATACTCGCCCCGCCGGAGCCATTTTTGAAGTTTCGGGCGAGGAATCATTCAATCAGAGCGGGATGACTCCGGCCACATTCACCAATCTTCCCACGGGCACCTACCATGTGCTGCTCAAGCGCGCGGGATGGCTGCCGCGCAAGGAGGATGCACGGGTGGATCGCAACGCCACTGCCTCGATCTCGTGGGAATTCGGCCTCGCCAGCCAGTTGACCGACACCATGCGGCGCCAGATGGAGATGAGAGGGAAGGCGTTGGTGACGAGTGGCAATTTTGACGGCGCTGCCGACGTGTACCAGGAACTCATCGCGGCGGAACCCACCAATCATCTCGCATTTTCCAACCTTGGGGTCGTCCAGCTCAACCAGGGCAAGCTGGAGGAGGCGGAGGTTTCGTTGAAAAGCGCCCTTGGACTGAATCCGAAAGATACTTACACGCTCTCCATGCTGGGCATCACGCAGTCCCGCCAGGGTAAATACGAGGAGTCCATCAAGTCGCTCGGGAGCGTGGCGGAGCAGGAGGTCACCAATCCCGAAGCACATCATCACCTGGGCGTGGCCTACCTGAAGCACGGGTTCGTGGAGGCTGCGGAGAAGGAGTTTTTGAAAGTCCTGGCTCTCAAGCCCGAGTACGCGGAAACCCATTTCAATCTCGCGATGATCTACTCCCACGAGAAACCGCCTTCCATGGAGCTGGCGCGTCGCCACTACCAAAAAGCACTGGAACTCGGAGTGCAACGCGATGACGACCTGGACAAGCTGCTCTCAAAATAATGCCTCTTCCCGATTTGTTGCGGATGGAAAACGGAGGGACACGCTCTGTCGTGTCCGCAGCCGTCGCCCTGCTCGTGCTGGTAACCAGTCTCTTCGCGAAGTCCAACGACGATGCCCTTCTCGAGGCCGCGAGGGACGGCGACGTCCGTGCGGTTTCCTCCCTCCTGCAACAGCACGCCCATCTCGAGGCGAAAGATCGCAAGGGATTCACCCCGCTTCTTTGGGCGGCCTGCAAGGGGCATGTGGGCGTCATGCGCTCGCTGCTCGATCACGGCGCTGACGTGAATGCAAAGGCCCGGGATGGCTGGACGGTCCTGATGTGGACCGCTTCGCGCGGCCAGGTCGCCGCCTCCGAACTGTTGGTCCAGCGTGGCGCGGACGTGGATGAGGAAACCGCCGACGGCTTCACGCCACTCATGATTGCCGCCATGTCCGGCCAGGCCGCTTCCGTGAAAGCCCTCCTTGCGCAGAAAGCGGACCCCAACATCACGGCGCGCGATGGCAACACGGCGCTCGTGCTGGCTTCCGAAAGAGGAAATGCCGAGACCGTGAAACTGCTGATCGGGGCGGGAGCCGATCCTTCCGCAAAAAACGAGGATGGGGCAACACCGCTGATCGCGGCGTCAGTTTCCGGAAACGCCGCCACGGCCGAGCTCCTCCTCGGAAACAAGGTGGAGATGAACGTCAGGGATTCCGTGGGCATGGCGCCCATCCACTACGCCGCATCGCTCAAGCACCTTGAATTGCTGAAGCTTCTCCTGAAACACGGCGCGGACGCATCCTTTCTTTCCGGCGAGGAACAAACCCCGCTGATGCTGGCCGTGGATGCCGGCGACGCAAAAGCCGTGCAGGCGATCATCAAGGCCGGCGCGGATGTGAATTTTCAAAACAAGGATGGCCAGACCGCGCTTCTCATCGCGCAAGCCCAGAAGCGAACGGAGCTGATCCGTATTCTCAAAGCCGCGGGCGCGAAGGAGATGACGGTGCCGGTGACCCGTGTTCCCGGGAGTCGGGAGGCAGGAGCCAGAAGTCAGAAGAAATAAAAAACCACGTGGGGAATCATGGGGCGACAGAAAAGCTGGCAGCGGGGTCCACGTACATCCACTGGTTCTGCTGGGATTCATACCGGATGAATTCATCCTCACCAAGTTTCATGTAAAGTTTGTACTGTGGAGATCCATCGTTCGAGGGAGAATACCGCCAGCATGGGCGCGTTCCGTTCCCCATTCGAAGCCACTCCTTGCGGTACCCCTTGGGAAACAAATCCGACCGCAATACCTCTTGATTCGTCGGAAGTCTTCCAAGCGATTTCATCAAGCTGTCCACGGCATTCTTGAGAGGAAGCCCCGCATCGACCAGCTTCTTCAACTCGGAACGGTCCTGGGCCGATTCAGCATGGTAAATCTTCGAGCGCGAGTCGTGGTGGTTGAAATAAAAGTACAACACCATCGCCACCAGAACCGACGCAAGCAAACCGCCGGCCAGAAATATCGCAATGCGTTTCATAGGGGCATATCTGCAGGATGTTTTCCAAATCAAAGAGTGAAGCTGTCGAGAAAGACCTTCGTCATCGGTACTTTTCATGGAGGGCTTCCTCGATGAAGTCACGCTTTGAAAGTTTGGGGGAAATTCGGATGATGCCCGCCGCCTGTTGGGTGATCGGGCCGAGCGCCGCATGAGTTTTCTCGACGACTTCCAAGGCGCGGATGAATCGCGCGAACATGGCCGACACGCTAGTGCCATGCGCATGCGCAATCCGCTTGGCGTCGTGGACCAGTTGCTTGTTGGCGCTGAGGGTGAGCTTGGTGGTATTCATATACGTATTGCTTCCCCGAATCTATACGTAGGTTATTCGAAAGCCAAACCATGAGTCACGGCGACGGCTTGATCGGAGCGTTCACATTGTAATTGCAGCGATCGCGAATGGAATGTTCTCACATCAGTGTTCCGGTATGGCATCTATTGCCTTCGTATTTTCAACGATTCTCGTCAGGCTCGCCCGGCAACGGATGTGGGTTCCGTCAACAAGGCTTTCAGTGGAGAGTGGGGTGGTCGTAGCGGTAAAACCTTCCTTTTCGAGATGCAGGAAGTGGTCGGCAACGTAAATGTGGGTGGTACGATAAAACAGACGAATCGTTCCTCCGGCGGGGAAGGATTCACTCATCGTGGCACGGCCTTTTTCGTCCGTTGTCGATGTTGTTTTCGGTTGAGACCTGTTCAGAAGCGAGACGCTGACACCGCCCAGGGGTGTGCCGGATGCCGCGTCCACGACATCAACCTCAACTTTGGCCCTGGCGGCGCCATCCCAACTTGACGGAGGCGACAGGAGCATAAATGCAAGAAAAACGCCCGCAAGGCACAGGGCGGTAATCAAAATCTTTTTCATGAGGTCGCACCGGCACGGCTATTATTTTTCTTTATGAAGGGTGATGGTATTTGGGTCTATCGGTTGATAATGAAAGTAAAACGAAGTAAATAATAAACATGGCAATAAAAACAGGAAAATTTCGGAAGCCTGTTTTGAGCACATTGATCGCAAAACATAAGGCATTCACATTGGTGGAAGCTGTTGTCATTCTAGTGCTGGTGTGTCTCTTCTACGCGTTGCTGATACCAGCCACGACGAGGGTGCGTGGCCCTTGCAGGCGATCGGCCTGTCTTTCCAACGCCCGTCAAATTGGCCTGGCGTTCAAGCAGTATGCCATTGACAACAACGATCAATTCCCTTGGATCGGGGCATCGAGCAACAGCGTAACTTCCTCGTCTGTCTTTGCCACGTTGACGAATGGGTGTTATCTGTCCATCGGCAAGATTTACATTTGTCCACAAGACAAGGGGAAGGTCACAGGCACATCCGGCTTATTTGGCGCTGCAAACAACTCATACGCGTGCGTCGTTTCCAATTCCTCCGGACTTCATGGCTTGAGTGAAACCAACAGTAGCGACAACCCATTGATTCTGGATGCCCATCTGAAGGGTGCTCCCGGATATGTCGTTAACCTCACGAATGCGAAATGGAATTCAAATGCCTCACATGGAGGTGGAGATGGTGGAAATATTTTTTACGTTGGTGGCCAGGCTGCTTTTAAGAAAACGTTCGATACGGGGACGGATGGCACCGACGGGTTTATTGTGGAGCCGTGAATACTTGGCGGCGGGCGGTAGCCGCTTGATGGTCTGAACGATTTATGAAGGAAATACACAAGGCATTGACGCTCGTTGAACTGGCCGTCCTCCTAGCCGTGTCAGCGCTGCTCTGCGCATTGCTTGTCTCACGCATCCGACCTTTACAGCGGTCACGTGACTCGGTTGGTCCGGTCTGTCTTTCCAACGTCCGTCAAATCGTATTCATGCGTCGTTTCCGATTCCTCGGGACGCAATGGGTTAAACGAAGGAATGAGCGCCTACAATCCATTGATCCTGGATGCCGGCCTGACGGGCGCTCCTTGTTATGTGGCCAACCTCACGAATGCAAAATGGAATCCAAAATTTCCGCACAAGATTAATGGCGATATCAAGGATGGGGGCTATATTTTTTCCATCGGAGGTCAGGCTGCTTTTAAGAAGGCGTTTGATACGGGGACGGACGGGACCAACGGGTTTATTTTGGAACCGTGAAGCCTTGGAGGTAGGCGCGACCGACGGGCGTGGCGTTGCGCCGCGGACGGCCCGGCGGTCCGTCCCTACCTTGATGAGTCTTTTTGGAAACGCTCCTATCGTCCGGATTCGGAGACGAGATAGCGCTTCACAAAATCCTCGTTCAATGTCACGCCGAGGCCCGGGCGGTCGGGGACGGTGATTCTTCCGTCCACGGCCTGCATGCGTTCGTTCGTGAGTTCGTGGCGCAGCGGTGAATCTTCCACGCAATCTTCGAAGACAAACGCATCGCGGCATGTGCTCAGCCAGTGCAGGCACGCGGCCACGCTGACCGGTGTCTTGTAACAATGATTGCAAAGGCGATGTCCCGACTCCTCCACGCGCTGGCGGATGTAATCGCTGTCTGTGAACCCACAGCGCGCAAGGTCCACCTGGTAGATGTCGAGCGCATGGCGGTCAATCCAGGGCTTGAACGATGCGCGGCCGCACTCGCTTTCGCCTGATGCAATCGGGACGGGCGAACGGTCCCGCAACCACACGTACCCATCAATGTCGTCCTGGTGCAGTGGTTCCTCGAGCCATCCGATTTTGAATTCATTGAAACGCTCGGCGCGACTGAGCGCGGTGCGCGCGTCCCACACGCAGCCGGCGTCAATCAAGAGCATGCCATCGCCAATCCCCTCTCTTGCGCCCTTCACGAGTTCAATATCGAGAGCCTCGGATTTCCCCATTGGTTCCCAGCCGAACTTGATGGCGCGATAGCCCTCCTTGCGCCAGCGTTGTGCGATCTCGCGCGTCTGAGATCCGTCGCGTCCAAAAAGAATCGAGGCATACGAAAGAAACGAGTCGTGTTGCTTGCCTCCAAGGAGGCGGTGGATCGGCTCGCCAAAATGTTTGCCCTTCAAATCCCAGAGCGCCATATCCACGCCTGCAATCGCCGCGATGCCCACGGCACGGCGTCCAAAATACATCGTGCGGCGGTAGAGTTTTTTCCAGATGCGATCTGTTTCGAGGGGGTTTTCTCCAATGAGAAGCTCGCGCAGGCCGCATGCGATGTTGTGGCTGAACGGGGCGTCCACGACCGCCTTCAGGACCTCGGGCGAGGCGTCCGCCTCGCCGATGCCTTCCAGTCCGGTGTCGGTGCGGATGCGAACGAGAAATGTGTCCTGCGTGCCGGCGGTCTTGGCTTCGACGTTTGGCAGGCGGAGGATCTGGCAGATGACATGGGTGATTTTCATGGGACGGAATGTAGCATGACGATGTCAGCCGCGTCCAGCGGCAGGGAGATGTCATAGCCATCGGTTGATTTTTGGAAGGGGAGTTTTCCGCGTTTGACGCTTTCCACGCTTTGGACGTTGAAGGGAACGTTCACGTGCAGGTTTGCCTGCTTTACCGGTTCGCCACTCCAATTGAGCATCGTCACGGCCGCACCCTTGGGTGAAAGCAACAAGGGTGTTTCGACCATCACATGGTCCACGCGGACGGGAGGCTGCACATGCGCGAGCTGGGTTGGGTGGACGATCATGCGGCGGATGGATTCCGAGAAATCGACTGGCAGTCCATCCCTGGTTTTTTTCGAAGAATGCAGGTAGGACAATCCGGGCATCCAGGTGAAATGCACCACGTTTCCATCGCCGATGGAACGCTGGATCATGGCCGGCGAACGATCGTTGAATGTCGCCTTCACGTCGCCCTTCGGATTTCTCACGACGCCGCGCGGTCCTGCCGCGGTGAAGTTTCCGAACTCGCCTTTGCCTTTTCCAGAATCATGGAGCGCGGTGGCATTCGCCACCAACATGCGCTCGCGGGGTTTCTCCGCGATTTCCGTGAAGTTGCCGAGCACAGGGCAGGGATCATCGTAGCGATCATATGCTCCCGTGCCGGTCACGGTGACGAGCGTCCCGCCGGCATTCACCCACCCGGTCATTCCACGCTGTCCCTCGGCGGGGATGTTGGGCCCCGTGGCATAGAGAACGCGGTAGGGCTTCAAGCCTTCGGGCGTGAGATCGTCCTCGTCCACGAAGTCCACCGGAATGTTGGCATGTTGCAACGCGAGATAAAGGTTGGCGACCTCGGCCAAGTAATCCACCGTTGCCTTGTTCAAGTTGGGGTTGGTGCAATCATAGATCTGCTTCGGGACGGGAATGTTTTTGGCATCCCAATACTGGGGACTGCGCGGCATGAGGATGGCGACTTCGGGCCGCGGACGGGTGCCGGGCCAGAGCAGTTCCTCCGCCTGTCCGATCATGAGATGGGCCTCGGCCATCTTGGGGAGGACGCGGATGTTTTCGGAATAGCAGTTGACCGGGAAATTGTATTCCGGGCCAAACGTGAAATATTCGATCGCCTTGCCGCCGCTTCCAGCCACGCAAAGGATCTTTTGCAGGATTCCATCCGGACGGTCGCCGGCGCATCGGGGGATGATGTAGCCACCGAACTGGACGCCACCTTTTGCGGCGGCACAGCGCAGTTTGGAGCAATAGAACGACCACTGGGGGGCCATGCTGTCTGGAAACCAGTCCTCGACCCACAGCAGCGTGGCTCCCCGCATGCGGCCAAATTCAAACCAGTCATGGCAGCCCATCGCCGCGTCCCGGCTTTTCTTGTCGGGATTGTTTCCGAAGGGGCCGGGAAGGTGGGAACGCCCGCTGAAGAAATTCCAGTTCACGAAGATCGGCATGCCGGGATAGAACGCCTTCTCCAAGGCGCGGGTGCAGTCGGCAAAATGACGCGACGAATCCCACGAGCAGAACCGCATCGTCCAATAGAAGAGGCGTCGCGAGGCCAGGTCCTTCGCCTGGCTTCGGGTGCCCGGCATCACCTTTGCCCACTCGCTTGCTCCCACGTCAACGGGCTCAAGTTTTTGCGACTTGATGTAATCACGGAACCGCGCCATCGCGACGGGGCTGTCCGTGAGAGGTTTGTACATCATCGGAAAATACCAGCCGGGCTCGTCTGAAATCCCGAAGATCGCCATGTCCTCCTTCGCAAACCCGGCGTCGAGGTAGGGCTTCGCCTGGTCCATGGCCCACTTTTCCACCAGTCCCGGATGATCTGCCGGCGCGCCGGCCGGGTCGTCGTTGGCTGTAAAATCAAACGCGTAACCGGGTGGGTTGTAAACGCCGTACTTGGTCCTGTGGATGCCGTTCTTGAGCAGGAGCTCCCGGCTCGGCTTCGTCGCCTCGGCCATGATGACGCTGAAACCACAGCGGCAGAGATGCTCGATTCCCTCGCTCCAGTTGCGACGTTCACCGTCTCCGGCGATGAAACGATCCACGATCGGAAATTTCTTCGGCCGCTGTTCCGGCAAAATATTCACCTTCTCGATCGCCTTCCAGTAGCGCTGGTTGTATTCCGCCATCGTGGTCGCGCGCAGTTTCTTGTGATCATCACGCCAGATGACGATGCCGAGATAGGCGCCGAGGATGGGATCAAAGTATTCTCCGGTGAGTTTCATGACCTCGGTGCTTCCAGTCAGTTTCAGTTCAGCTTCGATGACGGTGGGCTCGGTGAAGGGATCCATGCTGAGAATGGTGCGGCCCACGACAGACGGAACGCCGCTGGAGGGACGGGCCGCCTTCGCCTCTTTGACCTGCTTGCGCCCGAATTTCATCCACCCGCTCCACTCGCCGCCTTTCGCCGTCACAGGATCACAGGTCACGTCGAAATGAAAATTGAACTCCTGCTCCTGCTGCGGCGAGGCGCCGGCAACCGTCAGCACGCGGGCACGGACTTCGAATGTGGGAAGATCCTTGCCTGAGGATAGCGGGGGCGCACCCAGCAGGGATGCCAGAAGGATGCCGACCGCGAACGACGGTTGATGTTTCATGCGATCAGGGCGCGTCAACTCTCAGGATGTCTCCAAAGCCCGTTGAATAGGTCACCTTGACTGCATCGTCGGGGGCCTTCTCCATCTTCAACTCACCCTGGCTGGCGCTCGTAATTTTCTTGATGCCCTTTACTCCGCGAATAGTGAGCGTGACGGGTTTCTGGGTATCGACTGAATAATTGGCGAGCGGGACGGCGTACCCCTTGGGGGATTTAAGAAGACGCGCGTCGATCAATCCGCCTTCGGCCTCGACTTGCGAGGTGACAGCCTTGGCTGGGGCGAGGATCAATGCGCCGGCGTCGGCGTTGAAGTTGGTCCATGGCGCATGGCTCCATACGCCGCGCGGAGGAGGCTGGGCTGGCTGGTGTGCGCTCCAGAGGTACGTGACACCCGGCAGCGCGGCGATGAATGTGATCTTCCCCTTGCCGAGAGTGCGTTCCACCACGGCGGGGCCGCCGCTTTTGAACTTGAAAATAATGTTCGCGTCGGGGCCTGCCTCCACATGGTCCACCACGCTGAATACCGGCATGTTGCCGATCGTGTCCAGGGGCGTCATGCGCGGCATCTCGATCTGCATTCGGAAGAAAGTCTGCTTTTCGTCAAGCTTTCCGCTTTTCAAGCCGAGCAGGGCCAGGCCCTCGGGCACGGGTTGTTTGTACGCGTTGCAGCGCAATGCTCCGGCGGTGGCGACGAGATGGCCGCCCGCCTTCACCCATTCCTCGAGCGGCTTGATCATCTTGGGATCGGCGCAATCGCCCACCCAGTACGCCACCTTGTAATCCTTGAGTTTTCCGGCGATCACATCCTCCTCGATCAGCATGTCGGGGGGACGGCTTCCATGCACGAGGGTATAATAGATTCCGAGGCGGTCCGTGTGGTAACAGAGGCGGGTTTTCTTGTAGTCGGGGCCAAAGACATTCAGCACCGTCTTGTCGCTTGCAATGCCGGCAAGATCCCAGCGCTCTGTGCTGTCGGACATGATCATGGCCACTTGCGATGGTTCCACGTGCGACTCGGGAAGGATGTCCTCGATGAGGGCCATGGAGCGGTTGATGTCGCGGATGGCCGCGTAACGGCCCTTGTCGCGAAAATCAATGTGATTTTCTGAAAAGGTGTAATTCACGCCGATCCCGAAGTAATCGAGCCCGCGCGCGCCATGGGCCAGATGCGTGAACGCAGAACGGCGAAAACTCTGGTCGCTGTTGCCCGGCGAATGCGGCATCGTGTACTGGAGGAAAAGCGCCTTCGGGTTGTCGCGCATCCCCGAGCGGAAATGGTCGGCGATGTAACCGTTGACGAGCGGCCCCGGCTGGCCGACCTCCCAGAAGTATTCGCTGTGACGCCCGAAATTAGCGGCGCCACGGCGGAACCATTTGATGTATTTTGGAATTTCGGGGTAGTAAAACGGATGGCACGCCACGTTGGCGCCGTAGAGGACCTCAGTCCCAAGCGCCTTGGGAATGTCCTTTGCCATCTCGGCCACCTTTGCGATCGAGGAGTCCTCATAAAACTGCGTGGAGTCCACGAAAAGCATCGCGTTGGTTTCGGACGTCTTTGCGGAGGAATTCGGAACCTGGAAGTTTACCTTGCCGCGATGTTGTTTCTGCCAGTCGGCGAAATGGCTTTGCAAGGCCTCTCCCAAACGCATCTCCTGGTAGTAATTCACCGATTCGACGTACCACTGGGCATTGGTCTCGGCGGTTTTTGCATCGAAGGCCAGAGTATCAAACTCCACCTTGTTGTAGATTCCCATCTGCCACACTGGAAAGGATTTCTTCCACTCTGCCGTGTTGTTCTTCGTCCACTCATCGGCCAGCTTTCTGCCCGCATCATTGTCCACTTTTTTGAACTGGTCGGGCATGAACAGGGCCAGCCATTCCGCAAACCCGATCTCGTCGCCATAATCAAAACGCTGGAGCAGGGGCAGGACTTTCGCATCCTCGGCGGCTTTTTTGGTCGCCGCGATGTTCTCCGTCGTCGGCATCCATCGGTATTGTCCAAGCGCGATGGTGCGTCCCGGGGTGAGGCCCCATTTCGCGAACCGCTCACGCGCCACCTGCAGCGGTTCGTCGGGCAATGTGGGAGGTTGCATGTAGCCGCCGAAGACGCGCATCCCGACATCGTGATAAACCTCCGCCCCCGCATCCGCCTCGCGGCCCTTCTCCCACACCGGCAGCTGTCCGCTCCATGCCAGGGGCACCGTCGGCTCACGCCCCACCTTCGACGCGCCGGGCTTCAAAAATTCCACGATATCCTTGTATTGCTCCTCTGCCGTGATGATCTGCTCACCCTTGTATTTCCCGGGGTACGGAGGCAGCCCGATGTGCAGGACGTTGTTCGCGGGATCCTTCCAGTCCAATGCGCGGAGGAGCGGGGTTCCCGTCGCCGAGCCCGCAAGTTCCACCTTGATGTCGAGGCCTGGCTGGCTGCCTGAAATCACGACCGTATTGAAATGCGAGACGTCCTGGTTCCTGAGGGGAATCCATGCGCTGGGTTTGTTTGCTTCCAGTGGCACGGTCGCCTCTGTCCTTCCCCATGGCACACGATTCAACGAATACGTCACCGCTGCGTTCATGGCTTGTGGAGATGTGAGACGGAGATAATATCTCGGGGGAAAGCATTCCATTGCGGCATCCAGAATGGGGTACACCGGGTTGGTCGGAAAACGCGTTCGCCATCCGTCTTTCAGGTCACGCGTCAGAAAAAGAAGATCCACGTTGCGATTGGCAGCAAGCTCGGGCTGGTCCACGGCGACGAGCGTGATTTCGGCCGGTCCAGCCTTCAGTCCTTTCACGTCGAAGCCTTGTTCCGCCAATCCCTCCGATCCCCATGAAGCATCGTACTGGCCCACCGGTTCAAAGCCGTCACGGCTTGCACTCCGTCCGCTGTACCAATATTTCGGTGCGTCCTTTTCTCCCATCACCGCCGAGCCCGCCAGCTTGCCTTCCTGACGGATCTCCACACGGAAGCGTTCCTCCGTCCCCGTCGGCGTTTCATAACGCGACCACACGCGGTAATCGCCGTCCTCGGGAATCTGCACCGTCGCCACCGCCTTCGCATCCTTCGCCTTGGACGGCGCGGAGAGCACGCGCTCGCCCGAGATGTGGTTGAACCCGACGATGTCCACCATGTAGTTGCCCTCGCCGTTCTTGATCACCTTCCATCCTTCACCCACAGGCTTGAAATCCTCCGCTTCAATCGCGACGCCCTTGGGCGGGGGTGGTTCAGACGGAGTCTGCGCCACGGCAAAGATCGTAAATGCGAGGATGCACGGGAGGATGTTGTATGTAATTTTCATGGTCGGTTGTCTGCATGTAGGAGCCGCTGTCAGCGGCGACCGGGGGAGGCGGAATCGCCGCTGACAGCGGCTCCTACAAGATTAAGATTGGGAAGGGCTGATCACGTCGATTTCTGCGTAAACGGCGAAGTGATCGCTTGGCCAGGTGCCTTTGGTCGGGCGATTGAGTTCCACACGGCAGCGCCGCACCCGCGCGTATTTTTTAAAGTAGCGGGGCCAGCCCAGAAAAATGTAGTCAATGCGACGCTCATGCCTGCGTCCCACTTTCCAGCGATCAAGGCTGATGCGGGCGCCGGGATTCCGGTAAGTCCACGTATATCCCCCTGTGCCGTCGCCTCCCTGATCCCACGCATCTCCATAACTGACGCTCATGCCATTCAATGACTGTTGGCCGGTCAAAAAACGGATGCTGGCGGCGTCAGGCGTCGCGTCAAAATCCCCGGCAATGATCGGCGGAAATCCGTCGAGGCTGGAATGTCGCTCCACCATCCGGGCCATGGCAACCGCCTGCAACTCGCGCTCGCGCTCGGCGCTCAATTCCCAGGATGGCTTGGCGTTGACGAAGAGAAGTTGCCCCGCCGGTTCCGGCGCGGCAACCTTCACCGCCAGTGCAGCGTACGGAACACCCCTGGCGCGTTTTGTCAGCTGCAACGACAACACCTCGGCCAGCTTCATCGGCCAGCGGCTCGCGATGCACATTCCATCCTCGGGGCACCCGAACGAACCGGAATGTTCAAACTGATGGAGAATGTGATATCCCAGCCCCTGCAGCGTCTCCGCCACCTGGTGTTTTTCCCGGGTAAAACCGGCTTCCTGGAAAGCCATCAAGTCAGGATCAAGACGTCGGATCCCGTCGCGCAGGAGCCGCATCCTGGCCGCGTACGGCGCGCTGAACCCCCAGATGTTCATGGTCAATATCCGAAGTGGCCGCCGCCTGGAGAAGAGCATCTTTGACATTTTCATTGGAGGTATAGTGTGCTGTTCATCAAATGAGTGGTCATTTCCCGTTCCATGTCCTCACCCCGACGGCGCGCTCGGCGAGCACGCCCTACCATCGGCAATCCAAGCAAAGGTAGGGCGCTTTCGCCGAAAGCGCCGTGGTGGGATCGGGGGAATGGTCCACTCATTTATTGAACACTACACTAGAGCTAGAGGCTCTCCTGCCCCCACGGCATGTCAAACGTTGGCTTCTTGCTGTGATGCTCCACGCGCTTCGGCTTGGGACGGCTTCCAAATTCCTTCACGAGGCGCGCAAGCTGACGCGCCGCCTCCTCGATTGCGACCTTCCCCTTTTCCGCTGTCGCGAGATTCGCCGCACCGCAGGTTCCATCCTTTGTAAAGCTGGAGGTCCACGGCAATGTTGTTGCCGGCCCGGCGGCAAACAGGTCAAGCCACTGGAAATCTGATTTGTCCTCATTCAGAGCCATGCGGACATCTCTCATGTGCTCCTTGCGGACGTTCTCCTCGTCGAGGTACAGGTAGGCGGAGGTTTCCAGCTCGCATGCGTGCCCACAGCCGCCCGGGAAATAGCTTTCACGCCACTTCGGCAGAAACGCCTTGTCCACCGTCAACAACGACCACCATGCGCAATGGACGGATTCTGCGTCGGTCTCCAGATTCACACGCCGCGATGCCAGGTCGAGATTCGGCATGTTCGATCCATGGCCATTCAGGAAGATGATCTTCTTGAAGCCGTGGTATGCCAGCGACTTGCCAACATCCAAAATCATGTTGATGAAGTGCTGGTAATGGATGTTGATCGTCCCGGGAAAATCCATCACGTGCGCGGTGTAGCCATGGACGATCGTGGGCATCACCAGCACACGATCCGCCACCAGCGGCGCGGCATGCATCGCCACCCCGCGCGGACAGACACAGTCCACATCCAGTGGCAGGTGCGGCCCGTGTTGCTCGATGGAACCCACCGGCACGATCACCACCTTGCCGGCCGCAACCGCATCGTTGATTTCAGGCCACGTCAGTTTTTCGTAGAGATAAGGAGGTGCTTTCATAATTTTGATAATGTGAATGAAACTCCGCGGCTGAGACGTCCGATCCCGTCCATGTTCCAATCGAACCCCAGCCCGGGACCATCGGGAATCTTAAGATTCCCATTCGCATCCATTTGCAATGGCTTCTGAAAAACCTCCTCAATCAACGGCGCGGGTGTCATGTACTCCACCCATCGCGCATTGCCCGCTGCGGCAACGAGCTGCAAATCAGCCGCCAGCCCCACGCCGGTGTTCCATCCATGCGGAATCATCATGATCGCATGGTCATCCGCATATTGGCCGATCCGATGCTGCTCGCTCAACCCACCCACCTTCGTCACGTCGGGCTGAATGTAATCCAACGCCCCCTTCTCGATCCACTCGATGAATGACTGACGGCGCGTGAGCACCTCGCCTCCGGAAATCGGCACCGGCGAATGCTCGCGCAACTTGATGAATCCCGCGAGATCGTCCGGCCGCAGCGCCTCCTCAAACCACATCGGATTGTATTTTGCCAGCATCCGCGCCGTGTTGATCGCCCATTTGTACCCGTGCGGCCAGAACGCATCCGATCCACCCGCGTCCACCATCAACTCGACATCCGGCCCCACCGTCTCACGCGCCGTGGAAATAATCGCCTCATCCATCTTTGCATCACGACGCCCGAAAGGCCCCCATCCAATCTTGAAAGCCTTGAACCCGCGCGCCAGTCCCGCCTGCAACCGGTCGCGCATCTCCTTCGGCTCCGCCATCAGCATCGAGCCATAAGGTTTGATCACCTCGCGAAAGCGTCCGCCGAGCAGACGGCTTACCGGCTGTTTCGTGATGCGCCCAAACAAATCCCAGAGCGCAATGTCCACGCCGGAAATCGCATGCGTCACCGCCCCACCCCGCCCCTGCCAGAACGTATTCTGGTGAAGCTTCTCGGCGACAACCAGCGGATCAAGCGCCGACGCCCCGATCAACAGCGGCCGCAACAGTTTCATTGAACTCAGCACGAGATCGGTGGACGTGAACACGCTCCCCATCCCGCAAACGCCCGAGTCGGCGATCACCTCAACGAGCGTGTGCTGGTTGTTCTCCGTGGCAAACCGCGAAGTCCAATCCCCGGCAATCGCCTTGTCCCAGAGAGGATACAACCGAACATCCTGAATTTTCATCACCCCCGTTTGTCGCAGACACATCCCTCCTCCGCCAGATTTAGCGCGGAGATGATTCAGACAACGCAGTTTGTAAAACGGACATCAAATCTCATGTGAAAATTTCAATTCCAGGCAATCAACCACAGCAGAACCGATGCAAGAAAGAATCCTCCGGCGGCGATCAGCCACATGGCGTAAACTCCACTCCAGTCGCTACGATCCAGGCAGTTCCGGCCCGGATCCCTTTGGTCGTAAAACACCTCAACCTCCTCACCTCGATTCGAGCTGATCGAATGAAATCGAAAACCCATCCAATATTTTCGAGGGCGCCGACTGTGCGCCCGTCGCACGCGCGAAAAGCTGATAGGCGCCTGCCACAAGGCTGAAGACCTCGATGGTCCGCGTCTCCAGATCCACGATCCAATACTCGGGGAGACCGTGCTGTTCGTAGAGCGCCTTCTTGTACACACGGTCGCGCCGCCAGCTTCCTTCAGAGATCACCTCGACGGCAAGATCCGGCACGCCGCGGATCCGATCCTGGATCACATCTTTCCGGGCTTCCGAAATGTAGATCACGTCGGGCTGGACGACACGGGTCTCTGTGAGGATCACGTCAACCGGGCTGACAATCACCACGCCCGAGCGGCGCGTCGTGACAAAATTCGTCAACATCACATAAATTCGACCCACGACCATCTGGTGTCTTGGAATCGGTGCGGGCGACATGAGGAGCTTTCCATCCCACAGCTCGCTCGGCTGATTCGATTCCGACATCTCCTGTAGCATATCGGTGTACGTCCAATACCGGGTGGATGGCGTCTCAGAAGCTTCAACGGGCGTCGGAATCGTGGTTGCCATGACAGTAATAGACACCAGGTTCCCTCAAAAATCAAGAGCGCTCCGTCAAAGGGTATCCGTAAATTTCAATGCCAAGGTAGGGCGCGTTCGCCGAATGCGCCGAAAACATGGCACGTGGAAGCGAACGGTAATCTCCATGGGCACCGACGGCGCGCTCGGCGAGCACGCCCTACCTTCAGCAAAAAGCACGGGAATCATGGGCACGGAGGAAAATATGTATTTCATTTCTTCTTCTCAAACTTCGTTCCCCCCTTCGCGCGAAAATCCGTCGGTGTCATTCCCACATGACGGCGAAAAATGACTGAAAAATAATGCGCGTCGGGATAGCCGCAGGTGTAGGCGATCTCCTTGATGGAAAGACGTTGATCCAGCAGAAGCTGCGTCGCCGACTCCATGCGCAAACCGGTGAGATATTCGAGGATGGTTTTTTTTGTAGCCTTGTGGAAGAGGCGGTTGATGTGCCGCTCGCTCATGTGAACCTGGTCCGCCACATCACCCACGGAAATCGCGCGGCCTCGATTGTCGCGCAGGAAGCGGATCGCGCGCTGGACCGATGCCTCGGACGATGTGCGGGCCGGAGCTTCTGCCGGCACGGACACCGACTGTCCGTCCACCATCGCCCTCGCGGAATCGAGCAGCAGCTTGGTCAGGAGCCCCTCCACCGCCGGCAAATAGCCCGGCTTGCGGCCGGAGATTTCCTCCGTCAGCAAATCAAGCGTCCTCTGCATCCCGGAAACATCGCCGCTCACCCATTTGCGGGACTCCAGAAACGCCGCGAGCAGGCCGTCCACGCCCGAAGCGCCCGCCTCCGAATCCTTCACGCGCACCAGCGTGTAAGACCAGTAGTAGAGGCCCAGCGGCTTTTTCCATGACGGCACGATCTCGTGCACCTCACCGGGCTTTGAAAGAAACAAGTTCCCCTCCCCTAGCGGGAAATCCTGTTCCCCCACGCGAAACGCGCCTTTTCCGCGAAAGATGTAACACGCCTCGAAGAACGAATGCGAATGAAGGCAGTTCTGCCACCAGCGACTTTCGATTGTGCCGCATGTAAGCATCTCGCACTTGAAGGAGCCCATTCGAAACGTGAGTGGCAACAGGTTGACGTCGGTGAAACACCGCCGATCCAGAGCGCGATTCAAAGGAGCCTTTTTCCTGGGAGATCCCACGCGCCATGAATACGCCAGCTACTCCACCAAAGTCAAAGTGATGCGACAGGAATCCGACCCGCCATGATCGTCCACGGCGTGAATGACGTACCGTCCGGGCGAGCCTTTCCAATAGAGACGCTCGCCGGCCCCGGATGACCCGAGAAAAACCTTGTCGGCAAACCAGAACACCTTCCGCACACCGGCATCCGACACCGCCTGGAATACAACCGATTCATTGGCCGATGGATCGGCGCGCAACGCATACGTCGTATCCTTCTGCGGCAGCATGATGCGCGGCCCCGCCCCGCCGCCTCCTTCTTCTTGCAACGCAACATCGCCACCGTAATGCGGGGCAACCCGACGTGGCGTTCCGGCCTTCTTGAATGACGCGAGCAGCTCCGGCGACCAGAATTCGAAGACTTCCTTTTTCGCTGTCGGCGAATCGCCGGCCCCCCTCAGCCGCGTACCGTCCGCATCCACCCAGACTTCACGATGAACATCGCAGGTCTTGATCGGTGACACGCCGGGAATGAACCAGCCTTTTGTCGAATGCGGACACGCACCCCCAGCCAGCAAGCCGGACACCGGACAGAGATCCACCTGCCTTACGGAAAGGCCCTCCGCCTGGCACACGTTGGTGTTCGAGGATGGAAACTCCGATCGAATCGCGTCCGCGAGTTGAAAGAACAATGGCGCTGCCGCCGTCCTCCCGATAAACACCGGATTGCTCCGCCCATCAAAATTTCCAACCCACACGACCAGAACGTAACGGTCAAAAATTCCCGCCGTCCACGCGTCGCGATACGAAAACGAGGTTCCCGTTTTCCAATACACCGGTGATCCTGACTCGCTTCGACGCATCCCATCCGGCCTCGGACAATCCTTCAACATATCGAGCGTAAGAAACGCCGCCTCAGGACTGAAAAGCGTTGTTTCCGCCTTGGATTCCACCTTCAACCGTCGGACTGCTTTCATCCGCCCCCGATTTGCCAGACTGCCATAGAGACGGGCCAGCTCCTCCGCCATCACCTCGGCGCCACCGAGGGCAATCGTCAAGCCATAGCGGGATTCGTCCTGCAGATCGCGAACACCCGCCTTTTTCATCAGGCCGTAAAGGTTGTTTGTGGGCATCTGCGATTCCAGAAAAACCGCCGGGATATTGCGGCTCTGGATCAGCGCGTCCTTCGCATGAATGGGACCTGTGAATTGACGGTCGAAATTCTCGGGGCTGTATTCCCCGAAACTCGCCGGCATGTCGTTCAACAGCGAAAGCGGCTGGATCAATCCCTGGTCCATGGCCAGCGCGTAGATGAATGGCTTCAAGGCGGAACCGGGAGAGCGTTTGACACGCGTGCCCGGCACCTGCCCCTGGATTTCACGGTTGAAATAATCCACGGACCCCACCTCGGCAACCACTTCCATGGTGCGGTGATCCACCAGCATCGCAGCGGCATTTTGAATCCCCTCCTTGCCGCGCGTCCTCACGTAGGTCGCAAGAATGCGTTCCACCGTCCGCTGCAATCGCAAGTCCAGAGTGGTGTCCGTCGCGGCGCCACAACCCGCTTCCTCCACCACGCGGTCCACAAAATGCGGGGCTTCAAACGGCAGCTCCTTTGCGCTGTGAACCTGAAGGGGCAGTTCAAGCGACGTCTTGATTTCCGCCGCTTCCGGATGTTTGAGCATCCATTGCGCAAACAGGATGTTGCGCGCCTCGATCAGGCGTGTGTGATTTTCCGATGCACCGGGCGATCGTCGAAACGGACTCTGCGGAATCACGCTGAGCGTCATCGCCTCGGGCAGCGAGAGATGGCTGGCCGACTTGCCAAAATAGACGAGGCTCGCCGCGCCCACCCCCTCGACGTTGCCGCCATACGAGGCAAGATTGAAATAGGCCTCGAGAATCGCGTCCTTCGGATAATGCCGCTCCAGTTGCGCCGCGCGGACGATCTGCACGATCTTCCCCCACCATGTGCGCGTGTTGAGATGAAAACGAATCCGCGCAAGCTGCATCGTGATGGTGGACGCCCCGAAACGCCTTCCGCTGCCGCCCACTTCGTTCCACAGCGCCCGTCCCAGCGCCACGGGGTTCATTCCGCAGTGTTGGTAAAAATACCGGTCCTCATGAAGCAGCGTCGCCTCCACCATGAACGGCGAAATTTCCCTCAGCGGAACGAAGATGCGATACTTCTCGTCTGAGGAAAGCGTCACCCGCAGCAGGGTTTGATTCCGATCGCGGATGCTCCTTGAAAAGGTGATCCCATCCAGCAGCGGCGGCCGGGGCAGGAAAATCCATCCCACTCCAAGCACGCAACACAGGAAGCACACAAACAGCACCACCCTCTTCATCCATGTTTTGAATTTTTGAAGCATAGGATCGGCCGATCATTGCTTCGTCGCGGTCACCGTGACGCGCCCCGCCAATCCATTCGAGCGGACCTTCCGCTTGTACATGGATTCCGCGAAGACGGGTGGCACGACGTATTCGCCCTGGTTCGTGGCGCGGATGCGGTAAACAAACTCCCGCATGCTCGGATCGAATAGCCCGAAGAAAACCACGCGATCCTCACGGACGTCCACGTAGTCAGCCCATGACATTGCTCCACCGTTGCGAATGATGGACTCCGGCACCACCTCGAAGCCCCCGGGCAGCATGTCCACCACGGCCACGTGACTGACCGATTCCTGGTTGAGCGATCGAACCTTCAAGTGCACCGTCAACTCCGCACCCAACTCAGCATTATCCACCACGACATTCTTCTTGTCCCGATATTCGCGCTGCACCTCGATCCCGTCCTTCACAATCTTCGTCGGCAGTGTCCGGTCAAAACCCGACTGTGCGACCTGGTAGAACAATCCCTTGAGACCATTACCCGTGTTCTTCCCGCTGAATCGCAGCTGTTTTGATTCTGCGGAAAATCCAACTGATGGCAGATTACCCGCGGGCAACGCCAGCTGTTGCGATTTGCCATCAGCCATCACCTCCGCAATGCCGAGATCCTTGAACTGCCCGATGTCCACGGCCTTGGTGTACGCGGTCAGCGCCACGATGGCATACGCCGCGGAAAGCGTATTGAACTCCTCGTCTTCCACCGGCTTCACAAGCTCAAGCAGGTCGTCCGATGACAGCTTCCGCAGCCGGTGCGGAAAATGTTTCGCCAGGACGTCCACATATTGCGAATTCTCCCCGAGACGCGTGTACCATGGAAAGTCCCACCGCACATCCTTCCGATCCTGCATGCGGTAGGCCTTGATCAGCTTCTCCGCTTCGCCATCCTTCTTGAGCAGCGCGTACGCGGCCGCCACGTAAACCCCGGCCAGGTCGTTCTGCCACTCGTCGCGGAAATTGTTGTCGAGATACTCGCGCAGATGAATCAGGTAATTGGTTGTCACCACGTCGTTGCGCGTGAGCAGGTAAATCGCATACGCCTGGATGCGGGCCTCGTACAATCCACCCACTTCCCTCACCGCCATTTGTTCCAGATGCCCGAGCCCCCTCTTGACCAGGTCAGGCGGCACGGCAAATCCCGCCTGCTTTGCCTCCGTCAGGTAATGCATCGCATACACGGATGGAAAATCCATCGCGGCCGCATCCCCGGGACGCCAGTAGCCGAACGCCCCATCGCTGCCCTGCCGCGATCGCAGGATGCCGATGATCGTCTTCAGATGGTCCTCGGCCTGGACGCGCGTGAGCCCGAACTCCAGTTGATCGTTCAGCACGAGCGAGGGGAATGCCTTGCTCACGAGCTGCTCGGTGCAGCCGTAGGAATAATCCTGCAGGTACGCGTTCAAGCCCCGTGAAAATCCCAGAGGGGCCGGTGAAACGCATGCCGCGGCCTTGCGAAACTCCGTATAGACCGTGCGCCCCACCTCCACATCAGAATGTCCCCCGTTGAAGTAGCCGCTCTTCACGCTCGTCACATACGCCACCGGCGGACGGATGCTCAGATGCGATGCGAGTGATGAACGCTGGCTGCCATGGGTCGCGGTGAAAACCAGGTCCGCATTGCCCAGGATGTCTTTCGCCTTCACCTGGCAGTGGAAGGAAATCTCCTTCCCCTCGGAAATGAGGATCGGCTGGTCGGGGCGCTTCACGATCTCCAATCCATCCGAAGCCTTGATCTCGACAGAAACAGGAACATTCGCGCCCGAACCATCCATCGTGTTGGCCAGCGCAACGCTCACATCGAACACATCCCCGGGCGCGACAAAGGTCGGCACGTTCGGATTGATGACAAAGGAGCCGCGAACACGCGATTTTTTCTCCACGGCGCCAACGGCATCCTCCGAAACCGCCACAGCCATCACGCGCAGCGTGCCACTGAAATAATCCGGAACCGGATAAACCAGTTTCTTCATCACCGGCCCCGCGTCCACGATTCCAGACCAGAACACGACGGGAGGATCGGTCTTGCGCTTGAACGGATTCAAGTTCCTCGCCAGCATCGCGTCCGATCCATCACCTCCGGTCGCCGCCACCTTCTTCGCGATGGAATACTCGGGCAGGATCAGGTCCATGATCTGGGATGTCTCTACCTGCAACGCCACCTTGCGCAAGAAGTGATCAAGCGGATCGGGCAGACTGTAATGTGCCACCTGCAGGATTCCTTCATCCACCGCGTACACGACGATCTTCGAGGGATGATCCGTCTTGAACCCAATCTCCATCGTCTCGCCCGGCCGGGCCTGCGCCGGAATATCCAGGTCCACATGAACCGTCCGCTTTTCACGGCTGATCCGGAACGGCACCACCGAGCAACTCAGCGGGCTCATGTAGATCTCCTTCGAATCGGGCGCGCGGATGAAAACAATGTTGAGATACGCGTTGCCATCCAGGTTCTTTGGCACGGTGATCGTCTGCACGCTGGCCGTGGTCTCGGCCTTGAACCACTTCTGCGCATAAACCCTGTCGCGCTCGATCGTGATCAGCCCGGCGCCCGTGTAGGGCGCGGTGATGTTGATTGCAATCTCCTCGCCGGCGCGGAATTCCCCACCCGGGATTTTGACGTTCAGCTCGGTATTCTTTTCCAGCGAACGGCTCAAATTCCGCTGCCCCACCACTGTGAAGGGAATTTCCAGGATGCACGCCCCCTGCGCATTCATTACGCGGGCCACAAAATCGCCCGGATCCTTGCTCGGCACGGACCACATCAACCCCTTCTCGGTCAACGCAACCGGCTCACGGCTGACCTCGATTTCTTTCAGCGTGGACTCATAGGCGTAGTTGCCATTTTCCTTCCGGGTGAGCATCGAGACGTATCGTTCCTCGATCACGCGAAGCTCGAGCCCGCTCACCGCCACGGGTTGGACCTGCGCGTTCACCGCCAGCAGTTCCACGGATCGTTTGCCATCCAGCTTGATGTAATTCAGGTCGCCGTCGGACTTGTAGCCGAGCAGATGATCGAGGGGGGAAACCATCACGCCACTCGCGCCCGAAACACATCGCCCTCCTTCGAGCTCAAAACCCTGCGCATTAAATGCCAGGAGGAATGTGAGGCTCTCAAACCGATCCAGGTTGAAATCAAAAACCGCATTTCCATTCGCATCCGCTTTCTGCTCGGGCAGATCCTCTTCATGCGAAATGTCACGCTGCACGTGATCCCAAAGAGGATCGTGAAAGGTGTGCTCGGGATACTTCGAGAAATTAAACGTGCCATGCGTCAGTCGCAGCCTCGCCGTCACGCGATGCCCCTCGGCCGTGGAACCGTAGAGGTTCTGAAGGTTGACCAGCCCTTTCAAGTCCTTCGGCGACACCCACCCCTCGCTCCGCTCCTCGGAAAGCGTCGTCTTGATCTTCATGCGATCCGGCAAAAACTCCTCCACACGCACCGTGGTGGAACCGAGTAACACATCCCGGACGTTTTTGGTGACAAGATACATGTTCACCCGGTACTGCCCGGTCAGCGAAGCCTCGCCCGTGCGATAACTCCACTCCAGGAATCCGGATTCATTTAGCGCGACACGGTTCGTCTGCACCGTGAGACCCCGCGGGTCGGTGACCTCGATCTCCATGGGAATTCCGGCAAGGCCACCCAGCCAATTCTGACGCTTCACCATCAACCCGACATGAACCGTCTCACCAGGCCGGTAAATCCCGCGCTCGGAAAAGACAAACCCATTCAACGTATCCGGTGCCTCCGGGGCGATTCCACCGATGTCAAACCGCGAAAAATTAAGCTGCCGGTCACGACGCTCGAAAGGCATGAACGACAGATCATCCCCCTTGCGGATCAGCCATGCCACCGGCTGCCTGTCGCGGGTGAAATCCTTCATGTCAGGAAATGACACATGTCCATCGGCCGTCGTGACGGCGCCCAACAGCACGACCCCGTTCTTTC
Source organism: Verrucomicrobiota bacterium (assembly GCA_023269615.1). Classification (GTDB taxonomy): domain Bacteria; phylum Verrucomicrobiota; class Verrucomicrobiia; order JABWAM01; family JABWAM01; genus JAHFSY01. Next base: position 35,754 of record JAHFSY010000031.1, read on the forward strand.
CGATCACCTCGACACGCGCCCCCTCGACCGGCAGACCGGACCGTATCGATTGCACGAACACATCATGAGTCCCCCCGGCGCAGTCCTTCACCAGAAAACCCAGGTCCGTGACGAGGATGAAGCGGTGATCCTCGACATCCAGGTATTTCTCATCAACGGGATTCCATCCCACTGCATGGACAAAAAAGAGCCCGTGCTTCGTCGGGCCTTTTCCCGGCTCCACCTCGCCCTTGGCTGTCATGAACTTGGAAAAATCGAGGGCCGTGTACGCCGTCCGCCGCGAACCTTCGGCATGGATCGTCTGCCGATCCGTCAGCAGCTCGCTGATGTTTTCCTCGTTAAAGTTGTAATTGCGGAAGCACGGATTTTGAAAATTCCCCCCGGACTGGCTCACGAGATGATTGATCTGGCTTGCGATGACCCGTCCCAACTGAAACTCGATTGCCGGCACGCCTCGGGAAAGCACCGAAAGTTTTCGCTCACCGCTCAGCGCCAGTACGGATCCTTCATGCATGATTTTGATTTCCTGCGGCAACGCGGGCGCATGAGCCACCGTGTCGAAATCCTCTTGCATCACAAATCCGCCCTGCGCCTCGACTCCCTTTTTCAATTTCGCGTAAAGATGCGTTGCGTCATCGGTCACGAAACGAAAACTGTGCAGCGTGCCGGTTTCAAGGTCGCCCGGAATCAAAGTCAGCGGGATCGCCTTGGAAAGCCCGAGAACCTGCTCGGTCACTTCCCTCGGGCTCAGCCATTCATAATTCTCAACTAATGGCTCCTTCTCCAGCGCCGGCTTGTCCTTTGGCAAGGCGTAGAGGCTCAGGTTTTTTACAATCTCCTTCGAACTCACCGCGGTCGAAGTCGTCACGACCAGGACCTGCTCGGCCTCATCGTCCTCGTTGCGCACAATCGCGAACTCGAGCGATTTCACTCCCATGAGACTGTACACATCGGGGACCAGCACTTCCTTCTCCATCACCGAAGCTGACTTCCCTTCGCCCTGTTCCGGCCTCACCCCCTTCGCCACCATCATTTTCATGAACCCCTGCTTGCGCGGGAGCGTCAGTGAAACGGATCTCACGTACGCCTGGCGGTGATGCGTGTCATAAGTCACCGCAAATAATCGCCCGCCCTGGCCCGGCGGAAAAACCTTCTCGTCCCCCATCATTTTCATGCTGATGCGCCGCTCAAGATCCGTGGCGTTCACGGGATGCGTGAAGTCCAGCGTCGCCACCACCTGCTTGACTGCGGGATTCGTCGGGTCCACGTAAAATTCAAGCTCCTGGATCGAGGACTGGAATTCGACGCTCTGAAACTGAACCTCGTGACTCTCAAGCCGTACATGATCCGGAAAAAAATCCCTGTCGAAGCGGATCGTGTACTCCGTACCCGCCGGCCAGTCGTTCACTGGCTTGAACACAAGTCTGGAATCACTCTCCCACCTCCATTCCCCGGCGGTTGCGGGAACCATGTTGATTCCCGCGCTCATCACCTTCCCCACGCGATCCAGGGGCGCCGCGGACTCGGAAAATTCAATAGCCAGGCTTTCGGGATGCAGCACTTCCTCGCGGGGAGTCACCCCGGGCACCTTTACCATCATGGACACCGTGTGGGGACGCGGGCGTCCCTTGTACCAATGGAAGGACAACCAAGCAGCCACCACGACCAGCACGAACACGTACACGACCAGCCGATTGCAGTCCAAACACCGTCTCAACCACGAAGGAGGCCTCCACGAGAAATCACCCAAAACGTGGGCGACCAGGGAGTTGAAATGTGTAAGACAAGACAGGAAACGACGTTGGAGAATGTTGAAAATTTTCATTGGGATGTTTGCGTATGCAGAGCAATCGCAATCACTCGACCACTTATTTCATCGCCGTCACATTTATTTTCACTGATGGGTGCTTGCGCCCAAAAATTTGGAAATGTCTAAAAATTGCAGCAAGGTAGGGCGCGTTCGCCGAACGCGCCGAAGCGGTGACTCGTGGAAAGCGACCATCGAGCTCACTTGTAAACGACGGCGCGCTCGGCGAGCACGCCCTACCACCAGCAAGGAAAGACGCTCCGCAGAATGGCTGTGATTGAAATCAAAGACGGGCGACAACTGCATCAACCTTCTTTTCCGCAATGACAGGCAAATTCGAAATCGGATTCATCCGCCGCCTCGTCTTCTTTTGTTGCTGGAATCGGGGCGGCTTCTTTTTTCGCCTTTGTGGCAGGCCCCGCAGAGTGAACACTGCACGGAGTCGGTTCCGATTCGCATATTTTTTCACAATACTTTGAGGCAAGCCCCATGGTGGAAATTCCCATCGCGGCAATGATGGTGAGCAGGAAGGATGTTTTCATAAGGATATAAATTTTAATGCAGGGTTGAATCGCGGGATGAAACTTCATCCCATCCCCCAACCATCGCAGCCGCGCAGGACTTTCTTACAAAACTGCAAGATCACCTGCGGAAAGCCATTTGACCTTGACTCCCGTATCGATGACATGGATTTTGGGCCCCCATGCACGTCCCCGCCCCGCAGCCAAAATTCGACGATTATTCCAAGCACCTCTACGCGTTAAGCGCCTCAGGCTACACCCGTCTCCCCGCCCAGGTCAGCGGGACGGAGCTGGAGTCCCTCCGTGAGAGTGCCGATCGCGCGATGGCTGCGGCGCAGGCCAAAATCCGCGAGGGTGAATCCCTCAAACACACCGGCGGCTCGGAATTCTATCATGCTTCGCGCTGTCTCTATTGCTGGGGCGATGCGTTTGTCCGCCTGCTCGATCTCGAAGCCGTCCACGCCCTTGCGTCGCGGCTCGTCAACCCATACCTCCTTTGGGACCTTTCCGTGCTCTCGGTGCTCCCCACTCCGGAAAACGCGAAATCCGCCACCACCTCCTGGCATCGTGATTACGGCGGCATGATGATCGGCGGACAAAAACCCGGCTACCTCTGGTTTTTTCTCTGCCTTGACGACTCGACGCCGGAAAATGGCGCCACCTGGGTTGTTCCCGGAAGCCACACCACATCCACTCCCGACGAACCTCATCATGGCGGCCCCTGGGCCAACGATGACCTGGAACATTTTACGTCGCGCACCCAGGTCTGCGGCAAAGCCGGCGATCTCCTGGTGTTGAATCCCTCCCTGCTCCACTCCAGCGGCCGCAACACCACCCGCCAGCCAAGGCGCCTCGTCAACATCGGGATCTGCCATCACACACTGCCGCCACTCATGGATCACTGGGCCATCGCCGGCCCGAAGCTCCAGCCGAAATTCAGCGGACGCGTCCGCAAAATGATGGGTGCCGACCGCGAACATCCAGACGCCACGTGGACCGCCCTCCCTGAAGGCTGGCAGACGGCCCCCAAGGGCTGAAATCTGCGGAGATGCAACGCCAATTCAAATTGACCTGCCCCTGTCCCGCCGGTAACGATATCGTCCCATGAATTCAAAACCGCTTTCCGGAAAACTCGGGCTCGTCTTCGGCGTCGCCAACAAACGCAGCATTGCCTGGGCCATCGCCCAGGCCTGGGCCGAAGCCGGCGCCCGCCTCGCATTCACCTACCAGGGCGAAAGGCTGAAGGAAAATGTCGAGGAACTTGTCGGCACATTCGGCCCGGACACCATCCTCCTCCCCTGCGACGTGACACAGGACGCACAGCTCGACGCCGTCTTCCAGAAGGTGAAGGATTCGTTCGGGCGCCTTGATCTCCTGCTGCACTCGGTGGCTTTTGCGCCGAAGGAAGCGCTCGAAGGAACTTTTGTGGGCACGACGCGCGAGGCCTTTCGCGTGGCGCATGACGTAAGCGCCTATTCACTCGTCGCGATGGCCCAGCGCGCCGCGCCGCTCATGGCGCAGGGAGGCAGCATGGTGTCGATGACGTATTACGGCTCGGTCAAAGTGGTGCCCCATTACAACGTCATGGGCGTGGCCAAGGCCTCACTTGAAGCAAGCGTTCGTTATCTGGCGTATGATTTGGGACAGCAAAAAATCCGGGTGAACGCCATCAGCGCGGGACCGGTGAACACCCTCGCCGCGCGCGGAATTTCCGGATTCAGCGCGATGCTCAAGCATTACGAGGCTCATGCGCCCTTGAAGCGCAACGTGGAGACTTCGGAGCTTGGCGCAACCGGAGTTTTCCTGGCGTCCGACGGAGCCGCCGCGATCACAGGACAGGTGATGTACGTGGATTGCGGATACGAGATCATGGGAATGTAGGATCCATGATAAATGCCCCCTACACTTTCCCCCACGTCACCAGGCGTAATTCGTGTTTTTGGGTGAGGTTGTCGTGCGTGGGCATGAGCCTTACGTTGAAACCGTAGGCGCCGCTTTCGGCGGCATCCATCTGGCCGGTGTACCAGTAGGTCCCCTCGCCTTCCTTCTTTTCGAGCGCCATGTGGACGGTGAACGGGTTTCGGATGTCGCCGTTTTGGGTTTCTCCGTAATAGATTTCCACGAGCACGTGCTCGGGTGCGATGGGGCCGAGGAAGACCCTGGCCCGGACGCTGACCTTTTCGCCGACAAGAACCTCAAAACTGTTTGAATGGTCGCAGGCGATCTCCTGGACGCTGACCTGGTGCCATGCGTTGCGGATGGCGATCTTCCATTGCGCCAGCTCCCTGGCCTCCGCGTAGCCGTTCGAACGCAGCCTCGTCCCCCGCTGGGCCGCAGGCGCGTAAAAGCGTTCCATGTATTCGCGCACCATGCGCCACGTGTTGAAGACCGGGGTGACGGAACGGATGGACTCGCGCATCAAATTGATCCACGCAAGAGGAAGGCGCCCGTCGGGCTTGGCGTAGTAAAGCGGGATCACCTGATTGTCGAGGATGCCGTACAGCGATTTGACATCCACCTCATCCTGAAGCTCGGGCGTGCCACCATCAATTTCGGGGCCGATTGCCCAGCCGTTCTTGCCATTGTAGCCCTCGCACCACCAGCCATCGAGCACGCTGAGATTCACGCCTCCGTTGGGCGGAACTTTCTGCCCGCTCGTGCCGCTCGCCTCGAGGGGACGCAGCGGATTGTTCAGCCACACGTCCACGCCCTGCACAAGATGACGCGCCACGTTGGTGTCGTAATCCTCCACAAACACCACCTTGCCCTCGAACTCGGGCTCGCTGATGAGGCGGATGAGATTCTGGATCAGCCGCTTGCCCGCGTCGTCCTTCGGGTGCGATTTGCCCGCGATGACAATCTGGATCGGGCGGTCCTTCTTCCCAAAAATCACCCGCAACCGCTCCAGGTCCTTGAAGAGCAGCAGGGCCCGCTTGTACGTGGCGAAGCGCCGCGCGAAACCAATCGTGAGGACCTCCGGATCCAGCAGCGTTGCGGCCGCACGCACGCGGTCGGGCGATTCGCCCAGGCGCTCGCGATGTTCGCGCACGCGGCAGCGCACGAATTCAATCATGCGCTTCTTGAGAAGCATGTGAGTATTCCAAAGTTCCGTGTCAGGAATGTCGCTCACTCGCCTCCAGAGATCGGGGTCGCTGATGCGATCCTGCCAGCCCGCACCGAAATATTTTTCGTACAGGTCGCGCATCTCGGGCGCGAGCCAGGTGTGCAGGTGAATGCCATTGGTCACGCTCGTGATCGGCACTTCCTGGACCGGCGCGTAGGGCCACACGCTCGTCCACATCTTTCGCGACACATCGCCATGCTTGGCGCTCACGCCGTTGGCGCGGCGCGACATGCGCAGCGCGAGGATCGTCATGCTGAACGGATCATCCGGGGTGTGGTTCCATGTGCGGCCAAACTTGAGGAATTCTTCAAATGAAATCTTCAACTCGCCAACATATTTCTCGAAATAGCGATGCATCAGGTCCGCCGAAAAGGCATCGTTGCCGGCGGGGACGGGGGTGTGCGTGGTGAAGACACTCGATGCGGCCGTCACCTGCAACGCCGGGTAATACTCGACGCCATCATCCGCCATGAGCTGGCGGATGCGCTCCATCCCGAGGAATGCGGCGTGCCCCTCGTTCATGTGATAGACGCTGGGCTTGATGCCCAGCGCCCGCAAAGCGCGCACGCCGCCGATGCCGAGCACAATTTCCTGGCGGATGCGCATCTCGGTGTCGCCGCCGTACAATTCCGCGGTGATCTTGCGGTCCTCGTCGCTGTTCGCCGGCACATCCGTGTCGAGGGCGTACAATGAAATGCGCCCGACCTTGATCTCCCAAACCTTGGCCGTGACGGTGCGGCCGAGAATGTCAACCTGGACCGCAAGCACGGACCCATCCTCCTTCCGCGCCTCGTGGATCGGGAGCTCATTGAAGGCGATGTTCATGGCGAGGGCTTCCTGCCAGCCCTCCTTGTTCAGGCGCTGGATGAAATAGCCGTGGCGGTAAAGGAGTCCCACGGCCACGAAGGGCAATCCAAGGTCGCTTGCGGCCTTGCAATGGTCGCCCGCGAGAATGCCAAGGCCACCGGAATATTCCGGCACCGATTCATGAAACCCGAATTCTGCGGAAAAATAAGCCACCGGGCCCTCCATTTCATGAGGCCAGTTTTTGGCAAACCAGGTGTCCTGGGCGCCGATATATTTTTTGAATCGCTGGTGGACGCTTTCAAGGCGCCGCATAAAACCGTCGTCCAGCACCGATTCATGAAGCCTCGCCTGCCGCACGCGCTGGAGAAGTTTCACTGGATTGTGATAGCACGACTTCCAGAGCGCGGGATCGAGTTCCTCGAAGATCTTCACGGCGTCGGGCTCCCAGCTGTACCAAAGGTTGAACGCCATCTCGCGCAACGGTTCGAGGCGCTGCGGCAGCCGGGGGATCACAAGGAAACGAAGGAAGTTCTGCATACGGCCCACTTTTTCCGAGCGCTGCCGGAGTCGCAAGCTAAAAGAGCGGACATGGACATCCTGCAGCCCGAAAAAAACCTGAAAAGGCTTGAATTTGAAGCATGAAGCCTTCCTCATCCGGCGTTTACTTCTTTTCGACCCATGAAATCCTATGCAATTGTAGGTTGCGGCGGCCGTGCCCTCGGCATGTTCGCGATCCCCATCGTCAAAAATTTCCCGCACTGCGCCCGGCTCGTCGGCCTGTGCGACATCAACCAGGGTCGGCTTGATTATTTCAACCGGGTTCTTGAAAGCAAGATCCCCACCTTCCAGGATTTCGACCTGATGATCCGGACCACGAAGCCCGACATCGTGATCGTCACCACAAAGGATGCGCTGCACCACCAATTCGTCCTGCGCGCCTTTGAGCTGGGATGCGATGTGATCTGCGAAAAACCCATGGCCATCAACGACCAGCAGTGCCGTGAGATCCTTGCCGCCGAGAAAAAGACGGGACGCAAGATCACCGTGACCTTCAACTATCGCTTTGTGCCATACGTCACGCGCATCCGCGAACTGCTTTCACAAAACGCCATCGGGAAAATCCTCTCGCTGGATTTCGCCTACCAGCTCGATCGCAATCACGGCGCGGACTATTTCCGACGCTGGCACCGGCGGAAGGAAAACTCAGGCGGATTGCTCGTCCACAAAAGCACGCACCACTTCGACGTCATCAACTGGCTGATCGGGCAGGACCCACAGACGGTCTTCGCCATCGGCTCACGGCAATTCTACGGCCCCACGCGCAAGGAACGGGGACAGCGCTGCCTCACCTGCGACCACAAGAAGACGTGCGAGTTTTATTTCGACATCAACGGCCCAACCACCGTCGGCTCGGTGCTCGACACCTCGGAGCTTTACGCCAAGGTGGAGCAATTTGACGGCTATATCCGCGACCAATGTGTCTTCTCCGATGAGATTGACATCGAGGACACGATGAACCTCGCCATCCGTTACTCCGGCGGAACTCAAATGTCCTATTCGCTCAACGCGCATTGCATCTACGAGGGATGGCGGCTGGCAATCAACGGCGTGGATGGACGCCTTGAAGCACAGGAATGGCACAGCGGCCCCTACGTGGCCAAGGACAACCAGGAGATCTCCTTGCTCCGCTGGCAAAAACCGATGGAGACCGTGACCGTGAAGGTGGATCACGGCGACCATGGCGGCGGCGACGCACGGCTTCACAAGATGCTCTTTGAAGGTCCTGGCGCCGATCCACTCGCCCACATGGCCTCGTCACGCGCCGGCGCGATGTCCATCCTCACGGGAATCGCAGCGAATCATTCGATCGAAAGCAAACAACCCGTCGAGATCTCAAACCTGCTGCGAGGGTGACCGTCACGCCAGCTTCTTCGCGGCCTTCAGGTAATGCTCCACCATCTGCTGGATCTGGCGGCGATAGCCGGCCTCGACTGCGAGCGTCGGTTCGCGGACATGGTCGCACTCGATGACCCCAAGGCGCACCAGGATGTATTTCTCGATGTAATGCAGCAGCTCGAGATTTTGCATCGCAAGACTCGCAATCGGCATGAACGTCGCCAGAGCCTTGAACCCCTCATCCATTCGTCCTTTCTTGAAGGCGTTCCAGCATTTCACATAAACGGGCGTCATCGCCGTGCCCGGCACCGTGCCGTCCACTCCGCGTGAAACGGCGTCAAAGATGTCGAGCCCGCCCCACCCGCTCGTGAGCGAGCAGCGCCCGCGCGTTTCCTTTCGCAGCCGTTGAAACTTCGGCCCGTTGAGCGCGCCCTCCAGTTTGACGCCCCGGAAATTCGGCGTCTTGCGGCAGAGGTTCACAATGACATCGGGCGACAACACGCCTCCCGCATAATCCGCGTCCTGCGCCAGCACAGGCAGCCGCGTGGCGCGGCAGATTTCAGTATAAAAACGTTCGACGTCATGCGCCTTGAGTGGAAAGAGGCAAGGCACGAGCACACCGATCCAGTCCGCACCAATCGCCTCGGCATACTTGACTCGCGCGATCACGCCCCGCAGCGACGTGTGGTTGCATTGCGCCACAACCGGCACCCGTCCCGCCGCTTGGTCCACGACCACGCGGGTTACTGTGCGGACCTCCTGCTCGCTGAGCTTGTAAAATTCACTGGCAAACATGGGCGAGCAAATCCCGCCCGCGCCATGGCGGATCGCATGGTCCACGCAAGCGCGAAGCCCCTTCTCGTCGAGCTCACCATTGGAAAAAAACGGCGTTGGAATGACCGGCAGAACGCCTTGGAGTTTGCGAAAAGATTTCGTTTTCATGGAAGATTGGATCTGAAACGCCATGCCCTACCCCAAGCGCCCGGCAAGCGCAACAGCGAACAGCATGAACACGCTTCGTTCGCGTCCGCCTCTGAAATGTAGGGCACGCGGCCCGGCGTGCCATCCGCAGGGTCTCCGGAATTTTTGACAGGATTAACAAGATTAACAGGATTTTCGGAAAGTAGTGGATTTTGACAGGATCAACAGGATTCAATCCCGCAGCGCGCCGCGCTGCGGAATTGGGTCCCATCTTGGTAGGAGTGACTGCCCTTCGACCAGCTCAGGACAGTCCCGAGCAATGTCGAGGGGCTGTCAGTCGCGACCGGGGTGGAGGCAAATCATCGACCTATTGAAGCCTTCTCAAATAAGGACAGCCTTCCAGGCTTGACACCGTTGCCGCTGCCGCGAAAATATCTCCATGTCATATTTCCCATTGATTCAAATTTTGTTCTGGATTGCCGTCAATTTGGCACCCGAAGGCACTTCACAGATTTCCATCACCGCCCCCAAAGACAAAACTTGGACATGGACGAAGCAGGAATCCGGTTGGGGCTATTCCGTTGATCAATCGGTTTATGCCTTCGAGGGAAGCACTGTGACAACCAAGTCTGCTGAGAAGGTTAACAAAGAGGATGTGGGCGAATTCGTCAAAGGCATCAAGGAGCAGGATTGGGCCAAGTCGCCATCTCTCAAGTTGGATGAGATGACCTCCCTGACAAAAAAGGGAGATACTTTCATCTACACTCAAAATGGTGGGCAAATTCGATACGTCATAGAATTTAAAAAGAAGTAGTTTTAGTAGGTTCCTTCATGGGAATTGCCCAATGGCCACTTGAGAAGTGACGCAAAATAATGGCATACCATGTTGCTTGTGTGCGGTGTCGTCATCTTTGTTCTCGCCATGATCTTCCTGCTCGGGTTGTTCCAGATTTGGAGTTGGATGAAGTGAGGGGGGCGAAACCAGCCCCGTGGAATTGAGGATGTGGAGGAACGCATATTGACGGTGTGTTGCAGTTGTGATACATCTAAACCATGAATAAAACAGCCGTCATCCACGCCCGAATCGAGCCCCAAACCAAAAGAAAGGCTGAGGGCGTGTTGAGGCACCTTGGGATGAGTCCCACGGAAGCGATCCGACTCTTCTATCGGCAGATTTGCCTTCGCAGCGGCATCCCCTTCCCCGTGCGGATTCCAAATGAGGAAACCAGGGCCACTCTGCAGAAGAGCCGAAAAGGTGAGGGTGTTGAGTCTTTTGATTCCCTCGATGATATGTTCGCAAGTTGGGAGCGATGAAGTCGCTCTCACAAACAACTCGCTTTACCCGAGATCTCAAAAGGATGCTGAAGCGCGGAAAGGATACCGCCAAGCTTCAAAGCGTCGTCAGCAAACTTGCCCATGGTGAGGTCTTGGAACCCAGGCACCGGGACCATCCGCTACGCGGAAATTGGATCGGATCACGCGATTGTCACATCGAACCAGACTGGGTCCTGATTTACACGACCAGCGCAGAATTTCTGAGACTGGAGCGGACAGGAACTCATAGTGATTTGTTTGAATAGGCGCATCTGATGGTGACGGGTCGCTGCACCATCCGTGTGAATCTGTGGCCAAAATTGCTGATCTGACTTTTTCCTGTTGGATGAAACGCGTTTTTGAGCGATGTTATCGGGGTTCCGGGCGACATCCGATTCCGAACACGAATGAAGGACCAGATCAACCAGGTGCTGCAATTGCTCGACACGATCATCGTCGGCAAGGAACGGTCGCTTCGGCTCGCGGTCTGCTGCCTGCTTGCCCGCGGACATCTCCTGATCGAGGACATTCCCGGTGTTGGAAAAACCACCCTGGCCCGCGCGCTGGCCCGCGCGCTAGGGCTGGAGATGCGGCGCATTCAGTTCACCAGCGACCTGCTGCCCGCTGACATTCTCGGCAGTTCGATCTTCGACCGGGAGAGCCAGAAATTCACATTTCATCCCGGCCCCATTTTCAGCCAGGTGATCCTTGCCGATGAAATCAACCGCGCCACGCCCAAGACGCAAAGCGCGCTGCTTGAAGCCATGGAGGAGGAACAGGCCACGATTGACGGCCAGACGTATCCCTTCCCCCGCCCGTTCTTCGTCATCGCCACTCAAAACCCGCACCATCTCGCCGGCACATATCCCCTGCCCGAGTCGCAACTCGACCGCTTCCTCATGCGCATCGAGCTGGGTTTTCCGGATCGCGCCTCGGAACGGACCATGCTGTCGGGGCCGAATCGACGCGACATGATTGACCAGATGAGCGTCCAGTTTTCCGCTGCCGACATGGTGGCGATGCAGGACGCCGTGCTCAAAGTCCATGTCGCCGATCCCCTGCTCGATTACCTGCTGAACCTTCTGGAGCAGAGCCGTCGGAGAAGCCGTGGAGGATTCGGGCTTTCCCCGCGCGCGGGCATGTCCCTGCAGCGGGCCGCGCAGGCGTGGGCATTGATGGAGGGACGCGACATGGTGATTCCCGAGGACGTGCAAGCCATCGCGCCCGGGGTGATGGGCCACCGCCTGAAAAGTTCCTCCGATGAATCCGCCACATCGGGCGCTGCCTTTGCGGAACAGCTGTTGAAAACCGTGCCGGTCCCATAGCGCATCTTTTCAAGAAGGCGTGAACTTGAAGATCAACATTCGTCCCACGCGCCACTGCATGGTTCTTGGCGCGATCCTGGTGGCCATGTGGATTGCGGCGGTGAATTATGAAAACAACCTTTCCTACCTGGTGCTTTCCTCGCTGATCAGCATCAGCCTGGTTTCGCTCGTCCACACACAGCGCAACCTCAGCGAACTGCGGATCACGGCTCATCATGTTCAGCCGGTCTTTGCCGGCGAATCGATCCGGATCCTTCTCTCGATCGAGAACCGGCGCGCGCATCCCTCCTACGCGCTGGTGCTCGACCAGCCCGACATCCCGAACGCCTCCCCCATCCGCACCGCAAGCGTGAATCCACGCGATTCACAGATCGTGGAATGGATCATCCCCTCGCCCAGGCGCGGGCATTACCGCATCGAAAAAATCCGAGTCTCGACGCAATTCCCCCTGGGACTTTTTCGAGCGTGGTGCTGGCTGCCGGTGGATGTCGAATACATGGTCTACCCCAAACCGGAGGGGAATCGACCATGGACGGAGGGCGGGACCGACGACCCGCTTGCCGAAACAGGAGCACGACGGAGCGGCGATGATTTTTATGGGCTGCGTTCCTACGTCGAGGGGGATTCGATACGCCATATCCACTGGAAAGCCGCGGCTCGCGGCGGCCCGCTGGTCGTCAAGGAATTCGGAGGGGGATGTTCCTCGCGGCTCTGGTTCGACTGGGACGCGCTTGATGGCATGGAGGAGGAGGCGAAAATTTCGCAGCTCACCCTCTGGGTCGTGCAGGCCGGACGCCAGGGGCGGGCGTGGGGATTTCGCATGCCGGGAACCGCCCTGGAGCCGTCGCATGGGGTTCTTCACGAGCGCGCATGCCTGCGCGCTCTCGCGCTTTACCCGCAATGAAACCTTTGGAGTCATTTGAAAAAGATCCCGAGCGCCTGCGCTCCGGCATGGTCAACTGGCTCCTGCTGAGCGTGAGTTACGCCGTGCTGCCGTACTGCCTGTACGTCTCGTGGTGGGTCTGGCCCGCAATGATCGCGCTCCTCTCATGGCGATACTTCCTGGAACGCCGCGGACGGCCTCTGCCCCGGACATGGGTCAAGGCCACGCTGGTTGTTCTCCTGGTCGTCGTTCTTTTCCTGGAACAGCAAACGATCATGGGCCGCGATGCCGGGGCCAGCTTTCTCATTGTTCTGCTCGGAATCAAACTCCTGGAGGTGAAGAGGCGCCGCGATTTTTTCGTCGTCAGCTTCCTGCTCTACTTCATGGTGGTCGGAGCGCTGCTCTTCTCACAGGCCATCCTGATGAGCCTTTACCTGTTGACGGTCGTGCTGGTCGTCACGTCGTCGCTCGTCCAGCTCCAGATGGGGCAGGATCGGAAAACATCCGGCTTCAGCCATCGTTTTGCGTGGAAGCTCATGGGACAGTCACTCCCCCTCGCGCTGCTGCTTTTCATCCTGACGCCGAGGCTGCAGGGTCATTGGGCTTTTCAATTTCACCAGTTCGGAATGGGTCTCCAGGAAAACATGCAGCCGGGCGACATCGCAAAACTCAGCACCGACGAGCATGTGGCATTCCGCGTGGAATTTCCAAACGGCGACATCCCCAAGAGCGGGAACCTTTACTGGAGGGCATTCATCCTTTGGGAAACAAGGGATGGCGGCTGGTATATCGGGCGGCGTCCCGACCCGGCCACGGTCCGCCGCCCTCCGAAGGAAGGGTTGATCGTGCAGCGGGTGACGTTGATGCCCCATGCACAAAGATGGTTCCCCGCGCTGGACCATCCCGTGCTCCCTTCCGAAAACATCGCGCTGCGCGGCGGCTACATTCTCGATTCGTATTTCAGTCTGTATAAAAAATGGCAGTACACGGCCACATCGTCCCTCTCCGCGCCCATGATGGAAATGGCGCCGGATATCAGCCGCCTCACACTTCAAAAGCCGCGATTGATCAACCCCCGCATCCAGGCACTGGTGCGCGGGTGGCAGGATCAGTCGTCGGATCCCGAAGCCATCGTCCGCTCCGCGCTCAAGTATTTCCGCGACGAAGGGTTCCAGTACACGCTCGAGCCAGGAACCTACTATCGGGGCGATCCCATCGCTGAATTCCTATTTGAGCGGAAAAAGGGATTCTGCGAGCATTTCGCCTCGGCTTTCACCTACTTGATGCGCGTGGCGGGGATTCATTCCCGCCTGGTCGTCGGCTACCTCGGCGGCGAATACAATCACTACGGCAATTTCATGGTCATCCGACAAAAGGACGCGCATGCGTGGTCGGAAGTCTGGATTCCAGACAAGGGATGGATCCGGGTGGATCCCACGGCCGCGCTCTCGGCAGACCACATCGACCAGTCCCTGGAGGCCCGCCATGCGTTGACGCAGGCGGAAATGACGGCGCAGGAAGCCTCGGAGCGGGTGGCGGCCTCCCGATCCACCTGGATGCCACCCTGGATGCAGAAGCTCACATGGAACATGAGCCTTTGGTGGGGCATGGGCGAGGAGCGTTGGGACAACTGGATGACGGAGTACGATGGGGCCGCTCAGGAATCGATTCTTCGCCGCATGGGGCTCAAACGCTTCGGCTGGCAGATCGTCATCGGCATCATCACGCTCTGCATTCTCATCACCATGGCGCTGGTCTCGGCCTGGCTGCGAAAACCCGCGCGGATCATGGATCCCGAGATGCGGCTCTATCATTCCTTCTGCTCGATGCTCGCCTCGGCGGGCGCAGCACCGGAATCGTGGGAAGGCCCGATCGCCTTCACGAGCCGCGCCGCAAAACATTTTCCAAGCCACGCCCCCATGATCGAGGAAGTCGGCCGGATCCATGCGCACCTGCGCTACGGCCCGGGCGGGCCATCCTCATCGTCATTGAAAACTCTCGCTGAAAAAATCCGCCGGCTGCGTCGCATTTTTCGGAGTTGAAACCATCTTCCTTTGCTGGATCATCCACCCATGCCCTCCTCCCCCAGCCGCTACTTCAAGCATTTCCTTACATCCGAAACCGCCCTTCGACGACGTTTTGAGCGTGACGCCGGTCAAATGCGCTTCACTGGCCGCACCCCGAAGTCGGCAGTCTCCTGGCAGAAAAAAGCGCGCGCAAAATTCGCGCGTCATCTTGGCCTGCATCTTTTCGAAAAATGCCCGGCACACCCAAGGAAACGTGCCAGCGTCCGCGTCGGTGATCTCATCCGAGAGGAGTGGGTCATCCAGACCGAGCGCGACGTCTGGATGCCCTTCTATCTCTTCATCCCGCCTGAAGCGCGCAAAGGGAAAGTCCCGCTCGTGCTGTGTCCACACGGGCATGGTTCCGCCGGCAAATGGGCCACAGGGGGACGGCACGACATCCCCGCCATGCGCCCGCTCATCAGGCAGTACAACTACGACTACGGCGTGCAACTGGCACGGGCGGGTTTCATCACAGCCTGTCCCGACGCGCGCGGCTTTGGAGAACGCCGCGAGACGGCAAACCATGGTGACCGCAAGACAGCCTACCTTTTCCAATCCCAATCATGCCACCAGCTCATGCTCGCCGGCGCGCCGCTCGGACTCAATGTGCAAGGCATGTGGACATGGGACTTGATGCGGCTGGTGGATCACTTGGTGCGCGATCCACGGATTGACTCACGTCGGATCGGCTGCGTCGGATTATCCGGAGGTGGATTGCAAACGCTGGCGCTCGCGGCGGTGGATACACGGATCCGCGCGGCGGTGGACAGCGGATATTTCTACGGGGTGCGCGAGTCGTTGCAGGTCACGAATTTCCATTGCGATTGCAACCTGGTGCCTGGACTGTGGAATGATTTCGACATGGGTGACATCGGCGCCCTCATCGCCCCGCGTGGCTTCTTCATCGAAACCGGCGACAAAGACCCGCTCAATGGCGCAAGCGGCCTGGACAACGTGGCAAGCCAGCTGAAAATCAGCCGACGCGTCTTCTCCGCCCTGGGAGCCGCAACCAAATTGAAACAACACATCTTCCCCGGCGACCACCGCTGGTGCGGCAAACGCTCGATTCCGTGGATGCAGGATCAGCTTGTTTGAAACACCGCGTTGTTGCTCTTCTGCCCGGACACTGTGATGAAGCCAACTGAAGCGATGTTTGCCGAGGAACGAAGACGGGGAGCCAGACGGCTCCGCCTTGCAATCGTGTTTGGCATCGCTTCACTTCTCGTGGTCGCGCATGCATATTACTGGATGTGGAGCGGTACCAGGGTTCTGAAATCGTCGGCATCCACTGGCATTCCAAGGCAGTCGCAGGGACCTGGACCAAAACGTTTTATTGTGCTCATCCAGTCATCCGGCGAGGTGCTTGTTGAAGGAAAACCGATGAGCGAGGAAAACCTGAAGGCAGCCATCCTTCAAAGCGGGCCCAATGCCTTGCTAAGACTCGAACAGGACGCCAAGTATGCTATCGCTGAGAAAGTACTCCGGGAACTGAGCCATGCCGGGGCGACCAATATCTGCGTATCCATCCAACCTCTGCAAAGCACGTCCACCAGACGGTTGCCAACTGATAATCACTGATCGAACGCCTTACGCACCTACGCACCTATACAATTGAGTTTGCATTTTTCGATCCACCGGCTACGTTGTTCTCATGGGAAAAGTAGTAACCACCATCAAACTCAGCAATCTTTCAGATGCCACCCTCTTTCGTGCCGGAGCGCGCAAGGACAAGATCCGTGAGACCAGCGTGGAAGCGCTCGTGGATACCGGTGCCACACGCCTCTATCTCAAACGCAGCGTCATCCGAACCCTTGGGCTTCGAAAATCCGGTTCTGTTGTATCCCAGACGACCAACGGTCCCTGCCGACGTTCCGTCTATGAACCCGTCAAGCTCGAGTTGATGAAACGCAGGGGCACCTTCGACGTGGTGGAGGTGGAAGACACGGTTCCCAATCTCCTCGGGCAGATCCCGCTGGAATATCTCGATTTCGTGGTGGACCCAAGGGCTCAAAAACTCATCGCTAACCCGGAACATCGCGGACGCATGATGACCGAGGAATTCCGGAACTGAAATCCATTCGTACGGGGGGGTGGACACGACGGAGAGGCTGTCTCAGAACATAAAGCACTCTAATGGAGCAAGTCCGAGGGAAGGGGAACGTTTTGTAAAAAGTTGGCCCACGCACTGAACCGCCAAGGCAGTAAAATTAAAC
>JAHFSY010000121.1 GCA_023269615.1 Verrucomicrobiota bacterium
GATGCAGAGCACGCGGTTGGCCGACTCCCTGGCCGACCTCAGCGCCGGCAGGAGCAATGCCGCCAGGATGCTGATGATCGCCATCACGACCAGCAGTTCCACCAGCGTGAATGCGAAATTCCGCCGCCGAAATGGAGCGGGACACCGATCATCCCTCGGGCATCCGGGTGCGCGAGGCGCGTTTGGGATATGTGGGAGCATCCAGGCAGTGGGGTTGCGTCCCGTGCAATCTCGCCTCAACCGGAGGCGAATGCAATTGCCAAGAACTGAGTTCATTATGAACACAGATGAATGACGGCTCCCGGGGCCGCGGCATTTTTGGATGGATTCCAGACTGTGCGTTTGCAAGGGTCACGCAGACCCACCACGATGAGCCTGTTTGATTCCCGATCCAAGCAACTTGCCGATCATATCCGGGATTCCATTGCGCGGGGGGAACTGGGTGAACCACTGGCCGGCATTCGCGCATGGAGCAAATCCCTTGGCGTCAGTTCGCGGACCCTCCAGGTCGCGCTCAGGATGCTGCAACGGGAGGGCTTGCTGGTCATTCATCCGCGAAAGGTCATCCGCCTGAAACAGAATCGAAGGCGTGTGCCCAGGGAGGTGGCCGCCTCCCGGCGCATCGTGCGGTTTCTTTATTACGGGCGCCAATACCCGAGGCTGACCTTCGCCGAACTGCCAAGCCTGGCGGAACAGTTTCGGGCGCATGGGATGGAGATATCGCTCGAACGATGCACCCATGCCCGCCTCAAGGCCATCAGCCGGAGCCCCCCGACGCCTCATGAACTGCTGTTCCTTTGTTCCGTTCCCGCCGAGTACCATCGCTATTTTGCGCACATGACGCGCAACGTGTTGATCCTCGGTCATCCAAGCCCCGGCTCCCCGCTGTCCTTCATCGCAATCAATCTCGAAGGAGCCGCCCGTCATGCCGTACAATCCCTCATGAGGCGGGGTTTCTCGAGGATCAGCCTTGTCATCGACCGGGGGACGTCGCACGGAGTCACGCGCGTCATCCAGGCGTTCCAGCAGACCTGTGCGGAATGGCCCCATCAACCGATCCATTCGAACACAGTCCGGATGCACGTGGATCCCGAGTCCATGCTTCTTGCCGCACGGCGGTTCGCCGTCGGCGTGAGAACGCGCCAGGGCATCCTGGTCGTCGAGCCGGTCTCGGTCGGCATGATCATGACGGCCCTGCTCGAACGGGGGATCGCCATCCCACGCCAGGCGGAAATCATCGCGATCAGCACGTTCCGGGAATCGATCATGGTCTGCCCGCGCCCCATCCATTATCCCTATCCCGTGAAGGCGGCCGTGAAGGGCTTTGTGGATGCTGCGCTCCATTTTTTTGAGACCGGCGCATTGCCTCGCATCCACAAAAAACTCCTCATGGAAGTCGCTCCCCAATGATGACCATGCGTGAAATCACCTGCAGGTCTGGCCCCCTGATTTTGCCGTGGGTCATGGCTGTGATGCTTGCCATGACCGTCACGGCGCGGGCGCTCAACGATTTCCTCACAGAACATCCCCGCCTTGTCATCACGACGGATGAATCCAAGCTTGAAAACCTGGACGAGGAGGCCCGCGAAAAAATCTCGAAGGCAAAAGACCTGATCCATGAATATTCGCGCGACTGGCAGCAGCGTTTCGGGCGCCTGCAGCGGCATCTCCACATCACCCTCATCCCGGTCGAGCGACAGATCAACGTCTCGGGCGCGCGCGCCGAGGGCGTCTGGAGCTGGCAATCCTTCAACAACGAGGAGGGAACCCTGGTCCTCGGCATCTCGGGCGTGCTGTATGTAAACATCAACTCGACAATCATTTCGCAGGAGGCGCTGATCGCCCACGAGGCTTCGCACGCTTTCCTGCTGACCTACCAGCCCAAGCTGCTGGAGAAAGGGACTTCACTCCTGACGTACAACGAAGGCCTGGCCGAGATCTTTTCCGTGGGATACGAGCCCAAGCCATGGAGAGGCTGGGACAAACTGCTGCTGGCTCATCGGATGAAGGACCCCTTCAACACCGCCGAACTTTCCGCGTATGGTCGGCGGATCCTGAACGTCCTCATGGGCAGGCCGCAGTGTCCGCATGACAACGGCTTTTTCTACTGCCACGTCATCCGCGAGGGAAAAGTGGACCTGGACCGGGACCTGAAGGAATGCACCAACGAATTCATCGATGAAAAAATCAAGGAATGGATGAAGGCCAACCCCGACACGCTGGATTTGCGGATGATCCGCGAGTGAGCGGAAATGAAGACTTTTATTCGCGCGCGCCGGCTTTTTTCAGAAGCGCCGTTACTTCCAAGTCGTTGTTGCGCTGGGCGTAGGAGAGGACGGAGGATCCCCTGAGATTTTTGGCGCCGGGATTGGCGCCCTTCGCGAGAAGAGCCTTGACGAGCTGCGTGTTGCGCTTGTCCACCGCCCACATGAGAACGGTCTTGCCATCATTGTCCGTGGCGTTCACATCGGCGCCCTTGTTGATCAGGACCTCGGCGGTGTCGGTGTGACCATTGAACACCGCAACGGTGAGCGCGGTCCAGCCATTGCCGCCCTTTGCCTCGAGCGTGATCTTCTTGCTCAGGAGAAGCTCGGCGATCTTGGTGTGGCCGTTGTGCGCGGCAAGCATCAGCGCACTCCAGCCATCATCAAAATGCGAATCGGCAGACGCTCCGGTCTTGAGCAGGGTATCGAGAAGGGTCGTCTGGCCACCGATCACGGCGATCAGCACACTCTTGTTTCCAATGACACCCGGGGTCTCACCATCCTCCTTCGCGGAGGAAGTGGGCGACAACGCGGCGAGCCGTGTTTCCAGGATGTTGAACAGATTCTGGACATCATCGGGATCCGGCGGCGACGGAGGTGTGGAAGGCGTGGAGCTCATGGTGATGCGACGGCGCCAGTTTTCCCATTCTCCATCCAATTGGCAAGACCAATTCAGGCGGCTTTGCGTTGACGAAGAGAGAAATCAGGGGCATTGAAGATCTGGATCAAGCAACCCATGACGGCTCCCAATTCCTGATCAGCCACTGATGGAAACCTCTTCTGCACCCATCAATCTTCGCGCACGCGCCCGTCGTGCCCTGATTGACCAGCAATTTGTCCCTGATTTTTCGCCTGATGTGGAAGATGAGGTCCGTCACATCTCCCCTGCCTCCAGAGTGGCGGGGCTTTCCGACTTGCGCCACCTGCTGTGGTCTTCCATTGACAACGAAGAATCGCTGGATCTCGACCAGGTCGAATATGCAACCGAGGAGGCCGATGGCAGCATCCGCGTATCCATTGGGATCGCCGATGTCGATTTATATGTGCCCCAAGGGCGGGCCATCGACCGCCGTGCGGCGGTCAATTCAGCCTCCATCTACACCGGTGCAGCCACTTTCCCGATGCTCCCGGAAAAACTCTCAACCAACCTCTCTTCCCTCCTGGAGAACGAGGATCGAATCGCCATCGTTGTCGATTTTCTCGTGAAGCCTTCGGGGGAAGTTGTGACGCAACAGGTGTCGCGCGCGTGGGTGCGCAACCATGCAAAATTAGTTTACGAGGAGGTGGGTGCATGGCTGGACGGTCAATCCGGCCCACCGCAAAAAATCGCTTCCTCTCCCGATCTCGAAAAGCAGGTCCGCCTTCACCATGCAGCGGCCACGCGGCTCCGCGAGCTGCGGCGT
>JAHFSY010000032.1:0-43594 GCA_023269615.1 Verrucomicrobiota bacterium
CGACATGCCGCCGGGAAAATATCGTTTCGGTCCGAATCGCAACGGCGAGTGGTTTCACAGCGACGGCCATGTGGGGAGGGGGAAAGGCGGCGGTCTCGCCAGTTCCGCCCAGGGCATGGATCACATGGTGCGGACATTGAAGTCGAAGACAACGGCATCGCTCGTGGAAGTGATCCGCATGGCGAGCCTGACGCCCGCAGAGCGCGCGGGAATTGCCGCGGACACGGGAAGCCTTGAGGTTGGGAAACGGGCGGATGTGCTCACTCTTGACCGGGAGTTGCGGGTCCGCCATGTCTGGATTGGGGGGCATGAGTTTAAGTGAGGTTATTCAATATGAAATCATCCAGGCATGTTGTCTTTCAGAATGGGATCGTGATTCTTCCCGACCGGGAAATTCCTGACGGCGCGGTGGTGTGCCGCAACGGGCGCATCACGGCGGTGGGGCGTCGCAAGTCTGTGCGGACGCCTGGCGATGCCATCGTGGTGGATGCGGCAAAAGGCTTCATCAGTCCTGGTTTTGTGGATTTGCACGTGCACGGAGGGGGTGGTGAGGATTACATGAATGGCACGGTGGAGTCCGTTCGCATCGCCAACCGCGTGCATGCACGTCATGGCACGACCACCATTTTCCCCACGACCACGGTGGGGTCTCGCGCCCTCATTCTCGCGATGTTGAAGTCGTGTGCGGAGGTCAAACGCACGTGGAGCGTGGAGGATGGCGCCCGGATCGGAGGAGCGCATTTCTACGGACCTTATTTCGCGAAAGGGTGGGAAGGCGCTCATCCCAAAAAGGACCGTCGCAATCCCGACCGTCGCGAGTACCTCAGGGCGTTCGAGCTTGGCATCGTTCGGATCGCCACCTGTTCTGCGGAATTGCCCGGCGCGGAGGCGTTTTATCGTGAGGCCTGGAAGCGCGGGTATCTGATCACGTGCGGACATTCGAACGCGAGCTGGACGGAGATGGAGCGCGCGTTTCGAGCGGGGATGCGCCACGTGGACCATTTCTGGTGCGCCATGAGTTCGGTTCCCTCGTTGCTCACGCGCCTCGGGACGCCGATGCGGGGCAGCATGGCGGAATATGTGCTCGCCACATCCGAGATGAGCACCGAGGTGATCGCCGATGGCTACCATCTCGCGCCCGATCTGCTGCGTTTCGCGTGGCGCATGAAAGGCAGCAAACGTCTGTGCCTTGTCACGGACACGAATTGCGGGCTCGACGCGCCACCGGGGAAATACCGGATCGGGCATCATCGGTACGGCGAACCGGTGTGGAACGATGGTCGCGTGGGGATGGAGCGACATGGCATGCTCGCGAGTTCCGTCCAGGGAATGGACCACATGGTGCGGACCATGAAGGCGGGCTCGGGTGCGCCGCTTGCCGATGTGATTCGCATGGCGAGCCTGACGCCCGCCGAGCGCGCCGGCATGGCGAAGGAGGTGGGCAGTCTGGAGGTTGGAAAGAGGGCGGACGTGGTTGTGTTCAACCGATCGTTGCGTGTCCGAGGCGTCTGGATTGGCGGGGCGGAATACAAAGGCAAGGCATGACGTTGGATTCCAACAACCCGCAGCGTTGCCGAATTGAAATAAAACACATCATCAAATAAGCATATGTCATCTCATCGTGTAGTCTGGCTCAAGAAAGGCGTGGCTGACGTCGAAACATTTGAAGAACCTTTGCCGGCGGAAGGGCAGGTTGTGTTGCGCACCCGTGTCTCTCTGATCAGTCCCGGTACGGAGCGTGCGTTTTTCATGGGAATGCCAAACGCCCCGTGCCAGTTTCCAACGCCCGCGCCGGGCTACAGCAATGTCGGCGAGGTCGTAAAGCTGGGACCCGGGGTGGATTCGTTCGAGGTGGGGGAAATCGTCGTCAGTCCGGCCGGGCACGCCAGCCACGTCGTGGTTGCCGCGGCGGACTGCCTCCTGATGCCGGCAAAGGCGCGCGACGAGGACGCAGTTTTTTTCAACCTGGCGACCATCGCCTTGCAGGGCATCCGCAAGGCACGGGTCGAACTCGCAGAATCCGTGCTCGTGATGGGCGCGGGTCCCATCGGGTTGCTTGCCATGCAACTCGCCCGCCTGAATGGCGCACTGCCTGTCCTCGTGGCGGACAAGGATGAGGGACGCCTGAAATTCGCACTCGGTTTCGGAGCGGATGAAGCGCTGGTTGCAAATGACAAATTGCAGGAAGCCGTTGCCCTGTGCTGCGAGGGCGGGGGAGCTGCGGTGGTCATCGAAGCCACGGGAAGTCCCCACGCCATCGTTCCAGCCCTCCAATGCGCGCGACGGCTTGGGCGCGTGGTTTTGCTCGGCAGCACGCGGGGCGAAACGGAGAAAGTGAATTTCTATAAGGACGTTCACCAGAAGGGCATTACCATCATCGGCGCGCACAATGGAGGGAGCCGTCCGCGTCATGAATCCTCGGCCGCGTATTGGACCGCGCGTGATGACCAGCGCGCCGTGCTTCGGCTGCTCGCTGCAGGTCGTCTCAACGTCCAGTCCCTCATCACGCATCGCTTCTCCTGGAAGGAAGCCGTCCAAGCCTACAACATCCTCGCCAGCGGCGACGGCTCCGCGCAGGGGATGATTCTCGACTGGCGGAAGGAATAGCGTTTTTGGGTATGCAGGAATGGCCGCTGTGTAGGAGCCGCTGTCAGCGGAGACCGGGACGTGGCACCGTTTGAAATCTATTCTTTAAAGTCCAGCGTTGCGGAATCGCCGCTGACAGCGGCTCCTACAATCCAAGAACTTTCGGAATATCGGAGCCGTCGATCATCGGCTCTTCACCCTTGATCGCCATTGCCGCGGAAGCCGGGTCCTTGAAACCGTGACCGGTGAGCATGCACACAACCGTCTCATGGGGCTTCACCACGCCTTCATCCACGGCATGCTTGAGTCCTGCAACAGAGACGGCGCCGGCGGGTTCCACCCAGATTCCTTCCTTCGACATCAATTCGCGCTGCCAGTGCCATGCTTCCTCATCCTCGATGAGGAAGCCGGTACCCTTCGTGGCGCGTGCGGCGGCAATGGCATCATGCCCGTCGTACACCTGTTGCACGGCAAGGCCGCTGATGCGCGTGGTGGAGTTGACGGATCGGGCGCGATCCTTTCCCTCGCGCAGGGGTGTCACGACCGTGTCGTTGAGGCTGGGCTGGACGATGTGCACGCGGGGACAGGGCGTTCCGCTGTCGAGGAATCCGCGCGCCACGGCGACGTGGAGCCCGCAGCCGCCGCCCGGCAGGAAGACGTGGGATGGCTTCATCTGTCTGGCGATTTCATAAGCCATGGTTCCGACGCCCTTCATGCCTTCCGGTGAAAAAGCGAATGCAGAGATCACCGGCTTCGTTCCGAATTTTTTCGCCGACACATCAAGCGTTCGCATGGTCTCGGCGGTGGCTTCGGGGGTTACACAAAAATCCTTTACGCGATAGACGTGTGCTCCGTGCGCCCGCATCTGGAGAAGTTTGCCGGCGGGGGTTCGTTCGCAGACAAAGAGGTGGCATGGGATGCCGTAACGCGCGGCGAAGGCGGAAAGGGAGGAGCCCGTGTTGCCGGAAGAAGTTCCGACCACGATGTTTGCGCCCGACTGGCGGAGCAGGGAAAGTTCCAGCGCGATGAAACGATCCTTGTACGAACCGGTGGGGTTTTGATGTTCACACTTGAAGAAAAGTTTGTTGAGACCGAGCTGTTTTCCAACGGCACGGCTTTCGAGGAGCGGGGTTTCACCCTCGCCAAGCGTGCAGTGAAACTCTTCACGGACCGGTGGCAGGCGGGAAGCAAAGCGGGCAAGAATGCTCATGGGGGACAAAGCTCCTGGCCTCTAGCTGCTGGCTGCTGGTTCTTCATGAAGGAAATTGCTTCGTTGTCTATCTTGCCAGTACACGTGAGGATTTTCACTGAAAATGCATGACCTGTTTGAGTGCAACCAGAAGCTGGGAGCCAGCAGCCAGCAGCTTACCCGGGAACCAGGGTTGCAATGGCTTCACCCTGGCGGATGGAGCGTTGACGACGTACGAAAACAGCACGGCCGGTTTTCGCGGCACGGACGATTCTTGGGGAGCTTCCATCGAGCGGTTGTACTTCGGCGATCGGCTGTCCACGCTTGACGCGCGCTCCAAGTTTCACGAGCGATGCAATCAGGCCATCGCATGGTGAAGGATGATCGAGCTGCAGGTAGCCCTCATTCCGGGTGGTGCTTTCGCGCGTGATGGGGTGACTCTTGAGGGCCACCTTCCCGGGGAGAAATTGGAAGGCAACGAGCAAGCGGCGGATGCCGCGACGCAGATTGGCCAGGTCACCTGGTTCCAGGCTGCCCCCCCCGCGGCTTTCGGTGTAGATGGCCGGCACGCGGTGTTCCCATGCGGCGCTGACAGTGCGGCCGGGGAGATAGGGCGAGCCCCAGCACCAAAAGCGGTCGAAACATCGGGCCATCTTCCGCTGAGTTTTCGTGATCGCCGGATCGTTCACCGTGCAGTATCCGACCCATGGCTCGATCTCGTACATGGAGCCAGCGCTGTGGAAATCCACGTATAAATCCACGTGCTGGAGGATTTGAGTGCGGAAAAAATAAGCGATCCGTTCCGTGTGGCTCCCGTGGGCTTTTCCCGGAAAAACGCGCGCAAGATTTTTTCCATCGGCAGGGGTTTCCCTTCGGCCGGCAAGGAACGCGTTTTCATTCAGCACGGGAATGGCGATCACTGTGCCGCAAAGATTTTTGGGACGCCATGATCGAGCCATATCCAGAAGGACTGCCGGCCCTTCGTATTCATCGCCATGCGTTGCCCCGTTGAGGAGAAGGGTGGGGCCGGGTTGGTTGCCGCGCCAGATGAAAGCTTCGATGCCAGTCCTTCGACCCCCGATGCGGCGATGATGGAAGCCGCGCTTCAGTGTATTCCAAAAACCGGATGACATGGGGATGGCTTCAATAGGACATCAATCCGCCATCCACGAGCCATGTGACGCCCGTCACAAATTTTGCGCGGTCCGAGGCGAGGAAGGCCACGACGTTTCCGATGTCGTCTGGCTCGCCTTTGCCCAACGGAGTATTCGAGCAGAAGCGTGGATCGGGGTTTGCCGCCTCGACCCGTCTTGCGGCCATGGTGGATGCCTCGATCTGGATATCTCCCGGGGCCACGGCGACCACGCGGATTTTGTGCGGAGCCAGTTCGACGGCCATGCCTTGCGTGAGTCCTGAGAGGGCCGCCTTCGTGGCACAATAAATGGAACCGGTTTGCTGGGCCCCGAATGCAGCGACGGATGAAATGTGAATGATGACACCGCCTTTTTTTTGTTGCACCATCTGCCGCGCGGCGGCGATTGAGCAGTGGATCACGCCCTTGAGATTCGTGTCAATGGTCGTGTCCACGTGTTCCCGCGTTTCCTCCAGGAACCAGCACAGCGCGGCGGCGCCCGTGACGGCCGCATTGTTCACGAGGATGTCGAGGCCGCCGAGGGCTTTCGCCGCGTCCTTCACCAGCTTTTTACACGCGTCCGCGCTGGAGACGTCCACGGGGAAGCCGACGAGGTTTGTGCCGTGCCTGGCAAGCAACGGCTCGAGCTTGGAAAATTGCCGCTGCCCGACGGCCACGCGGACGCCTTCGGCGAGCAGGGTTTCCACGATGGCTTTGCCGATGCCCGTGGCGCCGCCGGTGACGAGGGCACGTTTTCCTTTTAGGTCGCCGAGATTCATGGCGGGCGATCAGTCCCAAAGCCAGACATTGTTGAACGTCACGTCGGGCTTGGGATTTTCAAATGAAGGTTTGTTGCCGTCCTTGCCCCACCACATGGCCTTTCCCTCGCGCAGGAGCCAGATGGTGGTGCGCAGAGTGTATTCGGATTCGTTTCCACCCGGAAAAAGAATCTCGCCATTGCCGCAGACATTGCCGCGCTCGGGAGACCGGAACTGGATGAGCTGCCGCAATTTTTCGAGTGTCGGATTTTTTCGGGCGTCATCCAGCAGCTCGTTCATCAGCAGTCGCCGACGATCCTGCGCTTTCCAATACACCGTGTCTCCGCAAGGGTCCGGCAGTTTTCGCGCCTTCACGGAGGCGGCCCGGCGATCGGCAAGATAGGCGCTCATGCCCGGGTCCTCGGCGGTCATGGCGGTGATGAATCCAAATCCGTCGGGTGATTTGCGCACGCCGATGCGGCACGAACTTTTTTCGATCATTGCCACGTTGTGATTGCGGTCGATGACGAGCATGTTGCTGGGCCCCCAGAAAAGTTTGTAGCGCGTGTAGAATTCGACCGCTTCATCCGTCGTCCGGCAATATCTTGTGACGATCTTGTGGACGGGCGCTGGAAAAATCTCGGGTGATTCCTCGTCGAGGAAAACGCCTGAGGAGACGCCACCGAAGATCAAATGTTCCGATGCAACGGGCCAGGACGGCGGCCCGAAAGGCTCGGATGGTGAGCTGTCGAGGTTGTTGGCAAGGATGGGGCCGCGGTCGCTGGTCGGGAAGTAAACCAGGCTGCAACCCATCTTGCCGACCTTGCCCGTGCAGACGTGGCGATGATAAAAAAAATTGTAGTCGCAGTATGCCGCCTGCTGGGCGTCTGTCAACCCGGCGCCCTCCTTCAGCCCGCGCCATCCTGCGGCAACGAGCTCGGGCATGCCGCGCAATTCGGGATAGCGTTTGAAGTCAGGCACCGCCTGGAGCCGCTTTCGGTTGCTTTCGATCAAAAGGCGCGCGGTTTCGTCGGTGGAGGAATTCAGGTGGCCTTGCAGGCCTTCCAGCAGATGGTCCGCCATCTTCCGGATTTGTCCGGCGTTGGCGCGGGCGTTGTCCCGTTCTTCACGGTACCAGGAGTCAATGGTCCACATGGCTTGAAAGACAGTACCCATTCAGCCCTTCTTTCAAGGAAAAACGGAGGTGGCTGGCGATCGGGGTGTCGAAAAGTGTTGCACCGAGATGGAAAATCACACGTATTCCCACCAGCGCAAAACCACCACCCACTGTCATGAGCAAAACCACCGAGGCATATCACCGTGGCCTGAAGGCCGGCAAATTGGCGAAACCCAGGCTTCGCCAATGGATGGAATCGTTCATCCGATGGGCGAAGACACAGTACACGGCCACGCAGGACATGGATTATCCCGGTGAGATGGTGAAGTGTGACCGCGAGCGCCTGCTGAACCCACCCAGCCTCTCGAAATTTCCGGAGACCAAGGGGCTGCCCGACCTGGTCATGGCTGAACGCAAGGGGTTCCAGGAGGGGTGCGCCTGCGGAGATGACCTTATGGCGTACCACTTCAGCTGGTTCTTTTTTTCAAGCCGCCGCCTGAACACGCGACATGTCGGGCGCGACGTGCAGGCCGGCCATTGCACCTCGGTGTACATCCGCGATTCCAAGGAGGGCGGCCCCCTCCACGGTCGCAACCTCGATGACATCCGCCGCCCTGCTCTCGAGGATTTCCAGCCGCCGCCGCCCCATGATGGTAAAAGGGTGTTTCGACGGGAGGGAGTGTCGAGCGCCGTGCTTTGTGACGAAGAGCCACAAGAGATCTTTCCCGTGGACCCCTGGCTCCTCATTCCGGAAGATTGCATGAAACTGAAGGATGTCATTGAATTTCTGAAACGCTACGTGGATTTCTGGGGGCCGCAGAATGGCATCCTTGTGGACATGGAGCAAAACGCGGCCGCGTTCGAGAAGTCCAACTGCCGCGTGGGTTTTCGCATGTCCACCGACGGGACGGCGGCGGTGACGGCTTGTTCGTATCTGATTCCGGAAATGAAGAAGTTCAAGGAAGAGAGAAGCCGTCTTTCGCTCAAGCGCCGTGGATGGAATGAGAAGTCGCCCGACTGGCTTTACTGGACTGGGTGCGACGCCCGTTACGAGCGATTGCTCAAGCTCACGGCGGATGCCAACAAGCGGGGCGCCACATTGGAGGACATGGCTGACATTGTGACCGACCATGCAGTGCCGTTCCCGGAGCGGATTTGCCTGGCGGGGGAGAAAGGGCATCCCGATGACGCGGATGTAAACTGGACACTGACGTCGCAAGCCAGCGTGTTGGAGGGGCCGAATTGCCGGTCACTGTTCTGGCGCGTGGAGGGCAACACGGCCTGCTATGACAATCCGCCGTTTCTGATCCCCGGCAAGGGCGTCACCGTCAAATCGGAATGGAAAAAGAACACCCGCGCGGCGTGACGTTTTCCTACCATGCGTCGGCGAGGGCGGATACGATATGCTGACCGAGCTTGGCTGCGGCGAGGGGAACGCCCTGGCGCTTGTCGCTTTGCAGGTCGTTGCCGATGAAGAAACTGGCTGAACCTTGCGCCTTGCTTTCGGTATACGGCTTGCTTTCCCCCTTCTTGGTGAGGGTATAGCTCACTCCAATCGTCATGCTGACTTCGGTGGGGGTGAGTTCGTTCTCGCGTGAAACCCGTATGGGAGTCATCTCAAACGAAGTGATATGGCCCTTGAGGATCACGTCTGCTTTTTCGAGATCGGTCACCTGGATCGTCCCATCCCGCTGGAACTGCTGGATTACCGTGGTGCTCACGAGATTTTCAAGCTGGGGTTCATCCACGTCGCTTTTGAAATTTTCGATGAAGATCGTCTTGAAGCCGGGGTCGTGGATGGCGCCCGCATGGTAGGAAGCGCAGCCGGCGCAAGCGAGAAGCCATGGCAACATGAGGACATGCAGTCGGTTTTTCATAGGGTGGAATGGGTCACTGAGTTGGTGGCTGAATCGGGGTGTGTGTTCTTGTCGGCATCCGGCTTCTCCCTTTTATTTTCGTTGGAGATGATTTCGTACTGGCGGCGCTTGATCTGGTCGGCCCGCTCCGCCGCCCGCTTGGCCAGCTCCGTGCCTGGAAATTTCTGCACCACGTTGTTGTAGTAAATCAGCGCGGCATCGAATTTCTTTTCGCGGTCATAATATTCCGCAATCTTCATCACGCCGCGAGCCTGCTCCAGCTTGAGCTTTGCAATGTCTTCGATCGCTTGCTCTTTTTTTTCGCTCTCAGGATACTTGGTTTTGTAATCTTGAAAGGCTTCGATCGCGTGGACGGTTGCCGTCTGGTCGTAATCGGCCTCCCGCGACGCCATCAGGTTGGCATAACCGATCTGAAACTGGGCGTCGTCCGCCAGGTCGCTCTTGGGATATTTCTTGATCAGCTGCTCATAGGCTTTCACTGCCTCCTTCCACTGGTGTTGCTTCTCCCGCGCAAAGCCGATCTTCAACTGCGACATGGCCGCGTAGTTGCTATACGGGCCGTTCTTGATCACCTGCTCGAACATTTCCACGGTCTTGTCCATCGAGGGCATGGTGGGGATTGGTCCCAGCTTCATCCGTTCCCCGGCCAGGAAAAGACAGGCAATTTCATATTGAGACTTGAGAATGTCGTCGAAATGCGTCGTGTCGGGATACTTGTCCAGGCACTTTTGAAATTCCTTGAAGGATTGGGGGAATGCATAGAGTTTGTACAACACTGCGGCAAAACGGTACTGAGCCTCGGGGGCGTTCGGAGAAAGTGGCCATGTCTTCACCAATGCCCTGTAAGCGTCACGCGCCTCCTCCAGTTTTGGAGGATTCTCCTTCTCGTATGCCTCACCCTTGGCGAGCTGCTCCTTGGATGTCTCTTCCACGGCGTCCTGCCCCTCCACCTCCCATCCCTGGCCGGGACGGTAAATCAGCGGCGCGGGCGAAAGAGGCGCCAGCGCGACCAGCACGGCCAAAACAAGCCCGATGCGCAATATGGGAAAGCGTGACATGCGAGGGTTGACGATATTCCACGCCGACCCTTAAAGTCAAGGAATGGAGAGGTTGCTTTGCATCAAAATTGCTTCGCGCGGAGACCTCCTGCTGGCGGGACCCGCTTTCCGCCATTTGCGGGAGGCGCGCCCGTCCGCCCGCATCACGCTCCTCGTGGGTGCTTCATGCGGGGATGTCGCCCGGCACCTTCCTTTTTTTGACGAGGTTAAAACCATGGACGATCATTCGCTCATGGCCTCCGGCACGTGCGCCGCTGCCTGCGAGGCGCGTCAGCTTCTGGGATGGCTGAAACAATCGGAAACGGATGAAGTGTTCATTTTCCATCGTGACTGGCGCTATGGGCTGCTCGCGTGGATCGCCGGCATTCGCGTCCGCCGGGGATTTCAAAACGGATTCTGGAGTTTCCTCCTCACGCATCCATACAGGGCAGGGGAGAAGGAACACCATGTCAGCCAGTACCTCGGGATGATCGGTGCGGGCCAGGCATCGGAGATCCCCATCCAAGGTGTGTGGAAATTCCACGGCGACGAGCGTGAGCAGGGACTCGCCGCTGCCGCCTCGCATGGGTTCAACGATGCATCGGCGAAGTGGATTGCTTTGGGGTTTGGAGGGGGGCGCAATGTGAAGACACACACCGGCCTCAAGACGTGGCCGATCCGCCATTATCATGCCCTGGCCTCGCAATTGGAAAAACAGGGCTTTCGCGTTGCATGGGTGGGGGATTTGCACGACGCCGCCACTTTGGAAGAACCTTTCGATGGCGTGAACCTCGCCGGTAAACTGAGTGTCTCCGAAACTGCGGCGGTGCTCAGCGCATGCAGCGGCGTGGTGTCGAACGACACGCTGATGCTCCATCTGGCCGAGGCGCTTGGCATCCCCAGCGTGGGTATCTTCGGCCCAACTGATCCGTCCCATTACCGTCCGCTCGGAAAAAGATCATCCCACGTCTGGTACGGGAAAAATCTTTCCTGCAGCCCATGCCACCGGGACGGCTGGTTTCCCGTTTGTTCCCATCAACATCGCTGCATGGCCGAGCTCTCCGTCGAATCCGTGCTGCAACAGGTGGAGGCAACCCGGTGAAGCGCATCGTTTTTGGTTCTTCCAACCACTGGACCTCGCCCTACCAGGTGGGCAGCCACGCCTGGGCCCGCCTGTTTGCGCGTCACGACTGGAGCGTGGCTTACATCTCGGATCCCATCACCCCATGGCATTGGCTCGGCCGTACAGGTCGTGAGCGGACGCGCGAACGCTGGGCGCTTTGGAAAAGTGGAGGCGAGTGGTTTGAGAATCGCACCGTGCGCGCATGGGTCCCGTGCTCGCTCGTCGCCCCGCAGTCCCTGCCCGTGTTCCGTTCGAGATGGGTGATGGAATCGTGGGATGGTTTTACTGTTCCACGTGTCGAATCCCAACTCTGCAAGTGGGGCTTCGATCTGCCCGATATCCTGTGGCTCGACAGCGTCCGCCACGCAGGGTGGGGGAAGCTCCTGCGCCCGCGAAAAACCATCCTGAGAATCGCCGATTGGAGCCCGGGGTTTTCGACAACGCCGGCATCGGTCATTGAGGCGGAACGGCGTCTCCTTGCCGAGGCCGACCTTGTGATTGCAAGCTCGCAAAGCCTTGAAGCGCGCCTCGGCGAATTTCGCGGAAACAAACCCATGCTCACGATTCGCAACGGAGTGGATGCCGCATTCTGGAAGGATCCATGTCCACCACCACCCGAGTACCTGGAAATTCCAGCACCCCGCGCGGTATATGTGGGCGCGCTGGACGAGTGGTTTGATGTGGAGCTTTTGCGGCAACTGGCGCAACGTCTCTCCGACGTTTCGTTCGTCATTATTGGTCAGCGACGTCATGGTCCTGCAACCGATTTTTCCATGCCGAACATCCACTGGCTCGGCTCCCGCCCCCGCGAACAGGTGCGCGCTTACGTGCAGCACGCAAACGTCGGCATCATCCCTTTCAAGCGAAACGACCTCATTGAATGTGTTTGTCCGCTCAAGCTCTACGAATACATGGCCTGCGGCCTGCCGGTTGTGGCCACCCGATGGGATGAACTGGAGCGCATGAATTCCCCTGCGCGCCTTGCAACGGGCGTGGGCGAATGGACGGCCCAACTGCGGCAATCGCTCCAGGCAAAACAATCCGCCCAATCGCGCGACGCAGAAGGGGAATCTGCCTATGCGTTGTCAAACGACTGGCAATGCCGCTGGCTGGAGTGGCAGGCCGCCTGGGGAAAGCTGGCCTGACTATTGCTTGCCCTTGTTTTTCTTGTATGCGGCCCAGCGCGCCTTCTGCGCGGCGATAATGTTTGCGCGGCCTGCACGGGAGAGATTGCCGCGGCGTTTGCGTCCACCGCCAGCCGTGGATTTTTTGCCCTTGCGGCCATGCTTCGCGTGAAACGCGGCCCAGCGCGCCTTTTGAGCGGCACGGATACTGGCGCGACCCGCGGCAGACATTCCGCGCTTCCTGCGGCTTTTGCGGCGGCCAGACTTGGGTCCATCCATCAAAAGGGTGGATGCGACGCGCTTGCCGACGATGCTGGCAATGCCCGTCAGCTTTTTGCGCAGGGCGCTGGCCTGGGCATCATACTGACGCGTCAGCTTCTCGGAGTTTTTTAGTTGTGATTCCAGTTTGCGGATAAGTTTGGTAAGAGTCATAAGGTGGTTGCTTATATCTCCTGATGCACGGGGCATCAAGGAAAAGATTGAATTGTTTTGAAGTCTGGAAGCCTGAGATCGAGGTAGGGACGGACCGCCGGGCCGTCCGCTGCGCAACGGCGCGCCCGGCGGTCGCGCCCTACCACCAGCAAGGCAACTTACATCCCGGACAGATTTCGGGCGCTATCTCCGTCGTAACTCATAATTGAGGATGCTGATGGCATGGATTGCAGCGGTGTCGCAACGAAGCACCAGGGATCCAAGTGTTAGTGGTTGAAATCCCGCAGCACGGGCCACCACCATTTCCGCAGGGGTAAAATCCCCCTCGGGGCCGATCATCAGGATTGCCTTTCCATCGGCTGCGCGGCTTTCTTTCAAATGTTCCCACAATGGTTTTGCCTCCGGCTGCAACGAGCCGATCAGGCCCCACGTGTATTCCGTGCGTGTCTCCGCGATTTCTTTCACGGTCTTTGGCTTTGTCAGGGTTGGAAGCCAGTTCAATCCACATTGCTTCGCCGCTTCCATGGTGATGTCCCGCCATCGGGTCAGTTTGTTTTTCATTTCATCCGCCTCGATTCTTATCACCGAGCGTTCCGACAATACGGGTATGATTTCGCACACTCCCAGTTCCGTGGCCTTCTGCATGATCAGGTCCATGACCTTGTTTTTGGGCAGGGCCTGCGCAAGGGTTATTGAGTAAGTTGGACGCGGCGTGAATGATTTTTGAATGACGCGCAGGTCCGCACCATCCTCATCCATTTTCTGTATTTCACAGAGATATTCGCTTCCTGCGCCATCGAATACGCTGGCCCGTGTGCCTTCCCTTGCACGCAACACCGTCCGACAATGATGCCATTCCGTGCCGTCGAGGCGAAGCAGATCGCGCGCAACTTGGGGATTGGGAAGATAAAAGCGATGCATGACCTACTCCAGTTCCTTGATCAATGCCTGGGTGCCTTTTCGCGAATAACCCTTGTCCTGCAGGCTGTCATATAACTTCCGCACCAGCTCCAATCCCGGCAATCGGACGTTCATGCGCTGGCATTCCTCCAATGCGAGCCCCATGTCCTTCACAAAATGTTCGATGGTAAAACCGGGTTCCAGGTCGCCCTTCAAAATTCTGGGCGCAAGATTGTTCAAGGCCCACGAGCCGGCCGCCCCGCCTCCGATCGTGGAAAGGACCTGCTGCGGATCAAGCCCCGATTTTCGCGCATAGACCAGGCCTTCGCTCATTCCCAGCATCGTCCCGGCAATCATGATCTGGTTGCAAAGCTTGCAATGCTGCCCCGATCCCGCGCCGCCCATGTGCGAAATGGTCTTTCCGAGCTTCTCAAGAATCGGACGCGCCTTCTCGAACGCATCCTTGTCCCCCCCCACCATGATCACGAGTCGCGCTTCCCGCGCCCCGACGTCCCCGCCTGTCACGGGAGCGTCGAGCGACGAGACACCTTTCTCGGTCGCCTTCTGATGGATCTCCCGGGCGAGTGATGGGGAGCTGGTCGTAAGATCAATCACCGTCCCGCCGCCTTTCATCTGGTCAAGAATGCCGCCTTTGCCAAGGTAAACGGATTGAACGTCCGAAGGATGCCCCACAATCGTCAGCACCACATCTGCATCACGCGCCGTGTCGCCATGTGTCTCGGCCCATGTCGCTCCCTGTTGGAGCAGCGCTTCGGCCTTGGACTTGGTGCGGTTGTGAACCCTGACCGGGTACCCGGCCTTCAACAAATGCCCGATCATGGATTTCCCCATGACCCCGGTCCCGACAAATCCCAAGGCAGGCAGCAATGTTTGCATGTCACGTAAATGCCAGAATCAATGCGCAAAAACAACCCATTCAAATTCTGGATTCTGGATTCTGGCTCCTGACTCCCCGGGTCCGCGGGGTAGAATCCCATTGATCCCAGCGTTTTCCCTGCTACTGTCGCGTGCCTTATGCGTTGGACCCAAGCCCTTATCCCCACTCTTCGCGAGGCGCCGCAGGACGCCGAGATTGCGAGCCATCAGCTGCTCCTGCGCGGCGGTTTTATTCGCAAGCTTACAGGCGGGGTTTACACGTTTCTCCCCATGGGACTGCGCACGCTCCGTAAAATCGAGAACATCATTCGCGAGGAAATGGACCGCTCGGGCGCGATCGAACTCCTCATGCCGGCCCTGCAGCCGCAGGAGCTTTGGAAGCAGGGGCCGCGTTATGACGCTGCGAAACAGGTCATGTTCGAGGCGCGGCCCGCGGGCGCTGCGCGCAAGACATCCTCCGAGCAGGTGCTCCTGCTGGGGCCGACCCATGAGGAGGTCATTACTTCACTCGTGGCAGGTGAAATCCGTTCCTACCGCCAGCTCCCGAAAAACTTTTACCAGCTCCAGACGAAATTCCGTGATGAGATCCGCCCGCGTTTCGGCCTCATGCGCGCGAAGGAGTTCCTGATGAAGGATGCCTACAGCTTTGACGTGGATGACGCTTCCGCCGAGAAAAGTTACAAGATCATGTACGATGCCTACGTGCGGATCTTTCAACGTTGCGGCGTGAACTATCGAATTGTCGAGGCGGACACGGGTGTGATGGGTGGGAGTTTTTCCCACGAGTTTGTTGTTCCGTCCACCGTGGGTGAGAGCGAAATCGCGCTCACGGAGGATGGTGGTTATGCGGCGTCCATCGAGAAAGCCGCAAGCCGTGCTGCGCCGCGGGCTTCTCCGGGCGCGAGCATGGCCCAGCCGGAAAAGTTTGCCACGCCGGGAGTTGTGACGATTGACGCCCTGGACAAGCAACACGGCGTCACCGCCGAGAACCAGATCAAGACGCTCATCTACATCTGCGACTCGAAGATGATGCTGTTTCTGTTGCGCGGCGACCACCAGCTCAACGAGGCGAAGGTGGGTGCGCTTGGGATTTCGGAGTTTCGCCCGGCGACGGAGGCGGAAATCGTCACGGCATTGGGTGCGCATCCCGGAAGCCTTGGTGCGGTCGGCGTCGCTGTTTCAAAAGCGATTGCGGCTGTCGTGGCCGATGAATGTTTGCGCGGGCAGTCCGGAATGACCACGGGAGCAAACGAGGATGGCTTTCATTTGCGCGGCGTCGAGGTGGAGCGCGACATCAAGGTGACTCGATGGGCGGATTTGCGAACGGCGTGTGCCGGCGAGCTCGATCCCAAGACGGGCAAGCCCTTGAAGATTGAGCGCGCGATTGAAGTGGGACACGTGTTCAAGCTCGGCACCAAGTACAGCGAGGCGTTCAAGGCTCTCTATCTGGACGTCAACGGCAAGACGCATCCGTGCGTGATGGGATGTTATGGCATCGGGGTGACGCGCACCCTGCAGGCGATTGTGGAACAAAACCATGACAAGGATGGCATGATCTGGCCGTCGAGCGTGGCTCCGTACAAGGTCCTGATACAATTGCTGGAGGCTGGAAACCAGAAGGCCACGGACGCCGCCGAAAAAGCGTATGCCGATTTACAGGCGGCTGGTGTGGATGTGCTGTTCGACGACCGCGATGAGCGTCCAGGAGTAAAATTCAAAGACGCCGATCTTCTCGGAATTCCATTCCAGGTCCGCTTTGGGAAGAAGTTTTTGGAAAGCGGAAAAGTCGAAATCAAGAATCGCATGACCAAGACAAGTTCCGAGGCCGATCTAACTTCGATTGTGTCCGCCATCAAGGACGTCCCCGCCTGATTCGATCCAGAGGTCTCGCGCAAAGACGCAAAGCCGCAAAGCTCCCCTTTTCCCCTGAAGGCAGATGGTCGCTGCACTCGTCGCGGCTCACCGCGACGAGTGCAGCGACCAGTCCGTTCCTCTTTCAGACCCTTTGCGCCTTTGCGTCTTTGCGCGAAACTTCTTCCTTTTCGCTTTTCCGATCACTTGACTCCCGCCAGCCGGTGCATGAAGATATACGTCATGCCCAGCCCCGTTGAGAAAATAAAGGACGACAGCCGCGGAATTCGTGGAAACATTGAACCAACGCTCGCAAGTGACGCCACGCATTTCAGCGAGGACGATTACCAGTTGCTGAAATTCCATGGCACCTATCAACAGGATGACCGTGACCTGCGGGTCAAGCGCAAGCAGGAGGGACTGGATAAGGCGTGGTCGTTCATGGTGCGGACCAAGTGTCCTGGTGGTGATATTACAGCGGAACGTTACCTTGTACTCGACCGTCTCGCCGATGAGGTGGCCAACGGCACGATGCGCATCACCACGCGCCAGGGCATTCAGTTTCACGGCGTCCTGATGAAAAGCCTGCGCCAGTGCATCGCGAGCGTGAACAAGGCGGGCATCACCACGTGGGGCGCCTGCGGCGATGTGGTGCGCAACACGCTCGCCACGTCCACGCCCTTGCGCGATGCCGCGCATGATGACGTACAACGGCTTGGGAAGGAAATCAGCGACACCTTCCTGCCGCACGCGAGTTCCTACCAGGAAATCTGGGTGAATGGAAAAAAGCTGGAATCGAACGCGGCATTGGAAGATGAGCCGATTTACGGGAAGCATTACCTGCCTCGAAAATTCAAGATCGCGCTGGCCGTCCCGCCGCAGAACGACGTGGATATTTATTCCAACGACCTGGGCTTTGTTTGCCACGCCCCGAATGGCAAGGTGGAGGGATACACGATTCTCGTGGGCGGTGGATTTGGAATGACCCATGGTCTCCTCAAAACCTATCCCGTTCTGGCACTCCCGCTCTTTTACGTGAAGCGCGAACATGCGCTCGCGGCTGCCATCGCGATTGTGCAGACGCAGCGTGACAACGGAAATCGCGATGACCGCAAGCTTTCGCGGCTGAAATATGTGATCGAGCAAAAAGGCATCGAGTGGTTTCGAGCGGAAGTGGTGTCGCGTTTGAAAGCGCCAACCGAGACGGTAAAGCCTTTCCAGTTCACGACCGTGGCTGACCGGTTGGGCTGGCATGAGCAGGGCGATGGAAAACTCTTCTGCGGAGTGTGGGTGAGCCAGGGGCGCATCAAGGACGCTGACAAGATCCGGTATCGCACCGGCTTTCGCACGATCGTACAGAGGATCGGATGCCCGGTTCGACTTACGGCCAATTGCAACATCCTGTTTTATAACATCGAACCATCGAAGCGCGGGGAGGTGGATCAGATTTTGAAAGAACACGACATTCCGCACTCGGATGGTTTTACGGAAGCTCGGAAGACTTCGCACGCATGCGTGGCACTCCCCACGTGCGGTCTCGCCCTTGCGGAAAGCGAACGGGTTTTTTCGAGCGTCATGGATGGCATTGACGCCATCCTGCGCGAGTTGAGGCTGGAGAAGGAACCGATACTCATTCGCATGAGTGGCTGTCCGAACGGCTGTCCGCGTCCGTACAATGCGGACATTGCGTTCGTGGGTCGGGGGCCAAAGAAGTACGCGGTTTTTCTGGGCGGTTCCATCGTGGGAGATCGGCTCGTGGGGCTTGAGCACAAGTCCGTTGAAGAGAAGAACCTCCCCAAGGCGGTGCGTCCTTACCTGGAGGAATTTGCGGCGAAGCGGAAATCTGGTGAAACGTTCAGCGCATTTTGGGGACGCACGCATGTGACGGGGCCGCGTCCCGTGCCCGAGCAGTTTCATGTTGAACTGGCCGAGCGCGCCGCGAAGCTGGTAGGTGCAAAACTTGAGCCGGTGGGGTGAGCGGCAAGTCCCTGTATCCCGTGAAGTGGTCCGCAGATTGCGCAGATAGACGCAGATTCCCTTTGACCCGGGTTTCGCGCAAAGGCGCAAAGGCGCAAAGCCCTGAATCCAAACAGCGACAGCGCGAACGTCACCAACGTGACGTTCGCGCTGTCGCTGTAGAATGCCGTCCAGAAATCTGCGTGCATCTGCGTAATCTGCGGAGAATCCCGGGACAAAGGGCCACATGAGCGGATTTCACATCGTGCTTGTCGAGCCGGAGATTCCCGCCAACACGGGAAATATTGCACGGCTTTGTGCGGCGACGCGTTCGACGCTGCATCTCATCCGTCCGCTGGGATTTCGTCTGGATGACGCGGCGACGCGTCGCGCCGGTATGGACTACCTGGATATGGCAGTGATCCGGGAGCATGACTCCATCGGTGAATGCCTGAAGGATGCACGATCCATTCGTTACCTGAGCACGAAGGCCAGCAGGCCATATTGGGATGCAAAATTTCGCGATGGAGATTATTTGGTCTTTGGTCGTGAGACGAAGGGATTGCCTGAGGAATTGCTAAAGGGCAGTCCGGACCAGTGTTTTAAGATTCCGATGCTCGAACCGCGGGCGCGTAGTCTTAATCTCGCGACCGCGGCGGGGATTGTCCTATACGAAGCGATTCGGCAGTTGGGAAAAGGATGAAGGATGAAGGATGAGGGATGAATTTGGATGGAGAGGTATAGATTAAAGAAGCGGGGAAGCTTGCAGCTAGCAGCTCGTAGCTAGTAGCCTCCCCAGATGCTTCGAATTGCAATTGTCGGAAGGCCCAATGTGGGCAAGTCGGCGCTGTTGAACTGCTTGGCCCGCAGGACGGTTTCCATTGTGCATGACCAGCCCGGCGTCACGCGCGATCGCATTGCCGCGTCCGTCGAGCGTGACGGGCGCCATTTCGAACTGGTGGACACAGGTGGAATAGGGATGTTTGAAACGGAAGTGACGCCGAAGGAAATTGCCGATGCTGTGCAGTTGCAGGTGCAGGTCGCCATCGAAACCGCGGACCTCGTCCTGATCGTCACGGATGGCATTGAGGGGTTGCGCCCGCTGGACGAGGAGATTGTCTCGAAACTGCGTCGGAGCAAAAAGAAGCTCTGGCTGCTCGTCAACAAACTCGACATTCCAAAGCATGAATCCCGCGCCGCGGAGTTTTACAAGCTGGGGATTGAACCCTTGTTCCCGGTTTCCGCTTCACATGCCTGCGGAATCGGAGAACTTTGGGAGGCGCTGGAAAGGGAGGCGGGCGACAAAGTCCCGGGTGGAGGGCTGGGGGACGCAAACGATTTTGCGGCGTTACCCAAGTTGGCGGTGGTGGGACGTCCGAACGTGGGAAAATCCAGTCTCGTCAATCGCTTGTTGGGAGCCGAAAGGGTGATTGTCAGCGAGATCCCCGGCACGACACGTGATTCCGTGGAGCTTGGCGTTGAATTTTCGGGCAAACACTATTGCCTGATTGACACGGCGGGGATTCGCAACAAGTCGCGCATTCGCACAAATGTGGAGATGTACAGCCGTCACTGGACGGAGAAAAGCATTGCGAAGGCGGACATTGTGCTTTTGATGTTGAGCGCCCCGGAAGGGCCGACGCGACAGGATCGTGAAATCGCGGGGATGATTGCCGAACATCAAAAGCCGTGCATGCTCCTGGTCAACAAATGGGATTTGAACGAGAAACTGGAGACGCGGCGGAGCATGGTGGGAGGCGAGGAAAAAATAAGGCGCCAGATGCGCCGCACCGTTTCCCGTAGCGAGTACGAAGGATATCTGCGCAAGGTGATGCCGTTCCTGGATTATGCGCCCGTGATGTTTGTTTCCGCGTTGGAAGGATACTACGCTTTGAAAATCTGGCGGGAGATCGGAATGGTGGCGGCAGCGTGCAAGACGGTGTTTACCACGGGCGTGCTCAATAGGATCATCGCCCGCGTGCAGGAACGCGTCCAGCCCCCCATGAAGCAGGGGCGACGGCTGAAAATTTATTACGCCACTCAGAGACTGAGCGCCCAGACGCCCACGTTCATGATGTTCATCAACCACCGTGACCTTTGGGTGGAAAGCTACGGGCGGTATCTGGCCAGTCAATTGCGCGAGGAGAATCCGCTGACCGGATGTCCCATTGTGTTTCAGCTGAGGGAGAAGCAACGCGATCCTGCACCGGGCGCATCGTCGCGGAGGGGAGGGCGGGAGCTGCCGGAGTGAGGCGGGGAGGGGAGGAAGGCATCCTCCTTCGCTCAAGCTACGGCGGACAAGAAAGGCAAAGGGCAAAAATCAAATGGCAAAAGTTAAAGTGTAGCTGGAGAATTTTTGGATGGATTGAATCTTTTATTCTTGCAACGATGCGACCATGTCCATGCGGCACGTCGCATTTGTGGGGTTGTTACTTCTGGCGGCTTCGCAGGTGATGTCGGCACCGGAAAAGGAGCCTCTTTCAGCAGTGGACTGCATCACCTTGAAACGTGGTGAATCCATTCCCGAACCACCCGCACAGAACAGGCCGTGGGAGCCGCCCTCGACGGCCGTTCCGCCGAAGGTTGTTTCCAGTACGAAAACGTTGTTTTCACAAGGGTTTCCCGACCCTCGGGGATGCGAGTATCGCGAGATTGAGGTGATCGTGGGCGACGAAAAGTGGATGCCGGTGCGACTGAAAACGCACGGATGGGTTTTACCAACGTCGGATCAGAACAAGAAACTGAAGCGGTTCGCAATTTGTTGGAACGGCCTTGTGTATCCTGTCCTTGCCGTGGGCGAACCCGCCCGGCTGCAGACGGATGTGGAGTGGATGGTTAAGCCGAGGGAAGTTGATGAGAGACAGGTGTCGCCCGAAGCCATGGCGGTCGGCGGCGAGGTGCCTCGTGTTCCCGCTGTTTGCCTGCTGTTGCGCCTCGGCGAAGGTGAGTTGGCCGACAAGGTCTGGCGTCCCGTGCGAAAAAAGCTCGGCTCGTTTCCGCCGTACGAAGTTTATTGGAGTCTCACCCAGTCATGGGGGTACTCGCGATTCGCACGATTGCTGGCGGCGCACAAGCGCGGGGATGACGCACTCGCGCTCCTTGATGCGCGTGCCCTGACGGACTTTATGAAGGTGTTCGACAAACAGATCGTCAAAGAGGGGATGTCACGGAGGGCTCCAGACCCTGACCAGCCCTTTCCGTACATGGAGTCCCTTGGCCCGCTCCCGGTGTTTCTCGCGGATCAGGAACGACGCGCAAAAAATCCAAAGCTCCGTCCCGATCTCGATGCTCTTCTAAAAAACCGATCGCCCTCACGGATTCATGACATGATCGAGGCGCTGGACGAAATCTCTCCCGGCTTTCATGGGCCGGAAACCATCGAGAAGGCGCTCATCGAGGAGGGAGACCGCGTTGTGGATCCGCTCATTGACTGTATTGAGAGCGATTTCCGTCTGACGCGGGGAATGCCCTCCAACAGCGTGGGGGACACTGAGGTCGTTCCCGTCACCATGGTGGCGTGGCGATGTTTGACGACGATATTGAAGAGTGAGTTTCGTGAGTTGTATCCGCGAGGGGGCGTCTACGGTCAATGGTCGGACACGCTGACGGATGGACGTGACCGCAAAGCGTTGGTCGCGGCTCTTCGCAAATATTGGGGGCCATTCAAGAATTTACCGATCGAGGAACGCTGGTACCGGACATTGGCTGACCCACAGGTTCCTCTCACGGGCCTTGTCGAGCCATTAGCGAACATCGTCATGATCACCAACTACAAGGAGATCATGGAGCCCTTTGCGGTCAACGGCGGTTTCAAGCCCGGCGCAAAAATAAAGCGGCAGGGGGATGCCTTGCGTCCCAA
This sequence comes from Verrucomicrobiota bacterium, assembly GCA_023269615.1. Taxonomy (GTDB): domain Bacteria; phylum Verrucomicrobiota; class Verrucomicrobiia; order JABWAM01; family JABWAM01; genus JAHFSY01. The sequence continues at coordinate 21,839 of JAHFSY010000032.1, forward strand.
AAATCCGGGCGTGACCGAACTGGTTGCCCAACGCATACAAACCATGAATCCGACGAACGATGTTTGGACGGCGGTGCGATTGACCCAGAATCTCGTGGAATGGGATGATCGCGCCGCGCTGCCGCTTCTCAAGTGGTTTTGCCCGGTGTTTGATAAGTGGGATCGGAGTGCTGAACGGCATGGTTCGGGGGTGGACTTGGTTCGCTTCTATCTTGTTCGCGCTCGCCTGGGTGATCAGTCTGCCCTCGATGAATATGGCTCATGGATCCAGGATGTGCCTCGCGCCTCCGAGATGGATTTCCAAGCCGGCACGATCTTCGAGCCCATCTGGCGATATCCGGATCATCCGGCGATTCGCCTTGCCACCATCAAAGTCTTCAAGGCGCCGGATTCGCCATGGAGGGACCTGGCGGTGCGTCTCATCTGCAGTTCGACCGGCCAGGGTTATTATTGGACGCCGCTCATCACCGTGGAGGGATTCCGCGAAATGCTGTTGCAGGAACTTTCCAACACCACCAAGGCCGGCTCCGTCCGCTTTGAAGGAGGTTCTTACGTGATGAAGTATGATCCGCCCTGGAGCCAGGACCGCAGGGCCATCATGTTGACGCCATACCATAAGACCGACGAAATCAACTTGAACGACCTTCCCCTTCCCAAAACGGGAACCCTTGAACCATTCCGCGTGTGCGATCTGGTGGCCTCGGAATTGTTCTCGTACGAAGGCGCTCCGGAATTTCGCCTCTATTGGAACGAATGGCGGAGGGACACGGCCCTCAAGGCGTGTCGTGACTTTCTGCAGCGTCTCGGGGGGCGGCTCACGCGGTCGGAAGGAACGATCTTTGGATCCTTCGGTCCCGGCTACCCCGTTTCTCTGGGTTTTCCAAAACTGGGGCATCCCGCCAGCGCAGATGAGGCGGCGCGCGGTCTGGCCATCTTCTCTTTGCCCCAGGACAAACAGAGGCGTGTTGTTCCGCTCCCAAAAATTCCAACATACGCGCGTTGGACGACACGCAAGACGATCCGTTTGAAATGGCCTCCGTACCCCAACGGGAAGCATCCGGCGGATGCGTATGAGCAGGGGGGGCAGATCTGGCAGGCGGAGGAGGTTTTGGAGAACGGACTCTGGAAACGCTACTACGGTTTCGTTGGAGCTGGGACTGTTTCGGCGGTGCCCGCGGAGGAGATCGAATTTCCGTCAGGATGGGGGGACTGGAGCGAGTTTACGGGCGATCCGAACTATGGTCTTTTGACATCTCACTGGGACTCCCAGGTTGAGATTGTCGAGGAGCCTCCTCCCAAAGTGATTTACGTCGGCCAGATTCCAACGTTCGCTCCATCCACTCCCATCCGGATTGCCATCAAGGTCCATAACAAAAGTGGATTGGACGAAACACTTCCAGGTGAGATTTCGCCGTTGGGTGATGCCGCAAAGGGAGCATTGCCACCAGGCGTCCGTCTCGAACTTGCCTATTCCGAGCGCGATCCAAGCGGCACGGAAGGCACAGACAAACCCTCAAAGGGAAAGACCTCGACGAAGCCCGCTTGGAAGATCCTGGCCGCCCGAGCCGCTCAGGTCGGCGTTCCAGCGGACTCGCCACGAACCGTTCCCGCAGGTCAAACAATCGAAGTTACCGCTTTGAATTTGAATGACAGTTTTGATCTGAGCCGCCCTGGACATTACCGCTTAAAGGTTTTCTTCAAGGGCGGCGAAGGGAAATCGGTTGTCAGCGGCCAGTCAAACACCTTTCGCTTCGCCCTTGGAGTGCAGCCAACGGGACAATAGAGCAGTTGATAGTTTGAATGTATTCGAAAATCGGAAAACTGAAGGCTGATAGCTGAATGCTGATCGCTTCGGGCGGCAGCACCCTTGGACCCGTGGACACGACGGCTCGGCCTTCGCAGCCGATGCTGCTCTCGCCTCGCCGAAGCCTACGGCGTAGCGCGGGTCGGCGTAGGAGGCAGCGTGTCCCTCCGTTTTAGAAGAGATCAGTAAATGTACGGCTCGCTCAGGCCGAAGGCGTTGGGGATGTGGTTGCATTCCATGTTGTCCCCTGACATGAGCACTTCCACGATGTCGAAGCGGACGGGGATTTCGGGGTTGTGAAGGCGGCGCAGGTAGTCGAGAGCGACGCGACTGATGTGGCGTTGTTTTTCCGGTGTGACGGCGTCGGAGGGATCGCCGAAATCCTTGGTTGCGCGGGTTTTGACTTCCACGAAGACGAGGGTGTCACCTTCGCGTGCAACGAGGTCAATCTCGCCGAGCTTGCAGCGGTACTGGCGGACGAGAATCTTGAGGCCGTTGCGTGAGAGGTGGCGCGCTGCGGCTTCTTCGCCCTCGTCGCCCTGTTTTTTTCTGGGGTCGGTGGAGGTGGTGACGCGTTTGAGTAGAGTGCGAATGATGTGCATCGAAGTATGCTAGGGCACATACATGAGCATGCTCAAGAGAAAAAGGAGGCAGAGTCCAACATCGAACGTCCAACAAGAGGAAGAAAACTTCGCTGCACGGAGGGTGCGGAGGAAGGAAGTTCCAAGACTCCAAGTTTGTATTTTTCACGCAGCAGCGCTGCGTGAAAAGAATCCTGAGAATCCTGCCCAAATCCCTGCCTTTCCGAAAATCCTGTCCATCTTGTAAATCCTGTCAAAAAAATCCGAGGAACCAGGGGCGGCCTCTTCCAGGCGGGGTCACCGGCCCCGTCTGCAGTAAAACAGCAAACAGGCCAAATTCTTGCGAATTCGGCTACTAACTGTGGCGGCGGCGCTTGACGTGGAGCTGGGCGAGGGAGCGTTGCAGGGCGGCTTGCACGGAGGCCGATTCCTCGGATGTCATCTTTTGACTGAGGGCTTCCTCGGCGCGTTTGCGGGCGTTCTCGGCGTCCACTTCGTTGATGTCGTCGGCTTTGATCGCCATGTCGGTGAGGACGGAAACATGATTGGGACCCACTTCCACAAATCCTTCCCCCACGGCGAGGTAGTGCTTTCCATCCTTCTGGATCACGACCAGTTCACCCGGCGTGATCTGGGTGAAGAGCATTTCGTGACCGGGCAGGACTCCGAATTCGCCTTCCACTCCCGGCAAAACGACCTGATCCACATCCTCCGAGAAGGTCTTGGCTTCAGGCGTCACGATTTCGAGGCGGAGGGGCATGGCTTAAATGATAAATGAAAAATGTTAAATGTCTCAGGCTTTTACCATGTCGATGCTGCCTTTCATGTAAAAGGCGGTTTCTGGCTTGTCATCGTGCTTGCCCTCGAGGATTTCCTTGAAGCCGCGCACGGTTTCCTTGGCGGGAACCTGCTCGCCCTTGGTGCCGGTGAAAATCTGGGCCACGCTGAACGGCTGGCTGAGGAAGCGCTGGATTTTACGGGCACGGAACACGGTCAGCTTGTCCTCGGGGCTCAGCTCGTCCATTCCAAGAATCGCAATGATGTCCTGAAGGTCCTTGTAACGCTGGAGCGTGCGCTGAACGCCGCGCGCGACGTCGTAGTGTTCTTTCCCGACGATGTCGGGTGTGAGCGCCTTCGAGGTTGAGGCCAGCGGGTCCACGGCTGGGTAGATGCCCAGCTCGGCGATGGAACGTTCCAGCACGATGGTGGAGTCGAGGTGCGCGAACGTGGTTGCGGGCGCGGGGTCGGTCAAGTCGTCCGCAGGCACGTACACGGCCTGGAACGATGTGATGGAGCCCTTCTTGGTGGATGTGATGCGTTCCTGCAGGTCGCCCATTTCAGCGGCCAGCGTGGGTTGGTAACCGACGGCGCTCGGCGTACGTCCGAGAAGCGCGGAGACTTCGGAGCCTGCCTGCGAAAAACGGAAGATGTTGTCGATGAAGAGCAGCACGTCCTGATTCTTCTCGTCGCGGAAATATTCGGTCATGGCGAGACCCGAGAGCGCCACGCGCGCGCGGGCGCCGGGCGGCTCGTTCATCTGGCCGTACACGAGCGCCACTTTCGATTTGCTGAGGTCCTTCTGGTCGATGACGCCCGACTCGGACATTTCATGATAGAGGTCGTTGCCTTCGCGCGTGCGCTCGCCGACGCCTGCGAACACGGAGTACCCGCCGTGCACCTTGGCGATGTTGTTGATGAGTTCCATGATGACGACGGTCTTGCCGACGCCGGCGCCGCCGAAAGCGCCGACCTTGCCGCCCTTGGTGAAGGGGCAGATGAGGTCAATGACCTTGATGCCTGTCTCGAGGATGGTGGACTTGGTATCCTGTTCCTCGAGCTTGGGTGCGGGACGGTGGATGGGATATCGCTTTTCAAATTTGACGGGGCCGCGTTCGTCCACGGGTTCGCCGAGCACGTTGAAGATGCGTCCGAGGACGCCCTCGCCGACGGGCACGGAGATGGGGGCACCGGTGTCCTTCACGGGGAGACCGCGCTTGAGACCTTCGGAGGTGCCCATGGCGATGGTGCGGACCCAGCCTTCGCCGAGGTGCTGCTGCACCTCGAGAACGAGGCGAGTGTCCTTGCCGCCGAGCTTGTAATCAATTTCGAGGGCGTTATAGATGCCGGGCAGTTTGCCGTCGGCAAATTCGACGTCCACGACGGCTCCGATGACTTGTACGATGCGACCTGTATTCATAAAAATAAGAATTAAAAATGAAGAATGAAGAATGAAGAATGAGGGATTGATGTGTATGGATAAAGAGTGATTGCTTAAAAATTGGTTTTGGAAAACATGTCTTTGCTCGATTGAATTTGATCATTTTTCATTTTCAATTCTTCATTTGTTTTCTCAGCCCATGGCCATCTGGGCGGTGGTGATTTCCAGGAGTTCGTTGGTGATGCCGGCCTGGCGCACCTTGTTGTACTCGAGGGTGAGATCCTTGATGATCTGCTTGGCGTTGTCGGTGGCGTTTTTCATGGCCACCATGCGCGCGGAATGCTCGCTGGCCTTGGCCTCAAGATAGCATTGGTAAACCTGGAAATGGATATAGTGGGGGAGGAGTGCGCTGAGAACAGCGCCGGCATCCGGTTCAAATTCCGCCTCGCCATGAACTTCCGCCTCCTCATCCTCCTTGCCCGACGTTTCCTCATGGCTGCCGCCGACGCCCACCTGCAGGCTTTTCAATTCCAGGATTGGGACGAGCTGGCGGCGGGTTGGTTTCTGGCTGATGGTGGAGATGTAGTCCGTGTAGAGCACATCAATCTGGTCGATCTCGCCCTTGAGAAAGCTGTCCACCATGAACTGGGAAATTTTTCTTGTGTAGGTGAGGGTGGGGATTTCCTTCATCTCGAAATCGGCGACAAGATCCCGCTTCATCCGGGCGAGGAAGGCCTTGCCCTTGCGTCCGACGGTGACGAACTTGCTGGTGGCGGCGTCACAGTTTCCGGCTTCGCGCAGCAGGTTGGTGTTGAGGCCGCCGCAGAGGCCCTTGTCGGTGCTGATGAGGAGGATGCCGACTTTTTTCACGGGGCGCGTTTCGAGGAGGGGATGGGAATGCTGCCCGGCACCTTTTTTGCACGAGGCGAGCGTGGTATTCATGAGGCGTGCATAGGGGCGTCCCGCAAGCGCCAGCTGCTGGGCTTTGCGCATTTTCGACGCGGCGACCATTTGCATGGCCTTCGTGATCTGGGCCGTGTTCTTGATCGACTTGATGCGTCGGCGAATGTCGCGTGTGTTGGGCATGAGAGGGAGGGGCTGCTAGCTTCTAGCTGCTGGCTGCTAGGATCGGAGTTTCGGCCTCGGCCCGAAGCGACGGGGTGGGTGTATCCTGAAGTTTACGGGTGAGACCGTGGAGGATACGGGCGGTTTCATTTAACGCATTGGTTTGAGTGGCATAGTCCTCCTTCTTGATGTAACCGAGGCGATGGGACACATCCAACAAGTATTCAACTTCGTTGAGGGAGCCTTCAGCCAGTGTCAGGAAATGGGCTTTATCCTTGTTGGTTCTGCGGCCCATGCCTTCGGCGATGTTGGTCGGGACAGACAAGCCAGCACGACGCAGCTGTGACGTCATCCCGTAGATTTCATCTCTTGGAAACTGTCGCGTCGTCTCGTAGATCTTCATCAATAATGCGTCGGCTTTTTGCCAGGCCAACAGGTTTCGGTATTGTCTTCCCATGTTTTCTGAAATCTAGAAGCTAGCAGCCAGTAGCCAGCAGCCCTCATTTGTACCCGGACTTAAATTCAGTGATGGCAGTTTTTAGTTCGCCAAGAATGGCATCGTTCATGGCTTTTTCCTTGCGGATCTGGGCCATCAATGTGTCTTTCCGTGTGGTGAGAAATTCGACAAGCTTGGCCTGGAAGTCCTTCACCTTCTCCACGGGGACGTCGTCGAAGTGCGCGTTGGTGACTGCCCACAGCACCGCGGCCTGCACTTCGATGGGCTGTGGCTGATACTGGGTTTGCTTGAAGACTTCCACGGTGCGCTGGCCGCGATCGAGCATGGCCTTGGTCTTGGCGTCAAGGTCGGATCCGAACTGTGCAAAGGCGGCGAGTTCGCGGTACTGGGCAAGTTCAAGTTTGATTTTTCCAGCAACCTGTTTCATCGCCTTGACCTGCGCGGCGGAACCGACGCGTGACACGGAGAGACCCACCGAGATGGCGGGGCGCACGCCCTGGTAGAACAGGTCGGTTTCGAGATAGATCTGTCCATCGGTGATCGAAATCACGTTGGTGGGAATGTATGCCGAGACGTCGCCCGCCTGCGTTTCGATGATGGGCAGGGCGGTGAGGGATCCGTTGCCCGCCTTTTCGCTGAGGCGCGCGGCACGTTCAAGAAGGCGCGAGTGCAGGTAGAACACGTCGCCGGGATATGCTTCGCGGCCCGAGGGACGCTTCAGCAGCAGGGAGACCTGGCGATAGGCCACCGCGTGCTTGGAGAGATCGTCATAAATGATCAACGCGTCCATGCCGTTGTCCATGAACCACTCACCGATTGCCGCACCGGCGAAAGGTGCGAGGAACTGGTTGGTCGCAGAATCCGACGCGGGGGCGGAGACGACGATGGTGTTATCCATCGCGCCTTCCCGTTCGAGCACGTCGATGGTGCGGGCGATGTTGGAATTTTTCTGACCGATTCCAACGTAGATGCAGTAGAGCGGGCGATAGTCCTTGTCACCGGATGCCGCTGCGGCCTTGTTCAAGCGGGCCTGGTTGATCATGGCGTCCACGGCGATGGTGGTCTTGCCGGTGGCGCGGTCGCCGATGATGAGCTCGCGCTGCCCGCGTCCGATGGGGATCATGGCGTCCACGGACAGGATGCCCGTCTGGACCGGCTGGCTGACGCTGCGTCGCTTGATGATGCCCGGGGCGATTTTCTCGACAGGATAGGAGACATCCGACTTGATGGGGCCTTTGCCATCGATCGGTTGTCCGAGCGTATTGACGACGCGTCCGAGAAGTCCCTTGCCGACGGGAACTTGAAGAAGACGGCCCGTGGTTTTGACTTCGTCACCTTCCTTGAGGTGCTGGTACTCGCCGAGGATGACGGCGCCGACCTCAGTTTCCTCGAGATTGAGGGCGAGGCCGAAGAGCCCGCCTGGGAATTCAATCATTTCATTGAGCATGACGTCGGTGAGTCCTTCGATCTTGGCGACGCCGTCGCCGAGTTCGCGGATGGTTCCGACGTTCTGGCGGGTGACGGATGTTTTGAGGCCGGAAATCTGGGATTGGATGTCTTCGAGTATTGTGGACATAAAATTAAGAATTTAGGATTGGAAATTAAGCATGGGCGAGTCGTCCCAACCGCGCGGCGATTGAGCCATCCCAGACATCACTCCCGACCTGGATGCGCAAGCCACCGATGAGGTTGGAATTTTGTTTTTGAGTGGAAATGAGAGGGGAGGTGAATCGTTTCTGGAGCTTGGATTGGATGTCGGCGGCCTGGGTGCTGTCCATGGGGACGGCGGATTCGATCAGGAGGGTGCGTTTTTGGATTTCGAAGCGGACGAGTTTTTCGATGATGCCAAGGATGCCCATGTAGTGACGCGGCTTGGCGGCGATGATGGCCGAAACGGCGACGCGGATTTTTCCATCGTCCATTCGGCCATCGGGGCAACACTCACGGAAGAGCTTGCGGCCGGCGCGTCTGGTTTCCTTGCTCACCTTCATGCGGCGAGTTCCTTCATGGTTTCATCAGCGAGGCGCTTCTGGTCCTCGGCGGTGAGGATTTTGCCCGTGACCTTGGCGGTGGTGGCCACAACCAGGGCCACCATCTCGCGGCGAAGGTCGGCGAGCATTTTTTCACGTTCCTGGCGTCCGGCATCCTGCGCCTTGCGAAGCGTCTCCTGGGCTGACTGGAGGGCTTCGTTGAGCTTCTGGTCGCGGAATTTGTCCGCAGCCAGGCGCGCCTCCTCGATCATCTTGCGCGCGGCCTCGTTGGCCTGGAAGAGGATTTCGTCGCGCGCCGCCTGGGTCTTGGCCAGCTCCGCCTTGATCTGATCGGCCTGTTTCATGGAGTCGGCGATCTTGCGACGCCTCTCATCCAGAACCTCCAGCAGCGGCTTGTACGCAAACCGGTGCAGGATGACCAGCAGGATTGTGAAATTGACGAGCGAGGCCAGGAAGCTGGCCTTGTTCACGCCAAACGAAAGAAGCACTTCCTTGATTTGATCCATAACACGTCGTTCATCGGACACGGCCCAAGCCGTGTTCGGAGAACAGGATGCAAGGTGTTACTTGGGCCCGAGGAAGAGCGCGTAGAAGGCGATGGCTTCCGCGAGCGCCATGCCGATGATCGCGATGGTCAGGATCTTTCCGAAAGCACCGGGGTTGCGTCCCACGGCGCTCGCGGCGGCGTTTCCGACCAGTCCGACACCGATGGCTGCGCCGGCGCCGGCGAAGGCGACCGCAAAATTTGGATTGTAGGCGATTTCTGCAATGAACGGTACCATATGGATTCTCCTGCTTGTTTTATTTGGTTGTTTTTTTTGGGCGGTTGTCCCGGTTGTTACCGTGGTCTCACCGCCAAATGGGTTTGAGGATCAGTGGGCCTCCTCTTCGTGCTGGCACATCATTCCGGTGAACACCGCGGTAAGGAGCATGAACACCAGTGCCTGGACAAAAGCGACGAGGATCTCGAGAAAATAAAAGGGCAGGGGAAGCAGCAGGCCCAGGACTTTGGCAGGCCCGTGAAAGCTCAGGCCGAGGTGGGTCATGGCCTCCAAAAGGTTTTCGCCGGCGAAAATGTTTCCATATAGTCGAAGCGGCAGAGACACCTGGCGGAAGAGGATGGAAATCACCTCGATCAGGCCCACGGCGAAGAAGATCGGCACGAGAGCCCATTTTAATGCCCCCTCCACGCCGCCTTTCACACCAAAGATATGCTTCAAGAACCCGATGGGCCCCACCTCGGTCATGGACCAATACAGCCAAAGAATCCCATACAGGGAGGCGATGGCCAGCGGCATGCTCAGGTCGGAATTCACCGCCCGCAACATTCCCACGGGTTGACCGCCCCCCTCAGGCACGACGGTCAGGTTGCCAATCAGCGGCACCAGGCTCAACCAGTTGGCAAAAAGGATGAAGAGGAATACGGATGCAAAAAACCAGAAAGTCTTCCGCGTGAGGTGTGCCCCCATGATTCCCTCGAGGGTTTCATAGAGTGTCTCGATCATGAACTCGAAAAAATTCTGTATGCCGGCCGGCACCAGTTGAACCTTGCCCGCGGCGGCGCGGACCATGAAAATGATCACCAGGGTCACGATCCATGACACCAGGATGGAGTTGCTTACGGGAATCGAGCCCACATGAAAAAGAACCGGAGCGTGCAGCGTCAGGCCTTCTGCGGCATGGGAGGCGTGCTCTGCTGCGTGTTCTGCGATTTCGGCGGGCATGTCAGTGAAAAATCAGTGCGTTTAAACGATTGAGCGGAGTGCGGAAGTTAGCGAGAGGCTCAAAACCGTGTCAACACCGGATTGTGAAATCTTTCACAAAGCAAAATAAAAAGGGGCCGCACCGTGCGGCCCCTTTTGGGTTTGATGTTGAAATGGCGTTTACTTGCGGGCGCGCTCGAAGGCGTGCTCCATCGCTCCCAGGTCTTCGCCGGGCTTGAGGGTATCCAGGGCCTCGGACTCCTTCTGGATCTGCTCGATGGAGTAGTTGGCTGCCTTGATGCTGAGGCCGATGCGGCGGTTTTCGCGGTCCACCTTGATCACGCGCGCGGAAACATCGTCGCCGATCTTGATCACGTTCTTGATCTTCTCCACGTGCTGCTCGCTGATCTGGGAGATGTGCACCAGGCCGTCGATGTTGTTCTGCAACTGCACGAAGGCGCCGAATGATGCGATCTTGGTGACCTTGCCCTGCACGAGGTCGCCGATCTTGAAGTGATCCTCGATCTTCGCCCAAGGATCGTTTTGAGCCTGCTTCAGGCCGAGCGAGATGCGCTGCTGGGCGATATCCACCTCGATGATGACGGCCTCGATCTCGTCGCCCTTCTTGAGAATTTCCGAGGGGTGGTTGATCTTGCGGGTCCAGGACATGTCGGAGACATGCACCATGCCGTCGATGCCGTCCTCGAGTTCCACAAACGCACCGTACGTGGTGAGGTTGCGGACCTTGCCCTTGACGCGGTCGCCCTTCTTGTAGAGCGCGCCGACGTTGTCCCAGGGATTTTTCTCGAGCTGGCGGATGCCGAGCGAGATCTTCTGCTCCTCTTTTTGCACGGAGAGAACGACCGCTTCGACTTCCTGCCCAAGCGCGAGCACATCGGCGGGGCGGGCGACCTTCTTGGTCCATGAGAGTTCGCTGACGTGCACGAGTCCCTCGATGCCAGGCTCCAGTTCCACGAATGCGCCGTAGGGCAGGAGGTTGACAACCTTGCCCTTGATCTTGGTGCCGACGGGGAATTTGTCCTGGATCTTGTCCCACGGGTTGGAGGTGCGTTGCTTGAGGCCGAGCGAGACGCGTTCCTTCTCGCGGTCCACCTCGAGGATTTGCACCTCGATGCTCTGGCCGATCTTGAGCATTTCGCTTGGGTGGTTGAGACGTCCCCAGCTCATGTCGGTGATGTGGAGCAAGCCGTCAAGGCCGTCGAGGTCGATGAAGGCGCCGAAGTCGGTGATGTTCTTCACGATGCCCGGGCGGATGTCGCCCGCTTTCATGCTTCCCATGAGCGTCTGCTTCTTCCCGGTGCGTTCGGCCTCGATGAGTTCCCGTCGGGAGAGGACGATGTTCTTGCGATCCTGGTTGATCTTGAGGACCTTGAACTCGTACGTATTGCCGACAAACTGGTCGAGGTCCTTGGGCGGAGTGAGATCAATTTGCGAGCCGGGCAGGAACGCCTCGACGCCAATGTCCACCATGAGGCCGCCCTTGACCTTCTTGGTTACCTTGCCCTTGATGGTGACGCCTTCGTTGCAGGCCAGAACGATTTTCTCCCAGTTCTTTTTCAGCTCGGCCTTGGAGCGCGAGAGGACGACCATGCCGTGGTCATCTTCGAGGCGTTCCAGGAGAACCTCGACCGCGGCGCCCATGATGGCGACTTCGGGATCGGGAAATTCATCGAGCGGGATGACCCCTTCGGATTTGTAACCGATGTCCACCACGACTTCGTGGGGGCGGACTTCGATGATGGTGCCGGTGACGAGACTGTTTGCCGCAAAAGTCTTGGTGGACTTTGCGAGCCATTCCTTCATTTGAGACGACATGGTTGCTGGTTTCTTGCCCGTGACGCTTGGGGCGCCCTCGGGGTTATCCTGAGACCGTGGTATCAGGATGGTTTCATATGTTCCTGCGACCGGTCGGGCAAAGTTTCACGGTTTTACATGGACGAGCCCATCCAGCCGCATTGTTCCCCGCTCAATGAAGATTGGGAAAGATGGGCATCCTATCAAGGCGTCCTGGAATTGCAATCTCGAAAGCAAGCGAACATGTGCTTGAATCAGGCGTGGCACTTTGCCATACCGACGCTCATCCCATGGCTGCGAGGTTATGAATTCATCTGCAAAAAATCTGCTTCGCATGGTTTGCCTTGGGCTGTTGTTGGGATGGATGCCGCAAGGGGTGATGGCAGATGGAGGGTCGGGTGGTTCGTCCAGTTCGAGCGACGTGGCTGATATCCTGGTGTGGGCGGGGTTGGTCGCTGCGATCGTTGGCGGATTGATGCAGCTGGGTGCATCTTATCGTGCGGGCAAAGGGTGGTTTGCCATGCTGATCATCATGCGAGGCATATCCAGGAAGGTTGATAACATGACCCTGGCCTTCGGCCTTGAAATTGGATTTGTCCTGATTTTCACCGCGAGTTGTTGGAATGTTGCAAGGAATTCATTCTTCGTCTGGTTGGCGGGCTGGATCATGCTGTACATGGGGGCAAGCATGGGGCCCAAAGGCGAGGCGGCCCGCGAGATTGCGGGTATCTTGTTCAGCGACCTCGGCTCGCCTGCTCCTGCAAAGACTCCATCCGCACCAGCGCAATCCGGAAAACCAGGCACGATCGTCATTGAAAATGTGGATTCCGCCCCTTCATCGAAGCCGCAACCAACCGCCGCACCCGCGCCACTGCCAGCACCGCCGAAGCCCGTGGCGCCGGACCTGATCGGGGTCGTCAAGGCGGGCGACCTCACCAAGGCCAAAGAACTTCTGGCCGCTGGCGCGGATGTGAATGCCCGCGATGCCGATGGCTGGAACCCATTGATGCACGCTTCATCCAAGGGTCAGGCCGAGATCGTGCGTGCCCTGCTTGACAAGGGTGCGGACGTCAAGGCCGCCGACGCCGCGGGTTGGACCGCCCTGATGCTTGCCTCATACGGCGGCAATCGCGACGTGGTGGCGGCGCTGGTGGAAAAGGGGGCCGATGTGAACGCGAAGACCGGCAAGAACACCACTGCGCTGATCTGCGCGTCAGGCGCGGGCCATGCCGAGGTGGTTCAAATTTTGATTGATGCCCATGTGGATGTGAACGCGAAGGACATGGATGGCAAGACGGCCATGCGTTATGCAAAAGACAAAGGGAGGACGGCCATCGTGGAGCTGCTCACCAAGGCCGGGGCAACGGTCGAGTCGCAGTAGGCGGGACGCCACGCTCAACCGACCACCACATTCACCAGTCTCCCTGGGACGACGACCATTTTGCGGACGGTTTTGCCGGAGATGAATTCCTTCACCCTTGGGTTTTCCATCGCCAGGGATTTGAGGGCATCCTCGCTGAGCGATCTGGTTCCGCGAACTTTATCGCGGATTTTCCCGTTCACCTGCAGCACGATTTCCACTTCGTTCTCGACGAGATACTGGTCACCGTATTTAGGCCACGGCTCGTAGGCCAGTGTTTCCTTTTCGCCCATTTTTGACCAGAGTTCCTCGGCCAGATGCGGGGCAAATGGGGCGAGCAGGAGGAGGAAGGTCTTGAGCGTGCTCGACGGCCGATTGGGCCACGTCATTGCTTCATTCACGAAAACCATCATGGCGGAGATGGCGGTGTTGAACCCCATGGCGTCGAGATCCTGCGTCACTTTCCGGATCGTTTTGTGCAGCGTCGTGAGCTGGGTTGGGTTTGGGGCGTCGTTGTTGATGAGCGCGTGCAGTTTGATTTCTGTCATCGTCTTTTCTGCCGCGGCGTGATCGTTGCCAAGCATGGTCAGCTTTTGATCGAACGCCTCCAGGCTGGCTTCGTCGGCGAAGAGACGCCAGACGCGTCCGAGAAAACGGTACACGCCTTCCACGCCGGTCATGGTCCAGGGTTTCGTCTGTTCCAGAGGTCCCATGAACATTTCATAGAGGCGCATGGCATCGGCGCCGTATTCGGCGATCACGACATCGGGATTCACGACGTTGCCGCGCGACTTGGCCATTTTCTGGCCGTCCTCGCCCAGGATGGTTCCCTGGTTGACGAGTTTGTGAAAGGGTTCGGGCACGGGAACGTGTCCGAGATCGAAAAGCGCCTTGTGCCAGAAGCGGGAGTAGAGGAGATGGAGCACGGCATGCTCGGCGCCGCCGACGTACAGATCCACCCCTGCGGGGTGATTTGAGATTTGAGATTTGAGATTTGAGATTGGGGAGAGCCAGTATTCGGATTTTTTATTGTCGCAGAAGGATGTCGGATTTTTGGGATCGAGATAGCGCAGGTAGTACCAGCAGGAGCCGGCCCATTGGGGCATGGTATTGGTTTCGCGCAGGGAACCATCGGGGAGTTTGCGCCATTCCGTGGCTTTTGCGAGGGGCGGCTCGCCGGTGCCGGTGGGCTTGAAATCGCCCATCTCGGGGAGCTCGATGGGGAGTTGTGATGTCTCCATGGCGTGATGCTTGTCGGATTTCCATGCGATGGGGAAAGGTTCGCCCCAGTATCTCTGACGCGAGAAAAGCCAGTCGCGCAGTTTGTACTGGATGGTTTTTTTGCCGAGAGATTTTTCCTCCAGCCAGGCGGTGATTTTCTTCTTCGCGTCGGGGGTGGCCAGGCCGGTGATCATTCCCGAGTTGATGTTCGTGCCGTCGCCCGTGAAGAGTTCGTCGGTCTTTGCTGAAGTCGGGGGCTGGACGACCTGGATGATCGGGATGTTGTATTTCTTTGCGAACGCCCAGTCGCGATCGTCGTGCGCGGGAACGGCCATGATCGCGCCAGTGCCGTAACCCATCATGACGTAATCGGCGATCCACACGGGGATTTTCTCGTCATTGACCGGGTTGATCGCATAAGCCCCGGTGAAGACACCGGTTTTCTCCTTCGCAAGCTGGCGATCCTGGTCGGACTTGGAGGAACATTCCTTGCGATAAGCAGCGACCGCTGATTTCTGTGCTGCAGTCGTGATCGTATCCACGAGTGAATGTTCCGGCGCGAGAACCATGAAGGTTGCGCCAAACAAGGTATCCGGTCGTGTGGTGAAGACCTCGATTTGAGATTTGAGATTTGAGATTTGAAATTTGACGGCTGCACCTTCAGACCTCCCGATCCAGTTTTTCTGCAACAGCTTGAGACCTTCCGGCCAATCGAGGGCGTCGAGGCCTTCGAGCAGGCGTTCCGCATAGGCGGTGATTCGCAGCATCCATTGGCGCATGGGGCGGCGCTCGACGGGGAATCCGCCCACTTCGCTCTTGCCGTCAATCACCTCTTCATTGGCCAGCACGGTGCCAAGGTCGGGACACCAATTGACAGGGACTTCGGCGACGTAGGCCAGACGGACGGAGTCGGGATCGCTGCCGCGATAAGTGGAGATGGGTTCGGCCTTCTGCGTGGCAGGGTTGAACCACGCATGATAGAGCTGCAGGAAAATCCACTGCGTCCATTTGAAATACTTCGGGTCCGTGGTGTCCACCTCGCGGTCCCAATCATAACTGAAACCGAGCGCCTGGATCTGACGGCGGAACGTGGCGATGTTTTCCTCCGTCGTCTTGCGCGGATGCTGTCCTGTCTTGATGGCGTATTGTTCCGCCGGAAGTCCGAAGGCGTCCCATCCCATCGGATGTAGAACGTGGCAGCCACGCATCCGGTGGTAACGGCAGAGAATGTCGGTGGCGGTGTAACCCTCGGGATGTCCCACATGAAGTCCCGAGCCCGAAGGGTAGGGGAACATGTCGAGGATGTAGCGGCGCGGCGCATAGGGATCGGCCTTGGAAGGTGCGACAGGCTTTTTGTGACGGCGTCGGAAAGGATGCGAATCGGGCACCGGTTCGCCCGGATCAAATGCGCGGAAAGTTTTCCGGTCAAGCCAGTCACGCTGCCATTTGGGCTCGATGAGGTGAAATGGATATTGTCGGCGCATGGGAACTCAATTCCATGCAGGAAAAACAGCGTGTGTGGCAAGAAGAACCGGGAGAAGGGACATGGTAGCAAACCACGGATGACGTAGATGGGCACGGATTCCAGCATGATCGGAATTGGCTTCTCTGCGATGGTCAGTGTTTCTTGTCCATGGCAGGCTTTTTCTGAAGCGTGGGGTTGAAGTCCGGAGATGCTTTGATTTTTTTTACTGATGGCATGCGAGCCGTTGCCAGCAGCGAACTCTGCACAGGCCCATCACGCCCGCCTGCGTGGCCGTAGCCACTTCGGCGTGGCGAAGGTCGGTCGCCGTTGGCAACGGCTCCTACATTCCGGAGTATGATGCGGAGGCTATGGAATCCCAATCTGTGAAAATTCGTGTTCCATCTGTGGCCAAAATCATCCGTTTGGTCGGTTGAGATGCGGGGATTTCAAGGACGGCTGGCGCGGTCTTCGCGGATGATTTCCTCGGAAGTTTTTCCACCCTCGACGATCGGGATGGAACGCAGAAGCGCCCAGTTCACCCGGAAAACCTTCGGCTTCTCCTGAACGATGGTGAGGCGGGGCTTTGGCTTGCCAACGCTGCGTGTGGATTTTGATTTCTGCTTCATGGTTGAATGTATCATCATTTATATACATAGGCAAATTTTATTTACAATTCTTTTGGCTTCCAATGGCTGCCCGTTTTGTTTTTGGTGATTTGATGAAGATCATTCTGGCGAGCGGGAATGCGCACAAGGCGCGGGAGATTGGGGAGATGGTGGGTTGTGCGGTGCTGACTTTGAAGGATGTGGGGTTTGAGGGGGAGATTGTGGAGGATGGGGAGACGTTTGAGGAGAATGCGCGGATCAAGGTGATGGCGCTGGAAAAGTTTGTGCGTGGGTTTTCACGGTGGAAGGGGGAGGTTTTGCTGGCGGATGATTCTGGGCTGGAGGTTGATTGTTTGGGTGGCGCTCCCGGGGTGATCTCGGCGCGTTATGCGGGTTTGCCTTCGAGTGATACGGCGAACAATGCAAAGCTGATGGAGGCTCTGAAGGGGGTGCCGGGTCCGAAGCGGACGGCGCAGTTTCGTTGCGTGCTGGCAGCGAAGCTGGTTGGGGGTGATATGGAAATTTTTGAGGGGATCTGTCGCGGGAAGATTGGGTTTCGCGCGAGGGGCGCGAATGGGTTCGGGTACGATCCGTTTTTCTTTCCGGAAGGATTTTGCCGGACATTTGCCGAGATCGGGGCTGAGGAGAAGAACCGGGTGAGCCATCGTGCGCTTGCGATGGTGAAGTTCCGGGAGTGGCTGGGGCAGTGAACATGTAGGCATGGAACATGGAACATTTCGGAGAGGACCCTTTTGCCCGATTTCTCCGCAGATTAACGCAGAATGACGCAGATTTCAGAAAACGAAACTTTTCACGCAGCGCGTCGCGCTGCGTGAAAATCCGACTTTGCGACTTTGCGACTTTGCGCGAGACTCTCCGAAAATCTGCGGAGAAATCGGGAACAAGGGGTGTCCGTCATCTTAGCGTTGTATCTGGGAGGAGGAGTTCGAAGTCTTGAAACATCTGGATGAGGCCTTGTTGATCGATGGTTCTCCTCGGACGGGGCAAACCCAGTTCGTGGGCGATCTGGCGCGAGGCGCGGTTGGGGGAGGCGGCGGGGAGGCGCTTGTAGAATTCCATGATGAGATCCGTGTTCCCGCCCGATGTGGCGGCGCAGAAGGGGAGGATGACGTTGGTGATGATTTCCATCCAGCGCGACGGGCCGAGGATGGCGACGGGTTTTGCGAGACATTTTCCGTCGAGGCGATAATGGCGCGACCAGTAGGGATGGTGGATGGCTGGGACACGACGAAGAATTTTTGTATCGCACGTCATGTCCTGGAACCATCGGGCGGGCGAGGGGTGGCATTCGGTGAGGAGGGCGAGCGCGGCGAGGCGTCGGTGCGGATGATTTGCAGGCCGTACCTGGCTGCAACGCAGGGGGCGCTGGTGCGCGTGCTGAAGAAGTATCTCGATTTTTTCGTCTGTGGTGCGCAGGCGGCTGAGATTGGAGTGCGTGACGGTTTGTGCGAGTTCGCTGAAGGCGTGTTTATTGTGCTTGTAGCCGAGGGCGCGGGCGAGGAGCTGGTAGGCGGCCTGGTCTGCACCGTGAGCGGAGATTTGTACGGTAATGCCTGCGCATTTCTGTTCGAAGCGGAAGCGGCCTGCCGATTCGACATAATCGGCCATATCCGCGGGCGGGAGCCGCAGCAGCGGGGAGGGGCGGCCGAGCATGCGGTTGGGTGAAAACGGATAGCGGTCAGGATCGAGGGATTCGGCAAGCTCGTCCATGGAACACTGGAGAAGCGGATGCAGGACGAGCTGCGGCACGGGGTGGCCTTCATGGGTGACGAGGCGAGGCGTCGGTCCGTAATCCCAGAGGCAGACGTCGAGCAGAACGTGGTTGTACGCGGGGTTGAGGTCGTGGCGGTGGTCGTTCCATCCGGTGGAGTGAACATGGATTTCGACATCGCCTCGGATCTCCCTGCCATCCATCTCGATGAAAGCGTCGGTGAAATCCGGGCCGCCTTCGCCGTTCCAGCGCCCGGGGTGGATGATTCGCAGGAGCTTGCCGTTGCGCGTCTGGAGGTGTGAGGTGTCGAAGATCTGGTTGGCCCAGATGGCCTGGATGAGGCGTTCCGAGATGGGGATCGGGTCATGAAAATCGGCAGGTTCGCGCAAGCTGAGGGGGGCGGGTAGATGGTGCTTGCGGAGATCGGCGTACAAGGTGGATGTGATCATATATAGACACAAGATGATCGTGTCATGATTTGCAATCATCATTTGAATGCGGTGCGGAACTTTTTGCCAAAGCGGGGGTGATCGGTTATAAGCTTCGGCTCTCCAAAACATCCATGCGTCCATTTACTTCGAAAACCCGCCGGATTTCCCATTGTGGATAACGTTGCCGTTCATCGTCCGAGGAACGTGGACTGGAAGCGCGCCGCCGCGCTGCTGTATGGCGATTGGGGGACGAGCAAGGCGTATGTCATCGGGCTGGCATTTGTCGCGGCGAAGTTTGCCTCGCTGCCGATCATCCTTGCGGTGTGCGCGTTGACGGCGGTGGTGGCGTACAATTACGTGATCATCTGCAAGAATTTTCCCGATGGCGGCGGAGTCTATTCGGCGGCGCGGGACCAGAGCCGCGTCCTGGCGGTGATTGGCGCGCTCCTGTTGGTGGCGGACCTGACGGTGACGGCGGCGCTGAGCGGGTGGGCTGCGCTCAGTTATTTTGGAGTGCCCTCCGTTTACACCTCGTTGGCCACCGTATGCGCGATCATCATCGTGGGTGCGATCAATTCCTTTGGGCCCAAGCACAGCGGGAGCATGGCGGTGTCGCTGGCGGTACCCACGGCGATCGTGGTGGTGGTGATCATTGCATTGAGCGCTCCCTTTTTGACGACCGCCCACCTGGAGCCGACGCACGACAGCTTTCGTCATAATTGGGCGGCCTTCGTCGGCGTGATCCTTGCACTGAGCGGCGTGGAGGCGATCGCCAATCTGACTGGCGTGATGAAGCTTGACCCGGGGAGCACGCCGGACCAGCCGAAGGTGGGGATCACATCTCATCGCGCGATCTGGGTGGTGGCGGTCGAGGTGGTGCTCGGCACCGCGTTGCTTGGATGGGCGATGCTTTCGCTGCCGCATTCCATGGAGGCAGAAATTCTCAGGCGGCAGGAGGACATGCTGCGTTTTCTCGGCGAGCACTACGGGGCGGAATTGTTCGGGGTGCCTTTTGGCCATCTGATGGGGATTGTGATCGGGACCGTGGTCGGGCTCCTGCTGCTTAGCGCCGTCAACACCGCCATCGTGGCATTGATCGGCTTGATTTACATGATGGCGCGCGACGGGGAGATGCCGAAGACATTCACGCGTCTCAATTCCCATGGCGTTCCCATCGCCCCCCTGTTGATCGCCATCGTCCTGCCGGTGGTCGTGGTGGTGATGACGAACAAGTTTGAAGATCTCGCCGCGTTGTACGCGATCGGCGTGGTGGGCGCCATCGCGGTCAATCTTGGCGCGTGTACGTTCAACATCAAACTGCACATGCATGTGTACGAGAGGATCGTGATGGGCTTCACGTTCCTGGTGCTGGTGGCGATCGAGCTGACGATTGCGAAGACGAAGCCGGACGCCCTGTTTTTCGCCTGCTGCATCCTGAGCGGCGGCATGGGATTGCGCATGTACAGCCAGAAGCGGGCGGGGCTGGAGACGGTGACCGTGCATCGGGATGTGGCCGAGGCATTTTCGCCCGCAGCCACGGCCCGGCTGCAGCTCAGGCTTGATACCGGGCAGAAGATCCTTGTTGCGGCGCGGGGGCTCACTCCCGTGTTGCGTTACGCGCTGGAGGAGACACGGTTGCGGAAGGCGACGCTCTACGTGTTGTTTGTGAGGGAGCTTGCGGTGTCCATGCCTGCGCCCGTGGTCGAGCGCACGACGCCTCGCTGGCAGGAGGATTCGCAGGCAGCGGCGATCATGTACGGGATGATTGATCTGGCCAAGCAGCACGGGGTAAGTGTGGTTCCGTTGTACGCGGTGAGCGAAGACCCGGCCGGGACGATCCTTGATCTCTCCGCGCTGCTGGGGATTGATTTCCTGCTGCTGGGCGCTTCGCGGCGGCGATTCTTCACCCAGTTGATCCGCGGGGATGTGATTGAAAACGTGGCGCGTGACCTGCCCGAGAACATCCAGCTGCTCATTCACGGGTGAAAAAAGACTTGTCGAATATTTGTGTGTTCACTAAGGAGAGAGTTCCTTAAGGTACGACGACATCATGATCCAGGTTGATAATCTTGTAAAACGCTATGCGGGTTTCACCGCGATTCATGGGCTGACCTTTTCAGTCCAGAAGGGCGAGATCGTGGGATTTCTCGGCCCCAACGGCGCGGGAAAGAGCACCACGATGAGGATCCTTTCCTGCTTCATGCCCGCGTCATCAGGACGCGCGATCGTGGCCGGGTACGACATTTACGAAAAATCCCTCGAGGTCCGTAAAAAAATCGGCTACCTGCCCGAGAATGTGCCGCTTTATCCCGAGATGCGGGTGAATGAGTACCTGCATTTTCGCGCCGCCTTGAAGGGGGTCCCGCGCGCCCGCCGCCGCTCGCAGGTCGAGAAGGTGAGCGAGCAGTGTGGAATTGCGGACGTCTCGCGCAAGATCATCGGCCATCTTTCGAAAGGCTATCGCCAGCGGGTGGGGCTGGCGGACACGCTCGTCCACGATCCCGACCTCGTGATCCTTGACGAGCCGACCATCGGGCTGGACCCGAACCAGATCCGCCAGGTGCGGGAGCTCATCAAGAACCTCGGCAAGTCGCACACCATCCTTCTTTCCACCCACATTCTGCCCGAGGTGGAGATGACATGCTCCCGCGTGATCATCATCAACAAGGGCCGCATCGTGGCGAGCGACACGGCGGAAAACCTCAAGCGCATGCGCATGGGCGGGTGCGAGACGGTGATTGAGCTCAAGGCGGATTCCGAGACAGCCGTGCGCGAATTTTCCGCCATGAGCGGCGTGAACCATGTGGATGTGAGCCGCCAGGATGATGGCTATTGCAAGCTGGTGCTGCATCCGAAACAGGACGAGGATTTGCGCGAGCCGGCCTACAACCGCATCCGGGAAAAGGGATGGGCGCTTCGCGAGCTGACGCGGCGCAGCCAGACACTTGAGGATGTCTTCGTGCAGATCACGACGGAGGACGACGCATGAGAAACATCTGGATTCTCTTCAAGCGGGAGATGATGTCGTATTTCTATTCCCCGATCGCCTACGTGGTGGGCGTCTGCGTGCTGGCGCTGACGGGGATGGCGTTCGGCCAGGTGGTGCTGACGCTGCTTCAAAGCCCCGCCGATTACAGCCCGATGGGGGGATTTTTCTTTGGTCCCTTCACTTGGTTCATTCTTCTGATCGTGCCGCCCATCCTCACGATGCGTGTTTTTGCGGACGAGGAGAAGTCCGGGGCGATCGAGTCCATGATGACGGCGCCGATTCGCGACGTGGAATATGTCCTGGCGAAATTTTTTGGCGCCTACACATTTTTCGTGCTGCTCTGGCTGCCGACGGTGAATTATGTTTTTCTTCTCCGGTA
>JAHFSY010000032.1:43604-51506 GCA_023269615.1 Verrucomicrobiota bacterium
GGATTCGATGCCTCTGGATCCGGGGCCATTGATCGGGGGCTATGTCGGGCTGGCGCTCATCGGGTTGATGCTGATCTCGATCGGCTGCATGGCCTCCGCCTGCACACGCAATCAGGTCATTGCGGCCGTGATTTCATTCGCGATCGGGCTTACGATTTTCATTGTCGGCATCTTTTTCTATATTCTTCCGTCGGACAAGTACCATGCGGTGCTGGGGCATGTTTCAATGTTTGCGCACCTGTTTCACTCGATGTCCCGGGGAGTGCTCGAATGGCCGCAGCTGGTCTTTTATGTCTCGATGACCGCCTTCTTTCTTTTCGTAACCCATCGCATGGTGCAGTCGCGCCGCTGGAAAACATGAGCCTTCCCAAGCTAAAAAGTTCTGCGCCCAAACGTGTTCTCATTGGCTTCAATGTGATCCTCCAGGTGCTCCTTGCGGCGGCGATCGTCGTGGTCGTCAACATGGCCATCCATCGCTGGCATCCGCACAAGATGGACCTTATGCGGACGGACTATTACCGTCTTGGGGACAAGACAAGGAACCTTCTTAAGTCCATCAAGTCGCCCGTGGAAGTTTATGTTTTCTTCCAGAATAATTCGCCGAACCCGGTGGTGGAACGGATTTCCGAGGACGTGCAGCTCCTGTTGAAGGAGTACGAGGAGATTTGCCCGCTGATCAAGGTGAAGTATGTTGATCCCGACAGGGATCTTCTCAAGGGGCAGGAGTTTCTCACCAAGTACGACGTCAAGGAGGCCAACGTGGTGATCTTCGTTTACGACAAGCGCAACAAGTTTGTGAAGGCGAATGACCTGGTCGAGTTCGACCGCTCGCCCAGTCCATTCAGCCGGGGCGATGACAAGATCCGCGCGTTCAAAGGCGAGCAGATGTTCACCTCGGCCATCCAGAGCGTGATGGATCCCAAGCAGCCGAAGGTTTATTTTTTGGAGGGGCAGGGCGAGGGCGACCCCACCGACACGGATGAAAAGAGCGGTTGTTCAGACATCGCCAGCTATATCCAGCAGGACAATCTCTCCGTGCAGAAACTGAATATTGTGCAGACCATGCAGATTCCCGCGAATTGTGATTTGCTGGTGATCTGCGGCCCTGAAAAGCCCTTCGGCGATGTCGAGTTGAAGGCGATCCAGGATTATCTCGCGCAAAACGGACGCCTGATGGTGATGCTCGATGCCATGAAGACGGATCCTGGCCTTGAACGAATTCTCGCGGAGCACGGCGTCAAGATCGGAAATGACGTGGTGCTCATGCGGGATCCCCTCGGCGGCGAAAGGCTGACCGTCGCCGGGTATGGCGTCAAGTACGCCAATCACCTGGTGACGCAAAGCCTCAAGAACAAGGGGATTGCCACCGAGTTTCCGATGGCCCGTTCCGTTGACAAAATTGTTTCCGTCATGCCCAACCAGGAGCATGTGACCGTCCTCGTCGAAACGCCATCCCTGTCGTGGGCCGAGACCGATCTTGTGAAATTGCAGCAGGGCAAGGCGGTGCAGGACGAAAAGGACCGCAAGGGGCCGGTGCCGATCGCCGTGGCCGTTGAGCCCGCCTCCGCCGGTGAGATGGAGCGCGAAGGGATGCGCCTCGTGGTCTTCGGTTCCAGCCGCTTCATTCGCAACGGCTACCTCAAATCCGGCAACGAGGATCTGTTCATGAGCGCCCTGAACTGGCTCATCAAGAGGCCGCAGCTGGTCGGCATTTCCGCCAAGAAGCCCACGGAGTTTTCCGTCACGCTCACACCAAGGCAGGCGAACACGCTTTACCTGATCGAAATCCTCGGACTGCCCATCGCCGTGGGTTTGATCGGCATCCTTGTATGGTTCAAGCGTCGCAAGTGACGATCCCGGCTGCATGAAACTTAAAACGACATTCTGGTTCATCGTCATTGCCGCAGCCCTTGGTTTCGGGTTTTACATGGCCCAGCAGCGTCTTCCCTCCACGGAGGAGGCCAGGGAGAAGGGTAAACGCGTCGTGGACATCAAGGCCGCTGACGTGGTGGAGGTTGGCATCAAGGGCGTTGACCGCGATTTTCTTTTTGAGCGCAAGGACAAGAAGTGGTTTCTGAAGAAGCCCCTGCCGGTCCATGCCAACGCGTCGGAGGTGGAAGGCATCCTCGCGGCAGTGGAATACATGGAACGCATCAGTGTGGTCACGCCGCGGGACCTTGCCGAGAAAAAACTGACGCTGGCGGATTATGGCCTCGAAAAACCAGGTACCGTGCTCGATCTGAAAACAAAGGGAGGAAATTTCTCATTCAAGATCGGCAACGAAACCCGCCAGGGCAACGACCTCTTTCTTCAGGTTGGCGGCGACGAAAACATTTACCGTGTGGATCGCGATCTTGGGAGCCGCCTCGCGAAGAAGCTGGACGACCTGCGTGAGCGTTCCCTGTTTGAATTCGCGGCATCACAAGTGCAGCGATTCGAGCTCAAGAACGGCGCCAAGCTGATCGAATTCACCCGCACCAATGACCAGTGGCGCATCACGCAACCCCTGAGTGCACGGGCGGATGCCAACAAGATGGAACAGTTTCTCAGCCAGACCTGCGGCATGCGGGCCGAGGATTTTCTCAGCGAAGATCCCGCCGCGGCACGCGAGTACGGGCTGGAAGACCCGCTGCAACAAGTGACCCTCAAGCTCGACAAGGATGCCGAGCAGGTGCTCCTCCTTGGGGCCAGGCTGAAAAGCGACGAGAAGAAGGTGGTCGTGAAAGTCAAGGGGCAGTCTTCCATTGTGGGCATCTCCACGAATTACAGCGCGGAGGTGGCGCGGCCCTTGAATGATTTTCGCGATCGACAGCTCGGCGCATTTTATGGGGACGATGTGGAGGAGATTGAAATCCGCAATCGCCAGATGATGGTTGTCCTGCAGAAAAGTGGCAAGGATTGGAAAATCGTCCAACCGGAAAAACTCGATGCCGACAATGAATTGGTTTCGGGCATTCTCGCAAAAATCATTGGAATGCAAATCAAGGATTTCACCGCGGACGTGGTGACCGACCTCGACAAGTACGGCCTGAAGACGCCGCTTTCGACCCTGACTCTTCGCGGAAAGGCGACGGCTCCCGCCGCGGGACAGACCAATGCGACCGCCCATGTGCTTTTGAGCCTTGCCCTGGGCAAGGATGACTCCGCCAAAAAACTGACGTTCGCGCGGGCGGGGGATGAGGCCTCCGTGTACGGCCTTGATTCCTCCGATGTCGCCGACCTGCCGAAAAGCGTGATGGATGTTCGGTCACGCATGCTGTTTACCCTGGCCAAGAATACCGTGAAATCCTGCACGCAGAAAAAAGGAAAGTCCGCCGTCACGATGGAGCACATGGCCGATGGAAACTGGAAGATTGGCGAGGGAGCACAGGGTGTCTTGAATGAAACCGACTGGCTGAAATTTCTGAACACGATCGAGCATTTCAATGTGGAAAAAATCGTGGGTACCGCCCTCAACCCCACGATCAAGCAATATGGCCTTGATGCACCTCTCATGACATGGACTGCAACGGTTGAGGTGGACGGCAAGCCCGTGACGCAGGAAGTCCTGGTGGGCAAGGAAAACGCGCAGAAGAAATATTACATCCTCTGGAAAAACCAGCTTCTTGTCTGCGAGGTCAGCAAGGACCTGCACCAGATTCTCAGCGCCGAATGGCTGATGAAGCCATCGAAGTAATTCAGTAATTTTTCATTGCCGGGATGTAGGAGCCGATGCCATCGGCGATTCCGGAACACGGCCGGTCGCGGATGGCATCCGCTCCTACATGGCAAAACTGTCACGTGATTCAACCCTCCCTGAACTGCAGGTCGTATAGTTTGCGGTAAAGCGTTCCCCTGGCCAGCAGCTCGTCGTGACGTCCCTGTTCCACGATGCGGCCGTGTTCCATGACCACGATCAGGTCGGCATGCTGGACGGTGGAAAGGCGGTGCGCAATGACGACCACGGTGCGCCCTCGAATGAGTTCTTCGAGCGCCTCCTGCACATGGCGTTCGGATTCGGTGTCGAGGGAGGAAGTTGCTTCATCAAGGAGCAGGATGGAGGGATTTTTGAGAATGGCGCGGGCGATGGCCAGGCGTTGTTTTTGCCCGCCGGAGAGCTTGATGCCCTTGTCTCCCACCACCGTGTCGTAGCCTTGCGGCTGATGCTGGATAAAATCGTGGGCATGGGCGCGCTTGGCCGCTTCGATGATTTGATCCCCGCCCGCCTCGAACGAACCGTAGCGGATATTATTCCGGATGGTATCGTTGAAGAGAATGTTTTCCTGCGTCACGATCGCGATCTGCCTGCGAAGCGACTCGATGCGGACCTGGCGGATGTCTGTTCCGTCCAGCAACACGGCGCCGGTGACGGGGTCATAAAAGCGCGGCAACAGATTCAGCAGGGTGGTTTTTCCGGCGCCGCTGGGACCGACGAGAGCGATGGTTTTTCCGTGCGGGATGGTGAGAGACACATTTTGAAGCACCCATTTCGAGTCGTAGCGGAATGACACGTCGTCGAGGCGGATGTCATTCACGATGGGCGCCAGGTCCTTCGCCCCGGGGGTTTCGACGACCGTGGACTTGGTTTCAAGGATGGCAAAGATGCGGTCCGTGGAGGCGAGGCTTTTCTGGATGGTGGTGTGGAGTTTGCTGAGATTCTTGATCGGGTTGTAGAGCAGGAAAATACCGATGAGGAGGCCCCAGAATTTTTCCGCGGGCATGTGGTTGCGATAGGCGTAGTAAAGCGCCACGCAGACGCCGAGGGTGGCCACGATTTCGATGAGAGGGCTGAGAATGTTCACCGAGCGGACGATCTTCATCTGGTATGAAAACTGGCGGTAGCACGTCTCCCAGAATCTGCCCTCTTCGTACCGTTCCATGTGGAAAGCCTTGACCACCCTGACGCCCGTGATGTTTTCGTGGAGACGGGAAACGATTTCGCCCTGGTTTTCCTGGGAGAGCTTGCTCGTCTTCCGCACTTTGCGTCCGTAGATCGTGATGGGAAGGATGCAGAGCGGGGCCAGGACCACGGCTGCAAGGGAAAATTTCCAGTCCTCCCTCAGCAAGACATATCCGATCACGATGATGTTGAATGGCTGCGTGATGGAGTCCGCGATCACCGTGGTGATGGCCGACTGCGCCTGCTGGCAATCGTTGACGAGGCGGGAGATCAGGTCGCCCACGTTCGCCTTGTTGTAAAAATCAAGCGACAGATTTTGGATGTGGACGAACACCTTTTGACGGATGTCGGTGATCATCCGCACGCCCACCCAGCTCAGAAAGTATTTGTTCATGTAATCGCTGAAGGCGCGGATGATCATGATGAACGCAACAAGCGAAATGGTCGCGGTCACCTGGACGGTGTGCGTGGCGGTTGATCCGACCGCGGTGCTCCACAAATCCGAGAGCACGCGCACCAGCCATCCGGCGATTGTATCCAGCGTGGTTGATCGGATGGGGCCCAGGCCGCCACCGGGCAGCTGGCCGGCGCCGGCGGGCCCCGGAAAAACTGTGCGCAAAATGATGGGCACCCCCTGCATGAGTGCGGCACCCATCAGGGCATTGACGATGCCGAAGAGGATCGCACTGGCGAAGCGGACCTTGTACGGCTTCAGGAAGGAAGCCATGCGCAGCCAGTTGGCGAAGTCCTTGCTTTTTGGTTTTTGACTGTTCATCCGTCTAATTGGTTTGCAAGTCTGCCATCAAATTCGCAACAAGAGAAGATGGCAATTGCAAAAACTCCAACACCTCCCCCTCTTTGGAAACAGGCATGGGACGCATGGCTGAAGTTCGGGATGTGGCTCGGGAACATCATGAGCTGGGTCTGGATGCCCCTTTTTTACTTCGTCATCGCCATGCCGTTCGCCCTCGCCATCAAGCTGTTTTCCGACCCGCTGCGCATTCGTGTGGGGAAGCAGAAAAGTTACTGGACGCCCAAGAAGCTGCCCGCGCTTGATCTCAACTGGGCCAAAAGCCAGGGCAGCGTCCCCCCCGAGTCTCAATGAAAGTCCTTGGCATTTCAGCCTTCTACCATGATTCGTCCGCCGCGCTTGTGAGTGACGGGGTGCTCGTGGCTGCCGCCGAAGAGGAGCGCTTCACGCGCAAAAAGCATGACCACGATTTCCCTTCGCTCGCCGTCGAGTTTTGTCTGCGCCGGGCCGGCATCGGGATCAAGGACGTGGACCATGTCGTTTTTTACGAAAAACCATTCGTCAAGTTTGAGCGGATTTTCCAGACCGCGATGGAAACTTTTCCCAGGGGCGTGGGCATGTTTCGCGCGGCGATGCAGACGTGGCTCCTCGACAAGCTTTGGATCAAGGCGATCATCAGGGAAAAGCTCGGCGTGGATTCCGACCGCATCGCGTTCTGCGACCACCATCTCTCGCATGCGGCGAGCGCCTTTTATTGTTCGCCTTTCGACAAGGCCGCGATCCTGACGGTGGACGGGGTGGGGGAATGGACGACGACGGCGAAGGGAGTGGCTGAGGGAAAGAACATCCACCTTCAGCACGAGATGCGTTTTCCGCATTCGCTCGGCCTGCTCTACAGCGCGTTCACGGCGTTTCTCGGATTTGAGGTCAACGAGGGTGAATACAAGGTGATGGGGATGGCGCCGTACGGCGAGCCGAAGTATCTCGACAAGGTGTGGCAGTTGATGGATCTGAGCGTGGACGGCTCATTCCAGCTCAAGATGGAGTATTTCAAATTTCCGTATTCGCTGAAGAACACGTACAACCGGAATTTCGTAAAACTTTTTGGTCCTCCTCGCGAGCCCGAGACGCATTTCTTCACCAAGGGCACGGGCTTTCCCTCGTACTTTGGCGAAAAGCCCGGGAACTATGCCGAGCTTGAGCGCGAGAACCAGCATTACGCGGATATCGCATCCAGCATCCAGAAGGCCGTGGAGGAAATCATCGTGCGCATGGCGCGGTCACTCCATGCGGAGACAGGGCTCGACGATCTGTGCATGGCAGGCGGCGTGGCGCTCAACAGCGTGGCCAATTGTCGTATTCTGCGCGAAACGCCCTTCAAGCGTCTCTACATCCAGCCGGGCGCGGGCGATGGCGGTGGCGCGATCGGCGCCGCGTTTCATTTCATTCACCAGGTGATGGGCGAGCCGCGCAAGTTCGTGATGGACCACGCCTATTGGGGCGAGGAATTCAACGATGGACAGATCGCCGAATTTCTCAACGCGGAAAACATCCCGCACGAACATGTGCCGGATGAAGACAAGCTGATCGCACGCACGGTGGAGGCATTGACGTCCAAGAAGGTGATCGGCTGGCACCAGGGACGGTTTGAGTTTGGCCCGCGCGCCCTGGGCTGCCGCAGCATCATCGCCGACCCGCGCACGGCGGAGATGAAGGACATCGTCAACACCAAGATCAAATTTCGCGAGCCGTATCGTCCATTTGCGCCATCCATCCTGGTGGAAGCCGCGGAGGAATACTTCGACATGCCCGGAATTTCAAAGCAGGAAGCCGCGCGTTTCATGCTGCTGGTTGCGCCTGTCAAAAAAGAAAAACAGGACGTGATTCCCGCTGTCAGCCACATGGGGACGGGAAGGTTGCAGACGGTTTTTCGCGAGACGAATCCACGCTACTACAAGCTCATCAAGCATTTCGGCCAGGCCACCGGCGTGCCCGTGGTGATGAACACCTCCTACAACCTGCGCGGCGAACCGATCGTGACAACGCCCGCGAACGCGTACCGGACCTTCAAGGCGAGTGAGATGGATCTTCTCGTGTGCGGGAATTATCTCGTTCGGAAGTGAGGCTCTCCTCGACCTCTTGCGGGTAAAAAAACGGAGGGACACGCTCCGGAGGCTGTCTCAGAACTGGACATCATTGGGTATGGAATGATTAATGAGGGATGCGAAAGATCATCGAATCGGATTATCAACAAGTGATGCTGTTACCCGCG
>JAHFSY010000092.1 GCA_023269615.1 Verrucomicrobiota bacterium
CCCAAGCGCTTTTGCCGCCGATTTTTCTTCCCCCATGGGGGAAGATGGCAGTAAGGAAGACATCAACACCAACCAGGTAAGACTATATTTCGGAGGTGTCCACTAAAGCCTGTCAGGTCACTGCGGCCAACGCGATGGCAGGCCGGAACACCTCCCGTGCGTGGACCAGCGTCTGGTTGATCAGCCCGACAGAAACGACACCGAACCCCTTCATCCGGAGCTTCGCGTCGAGCGCGAGGACGATCAAAACTTCCTTCTCGCGGTCAAACCACGGGGCTGATGCGATTTCGTTCTCCCACAGCTGAACGACGTTTTGAGGGTTGTCCTATAGCGGCCCAGCGAGTTGTCCGTAGGGGAAAATGACAGGAAATATTGATGAATTCTCGACTGGAGCCGTGGCGACCGCCATCGGACGGCGTATCGGGCTTTCATGTTCGCGGCCAAGCTCAAGATTTCACCGAAGGAGGCGTTGGGGGAAGTGGGGCGGAGGATTGCGGAGGGTGGGGTGGTGCCAGAGTTGCATCGGTTGAGCCATGGTCAAATGCATCAAGAATCGGAAAACACGCGGCTGAGCTGCTCGAGTTTGGCGGCCGACACCTTCACGTCCGAGGCGCGGGCGCTTTCGCGGATCTGGGACACGCTCCGTGCGCCGACGATCGCTGAGGAGACGACGGGTTTTCTCAGGAGCCAGCGCAGGGATAGCTGGGCTGGCGTACAACCGACTTCTTTCGCCATCGCGCAAAGACGCGCGACTCGCTTGAAGTTGGCGGGGGTGAAGTACTGCTTCTGAAGGTACTCGCTCCCAGCGAACCTTGTGCCTTTTTTCGCATCTTTCATCGAACGGTATTTGCCGGTAAGGAAACCCTGTGCCTGGGGGCAATAGGGGATCAATCCAACGCCCTGGCGCGAGCAAGTCTGCATGAGGCCTTTTTCCACCGTGCGCTCGAGCAGGTTGTATTGTGGCTGGTTGGAGACGAACCACGCCCAACCGTTGCGCTTGCAGATCGCGTGAGCTTCGCGCATCAGCTTTGGGATGAAATTTGAACAGCCGATGTAGATCGTCTTGCCCTGGCGCACGAGGTCGTTGAGGGCGTCCAGCGTTTCCTCGAGCGGCGTGTCCTTGTCGTACGTGTGGAGCTGGTAGAGGTCCACGTGGTCGAGTTTCAGACGACGGAGACTTGCATCCATCGCCTCCATCACGTGTTTGCGGCTGTGGCCGCAGGTGGTGGGGCCCTTGCCGCGCACCGTTCCCCAGCACTTGGTGGCGATGACGACTTCCTGGCGATTGAGGTTGCGGACGGCCCGTCCGAGAATTTCCTCGGCGGCTCCATTGGCGTAAATGTCAGCCGTGTCGAAAAAGTTGATGCCGAGCTTGAACGCCTCGCGGACGATTTTTTCGGAGGCGGCGTAATTGAGCTGTCCTCCATGCGTCTGCCAGTTGCCGAGGCAGATTTCGGAGACCTTGAGGCCGGTTTTTCCAAGAGGTCGGTGGTTCATGGGTTTGTTTGTTTTGGGTCGTAGTTGATCGGTTGACCATCGGTTCCCCCGATGCGCGCCTGGATTTCACCGTTGATCTTTAACTTGTCTGTTTTTTGTCCACTGGCGTCCACGGCATTTCCCTCGATGGAGAGAGTGACCAGGTTGCGATCGGCACGGCTGAATGTGATGAGCGCGCTCTTGATGTTCCACTTCGCACCGTCCTCCGTCGTGATCTCGGCGCCGGTGTTGTTGGATTCGTTGAGATCGAAAGACTGTCCCGCCAGCTGTTCAGGCCGGCTGGCCCCGTTCTCGAGCAGGATTGCAGGGATGACGAGCGCCACGCCATTGGCGGAGGAACATTTCAATGAAGATGGTTCCATGCCACCCGCAGGGTCGCCCGGAATTTTGAGTGCGCCAAGGACGATGGAGGCCTGGGTGAACGTCAAAGATTTGTCACCGAGAGAAATGCTTCCGCTGCCCGGCCCCTGGTCCTTCTTCTTGTCCATGGACTCCTTCCAGATGGTGGTGGATTTTTCCGCGATGACCTTCTTGGCGGCCTCGGCCTTGGCCTTGTCCTCCGCGCGTTTCTTTTCGGCTTCCCGCCGCTCCTTGATCCCGCAGCCCGCAAGAAAGACGGCGGCCAAGACCAAGCAGGCAACTAGACGGAACAGTTTCATCGCGGGATTGTGGCGGGCTGACGCAAATTTCCAAGGACAAATTTTCCAGTGTTCTTGTCACTGATCGAGGTAGGGACGGACCGCCGGGCCGTCCGTTGCGCAGCGGCGCGCCCGGCGGTCACGCCCTACCAAGCAGATGCTCAGCAAGTTTCAACGACTCGGGGATTTTGGATGGGTCCTTGCCGCCGGCCTGGGCGAAGTCGGGTTTGCCGCCGCCGGAACCGCCGGCCATCGCAGCCACCTGCTTGACGATGTCACCGGCTTTGAACCTGGACGTGAGATCATTCGAGACAAAGCAGGCGAAGCTGCACCGACCATCACGGGCACCTGCGAAGACGGCGACGCCGCTCCAGGATTTCTTTTTCAGGGCATCGCCCGCCATGCGCAGAAAATCGCCATCTACTTCGCCGAGGTTTCGGATGAGGGAAGGTGTTCCATTCAACGGATGGACATCCTGTTCGAGCAGGGACAGGACGAGCGCCTCGGCATCCTTTTGCTGCTGCACCTTGCGTTGTTTGTCGAGTTCCATCTCCTGCGCTTTCGATTGCGCTTTGGCTTCCTCAGCCTTTTGATGTTCGGCGTGTTCGCGGAGCCATGCTTCGGCGGCGGGCCCGGCCACGGCCTCGATGCGACGGATGCCTGCGGCGATGGCGGATTCCTTTTTGATCTTGAAAAGTCCGATGTCGCCGGTATGTCGAACATGCGTGCCGCCGCAAAGCTCGCGCGAGTAATCGCCGATCTGGACGACGCGCACGATGTCGCCGTATTTGTCACCGAAAAACGCCTGGATGCTTTTGTCCTTTTGAATTTCGACATAGGGACGTTCGTACCATGACACGAGGGCGTTTTCGCGGACGCGCTCATTCACGAGCTTCTCGATGTCGGTGATCTGCTGCGGCGTGAGCGCGTGGCTGATGTTGAAGTCGAAGCGAAGGTGGTCGGGGGAGACGTAGGAACCGCGCTGGCGCGATTCGCGGTCCACGAGTTCGTGAAGTGCCCAATGGAAAAGATGTGTGACGCTGTGGTGGCGTTCAATGGCGGCACGGCGTTCCTTGTCCACGCGCGTCTGCACGGCCGATGATTTGGACGGTGATTCCTTTTCGGCAAGAACGTGGAAAAAGACGCCGTCCTTTTTCTGGGTATCAACGACCTTCCATGTCTGCCCTCCGGCCTGGAGCTGCCCTTGGTCACCGACCTGGCCGCCCATCTCGGCGTAGAACGGCGTGGTTTCGAGCACGACGGCCTGTTTGCCTTTTGTTTCCACGACATCGAGCACGCGAGTTTCGAGCTGAAGCTGGTCGTAACCGACAAAGCGCGAGGGCTGGCTGGATGAGATGGAGGAAGAAACCTCGATCGCCTCCTTTTTCTGGGACGAGCGGGCCCGGGTGCGTTGCTCATCCATCAGCTTCTCAAAACCAGCGGTGTCCACGACGAGCCCATTTTCGCGCGCCATGAGTTCGGTGAGATCGAGGGGAAACCCGTACGTGTCATACAGCTTGAAAGCCACCTCGGCGGGAAATTGTTTATCACTCAATTTACGCAATTCCCCCTCGAAGATTTCGATTCCGCGGTCCAGGGTTTCATTGAAGTTCTCCTCCTCGGCACGGATGGTTTCCTCGATCCGGGACCGACGCTGGCGCAATTCGGGGAAGATGTCTCCAAATTCATCCGCAACCGTTTTCACCAGGATGCAAAAGAAAGGCTTGTGAAATCCGAGCGTGCGGCCAAAACGCACGGCGCGGCGCAGAATGCGGCGCAGGACGTAGCCGCGCCCTTCATTGCTCGGGGAGATGCCATCGGCGATCGCAAAACTCAACGTGCGGATGTGGTCGGCGATGACGCGGAATGCGATGTCCGCCTCGATTTGAGATTTCAAATTTGAGATTTGAGACTCCTTGAGGGGCAGGGTGGAGGCGTATTTCTTTCCGCTTAGCTTCTCGAGCTCCGTGAAAATGGGGCGGAAGACATCCGTTTCGTAATTTGAAATGATCCCGCTGAAGTCCGTCAACCCCTTCGTGCATTGCATGATGGCCGTGACGCGTTCGAAGCCCATGCCGGTGTCCACATGCTTTGCGGGCAGGTCGCTGAATCTGCCATCGGCCTCAGCGTTGAACTGGATGAACACGAGGTTCCAGATTTCGATGCACTGGGGCGAGCCGGCGTTCACAAGTTTTCCGTGCGTGTCGGCCTGCGGAGTGAGGTCCACATGGATTTCGGAGCAGGGGCCGCAGGGGCCTGTGTCGCCCATCATCCAGAAGTTGTCCTTCTTGTTGCCAAAGACGATGTGCTGCTTGGGATCGAGTCCGGCTTTTTCGAAGATGGCTTTCCAATGATCATAGGCCTCCTGGTCAAAGGCGGAGGGATCGCCTGGGCCGGGTTTGTACACGGTGGCATAGATGCGTTCCTTTGGAAATTTCCACACATCCACCACGAGTTCCCATCCCCACACGATGGCTTCCTTCTTGAAATAGTCGCCGAACGACCAGTTGCCCAGCATTTCGAAGAATGTGTGATGGTAGGTGTCGAAGCCGACATCCTCGAGATCGTTGTGCTTGCCGCCGGCGCGGATGCATTTCTGGGTGTCGGCGGCGCGGGCAGGGGAGTACGGGCAGGGTTGCTGTCCAAGAAAGATGGGCACGAACTGGTTCATGCCAGCATTGGTGAAGAGCAGGTTGGGGGCGTCGGGCAGGAGTGACGACGATGGAACGATGGTGTGCCCCTTGGATTTGAAAAAATCCAGGAACGACTGGCGGATTTCCCGAGATGTCAATGGGGCGGCCTGCATGGAGCCATCGGATGTATCACGGATGAAACCGGGATGGAAGATGGAACTCCGCCTTGCTTACACGTACCACAACTCGTGTCGGGGGACGGGGACGCCTTTTGCGTATGCGCCGGCATGGTAGCGGACGTAGCCCATCACTGTGGTCAGCATCTGGATGTGGCGACGGAGACGGAGCACGTCGTAAATGGAGCCGCCCTGTGTTTCGTTGAATTCCGCGAATCGCTGGTGCAGTGCCTCGGATTTTTCAATATGATGTTTGAGGGCGCGGACAAGGTCCTTCAGCAGGTGCGCACCTCGTGCGGAGGGGAGGCGATGCGGGTGGATGCGGCCCGTGACTTCGCGCATGAGGCGGAGAGTCTGGATGCGATGGTGCGCAACTTCAAACAGATCAAGGGGCAGATCAAGAAACCGCAGTGATTTCTTGCGGCGCGTGGCGGCGCGGCGAATGGAGGCCACGATGGGGCGGGCCCGTCGCACGCGGTTCATGATCTGGGTCATGCCGTGTTGCGCGTCTTTCTGCCCGAACAAGTGATAAATCGGCCATGGCGTATCGGCAAAAAAAGTTTTTCGAAACACGGCGTAGCCGAGACATGGATGGATTTTGTCCAGGCTGCTCTCGTCGAGCAGGGGACGAAGCCTGGACTCATCGGCATGTGCGGAGCCAAAAAAAGTTTTTCCAAAATTTCCAAGGGGCTTATCCTCGTAGATCGCGGTGCCTGCGGCGAGGCGCTTCCACTGGTTTTCGAAGACCGCCCCCTTCGTCATCTCCCAGCACGACATGCACATGCCGGCGCAACCGAGCTCTCGCGCCTCGGTCATGAATGGGCGGATGCCCTGCTCGACCTGATGGAACGGGAGGAAGGTGCTGAAGTATTCGTTGGAGGCGGTGGTGGGGATGACCTCGAACCCGAGTTTGTGGAAGAACTGGATGCTGTCGGCGGAACCGGAATCGTAATGCCAGTCGAAGATGAGCACATCGCGGTCAATCTCCCTGGCGATGTCGGGATGATGGAGGAGCATGTCGCCCCACATGGCGGGACGTTTGCCGAGTTTTTTTGTTTCGCGAATCACCCAGCGATAATGGTCGAGGTAGAATTCGGCGCCCGTCATTTTACGGCGGCGGCAAATGTCGTCCATGTTCCATTGGGTGGCCTCGTCGCCACCGATATGCAGGATGGGGCTTGGGTTGATGGCGGCGAATTCGCGGAGGATGTTGAGCACGAGCGGGCGCGTGTCTGGATGCGATGGGCAAAGCTGGTATGGATGGGCGGGGTCCTCCGCGAGATGGCGAAGCGACTCATTCGCGAGCAACTGGTCGCAGTGTCCGAGGGTGTTGGTGAACCATGAAAGGCGCACCCCGAATTTTTTACAAAGCCGGCGGGCCTCATCCGCCTGCGCCGGCGTGACTCCGCCATAGGGGCGATGTTGGGGGATCGAGCGGAAATGGTATCGTTGTTCGATGTAGAGGCCGAGGTCAGTGTAGCCGAGGTTGCGGATATCGGGAAAGATGCGCTGCCAGTATGAGCCGACCCAGGATTGTTCCCGGGCCATGTCATACATGAGGAATTTCATGCGCGAACGATAGGGAAGGCCCAACGAGGGTCAAATCCTTTTAGACGGCAGCGGGGCGGGTGAATTTTTACACTGCGGGGGAAGGGAGGGCGCCGGGCGGATTTTCGGTGCCTGCGGATGCTCTCGGCTCGGGGATGCCGGGTGCCACGGTGGGCTGCTTGGTATTGAGCGGGGTGATCGTTGGTTTGACGGGGGGGTGGATGATCCGGCCGTGCTTGAGAATTTCCCTCACGTGCTCGCCATCCAGGGTTTCAAATTCCAAAAGCGCCTTGGCGACAACGAGGAGCTTCTCCTTGTTTTCCGAAAGAATTTTTGCGGCGCGGGCGTAGCATTCGTCCACGATGCGACGCACTTCCTGGTCAATCACCACGGCGGTGGCCTCGCTGAAATCACCTTTGGTCCTGAGTTCGCGTCCCATGAATGGGGATTCGTCGCCGCTATACTCGATGAACCCCATCTTCTCGCTCATGCCCCACTCGCAAACCATCTTGCGCGCGAGGCGGGTCGCAGCCTTGATGTCCCCGTACGCACCGGAACAGATGTCT
Organism: Verrucomicrobiota bacterium; assembly: GCA_023269615.1. GTDB lineage: Bacteria > Verrucomicrobiota > Verrucomicrobiia > JABWAM01 > JABWAM01 > JAHFSY01. Next base: position 7,059 of record JAHFSY010000092.1, read on the forward strand.
CCAAAAACCATTTCCTCGGCGATGCGACCGCCCATGCAAATGGTGATTTCGTCGAGCACCTTTTTGCGGCTGTAGGTGTAGCGGTCCTTCAGGGGCAATTGCATCGTTGCGCCAAGATAGGCGTTGCCGCGCGGGATGATGGTCACCTTGTGAATCGGCTCGGCGTGTTCAAGCAGGCCCATGACGATGGCATGTCCCGCCTCGTGGTAGGCTGTGATCTCCTTGTCCTTGTCGTCCATCACGCGGCTGCGGCGTTCGCGTCCGAACCGAACCTTGTCGCGCGCCTCCTCCAGCTCTGCCATTTCGATGCCCTTCTTCATGTTGCGCGCGGCGAGCAGGGCTGCTTCGTTGATGAGGTTGGCGAGGTCGGCGCCCGAAAATCCAGGCGTGCCGCGAGCCATCACGGATAGGTCCACGTCCGCGGCGAGCTTCACCTTCTGCGCATGCACCTTGAGAATCTGCTCGCGCCCGACGAGATCGGGCAGGTCAACCACGATCTGGCGGTCGAAGCGCCCGGGCCGAAGGAGTGCTGTGTCGAGCACGTCAGGGCGGTTGGTTGCGGCGATCAGGATGATCCCTTCCTGCGTGTCAAAGCCGTCCATCTCCACGAGCAGGGCATTGAGCGTCTGTTCGCGCTCATCATGCCCGCCGCCGGCACCGGCGCTGAAGCGTGAGCGCCCCACGGCGTCAATCTCATCAATGAAAATGAGGCATGGCGCGCTCTTGCGGCCCTGCTCGAACATGTCGCGGACGCGCGAGGCGCCCACGCCGACGAACATTTCCACGAAGTCGGAGCCGCTGATGGAAAAGAACGGGACGTCGGCCTCGCCTGCGATGGCCTTGGCGAGCAGGGTTTTGCCGGTGCCGGGCGGGCCGATCATAAGGACGCCCTTGGGGATGCGGCCGCCGAGTTTCTGAAAGCGCTTCGGATCCTTGAGGAACTCAACGATTTCCTGCACTTCGTCCTTGGCCTCCTCGATGCCTGCAACGTCCTTGAACGTGAGCCTGTTCTTGTCACGGTTGAGCAATCGCGCGCGGCTTTTGCCGAACGAAAGCGCGCCGCGTCCCATCGTGCGCATCTGGCGCGCGAAGAAGAACCAGAGGATGAGCAGGGGGATGAGGATCGGCAGGGCGCCCAGGAGGAAGGTGGCCCAGAGGCTCGACTGCGGCTCGAAATCCACCTTGATCCCGCGGTTGTACGCCTCAAGCACAATCCAGTCGTCCGGACGGAGGTTGGCATACACCTTGTACTTGGAGAGTTTTTTCTCGGCTGGAGCGGAGAGCCATTCGCCGTACACATAGCTGTTTCCCGACGCCTCCTGCGTCACGCTCATCGTCTTGACCTGGCCGGCCAGCAATGTTTTTAAAAATTCCGAGAACGTGAACTCGGTGAATGCCTTCTCGGAGGCATTTTTGTAATGAAACACGACGGGGATGGCTGCAAGGATGAGCACCCAGATGAGGAGGACGCGGAACATTCCGCTCCAGTCCTTCTCCTCGGAGGGTTTGCGCGGTCCGCGCGATGGGGGTGTGCCTTTATCCTGGGAACTCATGGAGAATGCTTACAATTAGCACACGATGCGCGGTAGCACAAGGCTTGCTCTGCAAAATCACTCACGTCTGGCCTGGGTGCCGCACGGAAACACCTGCACTTTTTCGAGCGTGACGAGACCACCTGTCATCATCGAATCGAGCACCGGGAGGAACGCGTTGATTTTTTCCTCGCTGTCCACGATTTCGATCACCAGGGGGAGATTTTCGGAAAGGCGCAGAATCTTCGTTGTGTGGAGCTGGCTCGATTTCCCAAATCCCATCGGCCCGCGCAACACGGTGGCGCCGCCGAGGTGCGCGTCGCGCGCCCGCGTGACGATCACCTCGTACATGGGCTTGTGCTCAAAACGGTCGTTCTCCCCGACGAAAATCCGCAACAGGGTGGCTTCTTGAAGTGGTTGCATGGGGTGGTTTGGAATTTGGGAGGAGAGGATCAGCGGTTGAGTGTCATCGCGAGTATATGGCCAAGCCAGACGCCCACAAGGCAAAGAATCACCGACCCCGCGATGTTGGCGCCGGCATAAAGCCATTCCCCGTCGCGCACGAGGCTCAGTGTCTGCAGGCTGAACGAGGAGAAGGTCGTGTAACCGCCGCAAATGCCGATCATGAAAAACTGGCGAAATGACGAGTCGACGACGATCCGACTGTCTGGTCCCGTTGCTGTTGAAAAAAAACCGATGACGAGCGAGCCGGTCACGTTGACGACGAGCGTGTCCCACGGAAACGTTCCTGCGGAATGGCGGGCAATGACGCCCGTGAGCCAGAAGCGGCCCACGCCGCCCAATGCGCTTCCCAAGGCGATCCAAAGGTAGTTCAACATGGAGGAAGTCTTAAGCCTTGAGCCATAAGCCACAAGGAAGATTTGAGACGGGATGGGGAACGGGCAAGGCCGTCACCCATGTCCGTTTTACAAACTACGATGTCTTGAATCTTCCACTTTGGCGGATCGACTTGCGGGCACTCTCCTGCCCATAAGCAGCATCACACCCCAAACGAGACAAGCCCATGGCCTTCCAATTCTCAGATTCCCACATCGCGGATTATCACACCCTTGGATACGTGGTCTTTCGCGGCATCCTCCCGACGTCGCTCATCGGCGAGTTGCGCAAGTCATGCGAGAAGGCGCGCGAGATTGCCCACAAGACGCGCGGGAAACAGGCACAGCGGCTGCAGCCCATCGCGAAGTTCGATGTGAACATCCAGCCCTTCCGCGATTACGCGGAGCTTCCTGAATTGAATGATGCCGTGCATCGCCTTCTGACGAAGCAGCATTCGTACTGTAACCTGGGCAAGCCCGGAACGGAGGACTACGGCGTGTGCGGCGTGTTGCTTGAACCGGGCGAGACGCCTTATTGCACCGCCTGGCATCGCGACTGGCGCGATAACCTGCCCGGCATGCCGTTGTCGGACTGGCATGCAAACTACCTGAATCTGGATTTCTTCAACCAAGTGAATTGCGCCCTGTACGAGGACAGTTGCACCTGGGTTGTGCCGGGCAGCCACTTGAGGCGCGACCTTCCTTGTGAAGCCAGGCGTTTTCCGACCCGCCCGATTGAACCACCCATCCTCACGGGACAGACCCCGGAACAGTGCGAGCGCACGTGCCTTGAGTATTGCCAGAGCATGCCCGGCGCCGTGAGGCTGTTCCTCAACGCGGGTGACTTTGCGCTTTACCGCAACACCCTCTGGCACCTCGGAAACTACATCCACTACCGCAAGCGCGCCACGCTACACGACGCCGTGGACACCCCAAGCTACGCCCTCTGGCGCGATCACATCATGAAGGCCAGCGAGGAACGAACGAAGGCAGGCCAGATGTGGGAAAATCCAAACCAGCTGGCGGCTTGAGAGGTATTCTTTTTTGCTGGTGGTAGGGCGCGCTCGCCGAGCGCGCCGTCGTTCTCCATCGGGATCATACGTTCACTTTCCACGGGCCGCCGCTGCGGCGCGTTCGGCGAACACGCCCTACCTCGATCAGCTTTCAACTTGCTCGGCCAGCTTGTTGATCTTGTGCCAGGCGAAGGTGCCGAAAATCGCCATGAGAAACCAGTAGGCGATCACGAATGTCAGGATCCACATATAGATTCCGCCCCCGGCCCCTTTGCCGGTCCAGTAGGGAATCTTGTCCGCTATATAGAGGACAAACAGAAGGATGGCGCAGGTGCGGCTGTTGCGCCGAACCCCGTAGGTCAGTCCCAGGACCATCAGCGCTTCAATGAGCACAGCCCACCATGGAATGCCCATGAATGGGCCGGCGAAGAAGAGCACCATGGACAGCAGGAGACTGAGGATGCTCACCGCCAATCCCGCCTTCCACGCCTTTCCGATCTGCTCCTCCGCTTCATTCAGTTCCTCAAGAAGATGAGCGTCCAGTCCCCCGAGGGATTCAAATTCCTCGGCCGGCAGCGGGGACGTCCCCTTCCTTGCTGTTGCAGGGGCTGCCTTCTGGACCGGCGGCGCGGTCGGTGTCTTGAGCGTCTTCAGGAAATCTCCAAGCGACATCCACGCCACGCCATCCCAAACCTGCGTCGCGTCATTCATCCGGCCCTCGCCATGCCAGGCCACCAGGTCCTCGGGAGGATAAGGCCCTTCGGTTTCCCCATTGATCGAAACATAATAACCCGATTCCGGCATGGATGTTGAAATTGCTTCGTCGAAGTCCAGCAAACATCGGGCGACATTTCAAATCTGAAATGCGGGGGCAGGCGACCTGTAGCCACGCTCGCCCGAGCGTGGATTTTTCCGCGATCCGGGGGATCCGCGTTCTGGCGAACGCGGCTACACCGACCATCGAGTCGGAGTTGAATTGTGGGGGCGGGTGCTGTACAACCGGGAACATGTACAAGATCATTGGCGGGGACAAGAACGAGTACGGCCCGGTGTCCATCGAGGAGATGGGGCGATGGATTTCCCAGAATCGCGTGAATGCGAAGACGATGGTAAAGAAGGAGGGGAGCGATGAGTGGAAGCCGCTCGGGAACCATCCGGAGCTGGCGGCGTTGCTGGGTGGAAAATCGCCTCCCGTGTTTGCGGGGGAGAGCGGGGCGGCGGACGTGACAGCCTTGCAGGAGTCGCTTGCGCAGCGAACGGTGAAAGTGGAGATCGGTTCATGCATCTCCCGCGCCTGGAAACTGTGCACGGAGAACGTGATGATGCTCGCGGGGGGTGTGTTTCTGGTTGGCATGGCATCGTTCATTGCAGGCTTTATTGCAGGGTTGATCCCGTTCTTTGGGTTTGTCGTGAACACGCTGTTGAACGGAGTTTTTTCAGGAGGGTTGTTTTTTTTCGGCCTGAAATTCGTGCGTGGCCAGCCAGTCGAGATTGGGGATGCCTTCGCGGGATTCACACGGGGATTTACGCAGCTCATGTTGGGGAGCGTCGTCACATCCCTGTTTGTCTGGATTCCAGCGGCAATCGTGGCGATTCCCTTTTGCATACCCATGGTGTCACAGATGATTTCCGGGGTGGACCCTCAGACTGCGCTGTCTGGCAGTCTCGTCCTGGTCGTCGTGGGCGGAATCCTTGGCACGATTGTGGCGGTGGTCAGTTCCATCCTGTGGATTTTTGTCTTCCCGCTCATCATTGACAAGCAGATCGGTTTTTGGGATGCGATGCAGTTGAGCCGCAAAGCAGTCCTTCGAGCGCCTTTTGCATTTTGTGGTCTGCTCATCCTGGTCGGACTGGTTGCCGCGTCGGGTGTCATCGCCTGCTGTATAGGGCTGCTCTTCACCATGCCGGTCGCCCTGCTGACGATGACATTCGCCTACGAAGATAACTTTGGAAACCAAACCTCCCAAAAT
>JAHFSY010000093.1 GCA_023269615.1 Verrucomicrobiota bacterium
GGGCGTCATCGGGAAGGTTGAGATTCCAAAGCTGGTTCAATCCGCGCAGGGTGGTGGAGCCGTTGGTGGAGCCGCCGCCGAGCCCGGCGCCGATGGGGATGTTTTTTTGAACGTGAATGCGCGCGCCGCGCGTGGGTGCGTGGCGTTGTTGCAAAAGCTCGGCGGCGCGGCGGATGAGGTTGCCGCCGTCGGTGGGTAGTGTGGAATCGGAACATTCGATTTCGATGCAGGGTGACGGCAGGTCCTCGATCGTAAGCGTGTCGGCCAGCGAAATGGGGAGCATCAGGGTGCGGACGGCGTGAAATCCATCCTCCCGCTTGCCGAGGATTTCAAGGAAGAGATTGATCTTCGCGTGGGAAGGAAGGGTCAAGGGCATGCTAAATGTTTTTTTCGAATGTGGATGTGTTTTCCTCCGGGGTGGTGTGGCCCAGCATGAGGGAGGGAGGGGTGGGGGCGCTGCCGGCGAGGTAGTAGCCGGCTTGTTGTTGGTAGGGCATCAGGAGCGTGGCAAGGGCGTCCTTCCATGTTCCCTCGACCCAGTAAGGGTCACGGATGAATTCGCCTTTCATGTCGAACTCAGCCCAGAACCATGTGTAGCTCTCCACCTCCTTGACGAAGCCGCCCATCTGCGCGACCACGACGGAAACTTTTTCCGTGGGGACGCACTCGGCCTGGCAGATCAACTGGCCGCTGTCGTGAAGGTTCCAGCGGAGGTCCCAGTAGGTTTTGGGTTCGACGGTCCATGTTGCGCCATGACGCTGGAGGAGGCCGACGAGGGCGCGTCCGAATTGTTTCCAGTCGGTTTCCGACCACGTGGGCGGTTGAAGGATGGCCTGAATCCGCTGGAAGCGGGTCCGCCACTCGGCAAAAAGTCGTCGGAGTTCGAGAGGGGAAATCACCTCGCGTTGGCGTTCCGCTCCAGGTCGTAGATGCGCCGTTCGAGTTTTTGAATGTTCACCTTCAAAGTGGCGGATTCTTTCCTGGCTTGTGTGCGCGCATCCTCGATCTGGTTTTGCAGGGAGGCAATCTGTTGTTTCTGTGCCTGTGCCAGCGTGACGAGGCGTTCCACCTGGGTGTTGGTGTCCTTGAGGTCGTTGCCCAGAGCCTGGATGCTGTGACTGAGTTTGGTGTCGAGCTGGGCGACCGTGACACTTTGGTCCTTGATCTGGCGATAGAGTACCCAGCCACCGAACGAGGCCGTGATGGCGACGAGCAGGATCAGGATGATCAAGGTGATGGCCACGCCGGAGAGGAGCGAGCCAACGGCGCGCTGTTCTTTGGACTGGCGTTGGATGTTCTGCTGATATTGGGAGAAACCCTGGTTCATGGTGGTGGGGTTGGATTGAGGTTTGGAATGGGTGGCTTGACTGCTGGGTGAGCTGCGGCGGGAAGCGTCGGCTGCAGGCGAAGGCGTGTGGGCGGCAGGAGGAGGCGACGTGCTTTGGGAAGTGGAGATGGGAGGGCCCTCTTGCTGCACTCGCGTCCGCCCGTCGAAATCAAATTCAAGATTCTGTCCGGTGGAAGAGACGGATTTCCCTGGCTGTCGGTTGGGAGGGCGAGCGTCATTCGGTTGGGAGGTCATGGGATGCCGGACACCGGCCGGCAAGCCCATCCTTTAGACAAAACCGCGGGATAAGAAAACACTAAATCGCACCGCATCATTGCGGATGGCGACGGAGATTCGAGGGCCTTTTGGCGTTGAGCGGTTCGGTGGACACGCTAGATTGTCGACATGTTTGACCAGATCATTCTTGATGGCATGCAAGTGATGTCGCGCGTGGGGGTTCCCCTGAGGGAGCGTGCGCGCGCGCAAATGCTGGAAATCTCGGTGACGCTGGACCTGGATCTAAAGCGGGCTGCGGTTTCTGAGGAGATTGACCAGACGGTGGATTACGCCTGCGTCCACAGTCGTGTCATGGATGTGGCCCGCCAGCGGCCGAGGCCGTTGATCGAGACGGTGGCGGAGGACGTCGCGCGAATGCTCCTGCGCGAGTTCAAGGTGAGGAGGGTGGGGGTGGAGGTGCGCAAATTCATTCTGCCGAAGACGCGGAGCGTCGCGGTGCGAATCGTGCGAAAACGCGGATAAAATCCGAGTTTGCGCTTTGCTGTTGACTTGGCGGATTTTTTTCATCATGGTTTCTGCACTCATCATGAGTGGTGGAGGGACTGGCCCTGCGAAACCACGGCAACCGCTTGGATCGGATTTTTTCCGGATCAAGGACCAGGTGCCAAATCCAGCTCCGATATGGATCGGGGCAAAGATGAGAGGAAGCAATAGCCTCTTCTCTGGATTCGTCGTTGGTGGGAAGGGGCGGCAATGTTCCCCTTCTCCCTCGGCGAGGTGTCGCGCGTCTGTCTGACCAGCTGCTCGAAAACCTATTGTGCCATGGAAAAATCAAAAGCTCTTTTCACTGGATTGAAATGCCGCGAGTGCGGACGCCTTTACCCGGCGGTGGCCATCCACGTCTGCGAATTCTGCTTCGGCCCGCTTGAGGTGGACTATGACTATCCGGCGATCAAAAAGCTCATCACTCGGGAAAAAATTTTGTCACGTCCCCGGACGATGTGGCGCTTCAAGGAGTTGCTGCCGATCGAGGGTGAGCCCACGGTGGGGGCGCAGGTTGGATGCACCCCGCTCGTGAAGGCGGACCGCCTTGCGAAGGCGCTCGGGGTTCGCGAGTGCTTTGTGAAAAATGACACGGTGAATTATCCGACGCTCTCCTTCAAGGACCGCGTGGTTTCCGTGGCGCTTTCCCGCGCGCGGGAGCTTGGGTTCACCACGGTCGCGTGCGCTTCCACGGGCAACCTCGCCAATTCGGTCGCCGCCAACGCCGCGAGCGCTGGCTTGAAAAGCTACGTGCTCATTCCCGCCGACCTCGAACAGGGCAAGGTGCTTGGCAGCCTTGTGTTCGGGACGAACGTGGTGGCGATTCATGGCGCTTATGACCAGGTAAACCGGCTCTGCAGTGAGATCGCCGGAAAATATGGCTGGGCCTTCGTAAACGTGAACATCCGCCCGTATTACGCCGAGGGATCCAAGAGCATGGGCTACGAAATTGTGGAGCAGCTCGGATGGAAACTCCCCCGCCACATTGTTGCCTGCATGGCTTCCGGCTCGCTCCTCACCAAGCTGCACAAATCATTCAATGAGATGGTCAAGGTGGGGCTGGTTGATCCCTCGGAATTTCACATCCACGGAGCGCAGGCCACCGGATGTTCGCCAATCAGCCAGGCGTTCAAAGCCAATACCGACATCATCAAGCCGGTTGCCCATCCAAAGACCATCGCCAAGTCGCTTGCCATCGGGACGCCGGCTGACGGCTTCTACGCCATCAAGAGCATGAGGGAGACGGGCGGAAGTTGCGAGGATGTCACCGACCCGGAGATCGTGGAAGGGATCCAGCTGCTCGCGTCATGCGAGGGAATTTTTGCCGAGACGGCTGGAGGCGTGACGGTTGCCAGCACGAAGAAACTGGTTGCCGCAGGAAAAATTCCGCGCAACGAATCCGTGGTACTCTGCATCACCGGCCACGGGCTCAAGACCCAGGAGGCCATCGCCGGCCACTGCGGCCAACCCCGCCTGATCAACGCGCGGCTCAGCGAGTTTGACGAAAAGATTTACCAGGCGGACAATAAGAAGTAGTCTCAACCAAAGGAAATGCCATGCCCATCAAAGTACGAATCCCCACACCCTTGCGCAAGCTGACGAAGGAGCAGGAAGTCGTTGAGCTCGACTCGTGCGCCACCATCGCAGAAATGCTGGAGGCCCTGGAAAAAAACTTCCCGGGCATCAAGGAGCGCATCTGCGATGAAAAAGGCGAAGTGCGCCGCTTCATCAACGTGTACCTGAACGACGAGGATATCCGTTTCCTCAAAAACCGTGAGACGGGCATCAAGGCTGGCGACGAGGTGAGCATCGTCCCCGCCATTGCCGGAGGTTAAGTATCATGAAAGAAAACCGCCGTTTCTGGCTGACAGTACCATCGAAGATCGTCCAGCGCCCTGTGATTTGGGAGCTGGGTCACAAATTCAAGCTGATCACCAATATTGGCCAGGCCAGCGTGACGAGCGAGCTTGGCATTGTCTCGCTGTCTGTCGAGGGCGAGCGCACGGAAATCAAGAAGGCCATCACATGGCTCGAAAAGCTCGGGGTAAAAGTGGAGCCGGTCGAGATCAACACGATTGAAGGGTGAAATCAGGTGATGGGCGGTAGGGGACAGGTGACAGAATCCAGAACCCAGAATGATCCACGTTTCTCCCATGCGTTTCAGCGAAGCTCAACTTCAGGATTTGAATGATCGGTTCGAACGTGCCGACACGGCGGAGATCTTGGGATGGGCGTGGGAGACGTTTGGGGAACGCGCGGCGATTGGGACGAGTTTTCAGGGCGCTGGAATTGTGATCATGCACCTCGCGCACGAGGCAAAGCTGCCGTTCCCCGTGTTCACGCTCGACACCGGATTGCTGTTTCCAGAGACGTTGGAGCTCAAGAAGCGACTGGAGGATTGTTTTGGAATTTCGATCGAGGGGCTGGTGCCCGGGCAGTCGGTGGAGGAACAGGCTCGCGTTCATGGACCCGAGCTATGGAAACGCAACCCCGATTCCTGCTGCACGTTGCGCAAGGTTGAACCCTTGCAGGCCAGGCTCCGCAGCCTGGATTGCTGGATCACGGGCCTGCGGCGTCAGCAATCCGACACGCGCTCCTCCACGGGCATCGTGGAAGTGTATGAATTTGACGCCGTGATGAACCGCGAAATTGTGAAGTTGAACCCGATGGCGGGCTGGACGCGCGAGGCGGTTTGGGATTACATCAAGCGCCACAAAATCCCCTACAATCCCCTGCATGATCAGGGCTATCGTTCGATCGGCTGCATTCCTTGCACGGTGAAGAGAGGTGAAGGCGAAGCCGAGCGGGCCGGGCGGTGGATTGGTTTCAGCAAGACCGAATGCGGCATTCACACGTTCATGAAGAAAAAATGAATTTCAACCCCCCATGAATCACCTGGACATATTGGAAAACCAAAGCGTTTTCATCATGCGCGAGGCTTTCAACAAGTTTGAAAACCTTGCCATGCTCTGGAGCATCGGAAAGGATTCCACCGTGCTGCTCTGGCTGGCGCGCAAGGCGTTCCTTGGGCATGTGCCTTTTCCTCTCGTGCATGTGGACACCACCTACAAAATCCCGTCCATGATCGAGTACCGCGACCAGCTGGTGAAGGAATGGAATTTGCAGCTGATCGTTGGAAAGAACGAGGAGGTTCTCAAGTCGGGTGTCACCTATCCGAACGGAAAGGCCACACGCGTCGAATGCTGCGGCACGCTGAAGAAGGACGGGCTGAAGCAGGTGCTCGAGAAGCACAAGTTTACCGGCGTGATCGTGGGTGTGCGTCGCGACGAGGATCCCACCCGTGCGAAGGAACGCTATTTTTCCCCGCGCGACAAAAACATGGAATGGAACGTGGAGGACCAGCCTCCCGAGTTGTGGGACCAGTTCAAGACGGACTTCGAACCAGGCACTCATATCCGCATTCATCCGCTCCTGCACTGGACGGAGCTCAACGTGTGGGAATACATCGAGCGCGAAAACATTCCCGTAATCCCCCTCTACTTTGCGAATGAAAAGGGCGAGCGGTATCGCAGCCTCGGTTGCGCGCCGTGCACCTTTCCCGTCAAATCCAACGCCCGCAGCGTGGCCGACATCGTGAAGGAACTGCGTCACACGAAAACATCCGAGCGAAGCGGCCGGGCACAGGACAAGGAGAGCGAGGATGCTTTTGAGAAGTTGCGCCGGGACGGCTATATGTGAGCGGAGGCGGAAGCAGAATCGGAACGGAAAAGAAAACCACGGAGGCACGGAGGGCACAGAGGGCTGCAGACAGAAAATGAAACACGAAGACATAACCAAACGGATTATCGGATCTGCGATCGAGGTGCACAAGCACTTGGGACCGGGATTGCTGGAATCCATTTACGAGCGTTGCCTGGACTATGAGTTTTCGCTCAGTGGCCTGAAGTCCGAACGCCAGAAGCAGGTGCTCGTCTATTACAAGGATTTGGAATTGGATGCTGACCTTCGGGCAGATTTTGTTGTGGAAAACAAAGTCGTGGTCGAACTCAAGGCTGTGGATGCAGTCCACGATGTTCATCGTGCCCAGGTTCTGACCTATATGCGCCTGGCTGGATGCAATGTCGGCCTTCTGATTAACTTCAACGTGGAAAAACTGACGAAAGGAACCGAAAGATTCGTTCTCTAAACCTCCGGCCCTCCGTGCCCTCCGTGCCTCCGTGGTTTAAATCCGCCTCCGATTCTGATTCTTCTCATCGCCATGCAAACTACTGAACAGCTCAAGATTGTCATCGTGGGTCACGTGGACCATGGCAAGTCCACGTTTGTTGGGCGCCTCTTTTTCGACACCGGGTCGTTGCCCGATGGCAAGTACGAGCAGCTGCAGGAGATCGCCCGACGCCGGGGTGTTCCATTTGAATTTGCAAATTTGATGGATGGGTTGCAGGCGGAGCGTGACCAGAACATCACGATTGATACCGCGCAGATCTGGTTTCGGACGCCGAAGCGCCAGTACGTGATCATTGATGCGCCGGGTCACAAGGAATTTCTCAAGAACATGATCACAGGGGCGGCGCACGCCCATGCGGCGCTTCTTCTGATTGACGCCAATGAGGGCGTGCAGGAGCAGTCGCGCCGTCATGGCTACCTTCTGCACCTTCTAGGGATCCAGCAGGTGATTGTGCTTGTGAACAAGATGGATTTGAAGAATTACGACGAGAAAGTTTTTCAACATATCGAAACGGAATATCGGGCTTTTCTCACGCAGTTGGGTGTGACGCCGAAGATGTTCATCCCCATGGCGGCGAAGCACGGCGACAACATTGCCGCGCTCAGTTCAAAAAACATGCCGTGGTACAAGGGGTTGACGGTCTTGCAGGCGCTGGATGAATTCAATGTGCCTCCGAAGCCGACGAATCTGCCGCTTCGATTTCCGATCCAGGACGTGTACCGCTTTGATCATCGTCGCATTCTGGCGGGGCGCGTCGAATCAGGAACCCTGAAGGTGGGCGACCGTCTCGTGTTTTGGCCGAGCGGAAAATCCAGCGTGGTGAACACGATCGAACGCTGGAGTTCGCCAGCGAGCCTGACGGCTTCGGCCGGTGAATCCATAGGTGTCACGCTCACGGAGCAGATTTTTGTGGAGCGCGGGCAGGTGGCCTCGCACGAGCAGGATGCGCCGGGTGTGGCACGCGAGTTCAAGGCGAACCTCTTTTGGATGGGGCGTGCGAACATGGAAATCGGGAAGCGATACAAGCTCAAGCTCACGACACAGGAATTGGAGTGCGAGGTGAAATCGATCGAGAAGGTGATTGATGCCTCCACGCTTGGGCAGGTTGAGAAAAGCAGGAATCATGTGGCACGGAATGACGTGGCGGAGCTCACGCTGCACGCGCGCCTGCCGGTGGCGCTGGACAATCATCATCGCATTCCGGAAAGTGGCCGATTCGTGATCGTGGACGATCGCGAGGTGTCGGGCGGCGGAATCATTTCCGGCGTGAAGTACGAGACGCGTTCCCGCGATGGTGTGAAGAGCGAGAATCTTACGTGGTCGAAGGGCGAGGTTCTTTCCAAAGAGCGGGCTATACGCAACGGGCATCATGGGGCTGTGGTGTGGCTGACTGGTTTTTCTGGCGCAGGCAAATCGGTGATTGCGACCGGGCTCGAGCGCGAGCTGTTCAGCCGTGGGATGCAGGCGTATGTGCTGGATGGAGACAATCTGCGTTATGGCCTCAATGCCAATCTCGGGTTTTCTCCCCAGGATCGCTCGGAGAACATCCGCCGCGCGGCGGAATCGGCCAAGCTGTTCGCCGACGCTGGATTCGTCGTCATCACATCGCTGATTTCCCCATATCGCGTGGATCGTGTGCGGGCGCGTGAAATCATGGCGGAGGGGCAGCTTCGATTCATCGAGGTATTTGTGGATTGCCCGCTGGAAGTCTGCGAAAAGCGCGATCCGAAGAATCTTTATGCCCGTGCGAGGGCGGGGGAGATCAAGGAGTTCACGGGGATCAGCGCCCCGTACGAGCCGCCGGAAAAACCGGAGCTGGTCATCCAGACATCCAAACAGTCCCCCGAGGAATCCGTGGCCGCCGTGATGGATTTCCTGCTGCAGACTGTGGGGGTTGCGGATACGAGCTACGCGATTTGAGGAAGCGGCTTGCGCGAATGGGAAGGCCTGAATCCTCGGAATTTCTCCGCAGATTGACGCTGATAGACGCAGATTTTCCTGGCTTCATGCGGCGATGCGCAGCATGAAGGGAAAGCTGGAATAAAATGTCAGCATGGGGTAGATTCAAATCATGAGCATCACTCTCAACATTGATGAGGGGCTTCTCCTCAAGGCGGAGGAGCTCACCAACATCCACGATCACAGCGAGTTGATCCGCAATCTTCTGGAGGAGAAAATCGCCCGCCGTGAGGCGCAAAGGCGGCTGGCGGATCTTGGCGGCACGATGCCTGATCTTGAAGTTCCAACGCGGAAGCGTTCCTTGCCGGGACGGAAGTGATTTGTGCTTGTGTTGGTGGATTCCTCAGTCTGGGTCACCCACTTCCGACGTCCGATGTCGGATTTGATCGCGCTCCTCAGTCATGACACCGTGGTCACTCATTCGGTCGTCCTCGGAGAACTCGCGGTGGGGAATCTTCGCGACCGGGCAAGGACGCTTGCCCATTTGCACGCCCTGCTTGACGCCGTTGAGTCTCCACCTCGCGACGTGCTCGATTTTCTCGAAAACCAACGCCTCTACGGCGTCGGGTTGAGTTGGGGTGATGTTCAGCTTCTTGCGGCGTCAAAGTTAAACGCTGTGCCGCTCTGGACGCTCGACCAGCAACTCTCTCAAGCCGCGCAGAGTCTCAATCTGGCGTGGTTGCCGTGAAAGAGCGGAGTAAGCGGCCGCATCATCCAATCAATGACGTCACCACGCAGTCGGGGCGTTTGTGAGCTTTTGCGGAAATTTTGACTCCGAGGCCGGGAGTTGTTGGTGCGCGCATGCGGCCCTCCTTTACTTCGAACGTGTGGTCCACCATGTCGCGATATGGCCCCAGGGTGTAGGCCCGCACGATTTCCTGCATCCAGGTGTTTGGGGTGTGGGAACCGAGATGCAGTCCTGCGGCGAGGGTGACGGGGCCGGTGCAGTCGTGGAAAATCACGCCCATGTTGTGGGCCTCGGCCAAGTTTGCGATTTTCCGACACTCGGAAATTCCGCCCGCCCAGGTGATGTCGGCCATCACCACGTCGCACGCGTCGGCTTCCAATAGATCGAGGATCGCATAACGGTTCATGAGCAGTTCGCTTGCGCAGATCGGTGTGCTCGTTGACTCGCGCAGTTTCGCCAGGGTGCGGAGATTGTCGGGCTTCATCACGTCCTCCAGCAAAACGAGCTTGTACGGTTCCAGCGCCTGCGCGATGCGGCGTGCGGGGGCGAGCGACCAGTAGCCGTGTCCTTCGAGAATGACATCCATTTCCATGCCCACGGCGTCACGGATTTGTTTGAAGGGGAGAAGTCCACGTTCGACCTCGGGCCATGAGATTGTCTGGCCGCGATTGACGAGGGCCATGGGATCGAAGGGCCAGATCTTCATCGCGCGAATTCCCATGTCGAGGAGTGACTTGGCGAGTTTACCGGCATCCGTGTTCCATGCCTGATAGTCGTCGTATTGCGGAGTGCCGGCGGTCCATGCCTTGCGCGGGACGCCCGGTGTGCCTTGCGCGTAGCCGTCGGAAGCGCACGTGTTATAAACGAGAACGCCGTTGGGGTGGCTTGTGCCGCCGAGGATCTGGGTGATGGGTTGGCCCAGGTGCTGGCCGAGAATGTCCCAGAGCGCGACGTCCGCGGCGGCGAGGCAGCGCATTTCAACGCCCTTGTTACCAGCGACGTGCGTGGCGTCGTAGACACGACGCCAGAAGCCTTCGATTTGCAGGGGATCGCTGTCGAGGAGAATGGGGACGATTGTTTCGCGAAGGCACGCGATGGCGGTTTTCGGACTATAGTAGGTTTCGCCGAGGCCGATGATTCCCGAATCGGTTTCCAGTTCGAGGTAGGCGATGTTGGGATGTGAAGTGAATTGGATGACGCGGGCGTGGGTGATTTTCATGGTGAGATGGGAAAGAAATTAACCACGGATGGGCACGGATGATTAATCCATCGGATAGAGGCTGCAGCCGCCGTCGGCGAGGAGGATGGTGCCGGTCATGTAGTCGCTCATGTTTGAGCATGCGAAATGGAAGGTGTCGGCGACGGAGTCGAGCGGCTGCATGATGCCCAAGGGGATGGCGCGTTTGGCGCGCGCGCGATAAACGGGGTCGATGTCCCATTGGCGCTTGGCCATGCCGGCTCCGACGATGCCTGGGGAGACGACATTGGCGCGGATGCCGTGGGGTGCGAGTTCGCGCGCGAAGGAGCGCATCAACTGGTTCATGGCTGCCTTGCTCGTGTTGTACGGCCCGATGGAAGGCCATGGGGCATGGGCCACCCATGACGAGGTGAAGATGAGCTTGCCCTTGATCCTGGACTTGATCATGCGGCGGGCCGCAGCTTGCGCCACGAGGAAAGCGGTCTTGGTGTTGGCGGTGATCTGACGGTCCCAATCCTTCTCGGAAAAATCCACGAGATCACCGACGAGAACGATGCCCGTGTGGCAGAGCGCGATGTCGAGACGCTTGAATTTTCGGAAGGCAGTGTCCACGAGTTCTTTTGCCTGAGACGGCTTGGAAACATCACCCTGCAGGTATTCGCAGGCGTGAACCGGGATGTTATTTTTTTTGAGAATTTCCTTTGCCTTGGGGGCGGGAAGAAGATCGCCGATGACCATTCGGGCGCCGGCGTGGGTGAGGCGGTGGACGATTCCAAGGCCAAGGGCACCGAGGCCACCGGTGATGAGGATGACTTTGCCGTCGAGGGAGAGGGTGTTCATGGGAAGGGCTGCTAGCTTCTAGCTACTAGCTGCTGGTTTTTTAAGCGTATTTTTTGGAATTGTGGATGGCACCTGATCGTTTTTCGGGATCCGGCTAGTGGCTAGAAGCCAGCAGCTAGGAGCTTCTCGCGTCACGCAAGTTCAAATTCGAGGATGCGTGGTTTTGCCTGGCGGACACGGCTTTGGATTTTGTTGCGGGAGAGGAGGCGGACGAGATGGCCGTTGAATGCGTAGGCGAGGTCGAGGTCCACGGTTCTCGGCCAGTCACCGAGCTTGGGTCCGAGCGCAAGGCAAAGTTCCTTGAGTGAGTGCGGTTTCTTGAGCGCGTTCAGGATGAGGCGTTCGGCTTTCTCCGCATAGGCGCGTGACTCGGTGCAGAACTCGGCGATTTGGGGACCTTTCTTTAGGGGCCAATGACATCCGAGATAGGTGGTGATGGGGAGATGTTCCGTGAGCTGGATGGTGTTGAGGTAGTCGTCCACGTGCAGGTAGGTGGGGCAGAAGATGGGCTCGCCCTTGAGGCTGAGATAGACGCTGCCGTGGATGGAGTCGCCGCCGTAGGCGGCCTCGTGCCTGGGGTCAAGAATTGTGAGGTGTCCGTGGGCATGGCCGGGTGTCGAGAGGATTTCGATCTCCCAGTCATCGCCGAGACGGATGTGTTCGCCGCCTCGGAAGGTGACTTCGATGGGCTGTGGTTGCATGCCGCTTTCATCCTTGAGCCACTTGAGGGTGTCGCCTTCGTAAAAAAGGTCGTGATTCTCGCGATGGGCATCGTAACGTTTTTTAAAGAGCGTCTCGGGATGTTCGCAGAGGGCGCGGTCGGCGTCACCGCAGGCCAGGCGCGCATTGGGCGCGATTTTTTTCATCTCATGGTTGCCGCCCGTGTGGTCGGCGTCGGGATGGCTGTTGACGATCCATGTGAGCTTGGAAGGATCGCCGCCGGCTTCCTTGATCTGGGGGGCGATGAACTTCTGTGGATCGTTGGTGCAACCCGTGTCGAACAGCAGGGAGGCGAGGTTGCCCTTGAGATAGGTGAGCTGGAGAGGACGTCCGCCGACCTCGCCTTCGAGCATGAACACGCCTGGAAAAAGTTTTTTCATGGGGGAATTGGATGTCCGAAAAGGATTCATCCAAGAGCGGCGGGAGTCAATCCGAACCTTTGTGTGAGGTGGATTGCCGCAGACTGCGGCCAAACTCTTGCGAGTTCGGCTACGGTCAGCGGCGGCGGCGGCCGAAGCCGGAGGTGGTGAAACTGGAGCCGGCCCGCACGGGCTTGCCGCGGATGGGCTCGGTGGCGGTGAATGCCCTTGTGAAGACGTATGGAAAGTTTTCGATTTTCACGCGGGGAATCTTCTGGCCGATGAAACGCTCGATGGAGATGATGTGCTCCA
>JAHFSY010000094.1 GCA_023269615.1 Verrucomicrobiota bacterium
GCGACCCACGCGGGCACGCAATGGCAGTCCTTTGATACGGCGAAACTCCTCGGGATTCTGCTGACGGAAGTTACGCAGCTCCATCAGTAGGGCCAAACGTTGGTCGCGCTCCTCTTCCTCGGGCGAACGCTCGAATAGTCCGAAGTTGTCCACTTCCTCCGTCTCGGAGTAAATCTGGCTGTCCTCACCGAGAGCTGTGTGGAACGCCTGCAACTTCATGATGGCCTTTTTCTTCAGCTCGATGTCGTCGTCTACCTTCGCTGTGGGATAGAAATTGTAGATATAGATTTTTGGCGCGAGCGCGCCGATACGGTTGAGGCGACCCACCCGCTGCATCAGGCGCGTGGAGTTCCACGGTGTGTCGTAATTCACAATGACATTGGCGCGGTGGAGGTTCACGCCCTCGGCCAGAACTTCGGTGGAGATGAGGATGTCGTAGTCATTCGCCTGTTCCTTAAAGTTGGCGTCAAAATTGGCACGTACAAGAGGCATGCGTTCCTGGCGATTTTCAGAACTTACGGTGAGGACGCGTTTGTGACCGGCTTGCGCCAACTTGCCCAGGAGGTAGGCTGTTGTCTCCTTGGATTCGGAAAAGACAACCAGCTTGGACTGGTGATTGACCTTCGGGTCAAAGAGGCTGTCCTTAAGATGACGAAGAAACTCGTCCAGCTTGGGATCCTCTTCGACAACCTTCCATGCCGCATAAAGCTCGTCGAGGCGCTGCCAATCCTTTTCCAGTCCTTCGGTAAACCCATTTTCAAAATCGGAAGGTGAACAAATCTCGATGGTAGGGTCGGTGGGCTGACGCTCGGCGATCTTGGCGATCAGCTCTTCCTCCCGTCCCTCCATGAGAAACCCGGTTACCTTAAGGTTGGGTGCGATGTAGATTGTTCCGCGCGCGAACATGTCTCTCATGACCCCGGTTGCGTCGCGGAAACGACGGAGCGATTCCTTGAACGCGTGGAAGCTGCTGTCGAGGCGTTTCACGAGCAGGGTTCGCATGATCGTCGCGAGCTGCGCGGAGATGCGATCGGCGTTCTGGTATTTGCGTTTTTTCTCCGCCTTCAGGAAGCCGATGGCGCGATAGCGATTGTAGGTCAGGCCATCTCCGTCCATCCGCGACATTAGGTGCATGCTGCGGTCGTAAAGGTCTTCGAGGGCGGGAGCCAACGGATAGAGGATTTTGCGCGGCGGCTCGATCTTCGGGAAGATGACGCCCTGATCCTTCAGATCCTTCTTGTAGTCGTCGTGCTCCATCAAATCGTTTCGCGTCCGGCGCACGGTGACTTCAGAGATGATTTTGGTTCGGATGAGTTCGTAGATTTCTTTGACACGTTGACGGGCCACTTCGGGATCGGATTGGCGATGGGCCTCCTGATACGCTTTTTGTCGCTGGGCGAAGAAGTGCTGGAGATTTGCGATGCTCAACGTGGAATCCTTTAGGTCTTGGAAGAGGGAGATCAGATTGCGAATGTCATCGGGGCGGTTGTTCAGCGGTGTGGCGCTGACAAGGATGACGCGCTTGGACGCGCGCGAGCCGTCCGGCAAGAAATGTTGTGTCGGCGATTTGCAGATACGCTGCAACTCGTCGAACGCCTCAGCGGTGTCATTCCGAAACTTGTGCGCTTCGTCAACGATGATGAGGTCGTATTTCTCTGGGTGCTTCACCTTGTGCAAACTGCCGTTGGTGATGATGTCGCAATTATCGAGGCGAAACTGCTCCTTCGCGGTTTCGCGCCAGCTATCTTCCACGGCAGGCGGCACAACGATGAGCGTGTGCGAACGGTGTTCAGGAAAGCCGTTGTAAAAAAAGAACTTCTTGGCGATGAGCGTGGCAATCATCGTCTTGCCCAATCCGACGACGTCGGCGAGGAAAAAGCCGCCGTGCTTCTCCAGTAATCGGAAGCCGCTCGTCACCGCGTCCGCCTGGTAGCTGAGACGCTTGTACCCTCCGGGCATATCGGTGATGGCGTTCGGATCGTATTCAATGCTCTGGCCGAAGTATTCGAGCAGCAGCTTGTAATAAAGCTCGTATGGCGTGACGGCTGCCGCGAGGTAGGTGCTGTCGCGGACTTCCTTGAGGAACTTGGGCAGGATTTCAACGGATTCCCCCCACAGCCGCTCGAATTCATCCTTGGCGAACTGCACGTCATCGAAATCGTGCAACAGCACGTTGAACTCGTAATTACTGACCTGGTCCTCGACGCCAATTCCGGCCGCAGTGAGATTCGACGAGCCGGTGATCACGGCGCCAGGTTTGTGCTCATTAAAGCCTTTCGGACGGAAGATGTAGAGCTTGGCGTGGAGACGCTTCGTCGGATGGGCGCGCAGCTCGATCTTTTTTGAAATTACGTCGTCAACGAACTGGATTATGCCCGTTTCAATGTCGCGACGGTATTCCGCGCTCTGAATGTCGTTCCGCAGCCAGTTCCGAAACTCCTCAAGGGCTTTCGTGGGATCGGCTAAAAACAGCAAGCCCCGGCGATGATAGTCGGCCATGATCGCATCCACGTTGATGCCAACGAGGATGCGGATGTGGGGGACTCTTTCAAGATAAGGGCGTAGCGCGAAGTAGCCAGACGAGCGCAAATACCCCACGAGCGCATCGAACCATTCGATGTCGGGGTTGTTCTCGAAAACGCCCTGAAACTTCTTGAACAGCGTTTGCTCGCCGTGGTTGGTGAAGAAGCGTGTGGACATCTGATTAGTGCAGCAAAGCAATGCCGTGCCTCATGGCGTGGAGGTGCTTGCCGCGTGTTTTGGCGGCAAAGGTGTTTCGGGAGTGTGCTACGAAGTGCATGATCCGCACACTCTCAGTGAAAGCGTCACTGAATGGGAGTCAAAAGTGAGCGCGAGTGTGCAGGGGGATCTTTCGGGCAGGTCGCTGTTTCCAGCATGACGGAGTATTTCCTGGGCGAGTCAAGAACCCCGAGGTTGTCATGCTGAAAAGCTGGGAGTACTCCAAACGTAGAGGGCCGAGCTAAAAGTTTCAGTTTTAGGTTGACCATGTTCGTTTTTTCTGTCACAAATGAGGAAGCAAAAATGAACATACGCCCATGAACCTCAAATTACTCACGAACCCAATCGAAGTTGGCAACAGGTTAGATGAACTCGGGCTGACGCGCGAGGATCTTCTGGAGGTTGTTGAAAGCATGGTCGCGGCTCGAAATTCCTGTACAGAGAATGACCCGCCTTCAGCGCCTGGCTTCAAGTCTTGGAGCGACGGCACGCGAAGGCTGCGTGAGATTGGTGCTCCTCTCGGGTGGGAAAGAAACAACGACGATTACGTATGTTCAATCTATCATGATAAGCGCGGAATCAAGATCGCGGTCTGCAATACGGATGATGGGACAGGAATAGAAATGGGGCAGCCGCAAAATCGAAGCAAAAAGGGCGCAGCAACCGATCGCATAATTTGCAGCAATCAAAGCCTATTTACCAACGTCCTTGAGGACTCCAAGAATGTAGTGCAGCTACCCTCCGGCTCGAGCGTCGTTTACTGGTATCTCTGTGTTTATTGCGAGGGCGATGTTGTACGGGCCGAACTCTCCTGCCCGTCGGAATGTGATGGGGGTTTCTTCAAATCATTTATGGAGCGCATTATTCTGATTGGTGGGGGCGAGGATGATGGGGGGCTTCGCGTGCGACGTGACACCCCTGACGGTGATGCTGGTTTTGAAATTAACGTGACTCGTAAACAAGCGTAGACACAGTGAGATTCAATCCCACCCGGCTCAGTATTGCCAGAAAACGGCAACTGCTGAACAAGAAGGATTTGGCTGATCGGATAGGTGCTGAGCCCCACACGATCATCAGATGGGAACGCTGCCATACAGAGCCAACACCCGAAAATGTTGATGCGATCGTGCGCGTCCTGAAGTATCCGAAGCAGTTTTTTTTTGAAACTGACATCGATGAGCCGAGCAGTGAAAACACCAGTTTTCGCTGCCAAACATCCATGTCCGCAGCCGAGCGGGATGCTGCGCTTGCAGCGGGGCAGATCGGATTCCTTATTTCAGATTGGGTCGTAGACCGCTTTCAGCTTCCCGAAAAAAAACTGCCGGATCTTCATCTGTATGAGCCCGAACCTGCAGCCCAGGCGCTTCGCCAAGAATGGGGATTAGGAGAAAAGCCGATTTCCAATATGATTCAGCTTTTGGAGTCGAAAGGAGTCAAGGTGTTTTCACTCGCTGAGAATACAGCGCATGTTAACGCATACTCATTGTGGAGAAAGAGCCTGCCATACGTTTTCCTGAACACCTTTAAGAGCGGAGAGAGCAGCCGTTTTGATGCTGCACATGAACTCGCGCATCTGGTTTTGCACCAAGACGGTTGTGTCAGAGGTAGGCCAGCGGAAGATCAAGCAAACCGCTTTGCCTCCGCTTTTCTTATGCCCAAGGCAGATGTTATGAGCGTGCTCCCGCGTGTTCAACATCTGCAACAAATTCTGACCGCGAAATCGCGCTGGAAAGTATCGTTGGCCGCACTGAATTACCGGGTTCACAAGCTCGGCATTATCTCTGATTGGAAGAACCGTGATTTTTGTATCGAAATAGCAAAAATGGGCTACAACAAAATCGAACCCAAGCCGATCGAAAGGGAGAAATCGGTTGTTTGGGAAAAGGTTCTGAAAACTCTTTGGGCAGAAAATACGACTCACGTCGATATTGCAAATAATCTCCACCTGCCTCAATCGGAGGTGTCCGATCTGTTGTTCGGCGTGTTGAGCACGTCGCCTGCGGGAGGGAGAGGGCCATCGCAGCCCTTGAGCATTGTGGCGGATCAAGCAGCAATGAATCCCGAAAATGACTGATCGCAATAAAGATAATATCGAAAAATTTCTCGCTGCTATCCAACCTTGGCAGTCAGCATACGGATATCCTGGTTTTAGCTATTTTGCCGTGCTCCAAGGCGGATGTTTTAATCTCCTTCATGGTCGTATTTTCCTTCATCCGGCACCCTCGACGATTGCTCATACCCAGTTTGAAACTCAACACGTTCGGGCCGGTTACTTTACACTGAGCGAGATGGGAACGAGTTATCAAGAGATGCTGGTTCAGCTTCAGTCAGGTCGAATTCAAACTCCAAAAGGGGAGCTGGTATTTCCGATTGAAGCTGGGAGACCGGTGACGACGTACTTCAGTCCTTTCCATCAACAAGGAATCAGCAACGGAAGCAGGCTGCTTGTGTTAACGTTGACTGGTGCTCCGAGAAACTCCTTTTTCCAGCAGCCCGACTTGGATTGGGAGTTAAGATCGGCTCCTGTACCGTTTGAGTCACTCAACGAACTCCTATCTGAGTACTCGTTGGATTTTTATCAAGGGGATTTGGCGAATGTTGAGGTCGTTGCGGGACATGTGGCATGGATCGATCCGCAATCAAAAGTCGCAGGTGAAAATGCTGAACCGGCGGTGTTTCTCGCAAAATCTCTTGATCCGCCTAAATGCCAAATTGGCTTTCGTGTTTTTTTACATGGCAAGGTGATTGAACGAGGGGTGATTTCGGGCGAGGATATAAAGTGGTCATCGCAAGATCGTTTTTTGCATGGTTCGGTCACAAAGAAAATTCCTTCGGGTGCTGTTTTGCAGTGCTTCGCCACCTATAACGGATTTGCTCAGCATCAGTATTGGCTGCTGGATCCGACATCCGCCCAAAACCCACGGCGTGCCTTGCTTGAGGAATTTGACCTGAAATTGGAAGCGCTTCACGATTATCTCTTTGACGATGATCGGAAGCATAAAAGGAGTTCGGGCGAATTTGAGTTTGGCGTCGCTTGGTTGATCTGGATGCTCGGATTCAGTGTTTCGCATATCGGTGGAACACGTCGAACTTCTAACGCACCCGATCTTCTCGCGGCAACGCCAATGGGCAATATTTTAGTCGTGGAATGCACAACAGGTCTGCTGAAGGCTGAGAACAAGCTCGCGAATTTGGTCGAGCGGAGTGAAAAGGTTAGAAAGCGGCTTGCCTCCTCTGGAAACAGTCACTTGCGAATTCTGCCGGTAATAGTGACGGCAAAAGACCGTGAGGAAGTTAAGGCCGACTTAGAGCAGGCACAACGGCTCAATATTCTTGTGGTGACCAGGGAGACTTTGTTCGATTGGTTCTCGCAAACAATCGTTGCGACAGATGCTGATGCAGTCTTCAAGCAGGCGATGCAGTCGCTTCAGTCAAAACAGTGAGCGGCGTTTGCCTCTCACTGAGAAGTCCGCGCTTGACAGATGCGCGTTTGCGATTACCGTACAGTGTACGGTATGTCTCATTTAACCCATCGGCAGAAGCAAATCATGGATATTGTGGTCGTTTGCCAGCGTAACGGCGTCCCGACACCGCCGGTGCGGGAGATTGCGGCGCGGCTGGGGGTGAAGTCTCCAGGAACCGTGGCGGATCATCTGGCGGCGCTGCGGCGAAAAGGTTTTTTGGAAAATCCCAAAGGGCGGGCTCGCTCGCTCCGGGTACGGACTCCACTTGATCCGCTCCGCCGGACCGTGGTTGATGTTCCCGTTTATGGGAGTATCCCGGCGGGGTTCGCCGAGGATCATCAACAGGAGGCTCGTGGCTGCATCTCGGTGGATGTCGGAAGCTTGGGGATACGGACCACGACGCGGACGTTCGCACTCCAGGTGCGCGGGGATTCGATGGTCGGAAAACATATCCTCGATGGGGATTTTGTAATTTTTGAACACGGGGTCACACCACGCTCGGGGGATGTCGTCGCGGCCCTAATTGATAACGAATCTACGCTCAAGACGTTTATCATGGAAAAAGGGAAACCCTGGTTGCGTGCTGAGAACCCGAAATATCCGAAACTCATTCCTGCGTCCGAACTCCTCATCCAAGGCATCATGGTTTCGTTGATTCGCAAACGAAAGTGAGAGGCATGATGTGGAACGCTCGATTGTCCATCTGGATGCGGACGCTTTTTTTGCGTCGGTCGAACAGGCGTCGGACTCGCGCCTCCGTGGAAGGCCAGTGGCGGTTGGAGGCGAGAAAAGGGGCATTATCGCTTCGGCTTCGTACGAGGCCCGCAAATTCGGGGTTTACACTCCCATGCCCACAGCGCGGGCGCGACGGCTTTGCCCCAAGCTCGTGGTTCTCTCGGGCGATTTCGAGAAGTACGAGCGTTTTTCGCGTTGGATGTTTTCGTATGCGTACGATTTCACGCCAGACGTTGAAGTTTCCTCGGTGGACGAGGGATATTTTGATGTAACGGGCTCGCGCAAGACGCCCATCCAGATTGCGGAATCCATCCGCCACGCTATTCGACAGTCGCTCAAGCTCACGGTGAGCGAGGGAATCGCCAGCAACAAGTTGGTGAGTCAGATCGCGTCGAAGCTCAACAAGCCATCGGCCTTCTCTTGTGTGCCGATGGGCGGGGAACGAGCCTTTATGCATCCGCTCGCCAATCGTTGGCTGCCAGGGATCGGTCCGAAGACGGCGGTGCGTCTGAACGCGGCGGGACTGACGCTCATCGGGCAGATTGCCGCGATGCCGCTCGATTCGCTTTCGTTGCTCCTCGGTCGGACGGCTCCGCAGCTTCGTGATTTTGCGAACGGTTTGGATGAACGTCCGGTGATTCCGTTGGCGCCCGAGGCGCAATCCTACAGCCGTCAGGAGACTTTTGAGGCGGACACCACGGATGAGGAATTGATTGAAGCTGTCCTGCGCCAGATGGCCGACCGTCTTATGGCAACCGTCCGTGCCGATGGGAAAAGCATTCGGACGGTGACGGTTCGGGTGCGTTACAACGACATGGCCGAGGATCAGCGAAGCGAAAGCATGGAAGAGCCGACCGACCTCGAAATGGACATTTATTCGCGTCTGCGGCCCATGCTTCGCCAAGCGTGGAAGCGGAGGGTCAGTTTGCGGATGGTGTCGTTGAAGTTCTCCCAAGTGTACAACGGCTTTTTTCGGAGCGAGCTGCCTCTCGAACTCCATGCGCGCCAGCATGAAGATCATCGTCGCCTTGCCGGTGTCATCCAGGACTTGCGTCGCGCCTACGGGCCGCGTGCCGTGATGCGCGGGCATGATCTGCTTTTGACGCAAGCGAAGGCTGCGCGTCCCGCGCGGGTGAAAGTGGCGGCAACGATTCCAACTCGCACGTCGCACGTTGGCTCGTCCCAGCCGAAGCAAGCCTTCGTGCCGCTTCACGCTCACAGCTACTATTCGTTTCTCGATTCCACACTGTCACCGTGCGAGATCGTTCGTCTGGCGGTTAAACGTGGGTTGTCTGCCGTCGCATTGACCGACCGTGGCAATTTGCATGGAGCCGTTGAGTTCATGCAGGCGGCGAAGGAAGCGGGGATTCATGGCGTCTTGGGTGTTGAGCTGGCATTGAAGGGTTCCGAGCTTCGTCTCTACGTCGAGAACGCGCGGGGCTACGGGAATCTCTGCCGCATCCTTAACCAGTCACCGCACATTGATCTGGAGCGTTCCGATACAGGGGGATTGCTCGCGGTGGGAGCAGATTCCGATTTTGCCCGCTGGTTCCCTGGGCGGTTTTATCGTGAGGTTTCCTGTGCTCGTGAATTCGAGCGTCATGCTTCCACGCCTTCTCTCGCTTCGTCACCGATTCATTATGCGGAGCGGGGTGACCGCTGGAAGGATCGTGTCGTGCAAAGCATTCGCACGCTCACGCTGCTGCGACAGGAACATCCGGAGAAACGTCCGAGAGGGGAGTTTCACTTCCCGAGCGTCGAAGAGATGGCCGGACGATTTAAAGGGGAGGCGCATTTGCTCACGCGCACACAGGAAATCGCCGGGCGATGCCGATTCGATTTCGAGACGGGCAAGCCACAGTTTCCCGCGTTCGTTCCGCCGGATGGATCGAGCCCGCATGATTTTCTGCGTCAACGGGTGATGCAAGGATTGCGTAGGCGTTATCGCGATCGGGCGGAGAAACACCACGCGCAGGTGGAACTGGAATTGGCGATCATCGGCGAGGTTGGATACGAGGAGTATTTTCTCGTCGTGTGGGATCTATTGCAGGAATGCCGTCGTCGGGGCATCGAGTGGATCACGCGGGGCAGCGCGGCGGATTCGCTCGTCTGCTATTGCCTGGGGATCAGTGATGTTTGCCCGATTCGGTTCGATCTCTATTTTCATCGCTTCCTGAACCGGGAGCGGATGAAGCTCAACAAGCTGCCCGATATTGACGTGGATTTTCCGCACGACCGGAAAGATGACGTGGTGGACATGATCTTTGCCCGTTACGGGAAGGAGCACACCGCCATCGTGGGAGGCTTTTCCACGTACCAGTCGCGCAGTGCGTTTGCCGACGTGGCGAAGGTGCTGGGATTATCCGAGTTTCAGGTCCGCCGCTTCACCGAGAACATACCGCACACCCGGGCGCAGGACATGGAGGCTGCCATCGCCGAAAGACAGGAATGCCGCGACATGCCTCTGACAGAGGAGCCGTATCGCACGGCGATGAAGATGGCTCAGTTTCTGGATGGATTTCCGCGTCATCCGAAAATGCACCCCTGCGGGCTCGTGCTCTCTCGCGCGCCGATGTCAGACATGGTTCCTTGCTTCACCTCCAACAAGGGTTATCCGACCGCGCATTTTGACATGGATTCCATCGAGGCGATTGGACTCGTGAAAATGGACATCCTGGCGCAGGGCGGACTGGCTGTGATGCGCGACGTGAAGCAGCACTTGGCGGGGCGGGGGATCGAGGTGGATCTGCGGGCGCTGGAGCCGTGGGAGGATCCCGAGGTGTGGGAGATGATCGCGAGCGGAGGCGCACGGGCGGTGCATCATATTGAGAGCCCCGCGATGATCAGCCTTTGCCGCATGTGCAACGTGCGCGACGTGGACGGGCTGGTTGCCATTGTGAGCGTGATTCGCCCTGGGGCGGCGAACGAGTTGAAGAAAACGCATTTCACGCGGCGTTATCAAGGGCTGGAGCCCATACGCTACGCGCATCCGTCGCTCGAACCCTGCCTACGCGACACCTTCGGCATGGTGGTGTACGAGGAGCATATCCTGCGGATTTGTGAGGCGTTTGCGGGCCTGCCACCCGGACCGGCGGACGTGCTGCGTCGAGCATTGGGGAAGGACCAGGATAAGCGCATCGAGGAGATTCGCGAGGAGTTCTTCCGGTGCGCCCGTGCGCGGGGTCATGCTGAAAGCGTGATCGCGGAGGTGTGGAAACTCGTGGATGGATTCCGCGGCTACGCCTTTTGCAAGGCACACAGTACAGCCTACGGCGTGGAAGCGTACCAGAGCGCCTGGCTCAAGCGGTATTACCCGGTTGAGTTCATGGCGGGGGTGCTCACGGGCGGGAAGGGATTTTATCCGTCGCTCGTGTACGCCTTGGAGTGTCATCGTCTCGGCATTCGCTTCATGGCACCGTGGATCAATGAACCGGGGCCAGCATTTGAGCCGCATGATGGAGCCATACGCGTACCCGCGATGCGCGTGAAAGGATTGACGGAGCGAACCATGGAAAGGTTGCTCAAAGCTCGTGAGCGCGGGGAATTTGAGTCCTTGCGGGATTTCTTCTGCCGGGTGGGGCCGTCCAACGAGGAAATGGAGGCGCTGGCGCGGGCGGGGGCGTTCGACGGATTTGGGGCACTTCGGACGTCACAATTTTGGGAGTTTCAATCGCTGAGCCGTTTGTTCTCTGATGCGGGCTCGGGTCAGGCTTGCCTGTTCGAGTCCGCCGCCGCAAGTCCACCGTCCGTGTCACTGACGGAGCCGGAACGGCTGGAGCGGTTGAAATGGGAAGTGGAGTTGCTGGGATTTCCTGCGAGCGGCCATCCCCTCGAACTCCATCCCGACATCGCCTGGGAAACGTACTGTCCGATTGCCCGTCTTCAAGAGCACGTGGGCGAGGAAGTGACCGTCTGCGGCCTGATTGTGGAATCCCGGGTGCATCACCAAGTGACGGGCGAGCCGATGAAATTCCTCACCATCGCCGACTGGACCGGCATGGTGGAGACGGAGCTTTTCGCGAAGGCGTATCGAAGCCACGGCCTTGCGACAGTGCGCTACCCCGTGCTGGAGATCACGGCAACGGTGACCCCCTATGAGAATGGCAGGGGATGTTCGTTGCAGGTACATCGTGCGGGGAAGCCGCGCAACTCACAATCTCCCTATTGACTGTGCTGTGTTTGCTTCATGTAGAATTATCGATTCGCAACGTTTTCCAGAATCGACCGATCTGAACATTAGCCTGGGATTAAGTACGATGGGGTTGAGAATGACAGGGGCTTGCTTGGGTGCTGGGTGTGATCTACCCTCGTCGCTGATGTCCGAGACCCTTCCATCGAACTTACGCACGAAGATTTCCGAAGCAATCTTCATGATGAAGTTTGTCATGCTTCCGCTGTGGGTGTCGATGTTCGGTATCGTAACGTTCTGCTCATTTGCTGGAACGCTTCGTATGCCTGACAACGAGGCTCCTCCTGAATTTGTGAAGTGGTTGTGTTTGGGGTTTTGGCTGTCTGGCTCCGCATTCATCGGGTGGGGCATTGCTCATTTCAAGAGGGTGCGCGACGACGAGCCCGGACTTTATATTTCTAATGGCTCGATGGGGATTAGCACCCCCTCCACTGCCATTGGGAGGGGGACCGACGTTGGGACGCGTTGCTCCGTCTATCCCTCAAAATCCTATGCTCTCATGATGCTCGCGATTCTGTTGGGATTTGGTGCTCTGACGGGTCTTTTCAGACCGGTTATGCCGGGGTTCGTTCAAGTCTTCTTCGCGATCTTGGTGGGGACGGGCATCATGGGTGTACTTTACAGCCTCCTTTCCCGAAAACTGGTATTGAGTGTTGATGAGACGGGAATTGTTTATTTCCCACGATGGTATCCGAAATTTGAATGGCAGGATGTTGTTGGAGTTGAAAGGATGTCGCGTGTCGAACAGGAAACAGATGGTTCGATCGGCAGCTGCGTCAGCGACTCTTGGCGTCCCATCCGAGTTGTGGTGCGAGGGCGAGAGAAATATCTTCAGAGAATCCCGAAGATTATGCAGCTCGGCCTGCTTTCGCGCGAGGAACCCGACTGCCTGAACATCATGATAGAGTTTGCAGGCCTGGACACTGGCTCGGCGAAGGTTTTTGAGTGCATACGGACATACTTGGGTGATCCTGTAGTCAGCACCCCCCACGAATGCTCTTTGATCGCGGAGAGATGATCGTGAAGGCGGGGAAACTCGCTGCGTCTGGCGCGAAAAGTTTGCCGAGAGTCGCTTCGAGAAAAACTGTCTTGCCGAGTATGCCGAGGTCTTCAAGACGGTTTCTGTTGATGCTGCGTCATGCGGGACGAAAAA
>JAHFSY010000095.1 GCA_023269615.1 Verrucomicrobiota bacterium
CGGTGCTCGAGGACCGGGGGGAGACCGAAATCGTTCGCGGCCTGGATGGCGTGACTCGGGAACAGGGGAAGTTTCTTGGCTCCATCCCCCGCCATCTCGATCACACTCTCAAGGATCGCTCCAGTTGGGAGAAGGAATACAAGCCCCGTCTGGATGGAAAGGATCCCTCGCGCTACCCCTCCGATTGGGCTGCGCGGGTGACGCAGTTCACCGACCCATCCCGCGATTACCCGCTTTTTATCTCCGCCGGATCCCTCTACGGATGGCTGCGCGACTGGATGGGCATGGAGAATGTTTCCATGCTGGTCTATGATGATCGCGCGTTGTTTGAGGAAATGGTGGAAGTGCTGGCCGACTGCGTGATCCACTCCATCACCCCCCTGCTCGAAGCGGGCGTCCGCCCGGAAGCCGTGAACATGTGGGAGGACATGTGTTATCGCGCAGGGCCGCTGTTGTCTCCCAAGGTGTTCAAGGAGGTGCTCGTCCCGCATTACCAGCGCATCACTTCCCTCCTCAAGCGCTACGGCGTGGATGTCGTGTTCGTGGATTGCGACGGGGACATCACGCAGCTCGCCCCGCTCTGGCTTGAAGCGGGCGTCAACACCATGTTCCCGATCGAAATCGGGACATGGGGAGCCGACCCGCTTGAATTCCGAAAGCGTTATGGGCACGACATGCTCCTCATGGGCGGCGTCGGCAAATGCATCCTCGCGGGTTCGATGGACGAAATCACGCGGGAGGTGGAACGGCTCGCCCCGCTGGTCGAGGAAGGCGGCTACATCCCAACCCCAGACCACCGCGTCCCGCCGGATGTGTCGCTCAAGAATTATCTTTTCTATCTTGAGGAGGCCAAACGCGTCTGGGGCAAGGGACTCCACAATTTGATGCCCACGGGAAAAATTGATCCAAACGCGCCGCGTGCCGATGCGGAAAGATATTCATGGCATTTTGGAGACTGAACATGACTCACCGTGAAAACATCCTTGCCGTTTACCGGGGGAAACCCACGGAAACAGTCCCGTTCATGCTCGATCTCTCCCATTGGTTCTACCACAAAAATCGCCAGCCTTGGGATCTGAGCGTCGCCTATATCGAGCCCGAGCATGACCTCATCAAGTATCACCGCCGTCATGACGTGGGATTCTATCTTCCGAATCTCGCATCATTCTTCGACACCACCTGGGCGGAAGATGTTGTCTCGACCGTCGAGCGCAAGGACGCGGGGAGCGCGCAAATTGCATGGCGCTTCGACACGGCGCTCGGCTCCATCAGCCGCACGCGTGTCTGGGAGGACGTTTCCTATTCATGGGCGATCGGCGAATGGGGGGTAAAAACGGAGCGTGATATCCGCGTCCTCGCCAGCGCGTTGAAGGATCGCCGTTTCACGCCCGCGTGGGATCGCTATGCGAAATGGGTCGGGGAGGTTGGCGATCTCGGCGTCGTGTACCTCAGCGCCGGCTACAGCGCCATGGGCTATCTCCTCAGCCTCTGGATGGGAATCGAGGCGGTCATGTTCCAGGCAGCCGACAATCCAGATTTGCTTCACGAAGCGGTCGATGACATCAACCGGTCAAACCTCCGTCTCATTGACCTGCTGTCGCAAAGTCCGGGCGAAGTGATCCTGCTAGGAGATAATTTTTCCAGCGACATCCAGTCACCCCGATTCTTCCGCGAGTGGTCCAAGCCCTATTACAGGGAGGCGGTGCGGCGCCTGCACGCCGCCGGCAAACATGTCGCCGTGCATGTGGATGGGCGCATGAAGGGCCTGTTGCGCGAATTCGCCGAGATCGGCGTGGATTGCATTGACGCCGTCACGCCCCGTTCATCGGGTGATCTTTCCCCGATGCAATGCCGCAAGGAGGCCGGACCGGATGTCATTCTCTCCGGAGGTGTCGCACCGCATTTCTGGACGCATGATGCCTCCGACCATGAGTTTGAAAAAGCTGTCCTCGACTGGCTGGAGCTGCGTCATGAAAGTCCCCGCCTGATCGCCAACGCGGGAGACCAGGTGCCGCCGGACGCGCGCGAACATCGCATTGGCATGATGCGGGAACTGGTTGCCGGGCATGGGAGGTACGGATGCGGCTGAAGCTCATCAGCTGCGAGGTCTTCTGCCGCGAGATGTGCGCGGCGGTTGCGCGCTCGCCGAACCAGGTGGACATCCAGTTCATGCCCAAGGGACTGCATGACATTGGATGCGTCGGCATGCTTCAGCGGGTGCAGGCCGCGCTGAACAGCGTGGATGAGTCGGCGTACGACGCGGTGATTTTTGGATACGGCTTGTGCAACAACGGCCTCGCAGGGCTTACCGCGCGCACCATTCCCATCGTCATTCCGCGCGCCCATGACTGTATCACCCTCTTTCTTGGGAGCAAGGAGCGGTACCTCGACTATTTCAACTCGCACCCCGGCGTCTATTTCAAGACCAGCGGGTGGATCGAGAGAAACCGGAATGGCGGAGAGCTGAGCCAGCTTTCCATCCAGCGACGCAGCGGGATGGACCACACCTACCAGGAACTCGTCGGGAAATACGGCGAGGACAACGCGCGCTTTCTTTTCGATGAACTCTGCAATCACGCAAAGCACTACGGCCAGTACACGTTCATCGAGATGGGCGTCGAGCCCGATCGCCGGTTTGAAAACAAAACAAAGGAGGAAGCGGCCGCGCGCGGCTGGAAATTCGAAAAGGTCCAGGGAGACATCTCCATGATCCAGCGCCTCGTGGATGGGCAATGGGATGACCGCGAGTTTCTCGTGGTACAGCCCGCGCACAAGGTGGTGGCCCGGTACAACGAGGGAATCGTCGCCTCGGAGAAAATTGCCGGGCCTTTATGAAAACACCCATGATGACCGGCCGCGAGCGCGTGCAGCGCATGTTCGAAAGAAAAGACCACGACCGCGTGCCGCGCAGCGACTGGTACTGGCCGGAAACACTCGAGCGCTGGAACAAGGAGGGGTTTCAAGGCGACGGCGAAGCGGCGTTGCGATTTCTAGGGGCGGATTTCAAGGACATCGTTGGCGTGACCCCCCGGGCCTTTGCGGGGCCGCCGGTGACGGTGAGCGAGGATGAGGAGACGCGGGTGACGCGTGACGCCTACGGTGGGAAGATGCGATACTGGAAACGGCACAGCGGGACGCCGGAGCATCTTGCATGGGAATGCAGCAGCCGCGAAGTCTGGGAAAAGAAGATCAAGCCCCTCGTGCTCTCGCTTCCCATTGCGGAAAATCTCCTGGGCGTCAGCAATCCATCTGAGATCGCGACCGTGTTCGCGAAGGGAAGGGAATCCGGACAATGGCTGGCGATTGGGGGGATGGAAACCTTTGAGCTGTTGCGCCGCTACCTCGGTGACGAGGTGATGCTGATCGCCATGGCCGAGGATCCCGACTGGATTCAGGACATGTCGAACACGCTGACAGATCGCCTCCTGGCTGACCTTGGTGTGGTCGTGAAACAGGGAATTGCGCCAGATGGCCTATGGATCTACGGAGACATGGCATTCAACAAGGGGCCGTTCTGCTCCCCCCGGATGTATCGCCAGCTGGTCTGGTCCGACCACAAGCGGATCGCCGACTGGGCGCATCAGCATGGAATGAAGTTGATCTACCACACGGATGGGAATGTGAACTCCATCATCGAAATGTTCATCGAGGCCGGCTTCGACATGCTCCACCCGCTGGAGGCCAAGGCGAAGATGGACGTCCGTCAGCTCGCCCCAAAATACGGCGCCCGACTCGCGATGTTCGGCAACATCGACATGGCGATCGTGGGCGGCAACGATCCCGCTGTGATCGAGGAGGAGGTGCGCGCCAAGTTCGCGGCCGGCATGGCTTGCAAGGGCTACGCCTATCACGCCGACCACTCCGTTCCACCCACCGTCAGCTGGGAAAGCTACAAGCTCATCATCCGGCTGCTCGACCAATATGGCTGCTACTGATCCATGAACAGCCGCACCCGAGTTCTCGAGGCCATGCACCGTCGCAAGCCGGACCGCGTCCCGTTCGCCCTCACGGATTTCACGCCCGTGCAACTCGACGTCTTCAGAAAAAAAACGGGGGCTGTGAATCCACTCGAGTATTTCGGCGTGGACATCCGTGGCGACTGCATTGAACCAACGCGCCACCAAGTCGATTTCACGAAGTACCATTCGCAGCTTCCCCCGAACGCCACGGTGGATGAATGGGGCATCGGGCATCTCCCCACGGAAAGCGGGCGGGCGGAGCACTCGCACCTTGAAGGTTTTCTGTATCCCATGCTCAAGCTGACCTCGGAGCAGGACGCCCTGGATTATCCGCTTCCCGACATTGATGCCGACTATCGCTACACGGACCTTGGACGAAAGATCCGGGAATTCCAGTCGGCAGGATTCGCGGCCACGGCCTGGATGCCCTGCACCATTTTCGAGATCGCCTGGTTCATGCGAAGCATGGAGCTGCTCCTCATGGATTTTGTGGATAACCCCGGGTTCGCCGGGACGCTGCTGGATCGCATCACGCAAAAACGTGAAATTCAAGCGGCCAAATATGCGGAGCTGGGCGCGGACATGGTTTGCCTGGGGGACGATGTGGGTTCGCAGCGCGGAATGATCTTGAGCGCGCCCATGTGGAGGCGTTGGCTCAAGCCGCGCCTCGGACGCGTCGTGGCCGCCGCCCGCCGGGTTCGGCCAGACGTCCTCGTTTTCTATCACTGCGATGGGGACATTCGCCCGATCATCCCAGACCTCATCGAGATTGGCGTTGATATCCTGAATCCCGTCCAGCCCGAGTGCATGGATCCGGCTGAGCTCAAGAACAAGTACGGCGATCGTCTCTCCTTCTGGGGGACCATCGGCACGCAAACCACCATGCCTTTTGGAAGTGCGGAAGATGTTCGGCGCGAAGTCCGCTTGCGCATGGAAACGGCTGGCAAAGGAGGAGGGCTCATCATCGCGCCCACACATGCCATCGAGCCGGAAGTGCCGTGGGAAAACATCATCGCCCTGGTTGAGGCCGTGAAGGAGTTTGGACGCTATGAGTAGACAGGTGAGGGTCGAGTTGCAGCCGCTGGGTGAAACCTTCGAGGTCGAAGCCGGCACCCCGCTCCAGGACGTTCTGTTCGCGCACGGCGTGGAATTTCCCTGCGGCGGGCGGGGACTTTGCAAAGGCTGCCGCGTAAAAGTGCTCCAAGGCTCCCTGCCGTCCACGCCCGAGCAGGAGAGGGTGTTGGGTCGGACGGGGATTGACGAGGGCTGGCGTCTCTCGTGCCAGAATAGCGCCGATGAAAATCTCACGCTTGAGGTCGCCCAGTGGGAAGCGACCATTCTCGGCGATCATTCGAAGTTCAATTTCACGCCCCGCGAGGGACTGGGCGTGGCCATCGACCTCGGAACCACCACCCTCGTGGCTCAACTGCTCGACCTGCGCACCGCCCGGGTGATGGCGGTGCGAAGCGCTCTCAATCCCCAGGCGCGGCATGGAGCAGACATCATGAGCCGCATTGATTTTGCCGTGGCGCGGGGCGGGCACCGCGAGCTGGAGCAGCTGATCCGGGCCCGCCTCGGCCGCCTCGTTTCGGAACTGATCTCGGCTGCGAAAGTCCGGGCTGACGACTTGCGCCACGTGGTGATCGTGGGGAACACCGTGATGCATCACCTCTTTTGCGGAGCCAGCCTCGAGCCGCTGTCGCGTTCTCCATTTGAAACCGATCAGGACGGGCTGCGACGGTTTCGCGCCAACGAGCTGGGGTGGAATGTGGGGGGAAATCCGGCGATCCGCTTCCTCCCTTGCCTCGGCAGCTTTGTCGGGAGCGATATTCTCGCGGGGATCCTCACCGCGCGCATTCATGAGAGCGAGGAACTGGTTGGCCTCGTGGATCTCGGAACGAATGGCGAAATTGTCATCGGCAACCGCGAGCGCATGGTGTGCGCGTCCACTGCGGCAGGACCGGCATTCGAGGGCGCACGCATTTCCATGGGCATGCGCGCATCCACCGGAGCCATCTCGGAAGTCCATGCCGAAGCAGGGGTTCTCCGCTGCCACGTGATCGGCAACGGTGTCGCGAGAGGCATCTGCGGAAGCGGGCTCGTGGATGCGGCAGCCGCCGCGCTGGAGCTGGGCCTTCTTCGTGAAAGTGGGCGCCTCGCAGATGAACGGGGGCATCTGTCCCTCCGCGACTCGGTGGTCCTCACGCAGACGGATATTCGCGAACTGCAGCTGGCCAAGGGAGCGATCGCGGCCGGCATCCGCATCGTCCTGAAACAATTCAGCGCCGAGCCCTCCGCGCTCAAGCGGCTTCATCTCGCAGGGGCGTTTGGAAACTATCTCAACCTCGCCAGCGCCCGTCGCATCGGACTGATCAATTTTCCAGAGGAAATAATCCAACCGGCTGGCAACAGCGCGCTCCTCGGCGCGAAGCTCGCCCTCTTCACCCACCATGACGACGACGGATCCTACCGTCAGATTCGCGAACGGATCGCACACCATTCACCCAATGAGGATGCATCATTTCAGGACCTCTACGTGGAGCACATGGGATTTCCCGCCTTTGCAACATGAATCAGCGTGGTCAGAGTTCGCGGTCTTCCGCCTCGATGTTCTTGAGGAACAGCTGGAATGTCTGGCGGGAAAGGCGCTTGAGTTTTCCGGAAGATTCAAGTTCGGTGAGCGCACGGGAAAGGCTCTCGGCGCGGATACCCAGCAGCAAGGCGAGGTCCTGGTGGCTGATGCCCAGGCGCACGACTCCCAGCATGGCGTTGGGTTTGCCCTCGAGCCGGCGCAGGAGATATCGCAGCAGGCGCTGTTTTGCCTCGGCGAGTGTGAGGTCGAAGATGATGTCGCGAAATTCAGTGATGCGACACGAAAGGGCGCAGGCTGCCATCCAGGCAAGTTCCGGATTTTTCTGGAGGACACGCTTCACCTCCTCGGCTGGCAGGAGGGTCAGCTCGCAGTTGGTGGCGCAGCGGGCATTGATGGGATACCAATCCACGTTGCGAAAAATGGGCACCTCCGCAAACCATTCCCCAGTCTCGACCTGGCGCACAATCTGTTCTTTTCCAGTGCTGGAGGACTTGACCAGCACCACCACGCCCTTGTGCAGGATCCATGGCCCGAAATATTTTGACCCTTCCGTAAACACAAACACACCCTTGGAGCAGGTTTTGGAGCGCGCTGCATTCCCCACCTGCTCACTCAGGATTTTGGAAAAACGGGCGATGAGGGGATCCATGGGCGCGTCAAGGATCGCAGCAGTAAAGGGAGAAAATTGATTTGTATCAAGGCTCTCCTTGCATCCGCGGGACATATTTATTGCAGCAGACAAAAGGACAAATCATGAAAACCAGCCAGCCCGACATTCTGATTGATGTGAGGGTCATTCCACCCCGATCCAAGCACGCCACCATTTTCAATGAGTGGCAGAGCCTTGAGGAAGAGCGCTCACTGCTTCTGGTCAACGACCATGATCCCCTGCCGCTCTATTATCAGTTTGCAGCCGAGTATGTAGGCCATTTTCAATGGGAATATCTTGAGCGCGGTCCCGGGGTGTGGCGAGTCCGCATCACCAAGGGTGATTTCCGAGATCCCGGCTTCACTCCTGATCGCAAGATGCAGAAACCTCGCAGCGAGCCAATCGTGTTGCGCACAGGTTGTTCCACCCCTGAACCGCTCGTGCTGGACGTGCGTCCCATTTTTGAAAAGGGCGGCTCACCCTGCAACGCCATCGAATCAGCCGTGGAACGCCTCCAGCCGGGGCAGCCCTTCATTTTGCTGGTTCCGTTCGAGCCGCACCCGCTGTTTGCCAAACTGGGGCAGCAGGGTTTTTCGCACACCTCCCGCCAGGTTTCCGATGGAAGCTGGCGCGTTGAATTCAAGAGAGGCATGATGGCAACACCGCCCGTGGTGTTGCGGGGTGATGAGCAAGACATCGTACTGGACGCGCGGGGGCTTGAGCCGCCGGAGCCCCTGGTTAGAACACTGGAAGCACTGGCGCATTTGAAAAAGCGTCAGCGCCTGCGCATGCGCAGCGAACGCAAGCCGATGCACCTGTTCGAACAGCTCGAATCGAGGGGGTTTGCCTACGATTGCACGGAGCAGGACGACCACAGCTTCATCACCCAGATCTGGCATGGACACGAATCCGCAAACGCTTCCGCCTCCCGTTAACACAACGCTTCCGCTTCGCTATTTTGCGTACGGGCTGGTTTCGCTGGCGGTTTTTGGCGCGGCCCTTCCATTCCTGGCACAGGATGCGTTGGTGCAGCACCACTACACGCACCACACGGTCGCCCTCACCCATCTGGTCGTGCTGGGCTGGATCACGACCATCATCCTTGGCGCCGCGATCCAGTTGGTGCCCGTCGCTCTCGGCGTGCCTCTCCACAGTGCGCGCCTCGCGCGCTGGACATTTTGGTGCCATGCCACGGGCGTCACGGGAATGGTCGCGAGTTTCTGGATCTGGAATTTTCATGTGCTGCTCTGGTTTGGGAGTCTTGTGGCCGCAGGGCTGTCCCTGTTCATCTACAACATGGCACGCACCCTCCGGAAGATGCCCGCGCACGATCTCGTCTCCATCCATCTCGCAACCGCGCTCGCCTATCTTGCCATCACGTTTCTGGCCGGCGAATATCTCATGCACGACAAGCTGGGAATGTTCTCCCCGTTTGGTGTGCTCGGCGCCATTCACGCCCACGCCCATCTTGCGGCGATGGGCTGGATCGTGATGATGATGATCGGCGTCAGTTACCGCCTGGTCCCGATGTTTACACTTTCGAAAATCCAGAACACGCGGCGCGCATGGATGGCTTATCTCTACCTCAACATGGGGATCATCGGGATTTTCATCGGGCTCCTTTTGCAGGCGGCATGGCTTCCCATTCCAGTGTTGATCGCAGGAACAGGACTCTCGTTCTGGCTCTGGGAAATGCTGGCGATTGTCCGCGATCGCAAACGCCCAAACCTGGACGGCGCGTTGAAGCAGGCACGCGTTGCGCTGGCCCATCTGCCGCCGCTGTTCCTGATCGGCCTGTGGCTGAGCTGGCCCCGGCCGTCGCTGACATTCTGGACGGCGCAGGGCCAGACCAGTTATGGAGTGCTGGCCTTCATGGGGCTCATCAGCCTTTTCATCGTCGCCATGCTCTACAAGATCATTCCCTTCCTCGTCTGGTACCATGTCTATGCCCCACAGGTGGGCTTGCGGCCGGTTCCGAAGCTCACAGATCTTTATTCAGAACGCCTGAGGCGATGGGCGTTCGGTGTTTATCTGGCCGGGGTCTGGAGCACGGCGGGCTTCAGCCTGATGGGCGACAAACTGCCCCTGGCGTTCGCGCAGGCGGCCGCGGGCTTGATGGCGCTGGGGATTGGCATGACGGTTTTCAATCTTGCTACGCCGATGATCCACATTTGGAGGCACCACGACTGTCCGCTCAGCCGCTGGCTGAAAGGCGGACCATCGGCGGCGATGCATGGCCCGCTTCATGCCGGGGATGTTTCATGACCATTCACGACGCCACCAAACCCACGACGCTCCTTGAGCAGGTTGTCGGCGCGCTGCGACTGGTCGCAGATCCCGAGGTCGGTCTCAATGTGGTGGACCTGGGATTGATCTACGACATCCGGGAACAGGATGGTGCGGTTGACCTGACCTTTACCCTGACAAATCCGATGTGTCCCGTGCACGAGGTACTGTCCGCTGGAATGCGGCGGGCAGTGCTGGGGGTAAAAGGGGTGAGACAGTGCCTGCTTCATCTCTCGATGACACCGGCTTGGAACCCCTCCATGATCAGCCCCGAGGGACAGCGCATCCTGGGTTCCATCCACTGAGATCGGTGGCGGAAGATGTCCCGGGTCTGCTCCTTCCGTGGCATGGAGATGCCAAGAAAAGATTCTCATTGGGCAAGGCACGTGGAGCTTGGTTTCGGGCTGTGGCGCATGGTAGCTGCCATGCGACTGCGATCCTTGTGCGACTGCAACTTCTCCAGGCAGGCCGGTTCATCGACCGGCGGCAGATCGCCGCTTATTGAGCTACATCAATGTCGAGCAGCGATATCTCATTTATATTTCTAATAATGAGAACACATATTCATTCGATTTACTTATTAATAGCCTTGGTCATCGCGCTCGCGGGATGTTCCAAAAGAGAGGAGGTCGCACCCGCAATGAAATCCACGGAGGGACTTCCCCCGTTGGAGGCAGGCGCGGTCGTGTACGCGCAACAGTGCGCGGCCTGCCATGGGAACAACGGCGAGGGCAACGGCCCGGCTGCGGTCTGGCTTTATCCCAAGCCGCGAAACTTCAGCGCGGGACTTTTCAAAATCAAGTCCACGCCCGGCAATTCATTGCCAACGGATGAAGACCTTTTTCAAACCATCACGCGCGGGCTGCCCGGCAGTTCGATGCCCAGCTTCACCTTCCTCTCCGAAAGGGATCGGCGGAATGTGGTTCAATACATCAAGGTCCTGACTTCAACGACGGATGATTCCGGCAAGCGTGTCAGCCGGTTTGATGAACACAAGCCGGAGGCGCCGATGGAGGTTCCGCCCGAGCCACCAGCGACCCTCGAAACCGTTGCCCAGGGGAAACTGGTTTACGACAAGTTCAAGTGCGCGGCGTGCCATGGTGAAACGGGCGTGGGCGACGGTCCTTCCAGCCAGGGCTTGAAGGACAATGCGGGAATGCCCCTCCGTCCGCGCGATTTCAACTCGGGATCCTTCCGGGGCGGCCACACCGGGCATGACCTCTACCTGCGCATCGCAACCGGCATGGCGGGAACACCGATGCCGACCTTTGGCGATGACGCGATGAAGCCGGGCGAGCGCTGGGCGGTGGTGCAATACATCCAGTCGCTCCGCCGCAAGGAATCCGAGATCAACGACATCCTGGCGCCGGCGGACGGCGTCATTCACGCGATGAGGGCGACGCGTTCGCTGCCAACCGACCCGGGCGATCCGCTCTGGGAGACGATGGATTCGACACGCGTGCCGCTGAATCCGCTCTGGCCCGAGGCGTCGCCGATTCCCGCCGTGGCGGTGCGCGCGCTGCATGACGGCCGCCGGGTGGCGATCCTGCTCCAGTGGCGGGATCCCTCGATGGATGGCGCGGCGGTGCGCATCCAGGATTTCCAGGACGCGGCGGCCATGCAGTTTTCGATGAATGGAACCACGCCGTTTCTTGGCATGGGCGACGCGAACAACCCGGTGAACCTCTGGCACTGGAAAGCCAGCTGGCAGCAGGAGGTGGAGGGGCAGCGGCCGGATGTGAACACGGCCTACGTCTCGATGCACGCGGACCTTTATCCGGAGACGAAGACGCTCTACCGGACGGCCGAGGCGGCGGGCAACCTCGTGGCGCAGCCGCACACCTCCTCCGTCGAGGATGCGAACGCCCATGGCTTCGGCACGTTGA
Source organism: Verrucomicrobiota bacterium (assembly GCA_023269615.1). GTDB lineage: Bacteria > Verrucomicrobiota > Verrucomicrobiia > JABWAM01 > JABWAM01 > JAHFSY01. The sequence continues at coordinate 11,374 of JAHFSY010000095.1, forward strand.
AATCACAGCCGTCCTCGGGCCAGAACGTGATGGGCAAGGGCGTGTGGCGTGACGGCTTCTGGAACCTGATGTTCGTGCGCGACCTCAGGCCGGGCGACAAGGATGACGTGGCCTTCGAGGTTGGACAATCCAAGCCGGTGGCTTTCGCGGTGTGGGACGGCCAGAACCGCGACCGCAACGGGCGCAAGGTGATCAGCAACTGGTATCAACTCCATTTCGAACCCTGAACCGATCTCACACCATGAATACAGAAACGATCCACCGACGGGATTTCATCAAGCGCAGCGCGCTGGCCGGCGCCACCGTGTACGCCGCCAACATGCTGCCGCTGCGCTTTCTCCAGGCGCAATCCACGATTGCAAACCCCCTCTCCTTTTACCCGACACGCGACTGGGAGAAACTGTATCGCGACCAGTACGCCTACGATTCCTCGTTCTCCTGGGTGTGCGCGCCCAATGACACCCACAACTGCCGTGTCACCGCCCATGTGCGCAACGGGGTGATCGTACGCATGGGCGAGCAATATGACATCCAGAAATATTGCGACCTCTACGGCAACAAGGCTTCGGCCGGCTGGGGGCTGCGTCATTGCGCGAAGGGCTACACCTTCCACCGCATCGTGTACGGCCCTCACCGGCTCAAGCATCCCATCGTGCGGCGCGGCTGGAGGCGCTGGGCGGATGACGGCTTCCCCCAGCTCACCAAGGAGCTGCGCGCGAAATACAAATTTGATTCACGCGGGACGGACACGTTCGACAGGATTTCGTGGGCAGATGCCTTCAAGTACATCGCCCGCGGCCTGTCGGCGATCGCCACGCGTTACAGCGGCGAGAGCGGCGCAAAAATCCT